>JAUCGA010000091.1 GCA_030377865.1 Anaerolineales bacterium HSG25 | reverse complement strand
ATCTTGATACAGTCTTTCAGATAATAGTTTTCAATTCAAGGCCAACCTTCCCGCAAGTTTAGAACTTGCGGGAAGGTGATGGCTGAAAATATTTATCTAAACATCTATAGATGAGGCAACTTGATGTATTTTAGGTGGCCGCTGACCCGTTGATGCGGGATGAGTTGGAATTGGATGGATAGCGCTATTAGGGAGTGAATCTTATGACAATTATTTTTGATACATACACTGTTCCCGATAAGGGGAAAATTGAGATTAACGTTAGCCGATCATTTGAGATAAAAATAACCGCAAAAGAAGCACAACGTCTGGTTGACCGTTGGTTACTAGATGAAGTTAGTTATCTCATTGGAGCCGATTTACCTAGTCTCGTCATCGGTGAGCGGGTTGTGTGGCGGGTACCAGCATGGATTAGTTTTCCTCATACGGGTAGACTAGGTCAAGTTGGCACGGTAGATGTTGATGTTGAAACGGGTCAAATGAGCGACTTGCCGAAATGTAAAACAGCGATTGAGCAAAATCTTGAGAAGTTAGAACCTCACGTACCACCGTATAAACCAAAACATCTTTCCCCTGATTCGGAATATTTAGTGAAAAACATGCTTCCGACACCAAATGTTACCCCACCTGAAAAAGAGCAACCAACTTTGGTTGTTGCGCCCTTTCTAGAGGTAAATTGATTGAAAATCGATTCTGTTACTTTGCCCATTCCCCATATACAGCAACGTGGTAGCGGCGATTGTCTGGCCGCCTGTGCCGCTATGGTTCTAACTTACTTAGGTCTCCCCACTGCCTATGAGCAACTTTTGAAATTACTTCAAGTCAAATGGTTTGGAACCTCCTCGGCTAACATTCGCCAACTTGAGAAATTAGGGCTTACGGTTATCTACAAACAGGGAACATTAGAAGAACTCCATAACCATTTGACCAATAAACGTCCATGTGTTGCCTTTGTAAGAACAAGTGAACTACCTTACTGGAATGAAACTGGTGACCATGCGGTTGTTGTGATTGGGTTAGATAGCGATTATATTCATCTTAATGACCCTGCTTTTGCTGAGGCTCCGATACGTGTCTCTCATGGTGACTTTGATCTGGCTTGGCTTGAAAGAGATGAGGTTTATGCGACGTTTATGCGTGATTAGCTCTTGGTGCTTAAAATTGCTGATGAGTTTGAGGTGGCCGCTGAACCATTGATTCGGCGGGGTGAGTTGGAGTTGGATGGGTAGTGCTTTGGTGTAACAGATTAGTTTGTGTTAAAATGGGGCAAGGGTTGTGGGAAGTTTCACGATGTCATATCGGTAGCCGATATCTTTGAGGTAGCCGCTGAACCATTGATTCGAGATGAGTTGACATCCTCAATCGCCTCAATACAATCTCCTTATAGAGGTAAATGTTATGAGTTTACAACTATTACCAAGTCGATTATTACCCAATATCCAGTCAGAGTCGATTTTATCGGAACATGTTGATTTTATAGAGTCATTAAGGAGGTTATTATGACCGTTTTAACCAAACCAGCAGATGCAGGTATATTGACCGAACTTCGTCCCCAAAAAGTAGAGGTTCTTCCCACCGTGGATCAGTTTCCTCATGGCTGGCGCCGGATTGAGAAGATTGGCCCCAACGGGGAGGTAGTTTACCATGATATCCCACTCAGCCCAGAAGATTTTCTTAATCCACAGGAGGGAGACCAGATGCCTCAAGGTCCCAAACATTTTGGATTGGCAAAAACATTGTGTAATAAATTGGAGAAACATTTTAACGACCGACCCGATATCGTGGTGTTGGGAGACACCAAGATGTTGTGGCGAATACCGGGTCTGTTAGAACCGTTCCCCGATATATCGGTAGTACCGAATATTAGGGATGAAAAGGCGATTGAAGGTAGTTTTGATTGCAAAAAACATGGTACCTGTCCTTGTTTAATCATCGAGATTATGTCCCCCGGTTATCCAGGAGACGATACCAAAAAAGTTAGTATTTATGAACGAGCTGGGGTGGAAGAATATATCATTATCAACCCGCGTAGAACAAATAAGCGCAAGCCGTTTGAGTTGACCGGTTATCGCCTTCGAGGGAGACGGTATCAAGATATTCGTCCTGACCGTGAGGGGCGTTTGTTGAGCCAGACAACCAACATTCTGATTGGTTTGGTTGGTGCCGACCAACGTGAGGTAGAGCTACTAAATGCAACGACAGGTGAACGGTTATTGGGCAACCGAGAAGAAATGTTGGCCCATTTGCGTACTGAAACTCAATTGCAACATGCTGAGACTCAATTGCAACATGCTGAGACTCAATTGCAATATGCTGAAACTCAGGCAAAGATGGAAGCTGAGGCCAAGGAACGGTTAGCGGCCAAACTGCGCGAGTTGGGCGTGGATCCAGAATCGTTGCTGTAATCACATTTCACTTATCAGAGGCTATCGGTAACGGTAGCCTCTTTTTTGTTGGGGATGCCTGCACCAAGGGAAGTAGGTATCAAGCCTTGCCTAAAATTCCCTTTAATTGTATTATAAAAAACAAGAC
This sequence comes from Anaerolineales bacterium HSG25, assembly GCA_030377865.1. Taxonomy (GTDB): domain Bacteria; phylum Chloroflexota; class Anaerolineae; order 4572-78; family J111; genus JAUCGB01. The sequence goes on along the minus strand of JAUCGA010000091.1, from coordinate 15,876 downwards.
GCAGGGGATTCACCTGCGCCTTATCGTTGCTCTATTTGGTTATGGGGTGATGTGTTTGGTTTGAGGTGAGGGTTCGTTCATTTCGAGCGAACTCTCACGCAACACGAATTACGCATCACGTCTTCCGTGGCCGACCTCGCCCCCGTTTCGGTTTATGGTCGGGTGGCATGCCGGTAAAATCGACCAAAGCATCAATTTGAGCCTGCATGGTTTTGACCGTCTGCTTGAGTTGTTCTATCTCGTTCCGCATGCTCTGCCGACGGGCATGCGCCTGCGTAAGCACCTGTGATCTTGTTCGGCTATTACATACAACGCGCCATTTTCAACATCCTCTTGACCACCACATAATTAACCGTTTTTTGTCGCAACAACTTGCACCATTCCACCACAAAACACGATTGCACATCCGATGAACTGGAGCAATGTCAAACTCTCCGCGTAAAAGGCGAATCCGATCAATGTTGCAACTAATGGCTCAACATAAGATATTGTACCATACTCAATTGTTTTAAGGTTTTTTATGGCGGTTATGGCTAAAGAGAGCGCAAGGAATCCATGAAAAAAACCGACGGCAATTAACAGGTAAATATCTTTCGTTGAGACGTTAAAAAGAGAGGTGTCGAGAAATGGCAATATCACGATTACCCCAAATAAAAATTGATAAAAGGCACGAGTTAATGGAGGAATAGTTTCGGGAATTTTGCGGTTTAAGACAATGTATAGGGCATAACCGATTGCTGAACCAATTCCCCATAAATAACCCTTTGATTCGTCGATATTGAAAGAGATGTTAAATTCCAGAAGAAACAAAATGCCTAAAAGTGCTAAACACAGCAGTCCTGCATTTAGCAAAGTAAATTTTTCTTTTAACAAAACCGTTGCTATTCCAACGGCAATAAGAGGAGCAAGGTACAATAAAAAAACGGCATTTGCCAGAGAGGTACTGTTTACTGCGTTAATATAACATAATGTCGTTATTGCCATCAAAACACCTGTCATCGCCAAATAAGGCGAAAACTTTGCGGTTTTGATATTTCTAATATCCTTTTTTAGGAATAAATAGAAAATCAAGAATAGTAAACCGAAACTAAATCTGGAAAATATAATAATATACTCATTTGATGATATTTCTCTGATGAAGACCCCCAGGGTTCCCATAAGAGTGACAGATATAATTGCCGAACTGTATCCAATTGTTTTAGTGTTTTTCATTGCTTTGCCTGTACTACTCTTGTTACCCGACAGATTGGTTTAGAAAGGCTAAAAACGACAAGAGTTTGTCGTTTCATTCATGACCTGATATATTGATAAAATCAAAAGTATTTTTTGACAGGATTAACAGAATTAACAGGATTTTTTTGCTTGTAATCCTGTCAATTCTGTTAATCCTGTCAGATATTGTTTTAGTCATGTTGAAATGATAAACTTCTGAAACGATAACACAGAGTTTCACGGAGACACACAAAGAAAAAATAAACCTTTTTTTAAAAATTCCGGCTATAGTCTTTGTTTCGGCCAATCTTAGAACAGGAGTAAAAGTTCAGTAAAGTAGCTCTAGAAACCCGATTTCTCAAAGAAATCGGGTTTCTGATGCTCTTTCTGGCGAGTTCACTGAATATTTACGAACAGGATGCGTGGAATGACACTGATTAAATCACGCCAAAATCAGTGTCATTCCACACATCCTGTTCGTATGGCCCAAACGAAGACCAATGCCAAAACTCCGTGTCCCTCTGTAAAACTCTGTATTAATTAGTTTAGGCTAAAAATTTTTGTTGGGTAGTAAGATATTATGTAGTGGTCAAGATGATGTTGAAAATGGAGCGTTGGCAGACTGCCGACGCTCCGTAAACTGGTTACTTCTCAACATCAAGCTGACCACTACAAGTAACTAAAAAAGCGGGAAAGGATATCCCTTCCCGCTTTTGGTTTGTCTCATAACGTTACTCTAAATCTGTTTGGCTAACACCAGCGTTTTATCATCATCTGTCCGTTCATTCAAACGATCAGTGTTAAGGAACTCGGCTAACTGTTTGGCCGCATCGACCTCATCCTTATCCTCAACTGCGGCGGTAAAGGCAAAAAGCGGCTTAAAGAACGGCACGTGGGGTTTGTTCTGGGCGATATTAATCGCTAGGCTTTGTAACCCGTCCGAAAATACAGCCACACCTATCCCGCCTCCGGCAGAGACTTCAACATCTAACATGTCCAAGGCGTTGTCCTGAGTTAAAAAGTTGGTCATGTTGGCATATTCCCCTTTTTGCGGGGTACAAAGAATAGTTAGCACTTCATCCGCATCCATAACTACGGCGACAGAATCGCCAACCAACCCGCCAACCGTCCAATCTGGAGTCAGGGCCACCAACATCAAGGTGGCCGCGTAGTCACGCATGGTCGACTCGTCATCGTCAAGCTGATCTGAGACCGCTTGTTGAGCGGTTCCAAATGCGGTTTTAACGGCTGTTTGCCAACCCTCTTCATCGGTTGGGGGGGATGAGTCAAGTTGTTGGGCTAACGATTCGACGGCGGTATCGGCAATCAAGCGTGATCCTTGATCTGACTTTGGGGCTGATCCCGCACCGTCCGCGACCGCGATGATTAAACCCTTGTTGGGTAAATGTTTATAGGCAAAAGAATCTTGGCATGGTGCCCCCGATTTGGTGTGACTCGTCCCAATCGCTGAGGCTCCAACAATACGCCATGATTTTGCTAGGTTTGTTTGTTCAGTCAAGATAACCTCCTCCAAAAAATCCCAATTCTACATCAATTATCATCAATAAACACCTATACCTCAGCCCAACCAGCGGGTGAGGTCAATGGAACTTGTTCGCCTACTTGAGAATGGGAAACAGAGGTTAAACTTTGTGACAACCAGACGAACATCTCTCGGAAATGTAGTCCCTTTAACTTAACAGGGTGACGAGAGGTGATTTTTGACAAGGTACTCATGTCAGCATTTTGAACTCCGACACAGAAGAAAGCCACCGATTTACGAGCTTCGGCTTGTTGAACTCGTTGTGCCGCTGATTGCCATTCGTCGGTTGGAACACCGTCAGTAATTAGGAAAATCCAAGGGCGATAGTAAGCCACCCCATTTTGTTTGTAGGTATCTTTTCGTTGTCGAATCATGTCTAACGACAAGTTCATAGCCTCACCCATAGGGGTTAAACCAGAAGCGCTGAGTTGTGGTGCTTCAAAATGACCCGCGCTAACAAAATCCTTTTCGACATTTACTCCATTGCCAAATGTTACTACCGCAATCTCAACTCGCATGGCCGCTAGTCCATCCTCTTTGAGCGCCTGTTCAAAGGCTTGTACCCCATTATTTAACTGCTTCAATGGTTCACCATGCATCGAACCGGATACATCCAAAACTAGTACACAGGCACATCGAGCCTCTGGATTACTGGTATCAAATTCAACCTTTTCTAGATATTCATTCAACATCTTACGCACCCTCCTATATCAAACAGAGAACTATCTCAATATTGCAATCAAAACTACGATAAATGATTTTGTAGTTATCTTTACTACGAAAAATCGTAGTTATGCTATTCATAATAACACAATATACAGAGTTTGTCAAGTAAGTCATCATTCATTTTGTGATAATCGTGTAAAGATTACCTGAGTATCATCATCTTCCCGCAAGTTTAAAACTTGCGGGAAGATTGCCCCATCAAAGTATCTAATTCAGGGCACAGTTTCGAGTTGCACGGAATCTACCAGAGAACCATTATCAAATCAAACGTTTATGTATTCGAGGCATAGATGTGGATGTGATATTTTTTCGATAATCGACGTTAATGTCTGATTGATCGGTGTGACCTTTCCGTCCGAAAATTCGCATGCCTTTTTCGAGCTGTATAAAATAGTTATTGGTGAGGATGTTTCTAGCATGTTGATGCCGTGTACTTTGAACGAGGTAAAGTTCGATCTGCCAATTGGCGTAATCAGGGCTAGAAAACTCACGGATTAGATCGGTTACTGATACGCGTACGCGTTGATCTGAAATTGTATAGATTTTTAAGACGGCTCCATGTTGAACATGAGGCAGAAAATAACGCTTGAAATTATTCCGTTCAGTGTAAATATAATTATCTATGATTTCAAAATCGGTTTCAGACTGGATAATTCGTTTTAACCAGTTGCTTAATTTGCGGCTCGACTGCTCGGCGATAATACGTTTTCGGGTGATGGGGAAATGGTAATCGTTATAGTAGTTGTTGGCATTTCGATCTAATATCTTAGCGATATTAAGTTGCAGGATACCCATGTTTTTTAGAGCCTGATCATAACTGCTTAGTAGTTCAGAAAAGACGATTTTATCTTGGTTTAAGCGTGTAATGTTTAATAATGTTCTCAAATAATCGTCATTAACAAAATAATCTATCTCCGTGTTGGATAGATTATTGGGTACAAACGTTACATAGTCGGCATAGATGACCTGATTAGCAAACCATTGTTGATAGTCCTCGAGTAAATCTGAGTGATGGGTTTCAAAATAGACCTCATAATAGACCTGCAAATCATCATTCAGGTTAATCCGTCGCTTACGTATCTCATCGAGTAGGTATCGCGCCCTGTTTTGCCGCTCATAATGATCGAGATTGGCAAAACAGTAGGCTAAAATCGAATGGCAGAGGGTGATATCTAGCTTCATGCGGCGGCCTTTTTGCTGGCATTACGGGCTAACTCTTTGCTCAGTAAATATCCTTTGTCAAAAAAACCAGAGGGCCAACGTTCAATAAATTGACCAGATTCGTTCATGTTCATTTTTTGTACATGAGAAGTGCCTGTTTTATCCATTTCGACATAATAGATTGACACATCCTCAGCGGTAAAAGCTACCTCTGGATTCGCCACCAGACTTTGCAACCGTCTAATCAAATGTTCGCTATGGGTTTCGATGAGGATTTGGGGCGTATTGTCCTTCTGTATTCGTGCGATTAAAATTCTTTCCACAAATAGATTCGCCAACTCCGCTTGAGCGTGGGGATGTAAATGGATTTCAGGTTGTTCAATCACAAATGTCTGTGGTGAATAGCGACTATATAACCGAGAGCGATTTTCATTGTCTTGTTGTTTGTCATAATATAACTGCGTTACGATCGGTAAAATCTGCGAGATACCAAACCCCACATCAATCAGATTATCGCCCTTGGGTTTTTGCTCAGAATAAACTTTTATTTTGAACAGATTACTTTCGGGAATCTCATCAATACCAATCTGGTAGCCCATTGCCTCCGAAAACCAGTTCGAGACTCTCTTAAACAGGGGATGTTGATCTCGCTCCGCTTGTCTTAATAACATACTAACATTTTCACCATTTTTACCTACATAATCATACAAACTTTCAGATTGACGATAGTTCCTTTTCGGGTCTGTTCTAAACGGGCCAATATAGTTCATATTTTGACTAAAATGATTTAGATATCTATCCAATGCATTAGAAATCGCTTCAATTGCAAATAATGTTTCCCACACCTTGTTTAAGTATTCTACAACCTCCTTATCTTTTTCTGATAATTCAGATATTAAATCATCAGTAGGTTTATGAAAAAAACGACTTAGTGAAGGGGTTAAAAATTCAGAAATAGCTGAAAGCTGATTTTTGGAATAATTGAACTTATCATGGGCTTTTTTTTCTATAGCTCTTGATATTGCTCTTCTCCATGAACGTCGTTCTATAATAAATTTTTCAAATGTAAGTTTGTGTACTGGAAGAGTTATGGGTATATCGAGCTTAGACATACCCTTCTGAAAAAATAAGTAGTATAAATTAATTTGATAACCATCATTTGTTTCTTTCAAAGAAAAAAATTTTTCTGTGCCGATAGTGATTGTATACTGATGTACGTTTATATTACGCTTACTCTTCCTAGTAGTTATATTTAATTTTACTGACTTTGTTAGACTTTTTTCTCTAAAGGCATGTCGCAATGCACTTGCCATGTTTGTATATCTCAAGAAATGTGTCAATTTTAAGTAATCAAATGTTATTTCAAAATTTACCGTATCTCCCGAATGGTCATGAACGACATCATCAAAGTTTCCATAATCAACATATTTACCATGAAAAATAATCGGCGCTATCGCGTCATCCAGATAGGTTTGGCTAATAACAACCGGAAAGCGCAATAAACTACTTTTACCGGAACTATTGGGGCCAACAAACACCGTAATCGGTTTTAGCTCTATCTCCCCCGTATCTTCAAATGATTTTATATTTTTTAAACGAAACGATTTCATGATAATCTCCCAATATTGTCCAAAATAATCTTGCCTGTTTATTATTTACCATGATAGAGTGAGGAAGGGATTTGGTCAAGATACGAGACGGTTAAATTCAGAATCAGCCTGCCTTATAAACGGCACTTTCTCACAAAGTTCAACCTTGCCAAAACCGCCCAATGGAATATAATTAATGCGGTTAGATTTGGAAGTTAGGCAATAATCTACAGATTCAATTGAGAAATAAATGTCAACATAATCTAATTTCCATTTTCCTATCTGACTTATTTCTCAGTTTTAAATATTTTGATTTAGGAGAATAAATTAATAATGAGTACAAAATGGGTATACCTCTATAGCGAGGTTGAGGAAGCTGAAAAACATGCAGGGAGTTGGGAAGGTGTCCGCTCTTTGTTAGGTGGCAAAGGAGCCAACTTGGCTGACATGAGTCGAATTGGTGTGCCGGTTCCACCCGGTTTTACAGTGACCACAGAAGCTTGTAACGCTTATTCTGCGGGCGGACATGAGTTCCCCGAAGGATTATGGGATCAAGAATTGGCCGCGTTAAAAGCTCTGGAAGAGCAAACTGGCAAAAAATTTGGTGACACCGAGCGTCCTTTGCTCGTATCTTGTCGTTCTGGAGCCAAGTTCTCTATGCCCGGCATGATGGACACAGTGCTGAACATTGGCTTGAACGATGCTGTAGCTGAAGGTATGGTGAAGTTAACCGGTGACCCTCGATTTGTTTACGATTCATATCGTCGCTTGGTTCAAATGTTTGGTAGTGTGGTGATGGGTGTTGATGATGACCTGTTTGAAGAGGTGCTGGCCGATGCTCGTGACAATGCCGATGTAAAAACCGATGCCGAACTTAATGCCGAGCAGTGGAAAGAAGTGACCCAACAATTCCAACAAATCTTCAAACAAGAAACTGAAATCGACTTCCCCCAAGACCCCGTCGAGCAGATTAAATTAGCCACCCAAGCCGTCTTTAATAGCTGGGATGCTAAACGTGCTTACGACTATCGTAATGCGGCTGGTATTCCGCACGACCTTGGCACTGGAGTCAACATGGTCACCATGGTATTTGGTAACATGGGCGACAACTCTGGAACAGGTGTGGCCTTTACCCGTGACCCCTCTACCGGAGAGAACATTCTTTATGGTGACTACCTTATGAATGCTCAAGGGGAAGACGTGGTGGCTGGTATCCGTAACACCGAACATATCAGCAAACTGAAAGAGGATATGCCGGACGTTTACCAAGAGTTTGTTGACATCTGTAACAAACTGGAAGGCCATTATCATGAAATGCAAGACATGGAGTTCACCATTGAGCAAGGTAAACTGTGGATGCTCCAAACTCGTGACGGCAAACGAACCGCTAAATCGGCCATTAAAGTTGCGGTTGATATGGCGAATGAAGGGTTGATTAGCAAAGAGCAAGCCGTGTTACGAGTAGCTCCTGAGCAGGTCGATACCCTACTTCACCCACAGTTTGATATTGAAGCCAAAAATACTGCCTCTGGTGAAGGTAATCGTTTGACCAAAGCGGTCAACGCCTCGCCTGGAGCCGCAGTTGGAATGGTTGTTTTTGATGCCGATTTAGCCAAAGAGTGGGCAGATGAAGGTAAAGATGTAATCATGGTTCGTCCGTTCACCCGTCCCGATGACGTGCATGGCATGTTGGCCGCTCGTGGTATTTTAACCAGCGAAGGTGGCGCAACCAGCCACGCCGCCGTGGTAGCTCGTCAGTTTGGTGTACCTTGTGTAGTCGGCGCGAGTGATATTAAAATCGACCAGAAAAATCGCCAATTTACAGCATCTAACGGCATCGTCATCAAAGAAGGCGAGTACATTTCCGTTGATGGTGGTACAGGTGAAGCATTTGTCGGAAAAATTCCGGCTGTGACCCCAGAATTTGGAAAAGAGGTTGACCTCATTACCCTGCTGTCATGGGCCGATGAGTTCCGCAAACTAGAAGTCTGGACCAACGCCGACTATCCTGATGATGCCAAACGTGCGCTTGACTTTGGCGCTCAAGGAATTGGTCTGACCCGTACTGAGCATATGTTCTTTGAAGAAGAGCGTCTGCCGATTGTGCAACAGATGATTTTGGCAAAAGACGAAGCCGACCGCGAACAGTACCTGAACCAACTGTTACCGTTCCAACGTAGCGACTTTGAAGGTATCTTTACCGCGATGGACGGACTGCCTGTTACCATTCGTCTGATTGACCCGCCTCTGCATGAGTTCTTGGAAGGGTTGGAAGAGGTTTTAGAGGCTAAAACCGACCGTACCGACGACGAAGAAGACAAACTGCACACTATCCACTCGATGCACGAAAGCAACCCCATGATGGGTTTGCGTGGAGTTCGTCTCAGCGTGATGATGCCCGGTATCGTAAAGATGCAAGTCGGCGCGATTATGCAAGCCGCTTGTAACGTCAAGAAAAATGGCGTAAATCCGAAACCGAAAATCATGATTCCGTTGGTCGGTCACGTCAACGAATTAAAAGTGATTCAACCACAATTGGAATCCATCGCCAAAACTGTCATGGAAGAAAAAGGGGTTGAGGTCTACTATCAGTTTGGAACCATGATCGAAATTCCTCGAGCCGCTCTGACCGCTGATAAAGTGGCCGAAGTCGCCGAGTTCTTCTCCTTTGGAACCAACGATTTAACCCAGTTCTGCTTCGGATACTCTCGTGACGATGTGGAAGGTAGCTTCATTCCTAAATATATCGAAGATGAGATTCTGCCAGTTAGCCCCTTCCAAAGCCTTGACCAAAACGGAGTTGGCGAACTGATGAAAATTGCCATTGCCAAAGGTAAATCTAGCCGTCCTGACCTAGAAGTTGGTCTGTGTGGTGAGCATGGTGGCGACCCATCCTCTGTGGCCTTCTGTCACAAAATCGGCCAAGATTATGTCAGTTGCTCCCCCTTCCGAGTACCAATTGCCCGTTTAGCCGCGGCCCAAGTCGCTCTGGAAGAAAAAGGTGTATCGGCCAAAGGTCGCTAAGTAAAGCGTGAAACGTGATGCGTGATGCGTGAAACGTGATGCGTGATGCGTGAAACGTGATGCGTGATGCGTGAAAAAAAGGCCGGACGATTAAATTCGTCCGGCTTTTTTGAATCTGGGCTACCAATATTAAGACGCTGATTGAAAGTAAAAGTTCAGTAAAACCGCCCTAGAAACCCGATTTCTTTGAGAAATCGGGTTTCTGACGCTCATTCTGGCGAGTTTGTTATTTTTACCAAAATACCATGTCCTGATCGTTGCGATTATGTAATCGCAACGGGTATTTGGCGGGTATACACCCGCCTGTTATGGGTAACGGGTACACACCGCCCTAGAAACCCGATTTCTTTGAGAAATCGGGTTTCTGACGCTCATTCTGGCGAGTTCACTGAATATTTACGTTGAACCACTCTCATGACGAATAAACGCTACTTTTCAAATGGAATAACTTGCTGAGTACTATATCGGGGATAATAGGTAAAGGTGACATCGTAGCTTCCCCGTCGTCCCGGTGATAAGACCGGTGGCTCGGCGGTAACAAAGGCTACGTTGATAACCCGTCCATCCCGACCATAGATAATTACTGCTACTTGTGTGTGATGAGAGACATACTGCCCTATATTTTCAACTACTCCCTTAATATGTAAAAATCCAATATTATCCTCATAGCGTCGCTCCTCAACAATTCGTAGTTGAGCCTGACTTTTTGAGGAGGCCACCGAGCGCCCCACGGCTCGGATACTATAGGTGTGCAGATTCTCTGGTTCGCTAAGGGTGATTCTAAAGGGTGCGCTTCCTCCAACGGGAATCATACTTAAAAATGGCTGACCCACCGTCGTACCAATGGCTGTACCCGTATCGTCATAAAAGGTCACGGCTATTTTGGCCTGACTCACCTCAAGATTTGAGTCGTTCCGTACCTCGCCCACAATATGCATGGTGTTAAAGTTATCAATGTATGTATTATCACTGGTCAAGCCCAATAGCACCGCATCAGGCGGAAGAGCCGTCGGAGCAGGAATAATCGCTCTGGTTGAGCTAATTGTGCTTGGTTCCTGTTGCCTCAACTGACCGAGAGTTGTCACCTGAGCCTGATGTGCAATCAATTTCTGACCATTGCTGGACTGGTTGACCTGATTTGGTTGACTAACTCGGTATTGATAGGTCGAACCCGGCCTAACCCATTGATCTAAAAAAGCGGGTTGACTGGTTGAGTTCTTATAAAGATATACGCCATAGCCTGTCCCCATGTCACTATAAATTTGATAGGTAGCCTGTTTTTGAGTAGCCTGCCAACTTAGAGCCACGCTATTGTTCGTTAAAGGGATGGCCTTAAGGAGACTGCTCTCGGTTTTGATGGCTGGTTCAGCATCGGGCAGATGTGCTGTATTTGGCATGTTGGCCGCGGCGACGGCGACACCGTTTGTTTGACTGGCTTGAAAAACAGTAGCTTTTGGAGCGGTCGCGGTTCGAGTCGGAGTTTGGGTGTACGTTGGCGATGGTGTGGCAGTGTCAGTCGGAGAACTGGTTGCCGTTTTTGTGGGGCGGGGTGTGGGAGTACGGGTATGGGTCGCGGTCTTGGTTGGTGATGATGTCGGCGTTTTCGTGTGAGTTGCTGTACTTGTCGGTAGGGGAGTACTGGTTGGCGTTTTGGTTGGGGTTTGTGTGTGTGTCGGTGATGGTGTAGCCGTTGGAGTACTGGTTGCCGTTTTTGTGTGAGTTGGTGTCGGCAGGGGAGTTTGGGTTGCGGTTTTTGTGGGGGATGGTGTGACGGTAGGACTGCTGGTATGAGTTGGTGTCGCGGTAGGACTGTCGGTCGGTGTGACCGTCGGCATGGGCGTATCAGTCGGGGGTAATATGTCGCTTGGCGAAGGAGTAACATCAAGCTGAGATACTTTGTCAACCGAATTGCCAATAACTTTGGTACTTGTTGGCGTAGCTAGGGTATTCTTTTGTTGAATAGTGATGGATAGTGCGGTTGGTGACGGTTCTATCATAGGCAGATTTTCCTCAGTTATCACCGTCGCAGGTAAGGGAGGGGTGGTTACGACAGCTACGGGCGAGGATTGTTCTGCCCATAACCAACGTTCAACATCATCCTGAAAAAAGAACGCAATCAAAGCCACATAAACGATCCCGTTTAGCAAAAGTAGATAGATTAAAAAAAGGGCATTTTGCCACGTTTTCCAGCCGCGCATGGTCAGAGCCGCCTGTGTTAGTTGTTGAACTAATCTGCAAAGAAGTGTGAGCCTCTATAGTGGTCAGTTTGATGTTGAAAACGAAGTGCAACGGGTTTAGCCGTTGCCAAAAGCAATGGATGAACCCATTGCACTCCAACATCATCTTGACCACCACAAGAAGCGTGAGCCTCCTTGAAGATAAGTCGTAGAATCATCGTTCCAATTTGACATAATATTATAACGGTGTTAAAAGATTATGTCAACTAAACTCTACAGGAGAGAATCGTATGCGTCGTTTAATTGTTTGGGGAGCTGGAACATTAGGGCGCCGAGTTGCTCGGCAGTGGGTCTTGGCAGGGGGAAAAGCCATAGCTGTTACGCAGACAACGCATCGTCATGCGGACTTGGTTCAGCATGGAATTGAGCCTTGGCTCGATTCGCCAGAGTCGATACTAACGACAGAGGATATGTTGCTTTTAGCCCTGCCGGGGCATAAAACACAACAACAGGCTGTGGAGCGGTTACAACAAACGGGCAATTCTGTACCATTTAGAACAGTTTTTATTAGCGTTACGGGTTATTATGGGGTTATACCAACAGAAACCGTGATTAATGAAAAAACGCCCGTCGGTCAAGATAAACGGGCGTTAAGTATTGCCAATGCTGAAAAACAGTTTGTCGATTGGGGGGGTGATAGAGGCGTAATTATGCGAGCCGGAGGGCTATATTGCCCAACCAGAGGCCCAGCTCATGCGATTGCCAAACGGGGCGCACCTCGTCCGGGGCCAGCCAATAAAACAATGGCTCTCATCCATTATGATGATTTGGCAACGGTGTTGATTAACGCCTTTCAGCATGATAATCCCCATTCGGTTTATGTGACAGTTACCCCGCCATGTCCCACTCGAGGTGAGTTTTTTGTCGAGGCTTGTGAGCAGTTGGCTTTGCCAGCCCCTATTTTCACCGATCCGTTGTCAAATCCACCAATTCAGTATGATATAACTCGCCTGCGGCAAGAGCTATTGCCAAATCCAGCCTATCCTGATTGGCGATCGGCGTTAGGAAGTTCCAGAATTTAAAACCTCCCAAAACCATTGTGACACTCTACCCCCTCCCAGCCTCCCCTGCTAGGGGGAGGAGCCGCTTCCCCCCTAGCAGGGGGGACTGAGGGGGGTAGAGACTTAGCTCAATTTGGGAGATTTATTTTCTTGGAATTGCCTTAATTGCAGAGTAATGTGGTCTAAATAAGTTGCGTACTCCAGAGTGGTTCAATCTTAAAGATTGAACCACTCTCACGATGAACTGCACAAATTAATTTCCGATTCCTGAGCTAAAACAGGGCTTCTTCGAAATACATAGTCAATTCAGTCAAATCATTTTGATACGGTTGCCAACTTTTATCAAACATATGCTTTTCAATCAATTTAACCACCGTGTTACGGGTAATGGTGGTCGTTATCGCCCCTTTTTGAAGGGTAGCTAGTCCACCAAAGGCATTGCCTAGAGCTACGGAGGCTCCCCAACTGAGACCAATTAATCGGCCTAACACCATTCCGGCATTAAAACTGTCACCAGCGCCAGTTGTATCTTTGGCCTCGACATTAAAGGCCGGAATATTCATACGAGTGTTACCCACGGCCAGCATGCTTCCTTTAGGGCCATGTTTGGCGACTATGGCATTTGCTTTTTGCTCGTTTAATAAATAGTCTAATGCTTCATCGGGGCCACGTCCATCGGCTAATAAGGCTAGTTCAATTTCGTTAGGAAATATGATGTCGATGCGGGGCAGGAGTTCTAATATTTGGGGTTTGGCTTGCGTGGCAGGTTCGGTACCAATGTCTAAGCTAACACGGGTATAACGAGAATTTTCGGCTAAATCTAGGGCCAATTTTAAGGTTTGATATTGATGGTAGGATAAAAAGGAGTAACCAGATAAATGAATCCAGCGACAATCGGTAAAATAGTTTCTATCAAGCTCTTTGGCTTCGGTAAAGGCATTTGCCCCTCTTGCACTGAACATGGTACGTTCACTATCTTCGCTGACTGCGATAAATATCAGACCGGTACTAACCTTCGGGTCGACTTGAATCTGAGAGCAGTCTACCCCTGAGTTTTTCAAATCATCCAATATCTGTTTGGCTAATGTATCTTCTCCTATTCGCCCCACAAAACCAACATCCATGCCCATGTTAGCTAGGGCTATCGCGGTATTAACGGCTGACCCGCCGGTGTGCATCTGTACAGCAGAGGCAACCGCCTCACTACCCGGTATCGGATATCCGGGCACTGAGAAAATAACATCTATATTTATATCTCCAATTACGATTATATCTGGCATTATGTGGTTATGTAATTTGTTAAACTACATCCTTAAAAAATTTATTGTTCTGGTGCACTTGGAAGAACAACATTAAAATTACTTCCTTTACCGACAACACTTTGTACCCAAATTCGTCCTTGATGCACCTCAACCATGCCTTTTGCAATGGATAAACCCAATCCCATACCTTGATAGTTACGAGTTAATGATGGCTCAACTTGATGGAATTGGTCAAAGATGCGTTCATAATCACCTTCCGCAATTCCAATACCAGTATCAATGACATTAATATGATATTTATATCCTTTTAGTTGAATGTTGATGTGGATGCGCCCTTTCTCTCCTGTAAATTTAACTGCGTTTGAGATTAAGTTAGCAAATACCAGATAAACCTTTTTACGGTCACCATCAATATTAAGTGGGTCATCGGTGGGAGTGAATTTTTTGGTTAACGATTGTCCCTTTCCCTTTACAAGGTCAGAGAACTCTTCCATAACATCTAAAATCAGTTGGCGGAGAGAGAATACAGAACGATCTAATAGTACTTTGTTGGTTTGAATATGGTGCAGATTGACCATGTCACCAATCAATGTTCGTAGGTGCATCGCGCTATCTAGCACAATTTCAAGTTGTTCGCTGGCTTGCCCCTGTACGCTTTCTCGTAAAAAGTTGGCATAACCAAGAATAACGGCTAAGGGGGTTCTAAGTTCATGGGCGGCAATGCTGACAAAGTCGCTCTTAATCTGGTCAAGTTCTGATAGATTACGGTATGCAATTTGAAGCTCGTCTAGTAGTCGAGCGTTTTCTAGCGCCACAGCGGCCTGAGATGCCAAAGTTGTGGCGATTTGAATATCATCCTGAGTAAATCCTTCTTCAGAGCGCTTGTTAACAACTTCCAAGGCTCCAATCACTTGGTCTCGAACCTTAAGCGGAACACCTAAAATCGACTTTGTCTCAAAGTCAATTGTATGGTCTATTTTGTCATGCCAGCGAGGGTCGTTTCGTACATCACGAATTAGAAACGGTTTATCAGTACGAACAATTAACCCGGCGATGCTATCATCAAGAGGAATCGATACGTCTCGCAACGCTTCGGTTACACCGCCAGTTACTTCGGCAAACCGTAACTCCCCTGAATTTTTATCAATTAGTAAAATTGAACAGGCATCAGTATTAATCAACTCCGTCGCCGCTTGGATTATAATCTGTAATAAAGGCTCCAACGTTAACGTTGAGTTTAGGATTTGACTGACTTTGACGATACGCTCCAAATAGGTGATACGCTGTTCGGCCCGAGCCAGTTTTTGGTGGACGACACTCAATTCCTCATTACTCGAGGCTGGTTCTCTAGCCTGTTCGAGGCCACTTGGTAACGCGTCATCCGGCATCTGAGAAAGTACTTCCTCAGTTGTAGGCCGTTCTTCTAAAACTGCATCGTTTGTATCTTCAACAGATTTAGCCTCAGGCTTATTAGGTTCTTCGGGTTTATTTCCAAGGTATTTTAACATAAGGGCACCTAATTCGATACATATTTTTTAAGTATGTACTTTGTGATGGTAGATGTATCGTTCACTAGAAAAAATTCTTGGTTCTCTGGTAAATTCCGTGCAACTCGAAACTGTATCCTGAATCTTGGTACCCGACATTTTGATTAGAAAAAAGATTTTTTTGACAGGATTAACAGGATTAACAGGATTTTTTGCTTTTAATCTTGTAAATTCTGTTAATCCTGTCAGATATTATTCTATAGTTAGCCTAAACTAAACATCTTGTCGGGTAGTAAGTCCTGAATTGAAATACTTTTATGGGGCAATCTTCCCGCAAATTTCAAACTTGCGGGAAGATGATGACACAATCATGATGTTTGCACGGAAAGCCCCAAAGAGCCAAATTCTTTTCTCAGAAAACAAAAATTTTATCAGCAATAGACTCTACGCGTTTAATCAGGTTAAATATTAGTTTAAGCTAAAATAGTTTGTGGGGTAATGAAATAATATTAGAGTTGTTCGGGAATAAAGGAGTGCAAAAGCATCTTGCTTTTGCATGTTTATCTCTGGCAAAAGCAAGATGCTTTTGCACTCCGCAGACCTCGAATTTGAGTTTTTATGAGATGATAAGTTA
>JAUCGA010000090.1 GCA_030377865.1 Anaerolineales bacterium HSG25 | reverse complement strand
GTGGGTGGACTTTTTGCCGCTTTAATTCGCCTAGAGCTTTTAACTCCTCGGGGCGATTTGGTGAGTTCTGAAGTATATAACCGAGCCTTTACTGCTCACGGCGCGGTGATGATTTTCTTGTTCTTAACCAGCATTATCGGTTTCAGAAGTATCAGCACCGTCACCAGCATCATCGGTTTCAGAAGCATCAGCAGTTTCCGATGACTAAGCTAGTAATAATGACGTTGTATAGTATAATATATTGAGTTTATTACTCTTTGAAATAAAGAGATTGATTGTAATAAATATTGGAAAGGTGGTTACATGACTGTTCAAACTAATCCCATCGATCAGATGCCACGGATTGTTGAAGGAGCTACAATACCAGAAAAACATTATTTTAATGTTGAATATGGTGTTTTGTCTTGGCTGTTAACCAAAGACCACAAACGGATTGCTATTTTATATCTTATATCAATTAGTATTTTCTTTTTTGTGGGTGGACTTTTTGCCGCTTTAATTCGCCTAGAGCTTTTAACTCCTCGGGGCGATTTGGTGAGTTCTGAAGTATATAACCGAGCCTTTACTGCTCACGGCGCGGTGATGATTTTCTTGTTCTTAATCCCCTCAATCCCAGCCACATTTGGAAACTTTCTTATTCCGATTATGATTGGGGCACGAGATTTAGCCTTTCCTCGCCTGAATCTGGTTAGTTGGTATATCTATAGTTTATCTGCAACCCTATTTGTGACGGTTGTGGTGTTAGGTGGGGTTGATACAGGATGGACGTTTTATGCTCCTCTTAGTACCAGTTTTGCTAATGGATATGTAGTTCTTACAATTATCGCCGCCTTTTTTGCTGGATTTTCTTCCATTTTTACGGGGATTAATTTTATTGCTACCATCCATAAAATGCGTGCCCCCGGTATGACTTGGTTCCGTTTGCCCTTATATGTTTGGGGGCATTATGCGGCCAGCCTAATCATGATTATAGGTACCCCTGTAGTAGCCATAGCCCTCGTTTTAGTCGTTATTGAACGAGTGTTTAGGGTCGGTATTTTTGACCCCGCTTTAGGTGGTGACCCAGTATTATTTGAGCATCTCTTCTGGTTTTACTCACATCCAGCCGTGTATGTTATGATTTTACCCGGTATGGGAGTGGTTAGTGAAATTATCACCTGTTTTTCCCGTAAACGAATTTTTGGTTATAAATTTATCGCCTTTTCTAGCATGGCAATTGCCCTACTCGGTTTTCTCGTTTGGGGACACCATATGTACGTGAGTGGACAGTCGATTTATGCAGGCATGCTTTTCTCCTTAATCACCTATGTGGTTGCTATCCCATCAGCGATTAAGGTATTTAACTGGACGGCCACCTTGTATAAAGGCCGTATCTATATGCAAACACCTATGCTATACGTTATGGCTTTTATGGGATTGTTTGTTATTGGTGGCATAACAGGAGTTCTCTTAGCCTCCTTAGCCGCAGACGTTCATCTGCATGATACATATTTTGTGGTTTCTCACTTTCATTATGTTATGGTTGGTTCTGCTACAACGGCTTATATGGCCGCCTTACATTTCTGGTGGCCTAAAATCACGGGGCGGATGTACTCTGAAATGTGGGGAAGAATATCTGCAATTATGATTTTTGTCGGGTTTAATCTGACGTTTTTTCCTCAATTTGTGGTTGGTTATTTAGGGATGCCCCGTCGGTATCATGACTATTCATTTGCCCCTGAATGGCAGATTTGGAACGTCATGTCTACTATGGGTTCTTCTGTACTGGCTATTGGTTTTCTTTTGCCTTTATTTTATCTAACATACTCCCTCTTTTATGGGAAGGTTGCTGGTCCTAATCCGTGGGGAGCGAAAGGTTTAGAATGGGAAGAGACAACCTCTCCTCCATCTCAATTCAACTTTGAAAAAACCCCTATCGTTACCCAAGAAGCCTATGATTACAAAACACCAGCTCGTGATGTTTCATATCAAACCGCATCACAAAAAACGATAAACACACCCGCAGTGGAAGCGGGTAACATTTAATATTAGATTATTAGGAGCCAATATGAGTGTAGCAGGTCATGCCCTTGATGGGCACTCAGGCAATCATCACCCCGAAATACGCCATCAGTTTGATGATTTGACCCAACAACATGAAACATATACCCTTGGAATGTGGGCCTTTGTGGTACAAGAGATTATGTTCTTTAGCGGCATGATTATGGCCTATTTTGTCTTCCGTTATAAATTTTTTGAGGCTTTTGTTGATGCTAGTAACCATCTCAATATTTATATGAGTACTTTCAACACCGTTGTTTTGTTAGGAAGTAGTTTTACTATGGCTTTAGCAGTACGGGCCGCTCAACTCGGTCAAAAAGACCGCTTGGTACAGTTTATGGTTGCAACTCTGCTTCTTGGTGGGGTCTTCTTGGGGGTTAAAGGGTATGAATATAACGATAAATATCAGAATAATTTAATCCCCGGTTATAACTTTGAATGGACAACCTCCAGTAGCTTTGGTACTTATAGTGAAGGGGCTGATCATGTCCCTTTATCTGCTTCATCTGGTGCTCCAATTAACTATGCCGATTTTGAAACACAGGTTTCTGTTTTTTATGGCTTTTACTTTATTCTAACTGGGTTTCACGCGCTTCATATGGTTGTTGGAGCCGGAATTATTCTAGTACTGATGTGGCTCAGTTGGAAAGACCATTTTTCCCCTGAATATTATGTTCCCATTGAGATGTTCGGTCTATACTGGCACTTTGTCGATATCGTCTGGATTTTCCTCTTCCCTTTATTTTATCTTATTGACCGTTACCATTCTTTAGGAGGACACTAAATGGAGCATCATGTTATTCCAATTAAAACCTATGTGATAATTCTGGTCGCACTATTATGTTTGACTGCGGCAACAGTGACTGTTTCTTTTATGCCTATCTCCCCTGCATTGCACATGATGGGAGCGATTATAATTGCCGCGGTAAAAACCTCATTGGTTGTACTTTACTTTATGCATGTTAAGTATAATGACCATGTTATATGGGCTTATGCAGGATTAGGGTTTCTTTTTGTGATATTCTTTTTTATAATCCTGTTAGGTGACTATGTTGCATTATTGAACTCTCTATCTCCAAGTACTTATGCCGAACCGTTTGATCTTTTCTAGCGACGATACTCTTTAAACAAAACATACCTGCTTATTAAAAGCCAGATTCTTTGAATCTGGCTTTTTTTGATTATCAAAATATCCTGTGGTGGTCAAGATGATGTTGAAACAATACTGACCGATTAAAAATGGTTACAAAAAGTCACAGATGTGTCAAATAATACTCAAAAAACAAGATGCCAGTTATTTGCAAGCCGCTACAGTGTAGGATGACAAAAGTGTTTTAAGAGTTGACCGGGATATCAGAACAGATAAGGTTAATTCATGGTGTAACACCTCTGGTTATGGATAAATAAACAAGATTTAGATAGCCAAAAAGAACTTTGATTGAAACCAAAGTAAGAAAAAGTAATATTTTAAAAAGGTAATAAAAGGTCAGGTACAGCCCAACAACTCAATGGCTCTTTGGTCAAAGGGTTGAGCCAACAAGTTCCGTAAATGTTGCACCCAATAAACAGAGATTTTCCAGTTTGTTAGGTTGTTTATGGTCTCTTGGACAGTTTTTTGGATTATTATCATTCTACCATGATGACACAAACTATCATTTTTGCATAAATTTGTTTAAAGGACAGAACATGGAATCGGGATTAAATAAATTGCGCGTTTGACTGGAGAGCTACTGGCTTCCAGCCGACATGCTGGCTGAAAGCCGACGCGCCAACTGCACACGTTAATTAATGCTCATTCCATACAACAAAAAAGAGGCTATCCGATAACGATAGTCTCTTTTTTGTTACATAATAGACCTGTTCGGCAACAACTTATCATCGCATAAAAACTCAAATTCTGGGTCTACGGAGTGCAAAAGCTGATTGCTTTTGCATGTTTGCCTCTAGCAAAAGTAATCAGCTTTTGCACTTCTTTATTCCCGAACAACTCTAATGTAACTCATTCGTAACATTTATCGTTAAAATAGTAGAATCTATAATACCCTCATTAGGCTGTATCATCATTTTAGGAGGTCGTAATGACCAAATCAATTTATATCACCACCACAGAACCCCACTGTGGTAAATCTCTTATCTCTTTGGGGCTAACCGAGTTACTACTTCGTAAAACTCGCCGAATCGGTATTTTTCGACCGGTCATCAATGGGCGTTCATCTCATCAGCACGATAAAAATATTGACCTACTTCTGACCCATTTTCAGCTTGACCTACATTACGAAGACACCTACGCTTTTCGCCGTCGCCACATGGCCGATTTATTGGCTCAAGGTCGGTATAACGAAGTGATGGATCGGATTATTGATAGATTTAAGGCCTTACAACGCAAGTGCGATTTTGTGCTTTGTATTGGTTCAGACCTATCTGATTCTGAATTTGATTTTACCAGTAACGCCGAAATCGCCAAAAATTTAGGCTGTCCAGTATTAATTATCGGTAGTGCGGCTAATCGAGATGCTAATGCGACCATCAACACCATCCGTATTGCAGTCGATTCCTTTTTGGAGCATGAGTGTCAAATTGTCGGTACAATCATCAACCGAGCCAAACAGGATGAGGTAGCCGACTTGTTAAAGCGGCTGACCTATAGTTTACCCACCGCCGACGAATTTGTGTATGTCATCCCCGATAACCAGATTTTGAGCAGTCCAACTGTCAAAGAGGTTGCCGACCATTTAGAGGCCAAAGTGTTGTATGGGCGGTATCATCTGGATAATTTGGCTTATCGGTATTTGGTGATTGCTATGCAACTGCAAAACTATCTCCCTCGGTTGTCGGAAAAGGCATTGCTAATTACACCCGGCGACCGAGGCGACCTGATTTTGAGCGCTTTGCAAGCCCATCAATCCCACAACTACCCGCAGTTAGCGGGAATTTTGCTGACCAGCGATTTGCGTCCTGCCGACTCAGTGAAACGCTTGCTTGACGGTCTACCCCGTACCATTCCGATTTTAGCCGTTGAGGCCGGTACTTACGAAACCGCTACTCAGGTTAGTGCTATGCGGTCTTATATTACAGCCGACAACCCCATCAAAATTGAACTAAGTCTTAAACTTTTTGAGGCTTATGTCGATACAAAAACTTTGAGTGAACAGATTAGCCATATCGAAGTGAAGGGGATTACGCCCAAGATGTTTGTCTATAATTTGACCCAACAGGCAATGGACAAACGACAGCACATTGTTTTACCAGAAGGGTATGACAGACGGGTTCTTAAAGCGGCGGAATATCTGTTGGAGCGGCGAATTGTTGACCTGACCATCTTGGGTCGTCGAGATAAAATTGAGTCCTCAATTCAAAAACTAGGTCTAAATATTGACATGAGGCAGGTCAACATTATCGATCCTCAAGATTCAAGGTTGTCGGACACATACGCCAACAAACTATACGAGTTACGACAGCATAAGGGGCTAACTAAAGAGCAGGCTCAAGATTTGATGTGTGATGTCTCCTATTTTGGTACGATGATGGTCTATTTGGGGCATGCTAACGGCATGGTCTCTGGAGCGGTACATACTACACAACACACGATCATTCCAGCCTTGCAGTTTGTGCGAACCAAGCCGGGCTGTTCGGTAGTATCGTCGGTCTTTTTTATGTGTTTAGATGATCGAATATTGGTGTACGGCGACTGTGCTATCAACCCTAACCCCACCGCGGAGGAGTTAGCTGAAATCGCGATTAGTTCGGCTGAGACGGCTCAGGCTTTTGGTATTCGGCCTAAAGTAGCTCTCCTGTCATACTCTTCTGGAGCATCTGGCAAAGGTATTGATGTGGAAAAAGTGCGTCAGGCCACCAATTTGGCTCATGCCAAACGCCCCGACCTGTTGATTGAGGGGCCGATTCAGTATGATGCCGCGGTTGACGCGGATGTGGGGCAAACCAAAATGCCCAATTCTGAGGTGGCAGGACAGGCCAGTGTTCTCGTCTTTCCAGATTTGAACACGGGCAATAATACCTACAAAGCCGTACAACGAGAAACCGGAGCTATTGCCATCGGCCCAGTATTACAAGGGCTGAACAAGCCGGTCAATGATTTGAGCCGTGGCTGTACAGTGGAGGATATTATCAATACGATCATTATTACAGCTATTCAGGCGCAGGGATAATGGTCTAAGGAATCGGGATTAAATCTTACAAAAGGGGCACGATTCTCAATTGAGAATCGTGCCCCTTTTTGTTTACTCGTTTTTACTCGTTCCCAATCTCTAGATTGGGAACGTCCTTTCTCTAGATTGGGAACGTCCTTGCCCTAAGTAGTTTTCAGAACTAACTTGTAAAAAACAGAAGTGTACCCATAATAGGCGGGTATATACCCGCCAAATACCCGTTGCGATTACATAATCGCAACGATCAGGAAAACCAAATTATAAATGGTAAATGGTGAATTATAAATGGTAAATGAGTCGCTATGAAGGCACGAGCCAATCACACGCACCATGCACCAGAATATCCGACGATCCGTTGCGGTGTTGTCTGCCCAAAAATTCTGTTAGCGTCAGGTAATTTACCATTCACCATTCACCATTTACCATTTATAATTTCATTCCCCTGCATAATTCTTATGACACACTTTGGGAGCAAAAAATCATCTATGCGAATTTAAAATCTCCCAAAACCATTGTGACACTCTACCCCCTCCCAGCCTCCCCCTGCTAGGGGGACTGAGGGGTAGAGACTCTGCTCAATTTGGGAGATTTATTTTCTTGGAATATCCATAGTTGCCGACGGTGAGTCTAGGTCGGCGGAACCGCAAATCAGCATAAGGCCAATCATCATGCTCGTTACCCAAAAACTGATCAATAGGCTTGATTTAGACATCAACCCAGACCCCCTTGTCATCATTACTTTGTGTCGCTGTTTTGGCGGATGATAGTTCTATGGTGCGGTCAACCAGCCGTAATAATTGTTTAACCAGATCCGCCTCCGACAGGTCGGTCTGTTTGCCTACCAAACGGTTGACGGTTCGCATGGTGCGTTGTAGTTTGTTCAGATACTGGTCGAATGTTTCGGGGTCACACTCGCCGATGTCGGTCAGTTGTGCCTCACCCCAACTAAGAATCTGTTTGGCGCTCTCGTCGATACAGTTGCCAGTCAAACTTTCATTTTCGTATATCTGCTCAATCGCTAGTTTGACCTGTTCAGATAAATGGGTATTGCTCATAATATCTCCTTAAGAGTTGGGATTAATTAAAGTTGTTCGGCAATAACGGAGTGCAAAAGCTTCTTGCTTTTGCCAGAGGTAACCATGCAAAAGCAAGGTAAAAGTTCAGTGAACTCGCCAGAAAGAGTGTCAGAAACCCGATTTCTTTGAGAAATCGGGTTTCTAGGGCGACTTTACTGAACTTTTACCCACTCTGGAGCGTACAACTTATTTAGGACTCATTCCTTGACATCGTTAAATTACGGCACAACTGGATCATCAAAATAGTTGACTCCCATGCCATCTAAGCGGGTTTTCATAGCCGACAGACGGTGTTTGTATTCGTCCCAACCGCGCCCATTTTTGCTCGACCAACCCAGTTCAGCATGACCACACAAGCGCGGATAGGCCAACCATTGTAAGTCGGCGATGTTCTCGATAGTTTCACTCCATAGCGGTGCTTCGATACCCAAGATTTTCTCTTCGGGAATATCGGGTACAACGGTCGCAGGGTCCCAGCTATAGGCGGCTTCAGTATTGATTAATCCGGCCCATGTTAGGCCAAGACGACTATCTTCGTAATATTTCATGTCCAAATAGGTTCGATTACCCGGCGACATAATCACCTTGGCTCCTTTGGCAATCGCCATCTGGGTGTTACTGTCAGATTTCCAATGTTGGATGACGGTACTATCGTCGATACCAGCTTTGGCCGTTTCATCCCAAGCGACAAATGTTTTGTCATACTTTTGCACAATCGGCAAGACCCGTCCCATAAAGGTAATAAAGTCAGCCTCTTCGGTTTTGTTCGATTCGTCACCACCGATATGAAAATATGGCCCCGGCGTGATCGCGGCCAGTTCGCGAATGACATCATCAACAAACTGGTAGGTGATTTCTTTGTCGATACAAAAGGAGCTAAAACCAACCTCGATGCCGGTGTATAGCTCGGTAGCGGTGTCGTCACAATTTAGTTTGGCATACGAAGCCAGAGCGGCATTGGTATGACCGGGCATGTCGATTTCTGGTACCACGGTGATAAAATGCTCTTGAGCATAGTTGACGATTTCGGTATAGTCGGCTTGAGTGTAGTAACCGCCCAATCCGTCAACAGCCGTACTCCCCCCTATTTCGGTCAGTTTCGGCCATGATGTAATCTCGATGCGCCAGCCTTGGTCGTCGGTTAGATGTAGATGCAAAAAATTTAGCTTGAAGTAGGCCATGAGGTCAATATATTGTTTGACCTCGCTGACTGGGTAAAAGTGACGAGCCGGGTCGAGCATGGCCCCACGGTAGGCAAAACGGGGGCTGTCCTCAATCGTAACCGCCGGAACCGTCCATTCTAAATCGACCACTGTACTTTGCTCGATTTGCGAGGGGAACAGTTGCCGCAAGGTTTGAACCCCACGAAATAGTCCGGCAGGTTGAGCCGCTGTCACGTTGACCATGTCGCTGGTTACTTGGAGCGTGTACCCCTCCTCGCCGAGCGAACTGTTAGCCTCATCAATAATCAGGTTGATATGATTGTTTGTCGGCAAATCGGTTGTTGCCACAACTTGTAGGTCAAATCCTGTAGCGGGTTTGAGTTTGTCGGCCAAATAGTGACCAATTTTTTTGACTGTTTTATCCGCCTCGGTTTGTACATAAATAAAGGTAGAATCGGTTAGTGCGAACTGCCCCTCGTCAATTGTGACAGACTGGGGTTTTGGAATTAGATTTAAGCTAGACATAACATAGTCTCCTTGATGGTTAGAGCTTATAGATTGATTTGAATAGTTTTGGGGTAAGAGCATGATTACGCCACCTGTAATTACTATTAGGGATATAACCATGCTCCTACTTTTAAGAATTGGGATAGTGTATAACGATTTTTTTCATACATAGTTAGTTCACTGACTTTACAAAGTCAGTATAATAAACATCGTGCGCTTTGTCAAGTTACGGCTAGGAATCGAGATTAATTAACTTGTGCATTAGACCATGAGAGTAGGGTTGTTCAGTTCTCCATGCTTGTCACGCTACAAGCGTGACCTACACGGCCTCATGTCTGACAAGATTACTGTAGGTGACGCTTGTAGCGTCACGATTATGCTCATATAGATTAGAACTGAACAGCCCTTCATGAGAGTGGTTCAATCTTGAAGATTGAACCACTCTGGAGCGCGCAACTTATTTGGAACTCATTCCTAACAAAGTTGTTCTTACTGCTGACAACGACTACAAAAATGGGTTGACCGCCCCCCTAGCACAATCCGGCTGATTTCGGTGCCGCAGGTAAAACATGGTTGCCCTGTACGCCCATAAGCCTGAAAATGGTTCTGAAACTCACCGCCAAGGTAAACGGCATCTAAGCTGGCTCCTTTGTGGACGATACCGTGATTCAGCGCTTGCCGGATGGCTTGATACAGGCGTGTCAACTCTGTCTCGGATAGCGTATCAGCCTGACGGCGGGGGTCAATTTGAGCGATAAAACAACTCTCATCAGCATAGATATTGCCAATACCGGCGATAAATTGTTGATTGAGCAGGAGCGGTTTGAGCCGACCTCTGCGTTTGGCAAACAGAGCCTTAAAATCATCAACTGTAAAACTATCTGGTAGCGGCTCTGGGCCGAGTTTGCCAATCACACTATGTGGGTCGTCGGTTAGGTAGATACGGCCAAATTTACGAGTATCTTTAAATCGCAATTGATGCCCATTGTCTAATCCCATAATCGCTCGGACATGCTTATGCACAGGGCTGTCGGTTGGTTCTACTAACAAGTTGCCACTCATTTTTAGGTGGATGAACATCGTATCACCCGCCGAAAGCTGAAACTGTAGATATTTAGCTCGACGGGTAATCGCCGTCACTTTCTGACTCGGCAGACGAGACTCAAACTCGGCAGGGGTCAGGGGCTTGACCGTTTTCGGCCATAACACTTTGGCTGTTGTAAAGGTACGACCCACTAACGGGGCGCGCAACCCTCGGACAACAGTTTCTACTTCTGGAAGTTCTGGCATGCTGTTTGTGGACGGTGTATAACGGTTGACCGGTAAAAGTTCAGTAAAGTAGCTCTAGAAACCCGATTTCTTTGAGAAATCGGGTTTCTGATGCTCTTTCTGGCGAGTTCACTGAATATTTACGTTGACCGTTCGTCAACGGGTATACACCACACCGTTTTTTAGTGAGGTCACTCAATCTCATAATAAGTAACTGTCAAGCCATGCCACAATTCTTGCTCTTGCTGATGAATTGTCACCGGAGCCTGCTCGACGGTTTGCGGGTTGAGCAGGAAAAAGCCGATGTAGGCGAAGGAATCTCGGTTGGCGGTTTGAGCATGCTCCAGCCATGCATGCAGGTCGCTTTGACTCTCTAAGACGTAGATTTCCCGCTCGGCGTAGGTAACGCTCAGAACCGAGGGCAACCACGGTAAATCGGTTACAATTGGCTGATCGATTTGGTTGATGAGGGTAACGTAGGGCAACAAATCGGCCTTAACCTCCTGCACCGTCCGCAAACCTCGCAATTGGTAGCCCGCCCCTATCAACAAAAGCAAACAGGTCACCCCCACTAGCAGATAATCTAAGACCCTAAAGGTTTTTGAAACCTTTAGGGTCTGATTGATTTTTAGGGTATGATTAATTCCGACCAGCATGCAGGTAATCAAAAGCGGGTAGAGCAGGAGCATGTACCGCGGCCCCCACTCCAAATTGGCGATGATTCCAGCTTGCCGTAGCAAAACGGCCAAAGTGCCGAATATCAGATAGATAAAACTGGTGTAGGTCAGCAAAGTGGCCTCAAAACGGTTGACCTGTTGGGTGTAGGGGATCATGGTCAGAGCTAAAATCAGGGCCGGAGCGGGTAAAAACAGGCCGTGGATGGTGCGGTACTCATCAGGCAATATCAGGACTTGAAAACTGACCCAGCCTAACAAAAGGCTTGAGAGGATGAGACAGACATGCCCCAATCGAATCAGGTAGAGCGTGAAACGGCCATCTCCTTCCATTGTTATTGACCGGAGCAGATAACAGATTAGGCTGATTCCGCTCAGAGCCAAGGCAAACAGGCCGAGCCATTCCAGATGGGGGGCTAACTCAGGTCCAGAACTGGCCGAACTGTTCAACCATGTGGCATTTAGATGCTGAGGGAGCATGCGCCAAAACTGGTCATCGGTCACAAAAATGGCAAAAGCGGTCAACAATTTGTTGAGGCGCGGCCCAATCAACCCGCTATGGCTGAGTGGTTGAATCAGATAGATTGTCAGCCCGATAATTATTAACACGATGATTGGTATGTGCCAACGTCGGGTCAGCCATTTTTGAGACAAAATCGGCTGGACATGGCGACTCCAACTTAGAGCCACACTCAGTCCTAATGACAACATAAAAACAAGTAGTTCCAGCCGGAGCATGGTTGCCATCATCAACAACAGCATGGAGCCGCCGATTCTGAGCCAACGTGAGCGTGTTGCATGGCTTGGCAAGTCAAACATAAGCCACAGTCCGCCCATTGCCAATAGAACGGTGAGGGTGTGTTCCCAGAACAGAAGGCTATAAAATAGGATGGGCGTACTCAAACCGACTACCAAGACCGTCAACGGGGCTAGGGGCGGATGAAAGCGGCGAGTTATGTCAGCAGAAAAAAGGGTTACGCCTAAGCCAGACAACATGGGAATCAGATATAGTCCGGACAGATTCCACACGCTATAGGGTAAAAAGGAGAGCAGGGGAAACCAGATTGACCAATGAAATTGGATTTGTCCGCCTGCTTTCGGTTGAGGATATATTGGATGTTGGGGATAAAACAGATAGTCTGGGTCGAGGTCACGGCCAAGGTATGGCAGGTCGTACTGTCCGCCACCTTGCCAACCACGCAGAGTTTGCATCTGTAAATATTTAGCCCCCTCATCCGCAGACCAGAAAACGGTCATGGGAAGTTGCGCTAAGGCGAGTAGGTATATCAGCCCTACCAGACCAGCGGTCAGCCACATGGCTCGGCGAGTATAGAGAAAAGTCAGCATAGGCCAAAAGTTATTTACTTCATCACTACCGGCAAATAAATACCATCCAATTTTGTAAACAAGGCGAATTTCGATAGGTGACAAATGGTTAGTTTGAGTTGATTGGCTGTTTCATCATGAGAGCTGTCAGGTCTTGATGAACAGGCGTTAATCTTTTGCCACTTGGCATCATTCCAATATAACAAGGTCAGGGTATCCTCTTCTAACTCCTCTACATTGGCATCCGTATAATTGATGGTGACAGTTAATGGACGTTGAAAACTAAAGGATGATAACATAGTATTATTCGTATCATTCTGGTATGCGTTAAGATCAAAGGCATATTTAGTCCACGCATAACCAGCATGTGTTGAGGTAATTTCTAATTGTCGTTTCAGGCCGAGTTGAATTGTTTCTGAAACGGCTCCGACAGGAATATCTATTCTTATTGATGCGCCTTGTGTATCAGTTAGTTGTAGTGTACTTGTCATATTTGGTTCAACTTTTACCATAATCATTGGACAAGGTTCTATGATACTCGTTGGATCATCAACGCTTGGTGACCCGTACAGATTGGTACTGGCTCGCCAATTGCACAAATCGTTGGAAGCATCCAGTTGATTGTGGCGCACCAGTGTATAACCATCACCGTCTGGTGTTTCAGGCCAAGGTAGTTTATCATCATATTCAAATGAAGATATAACCAAACCGTTTTCATCGACAAGTATGATTTTTTCACCACTATTTTTTAATTTACCCTCATAAATGCCTGTGTAGTTAACTCCAGGATACCTCTCCGTAAAAGCTGTTTCATCTCGAATCAATACCAAGAGTTCTCCCGCGTTAAGGGTAGCTGTCGCTGGAAAGCTGTATTTGATGCCTTCTATAAACTGAACATCTTTGAGTTTCAAGGGATTAGAGCTGATATTTTTTAGTTCAATAAATTCAAATTTATCCCCATCTGTATCACCCTCTTCTGGTGGATGATAGTTGATTTCGGTAATGATCAACTGATTAGCATAAGGACTAGGTACTAAATGTGCTAAATCAAAAGTTATCCTATTATTTTCTTTATCATCAGGGTCATATAGCTGAAGAGTTCCCTGTAAACTGGATAATTGACTGTCGTAGTTGCCTTGGACAAAGTGTCCTTCGCCACCTGTGGGGCTAGTGGCTCGATTTCGGAAAGATGTTACATTAGGAGAAACAAAAAGTGATCCACCTGATGGAATAACCACGCCAGACCGGAAGGTGTATTCAATATCACCGCGTAATTCCCAGCCAGAGATATCAACCGCGATGTCGTTGAGATTTATTAGTTCGATATACTCCTCTTTTTGGTCTTTGGAGGGATTAAATTCAATCGTCCCAAATGAGATTTTTGGTTGTTCAGAATTATCAGAACTACCGAGAATGATTTCTCCCTTTAATTCAGGTAAAATCAGCATGTCGCTACTACTGCCAACGGTACCATTATTGTGATTAAGTCCATGAATGGCTAGGATATTACGACCTGATTGCAATAAATTGGTATATTCAGAAAGATCAAATCCCCGAAGAGTTTCTGTGCCAGAATCTCCATAATCTGAGAGCGCAGAAACATTCCAAGTGAGTTGCTCAGGTGCATTATTCTCAGCTACTTTTACGCCATTGAGGTAGGCCACAAATCCATCATCATATTTTATATTAAATAGGAGCTTGTCAAACTCATGGGAAGTATCGACCTGAAATGGAATACGAATAAAAACAGAATCGTTTGCCTCCATAGCAGTATTAACATCCAAGCCGATGTCATCCTCATAACCAAAATCCCGTTCATAACCGACACCTGTTGAGCCGCTCAACCAATTTGTGTCATTAAAAGGTTCATTTTCTGGCGCGCCAATCCAACTGATGCCTAAACGATCATCACTTGGAACTAACGCTTTTGCGGTGTCTCCAAAAGAAATGAGAGTGATAATGCCACCAACTTGGGGTTCAGGAAGCAATGTATCGTTGTATAAGTTGGGTCGTTGAGGGGCGAGGTAGCTATTTTTGATGAGGTCAAGTGACGTTCGGAAATCCTGTTTTTGTCCCCAAGGATTGCCCCACTTTTCCTTATCAGCGTCTACCTCGGTGTGCATCATGGTATACAACTTTTCGATACGCGCCTCCTGTTTTAGTTGATGTATAGCCGTTTCGGGAGGTTGTAACTGTTCATCCAAAACTGTCCGCAGGCGGCGCAAGTACATCTCTCGTAGAGCCGGAGTTTTATAAATCGCACTAAATAGTAAAAAATAGTCACCATAGAGAGGATCTGAAATCACAGAAATATCATCATCCAACCAATCTGGATATCCCCAACTTTGGTCACGATCCCAAGGCAAAATGGCCCATTCACCTGTACCTTCTGTATCACGATAAACATAGAAATTTTTTGAGAACATATCCCAGTCAGCGATAATAACACTGGCGGCCATGTAGTTGATGATTTCTGGAATATCAAGGTTGTCGTATATAAATTCAGTCCGTTCAGAATTATCGCTACTAATTCCGTCAATCATGGCTTGCAAATCTGAATTATCTTCATATTGTCGTGTTTTCTTTTCAACACCCTTCGCGTCACCGGGTTGTTGTCCTATCAAAAGTTCGGGTCTGGGGCTGGCATCGTCTAACTGGTTGAAAATTTTATATAACGCCCCATTTTGTCCGAGTTCATGACGTTCAAGATAAGTTTCATCCACCTGCTCTACGATATTGACCACACTATGAAATTGACCGTTTTGGTGAAGCAGAGCCATGAAAGAATCACTGGCCGGCCCTCCTACATCTTGGTAAAGATCCATTGAAAGAGTATTACGAATGTAGCCTTTGTCATTCCACAAGGCATTAACATTGATTTCCTTAACTTGTGAACGGTTGGGTAGATAGTGGAAATAGTGATCTGAGTTGAACTTTATTTTAAGGCTTTGCTTGGGATATTGTTCCCAAAATGAAGATCCGCCACGCAGGCGAACTTGAACGTTATCATAAAACTGGTCATCCCAAAACAGGCTGGCCGAGGTATATGTTCGCAAAAATGGATGCTCGCAATGTGGAGAACAGGTGCAATCAGGTTCGAGACAGCCATAATCCTGAGCATTTTTATCGGATTTGTACCAATCTGGATTTTCGACAAAAAATTGGAGTAACGGCAGTTGAGTATCAATCGCTGAATCAGCAATGACCAATCCGAAATATTCGGGCGCGTTGGAGCTACCCGTAAACAAAGGCCAGCGAGAGGTTTGGTTGTTCCCATCAGTCGCGGTGATATAATAACGCACCATGTCACCGGCCTGATAAATATCGTTGGGAATAGTCGCTCCATAAACCTTGTCCTGAACCGTTCCGTCCCCATGTGTGCCGTCATCAAACATGGGAACTGTCACCGTTTCACCATACATCACTCTATAATGAAGCGTAACGCTGGTTGCTTCCTCAACCGTAGCCCTAATAGTTATAGTATCGTTGGTTGTAGGATTTGTGGGTGTGTGGCTGGTTTCGGAGATAAGAGGGCCTAAATTAACCAACCCTGAGCCATTCGCTGTGGCTGGTGTTGGTGTAGTGAAATAACTTTCAATGAGTGAATCGTTAAGACCGTAGGAGATATCTTTGAACTGGGGCGGATATTTAGGTTGATATTCCCATGCAATAGTCTCGCCATCTGGCTTAATTAGAGCTAGATACTCACCATCACTACTGAGTTTGAAGTTAGTATGAAGTTCTGAATCATTACGATCTTTGTGTGAGGCAAATACGATTAAATAATCATCCGCGTTCAGAGTAACATCGGGAAATTGCCACTTCGTCAAATCATCATCGTTGTCGGTCAAATACCAACCACTAAGGCTGATTTCTGTTGAGCCGCTATTATGAATCTCTATCCAGTCGGAATAATCGCCATCTTCATCAGCTAGGGTACTCTGGTTGGAAGCCATAAACTCGGTGATAATAACTTGGTTTGATTGAGCCAAAGTCAATTGTGTTGTCAATGCTATCAGTGATATTAGTGATAAGAGAAGTAAGTAAAGTTTCATGGGGTTTGTATGTTAGACCTGACAGGTTTAACAAACCTGTCAGGTCTAGGTCATGTCATAACCTCTTTTTCAAGTAGGCACTTCCAAAGTGCCAGCCATCTGAACTGTAACACAGTTCATTATCTTCTCGCAAATTTTGAATTGTCGATTGTCATCCAATCTACTTAATCCTATTTTTGACAATCTTGATGATACCTCTATAATGGGTCAGCCTTGTTATTTTTTGACTATATCTTTCATATACTATGCTCAACAGCCAACGTCCCATTCCAGTAGATGGTTACCAAATCGAACTGATTGACGATGAGATTTTGATTTTTCATCCAGCCAAGCAGACTATTTTTTATAGTAACCATACCGGAGCGCTAGTGTGGCAGTTGTGTAATGGTCAACGAACAGTCAGTGAAATCGGCCAGCTTTTGAGAGCCACTTATCCTGAATCAGCTTCTCAAATCGAGGTTGATTTGCCCAACGTTATCCAAGCCTTCATTCAACATGGGGCGCTTCGTTGGGTTTGATCTTTGTAATTTGTCTAATATTATTAGTTTAAGGAGTGAGTTGTTATGCATGATTTAAAAAACCCTCAATCTTTGTCTCGACGGGATGCCCTGAAGGCAATCGCCGCGACCAGTGGTGCGGTAGCCTTGTCAACCGTGCCAAACCGTTGGCAAACGCCCATCTTAGATGTCGGTAGTTTGCCAGCTTTTGCCCAAGGTTCAAATATTATTCCGGCCAATAATTCTGCCGATTACCCGTTTGAGAACGCTGTTCCAGAATTTGAAGATGTCCCATCAGGTGTACAGGTAGCCCCCCAAGATGGTTGGTTGGTGATCGGCGAAGAGGGACAAAATGTGAGTGCATTGAGTCATGATTACCCGTGGATTATTGGTCGGCCGTGGCGTAAAGTCAAACGACGTTGGGATGTGTTGGTCTCCCCATGGAAGGTTGTCCACAAGATTAAAATCAAATTTAAGTTTGGCAAAAAGCATGGGCATGGCAGTAGCAAAAGAATAAAAGATTATACCGATTTCTGGTTCTACGGTATGTCTGCGGTACATAGTAACTACTATGTCTCTAAAGTAAAAATCAAAAAACATGAGATTAAAATTGAGTTTGGGATACCGGCTATTGGTAGCGGTTTCTTCCCCTTCTATTGCTCTGGTTATTTCCCCTTAGCGATTGGGATGCTTAACGGTACGTTTATCGACCCCGGTTACTACTTAGGGCCGTGTATTGTTGGTAATAATGTGAGTCTACCCGGTATTACCGCGACACCGCAAAAAACTAGTACACCGCAAAAAACCAGCACACCGTCTAGCACTAGCACACCTTGCCCTTGTCCCACCGAGACTCCGTCTGGCTCATCTCGCCAAAGTAGTAATGATGTCGATCCGCTTTAGTCAGATAAATTTAGACCCTAAAGGTTTTTGAAACCTTTAGGGTTAGCATCTGTCTTGACCAGAAAAGGTATTATCTCCCTTGCAGATTCAATTTTGTCAAAGTCGTGCCATCATTCATTGTGATGATCGTGCCCTATATCAAAAATTGAGCCGATATTTTCGGCACTGTATGGGACATGCGGATTATTCGGTTACGGTTCGTTATCAGATTGAATATAAAAACAAACAATGGCTCCTTAGCCGCGATGGAGAGTTTCTCCATGCCGCGCCGGAGCCATTGTTTGTTTTTGGCTTCCTAATCGAGAATCTGGTGCCGACTTTGGTCAACCGCGCCCATAATCATGTCGTGTTTCATGCCGCCGGATTAGCTCATCATCAGCATGGCCTTATTCTGTGTGGCGAATCGGGCAGTGGTAAATCGACGCTAGCCGCTTGCCTCACCGGCGAGGGATTCGACTTTTTGACCGACGAACTGCTTGCCTTTACCCCCGACAACGACTTGATGAGTGGCATCCCCCTGCCATTGGTGTTACAGGCCGATTCTCATTTTGTTAAGAACCGCTATCTACCTCCCAACAGTCCCGATGATTTTCCAGACGTGGTACCGGGGGTCATGTGGCTTGACCCGCACCGCCTCCGAGCCAACTCTATGACTCGGTCAGCCACACCTCGCTGGCTCGTTTTTCCTCAATACAAGGCCGATGCGCCATTGCAGATTAAGCCTGTTTCTGCCGGTCGGGCGACATTCCGACTGGTGCAACGGGTGGTCAACAAGGTCGAGACGCAACATAATTTTGCCATTGCCAGCCGAATCGCCCGCCAAACTGAAGCCTATCAACTGATTTATGGTGATATGGATGAGGCGTTGGCTTGGTTTAAGGCGTTGGTCGGTTAGTTCGATATATGGAAGTATCACTGGCTCTTTGGGGTTTTCTGTGCAAACGTCATGATTGTGTCATCATCTTCCCGCAAGTTTTAAACTTGCGGGAAGATTGCCCATCAAAGTATCTAATTTAAGGCGTAGTTTTGAGTTGCACGGAATCTACCAG
>JAUCGA010000089.1 GCA_030377865.1 Anaerolineales bacterium HSG25 | reverse complement strand
TATGCTATCTCTAAAATATGGTTGGGTATGGTTTGTTGGTAAAAACCATACCCTTTTTTATTATGGACAACTCAGTCGTTAGGATTGCCTTAACGTTTTTCCCCACACCCCTGTCCATTCCGGTAGACGTTGCCAATCATGCGCTATAATTTTTTGAGCCAGTTTCGCACCAAAGAAAAATTCGGCATGGGTGACAGCCTCTTCCACACTCTCAAACTGATAATCAGTACGAATCGTTTGGCGCTGGAAATCCCATTCATGCTCCAACCAACTGTAATATTCGGCCAGTTCTTCACTCGGCGGAGCGGGTTGTAAACTGCCAGTGCCTAACGTTTCTATGATGATTAGCGCGCCCTGTGGCTGAACGACGCGGTGCATCTCGCTTAATACTTGACCCAAAGTCGTTTGCCATGTTTCAGAAAACCAGCTACGTAAATGACCAATCGCCCACCCCGCGGTCACCACATCTGCCCAACCACTGACATACGGTAACTGCCGTATATCTCCTTGTACTAGCTCCCAGTCGCCCCCCTGTTGTTCCCGTTGACGTGCCTGCTCCCGTAACATGTCGCCATATAAATCGAGACCGACCAAACATTTGGCCCGCGAACCTAAAAGGAGCGGCAACCGTCCCGTACCAGTGCCAAGGTCGAGTATCTGCTTATCCGCTAAAGGTGTAACCCGTTCTAGTGCTGGCAACAGATTCCCGTCCACATCTTCAACCGAGATTAGGCGGTGATACTGCTTGGCTTTACTGTTATATATCGTTTGAAAATGGTTCATGAAATTATCCTTTTCCGATCATGTCTAGCACCCACTGAGCGGTCGGTTGCATGGGGGTTTCCTCGTCTCTGGAGATTCGTTTTAGCGGCTCGATAGCGGTTTCTCCTAGCTGAATAAGCTGATGCCGTGCTTGTAAACGAACCAACCAATTGTCATGACTAAGTTTCGATACGATTTTGTGAACCGATTCGGGGGGTGGGGCATTGGTAGCTAACCGTTGTAATGGTTCTGTCCAAATCTCTGCCGTGGTAGTATCTTCTATACATGCTCGGCGTAGAGCATCCTGCACCTCAGTTCGAGTTGGCAACGCTCGCCACCAGAAAAACCAAGCTCGATAGGTATATTCGTAGGTCGGCGCTTTTGAGCCACTATTGAGCCATTCAATCATTCCACCCATGCCCCAAAACAGACCTACCGCACAGATCCAAAAAGCAGGGCCAAAGACAAAGGTTCCTAACCCGCTGAGTAATATCCCGCCGACCAACCATTCATCCGGCTTACCGACTGGTAAACTGGCTCCTAATCGGGTCAGATAAGCTCGCCACGATAGATTCAACCCCAAATAGCCACCCCGTATCGAACCGATAACCGCCCCCATCAACATGAGTTGTTGCCACAAAGCCGCGTTCGGCCCTAATGCTAACCCTGCTAATAACCCTAGCGCGGCACCTGTAATGGCACCGAGTACCATAATCATGCCAAAAGAGATGAGATTGGCTGGCGTGTCGGCAATAAGGGTATATAGCTGTTGAGCATACTGTTCGTCATGACTGTTACGCCATTCGTGCCACAGAGTTGATTGCCAGTTCTTTTTCATAAATATATGTTTTGTCAAAAGAGAGGTTCAATCTTTAAGATTGAACCTCTCTGGATGTAAAAGTTCAGTAAAGTAGCTCTAGAAACCCGATTTCTTTAAGAAATCAGGTTTCTGACACTTTTTCTGGCGAGTTCACTGAATATTTACCTCTGGATGGCGATTGGATAATGATATAAAAAAAGCCCCGCTAACAATTAGCGAGGCGAAGCCCTCAGTCGGATTTGAACCAACGACCGGCTGTTTACAAAACAGCTGCTCTACCACTGAGCTATGAGGGCGGAGATGGCTAAATTATAGTCATTGTTGGAGGCTTGTCAAATTGTCGATTATCATAAAAACGGCAGAAGTTTATCATTTCAACATGATTAAAACAATATCTGACAGGATTAACAAGATTAACAGGATTTTTTCACTTGTAATCCTGTTAATCTTGTTAATCCTGTCAAAAAATGCTTTTGATTTTGTCAGCATGTCAGGTCATGAATGAATCGACAAACTTTTGAAAACGGGTTTAGCTGACTTGCTCAGGCCCCGCCTTTCTGCTACCATTGTTAGCTTGACCACGGTAAATATTCAGTGAACTCGCCAGAAAGAGCGTCAGAAACCCGATTTCTCAAAGAAATCGGGTTTCTAGGGCGGCATTACTGAACTTTTACTGACCACGAGCACCCTTGGCTTAACAAAGGATTTGTGTTAGAACGGGGTATAAGTTTTTGGAGGAATAATAACCCATGCAGATTAACCGTAAAGTGATGATTACCCGTCGGCGACGGCGGCGATTATATGAACAAAAACCAAAAATATATCTTTATGTCATGAACTTTCTCTTGCTGATTTTGGCCGGGCTAGTGGCTGTTTTTCTCGTGACCACCTTTAGCGCGGTCGGCGCGGCTTATTCAGTTTATGACAGCTTCGCTCAACAACTGCCCGACCCGACCGCTATTGAGACGGAGCAGGAGGATTTTGAGACCACCAAAATCTACGACCGAACCGGAACCGTCCTGTTGTACGAACTGTTTGACCCCTTGTTTGGCGATCGAAGTTATGTCACCCTGAGTGAAATTCCAGAATTTTGCCGTGAAGCAACCGTTATCTTAGAGGATAAAACCTTCTATACAAATCTCGGCTTTGATCCAGAGGGAATTGGGCGAGCCTTTTGGCTAAATTTACAGGGTGGAGATATTCAGGGGGGAAGCTCGATTACCCAACAGCTTATCAAAAATATTTTGATTGCCGAAGAGGAACGTACCCAAAAGTCGTATACTCGTAAGGTTAAAGAGATTATTTTGTCTACCGAAATCACCCGCCGTTTTGAAAAAGACCAGATTTTGGAGTGGTATTTTAACACCAATTTTTACGGCAACTTGGCTTATGGGATTGATGCCGCGGCTCGAGTTTATTTTGATAAACCAGTCAGCGCCCTGACCGATGCCGAGTGTGCCATGTTGGCTCCGATTCCTCAATATCCATTTCTCAATCCGGTCAATAGTCTTGAAAAAGCCAAATTTCGCCAAAAAATCACTTTTAACCGCATGGAGGAGGAGGGGGCGATTACCGCTGAAGAGTCAGAGTCGCTATATAATGAAAAGCTACAATATCGAGAAGAGAATCAAGATCGGTTCGACATTATCGCCCCCCATTTTGCGGTACATGTCCGTAAAGAACTGGATCAAATGTACGAGCCGGAGTTGATCTATCGGGGTGGTTTGCGAGTTTTCAGCACCATCGACCTTGATTTTCATCTGGAAGTGCAGAAAATCGCCAAAGAACAGATTGAGCAACTGTTAGAAGATGAGCATAACGCCAGCAATGCCTGTGTAGTTTCGATTCGACCTCGTACCGGCGAGATTTTGGCTTTGGTTGGTAGTATCGACTATTGGGACGAGGATAACGATGGCAACGTGAATGTCTGTACGGCCAATCCGGGTCGTCAGCCGGGGTCATCGTTTAAACCGTTTAGCTACCTAACTCTTTTTTCACAAGGCAAATACAATCCAGCCACGATGGTCATGGATGTTCGTCAATCCTTCCCCGACAACCCGAATCCACCTTATGTACCCGAAAATTACGATCGCGCATATCATGGCCCAGTGCGTCTTCGTAACTCGTTGGCTCGGAGCTATAATATTCCAGCCGTCTGGGTGTTACATAAGGCGGGGGTGAAAAATGTCATCAACACCGCCCAACGGCTGGGCATTACCACACTCAATGAGGATTATTATGGTTTGGCTCTGACTCTTGGTGGGGGTGAGGTCAAACCGATTGACATCGCCTACGCCTATAGCGTGTTAGCCAACATGGGAACCATGTCTGGTCAGTCGGTGCCAGAGGTGAATCGCCGACCGGGGCATCGTACCTTAGACCCAGTCTCAATTTTGCGGGTTGAAGATAAAGAGGGTGAAGTGATTTATCAATATACTGAACCCGAAACCGAACAGGTGGTTGACCCAGCCCTAGCTTACATGATGAACGATATTATGTCTGACAACAATGCCCGTGCCGCTTCGTTTGGCCTCCATAGTGACCTAAAACAAGGGTTTGAAGATCGCCCCATCGCCGCAAAAACAGGAACCACCAACAACTTCCGTGATAACTGGACGGTTGGATTCACTCCGCAGTTAGCGACTGCGGTTTGGGTCGGCAACAACGACAATGAACCGATGGAGGATGTGACTGGCCTATCGGGTGCGGCTCCTATTTGGAACGCGGTCATGCAATATTATCATGAAGACAAGCCGGTGCAGGAATGGGAACAACCGCAAGGAATTGTAGAGCGTACTGTGGACGGGTTGTCTGGCTTATTGCCGACCGAACATAGCAACTATCAAACGGGTGAGATATTTTTGGCTGGTGCAGAACCAACCGAAAAGGATAATATTCACCGCATGTTCCAGATTAATCGTGAGAACGGTAAACTCGCCACGACCAACACTCCACCCGAACTGATTGAGGAACGGGTGTATGAAGTCTATCCACCAGTGGCCGAGGATTGGATTCGGGAGAACGAAATTCCTCTGCCGCCTACCGAGTATGATGACACTGCGGGCGCGGCAAGTTCTGGCCCTGTAGCAATTATGCAACCTCGCCCCTATCAGTATGTCAAAGAGCAAGTCGTAATTAGCGGTAACGTACAAACCGAAAATTTTCAGCTTTACCGAGTGGAATATGGAGCCGGTTTGAATCCGACTGAATGGCAACAGGTTGGTGGAGATCATGGTGAACAAGTGATCAGCGCTCCCCTAGAAAATTGGGACACTGCGCCATTAAGTGAGGGGTTATATACCTTACAACTAACTGCGGTTCGAGGTGACCAGTCGATTGACCGGAAGGCGATTCAGGTGACGGTTGATAATACGTCGCCTGAGGTGTTTGTGGTCAATCCTGAGCCGGATAAACAGTACATCATGGAAGATAACGAATGGATCAATTTTCAGGTCGAAGCGGTGGATAACTTCTCTATGAATAGGGTCGAATTTTTTATGGACAACGAGAAAATTGGAGAAACCACCGTCACCCCATACACCCTGCGCTGGAACATCGAAATGATTGACCGTCCTGTAACCGCGGAGCCACCCGTCACCGAGGTTAAAACAGTTTTGGCGGCAGATGGAACTATGAGCCAAACGGAAATAGTGACGCTGAGTCAAGTATTACCGCTGACAGTTCCCTTAACCGACCCAGAAGCAATCGCCAATCTACCCCCCGATATGCTACCAGAGATTTTAATTGGCTACAAAAAAGTGTTTTCAGGTGGATTAATCTTGATGAGCTTACCCGATGGCACCTACACTGAAACACATCTCATCCATGTCGTTGCCTATGACTCTGCTGGTAACGAAACCAAAAGCCCACCCTTTTATATCTCTGTTGCACATGAAGAAGAAGATGAAGATGAGGAAGATGAGGAAGAGGAAGAAGGATACTTATTGCCAAAGTCGTTGCCACACAACGAGCCATCATGGGATGTCATAGAACGATTATGCCTTACTTGCTCTTGACAATACTATAGATGTTCAGATAAACATTTTCAGTTGTCACCTTCCCGCAAGTTCTAAACTTGCGGGAAGGTTGGTTTTGAATTGAAAACCATTATCTGAAAGACTGTAGAGTTGTTCGGCAATAACTTATCATCGCATAAAAACTCAAATTCGAGGTCTGTGGAGTGCAAAAGCTTCTTGCTTTTGCATGTTTGTTTCCGGCAAAAGCTTCTTGCTTTTGCACTCCTTTATTGTTTTCTCGCTTGTAGTCACGGTAGGGAGTTGATAGGATGATCCGTATATATAAATACTTGTCTATAAATCTGCTTAAGATTGGGCATATTGCACGAAAATTTTTATGGGGAGGTGTATGGCTGATAGGCGGAAGCTTGATGTTATGGTATCCGTTGCGTTGGTGGCCGGGTGACCGTTTATTGCCAGTACGACTGCTCAACTATTTTATGCCTTGGCTACTCGTTGTGTTGTTTCCTAGTTTGCTGGTAACTATGTTGACCAGTCGAAAAAAGTTAACATTCGTTTTAACCGCACCAACTATCGGAATCAGCCTCAGCCTCGTACCTCAATTTATATCATCGACTGCCATGCCGGTATTGGCCGATAATCGCCCGCTTAAGGTGATGAGCTACAATGTGTTATACAAGAACGAAGACGTTCCAGCCATCGCCGCGGTGATTCGAGCCGAACAACCAGATATTATCCTGTTGCAGGAGTTTATCAAGCCCATGATTCCGGCATTTAATGACGAGCTAGGCACGCTCTATCCGAATCAAACTGCTCATGTGATATATGAGCCAGCCATTTCTCAAGCAATGATTAGCCGATACCCCTTAACATCCATCGATGCGGATTGGTTGGGGCGAATCCAAAAAGTGCAGGTCGATACACCGAACAGCTCAATTCAGGTGTGGAATATCCATTCGACCACCGCGCTCAAGCAATATAAATGGCAACATCAGCAAAAAGAGCTAGCCAACATCGCCCAAGAGGTTGCCGAGTTTAATGACCCACTTATATTAGGCGGTGACTTTAATACCACCCCTCAATCTGATAACTATCAACTTATTGCCCAATATTTACATAACAGCCATGATCAAGCTGGTTGGGGGTTAGGTTTTTCCTACCCCGCGAAGGAATTTGTATTGTCCAATTATACTATAAATTGGCAATGGCAACTGCTCACTCAGCGTCCCGTTAAAAAACTGTTCAAATGGGCGGGTATCACTCGTACCCCCATCGGTATTAATTACAAATATATCCCCATTAGCGACAGACCATTGGTGCGTATTGACCATATTTTTTATAACGATCATTTTATCGCGACCCAAGCAACAACCTTGAAAAATGGCGGTGGTTCTGACCATTTGCCGATTATGGCAGAGTTGCATCTCAGGCGAGATTAATACCCAAATAATTGCTTAAGTAACTTTCATTTCTAAGTTGTCACTTTTCACGGAGTGCAAGAATTCTATTCTTGCTGTCAAAATTGTATTTTGACACTCCTGTTTTCCTGATCGTTGCGATTATGTAATCGCAACGGGTATTTGGCAGGTATATCCTCCTTCAAGGAGGCTTCGCGCTACCTGCCTATTATGGGTACACTTCTGTTTTTTACAAGTTAGTTCTGAAAACCACTTAAATTGTGCTTTTTTGAGCCATGTTTGGTGACAAAACCGCTACCACCACGGCTGATCATCAAGGGGTAGGGTCGCCAAAACCGCAGTACCACCAGCAGTTGTGCCTTTGCTGATGAGCAATGTTCCCCCAATTGCATGCGTTCTGGCATGCAGATTAGCCATTCCCGCACCACCTTTATCAGGTGGACGTTCCTTTAGTTCGGACACATCAAACCCCACACCATCATCAGCGAGAGTTAGATACAGATTTTTTTCATCGGCTGATAAATCGACCAAGATATTTTTAGCTTTAGCATGTTTACGAATATTAAACAACGCCTCTTGGGCAATACGATATAAAACTAAAATCTGTTCCACCGACAAATTTGGAATCTCTTCATCAAGCCGGTTACGATACGTCACATTATTGATCTTCTCACGGCTTTGATGGGTCTCAATGGCATACTCAATATATTCAAGTAGACCACTGTTTCGTCCTATTAGTGGTTTACGCAGGTCACTAATCATCTCTCGAATTTGGGTTGAAGCCAGTTGAATCCGGCTTTCTAAGCCTTCTAATTGTTCTAGCAACTTCTCAACCTCACCGAGGTCAGCCAATTTTCGGCAGATTCCACCATGCAAACCAAGTTGTTGAACTGTCTGTGCGACAGTATCGTGTAGTTCGCGAGCGACATAACGTCGTTCGTTTTCTAACGCGGTTAAAAGCTCACTATTTGTTGTCATCTCTTCACCTCCGGTAAAACTAAAATCTCGGTCTTCTTTACCATAAATGTCAACTTAACGTTTGTAGTAGGCGATTTATCGCCCTCAAAGGCACTGAAGTGCCTACTACGAACTTTTTAAGTTGACAGTCATGATCTCTCTACAATATTACGTATGATTGGCAAATTTTACAAGCCACGGTACTAAGGCAAGGATATTTCGATCACATGTTCCCGACAAGGTGTTTTAGCCTCGACTAAACACAAGGAGTATCTGACAGGATTAACAAGGTTAAATGTAGTGGTTAGATTGATGTTGAAAATGGAGTGCAACGGGTTTAGCCGTTGCCAAAAGCAATGGCTGAACCCATTGCACTCCAACATCATCTTGACCACCACAGTTAACAAGATTAAAGGCAAAAAATCCGTAAATATTCAGTGAACTCGCCAGAAAGAGCATCAGAAACCCGATTTCTCAAAGAAATCGGGTTTCTAGAGCTACTTTACTGAACTTTTACAAAAATCCTGTCTAAAAATTTTATTTAATCAGCATGTCGGGTACTGAGTTTCGATCATCTAAACAGAAAAAGCCCACGGTTTTTACACGTAGGCTTTAGAGGTTCATGTTTCTATTATTGGGCATTGATCTTCGTTTGGGCTAAGAACACAACAGTGAATGATGAAAAAAATGAATAAAACTTCCCGCGAAATATCCCCTATGATAATACTTTTGAGTGGATTCTTCGCAAACAGCGCTCAGAATGACATGGCATAGCGGACTAAAACGCTAATGTAACATTGTCAAGCTACAAACTATTGCAAAAAAAATTAACTGGTTCGCAATCGTCGAGCTACAAGCAAGACCGTCACCAAGCCTAACGCTAACATAATGCTCTGAAAAGCGTTTAAGCCTGTATCAGGTACGGTGTCAGCAGTAGTAACTTCTGTATTACCGTCACTGTCTTCGTCAGTTGTTTCACTTTCGCTGGTACTGTCTGCATCGGCTGGTGTTGGTGAGGGTTTAGGCGTTGGTTCAGAAGAAGTATCTGCATCACCACCACCAGCCGATGCAATTGCACTACTGTCGGTTACTTGAGTTTCGTTCTCGTCACCTAAATTACCAGCCGCGGCAGGTGCAACATTATTCCCTGACTGAATAACTGGCGTGTTGGTAGGAGTAGGTTCAGGGGTATTGGTTGGTGGTTGTTCTACACGCGGTGTGGGAGTGATGGCTGGTGGTAGTTTAACGACTAAGGTTGATGTTGGTTGCGCTGATAGGATTTGCTGGGCCATGTTTTTACGTAACACAAACACTCCGCCAATACCGACTAACCCCAGCACCAATAACCCGACTAAAGAGACCACTAATACAACAAAAAGTTTGCTTTGACCACTGTTTTCAGCTTCCATGCTCACACTCCTAACGGCTACTAAGCCTCTTGTAAAGAGGCCACAAATATTATGTCTACTTAATTGGCTAGGATTGTAGCATGATCCATCTAATTCTCCAAATTGACATAATGTTATGGATTAGACGACTGTAAAACCACCATATAAGCAATGAATTTGCCTCTATGAGCAGATTAGATATACTAGGGCATGACGGCGGGGTATAGTGTATTCCTCTTTCATATTTGTAGTTGTTCAAAAAATCAAATGCACTTCAAGTAAGGCACGTGGAAAAAAATAATTGTCCCGTGGAGTAGGCACGCGTCGTGCCGCACCGCGGGTGCTGACTCCTCAATTGGGATGTTTTATTTCTTCCGTCTGCCTAACTGACGAGCTAAGGTGGAGTGAATCACAATGAAGCTTGGAGTTGCCTATGTAGCCGTTCGTCTGGGCACCGCGCAACTGCCGGTGTCTTTTTTATTGTTAGCTATTATAAAAGGAGTTCCTCATGTCAGATCCAATATTTCAACTTATTACCGATGAAGAGCAACGTCAAATT
Organism: Anaerolineales bacterium HSG25; assembly: GCA_030377865.1. GTDB lineage: Bacteria > Chloroflexota > Anaerolineae > 4572-78 > J111 > JAUCGB01. Next base: position 8,915 of record JAUCGA010000089.1, on the reverse strand, counting down.
GAGATGATTGGTCTTATCCCTTCAGAGAATCATCTCCCCCCACAGGTGGCGAATGTACTATCCTCATGTTTGTCGAGTAAATATGCCGAAGGGTATGCGGGACGGCGCTATTACGAGGGGAATCAACTGATCGACAAAATCGAATTGATGGCTATTGGTCGAATTAAAGAACTATTTCAAGTTCCCTATGTTAATGTTCAGCCCCACTCAGGTTCACCGGCTAATACCGCGGTTCAATTTGCCTTATTAGAGCCGGGCGATACGATTATGGGCTTATCGTTAGGGTCAGGTGGGCATTTGACACATGGGCATCCAAAAGTTACCTTTTCTGGTAAATATTTCAACTCGATTCAGTATCATGTTAATGAAGAAGGGCGGATTGATTATGAGGCTCTGCGAGCATTAGCCATTGAACATAAACCAAAACTGCTTATTGCCGGAACAACTTCTTACCCCTTCATTCTCGATTTTGCCAAGTTTCGTGAGATTGCCGACGAGGTCGGGGCTTGGTTGTTAGCCGACATTTCACATATCACCGCTTTGGTGATTGGGGGCGAACATCCTTCTCCGATACCGTATGCAGATGTGATTATGTCCACTACACACAAAACATTTAGGGGGCCGCGTGGGGCCTTTATTTTAGTCACCGAACAAGGATTAGCCAAGGACTCTAAACTCGGTGCCAAAATCGACAAAGCAATCATTCCCGGTCTGCAAGGTGGGCCGCATAACGCCTCTGTTGCCGGAATTGCTATTGCCGCCCAATTAGCCGCCCAACCAAACTTTAAAATATACGCCCAACAGGTTAAGAAAAACTCAGTCACTCTAGCCCAATCACTAATGGACAATGGTCTCAAATTGGTTGGTGATGGAACCGAGAATCATCTCATGGTCGTAGATTTGATTCCGTACAGTATTGGTTTGGGTACTCAAGTTGCCTTTGCTTTAGATATTGCAGGAATCTATGCCAATCGAAACGCCATCCCACATGAGCCGGGTTCTCCCTTCTATCCGTCTGGATTACGGCTAGGAACACCCTTAGTCACTACTCGTGGTATGAAAGAGGCCGAAATGGTCAAGATAGGTGCTTGGATTGCTAAAGTTGTAGAGCATGTGAAAGGTGAAACCTTACCCACAGAGCGCTTAGAACGTCGAGCCTTTATAAACGCTTTCAAAGAAAGTATAACCGACGATAGCTACTTACAGTCGATTCGACAAGAGGTAAAAGATGTCGCGAGTCAGTTCCCCTTGTTTCAAGATGTGGGGTAGTGTTGACGTGTTGACCTGTTGACTGATAGCCTTGGGCTAAAGCCACAAGGCTAAAAACTCAAGACCGCTAAAAGCGGCCTAAATAGCTGGCTTTAGCCTGCTTTAGCTATCAGCATCGGGATTTATTCCGATGTAGTATCTTGTAAGTGTATCGTTGAAGCCAAGACCTTGCAGGTACTAGCTTCGCGTCGAAAACCTACAAGGTCGAATTTCCGGTTAGGAATGGGGATTAAATAAGTTGCGCGTTTTCACATAAGAATGAATTCTTATGCTGACACGAGAAACCTGCTTAAGCAGGTTTTCCGTTTAAGACGCTGATTTCAATCAGCGGTCATCAGCGGTCAAATGCACAAGTTAAAAAAATCTCATTCCTATCCACACAGGTCGAAACTTTTAGCTCGACATGGCTTCAGCCAACATAACCTGACGAAGCGTAGCTAGTGTCGAAGGTGAATTACCACGAAAAAATTCCGGTTTCAAACTAATCGCAGTATAGAAGTAAAAATTACTTATTTAACCCTATATATAACAAAGGAGTAAAATCATGGAAGTCTTAGGTGTTGATATTGGTGGATCAGGTATTAAAGGAGCGTTGGTCGATGTGAAGCAGGGGACATTAACCGTAGAGCGCCATCGTATTCCTACTCCCCAGCCGTCTAATCCCCAAGCTGTGGCAGAGACAGTGGCTGAAGTTGCCCGACATTTTTCGTGGCAAGGGCCGATTGGCTGTACCTTTCCAGCCGTTGTAAAACATGGTGTCACCCTTAGCGCGGCCAACGTTGACGATGCTTGGATTGGCACAGATGGAGCCACCCTTTTAAGCCAAACTACCAATTGTCCCGTAAAGTTGCTCAATGATGCAGACGCGGCCGGTATTGCCGAAATGACCTACGGCGCGGGTAAAGGCCGACAAGGTATAGTGATCATGTTGACCTTTGGTACCGGTATCGGCTCGTCCATTTTTGTCGATGGCATACTCGTCCCGAACACCGAGTTTGGGCACATGGAGATTCGCAAGAAGGATGCCGAACATCGAGCCGCTTCACGGATTCGGAAAGAAGAAGGGTTGAGCTGGAAAAAGTGGGGGGAACGAGTCAACGAATTTTTAGGTCGCATGGAAATCCTCTTCTCGCCTGACTTGTTTATTGTTGGTGGTGGGGTCAGCAAACGACATGAGAAATTCTTCCCCTATATTGATACCCAAGCCGAGATTGTACCTGCTCAGATGTTAAATGAGGCCGGTATTATTGGAGCCGCGATGGCCGCCCAAGGGTTGTCCTCGTAAGATGTACTGGATAAAAAAACAGACGTTCGGCTTGTTCAAAAGCCGAACGTCTGTTTTTAAAATTCTGAACTTATTTTATGCTTCTGCCGTTGATAGCCGAACTAACGACTGTATTCGCAATCCCAACTCTTCTAAGTCGAATGGTTTTAGGATAATATCATTTACACCCATTTCTAATAACTCAAGTCGAGTAGTTTTACTATCATGGTCTAACAAAACGATCAAGGGAATATGAGCCGTTCGGGTATCGTTCAGTAATTTTTGACAAACTGATCTTTGGTCACCATAACAAAATTTATAACTTAAGATGATAACGTTCGGTAGCCAACGTCGAGTCATCGGAATAATTTCTCCGGCCAAGTTTGTAACCTGAACCTCTTGACTATGCATCTCTAAATAATTTTGTAGATTACGGCAGGTATCACCCTTATCAGCAATTAAGATACGAGCTTTTAAGGCCACCTGCATAACTGCATTTTCTTGCGACAACATCAGATTAAGTTCCATTGTATTTACCATTGTATTTGTCGTCATATACACACCTTTTTATAAGGATAATTAGGCTCTTTGGGGCTTTCTGTGCAAAGGTCATGATTGTGTCATCATCTTCCCGCAAGTTTAAAACTTGCGGGAAGATTGCCCCATCAAAGTATCTAATTCAGGACACAGTTTCGAGTTGCACGGAATCTACCAGAGAACCGATAATTATACTACAAGCATGCGCTATGTTGAGGATTTTCGCCATAGGAGAAAAGTCATAATTGGCAGTAGAGCAAAACTCATCATGAGAACAAACGACATGTCATTCCCGCATGTTTTTAGCGGGAATCTATGGCTACAGGTCGGTGGATACCCGATAACTACATTCGGGTATGACATACTGTCGGCCACGTTCAGACAACTTTTGCACTATTGCCATAATTGGTTAAAGTGGCTCAAAATTGACAATTAGATGACGATAACAGATAATGCCCTTTTTAAGGAAACCCGTTTAGAGACAGAAGTTTATCATTTCAACATGACTAAAACAATATCGAAGAAGTTTATCATTTCAACATGACTAAAACAATATCTGACAGGATTAACAGGATTGACAGGATTAAAGGCAAGAAATCCTGTTAATTCTGTTAATCCTGTCGAAAAATGCTTTTGGTTTTATCAACATGTCAGGTTATGAATGAAACGACAAACTTTTGAATATCTGACAGGATTACAAGCAAAAAAATCCTGTTAATCTTGTTAATCCTGTCAAAAAATGCTTTTGGTTTTATCAATATATCAGGTCATGAATGAGACAACAAACTTCTGTAGAGATATTATTATGAGTACACACAAACCAGAATGGACACCCAAAGACGGCGGAACCGAGTTTGCCAGCCATGTGATGGACGGCGTAACCGGTGGGCATGACGGTCTGCCTCAACATGCCAAAACTGTCACCACTCGCCCCCGACCGCGTCGTCGTCGGTTGACGATTGATGATTATGTGCAGGGAGTTCTCAACCAAGACCGCATGGTGTTGGCTCGTACAATCACCCTGATTGAGAGTAATTCACCCGCACACCAAGAGATGGCCCAGGCGGTATTACGGCAATTATTGCCCCATACCGGCGGTTCGATTCGAGTTGGGATTACCGGTGTGCCCGGCGTGGGTAAAAGCACCTTTATTGAAGCGCTCGGCTGTTTTTTGTTAGAGCAAGGTCATCGGGTCGCTGTGTTAGCCGTTGACCCGACTAGTAGTGTCACCAAGGGCAGTATTCTGGGCGACAAAACCCGCATGGAGCAGTTGACTCGTGACGTGAACGCCTTCATTCGGCCCTCGCCATCAAGCGGCACCTTGGGCGGAGTGGGGCGCAAGAGCCGTGAGACCATGCTCGTCTGCGAGGCCGCGGGTTTTGACGTACTGCTCATCGAAACCGTCGGCGTGGGACAGAGCGAAACTATGGTGCGCTCTATGGTCGATTTTTTCCTGTTGTTGATGTTGGCTGGCGCGGGGGACGAGTTGCAGGGCATCAAAAAAGGGATTATGGAGTTGGCGGATACTCTGCTCATCAACAAGGCGGATGGGGATAATCTGGCTCCGGCGCGATTGGCTAAGGCCGACTACAACCGCGCTCTGCACTATCTGGCTCCGGCCACCGATGGCTGGCGTACCCGCGCCTACACATGCTCGGCCTTAACTGGCGAGGGCATCGACAAAATCTGGTCGATTGTGCAAGATTTTCAGCAGAAAACCAGCGAGAGCGGTGTGTTTGCCCAACGGCGCAAAATCCAAACTGTGGCCTGGGTTTATGCCATGATCGAGGAGCATCTGAAACAACGATTCTTTAGCCATCCAGAGGTGGTGGCCGCGCAACCATTGGTTGAAACCTCGGTGTTGAACGGGGAGTTGACCGCGACAATGGCGGTGCAGATGTTGTTGGGAAAGTTTGAACAATAATTCTACAGTCTTTCAGATAATGATTTTCAATTCAAGACCAACCTTCCCGCAAGTTCAAAACTTGCGGGAAGTGACAACTGAAAATGTTTATCTGAACATCTATAGGTAGATTTTCAGTAAAAGTTCAGTAATGCCGCCCTAGAAACCCGATTTCTTTGAGAAATCGGGTTTCTGACGCTCTTTCTGGTAAATTCACTGAATATTTACGATTTTCACGTAAAAATGAAAGTAAAATGTCTCATTTTAAGTTATAGCTACAAATCGGAGAAATCCCGATTTAAAAAGAGTCTTCGATGGGTGAAAATCATTTATACTCATGGTTGATTATGATATTTCTATTGCCATTCTAATAAAAAAGAGGTAAACTGACCGTACCGGAGAGAGTTTTACGCATGGTGGTAATACCCCCATGCCCCCTCAATTTTGATTTGCCCATTTAGTTTTGGAGGTTAAATATGAGTTTGTCACTTAAGTTAGGGCGCATATTAGGTATCGACATCAAGATGCATGTAACATTTTTACTGATTCTCTTTTGGGGAGCCTTTTTTTATGGGGGCAGTGGTGGCCCACTGTACGGCTTACTCATCACGGTTCTTTTGTTTGTGATTGTCTTACTGCATGAGCTAGGGCATAGCATCGCGGCCATGCTGTTCGACATCAAAGTGCGTGATATTATCCTTCTGCCAATTGGAGGTGTCGCTCGTTTAGAACGCATGCCCGAAAAACCTTGGCAGGAGTTGGTCGTCGCTTTAGCCGGACCATTGGTCAACGTGGTGCTATTTCTTATGATCCTACCACTCATTAGTGGTTTGACTTGGGCACAGGACAGTTCCGCCATGTTGAGTATTCAGCAACCCGGTTTTTTGGGTATACTATGGTTTTTATTGTTGGCGAATCTATCGCTGATTATCTTTAACATGATCCCCGCCTTTCCGTTGGATGGGGGACGGGTTTTCCGAGCCACATTAGGGTTATTTATGGATTATCAGCGAGCGACCTCAGTGGCAGTGCAGGTGGGGCGTTTCTTTGCTTTCGGTTTGGGGATATACGCCATCATCAACGGTGAGTTTTTTCTGGTCATCATCTCACTGTTCATCTATACGGCGGGTAGTCAAGAAAATAAAGCAGTCAAAGCACGGGAAGTCTTACGGGGTCTCTCAGTGGGGCGGATTATTTCGCCAAACAATTTGGCCTTTGCCCCTCATGCCACAGTAGAACAGGTAGCCTCTAAAATATTCAGTACCCATCAGCCAAACTTTGCAGTGCTAGACCCCGATAGTCACCAACTCCTTGGGGTAGCGACGAGTCAACAGGTCACGCAAGCCTTAGCTCATGGGCAACTATACAAACGGTTGACTGAGGTGATGGTTTTGGCTCGTGACATTCCTCGTATTGCCTTCCATGCTTCATTAGAAGAGGCTCAAGAGATGCTAGATCAGACCTCAAGCAAAGTACTGGCCGTGTATGACGGATTACAGTTTTTGGGTTTGGTCGATTTAGCCGATATTTACCGAGCCTTTAGCCTCATTACCCACCAACGCGACAAACCCTACTCCCGCAATCTTTCGAGCTAGGAATGAGCGTTATTTGGACTATGATATTCCTTTCGGCCAAACAACACCTACCCGAACTACCAACGGGCAAACGAGGAAAACTGCATACCTCGCAGGAGAGATCGAGTAGTGTCCTTCAAGGGTAAATATTCAGTGAACTCGCCAGAAAGAGCGTCAGAAACCCGATTTCTCAAAGAAATCGGGTTTCTAGGGCGGTATTACTGAAATTTTACCTTCAAGGTGTGTTTTTCTCCTACGTACCCGAATGGGTATTGAAGGTCTGACTTGGCCGAAACGATGACTAACGCCGAATTTTTGGCTATGGTCTTCGTTTCGGCCAACACAACAACGAATTTTAGAAAGGAACGAATATATTGTGTAGTGGTCAGTGGTCAGCTTGAAAATGGAGTCCAAGCCTTTAGGCTTGCTCCAATAGGCAAACCTGAAGGTTTGGACTCCAACATCATCTTGACCACCACACCACACAATTCGTTCGTTTCACAAATTCGCTGTTGTGTTCTTGGCCCAAACAAAGATCAAGGCCGAATTTTTTTGGTTTTGCCAGAATCAACACTACTCGGTCTCAACACAAAAAGGCGATGGTTATTCACCATCGCCTTTTTAATTTACTGTTATTTTATCGCTTAACTGAGATGGTCAGGAATATCCATCTCACCAGATTTAATATCAACCCCTTCTTGAAGGAAGACGTTTATCGTGATTTTTAGGTTATTGAAGAATAGCTTCGTTTCATCAAGTTCGACTTCGTCTAATTTAACCTCAATCCGCATAGTTTTACTTTCAATCGTGGTGCTATCACCCTGTTTAGCTGAGATAGCTTTGGCGAGTGGGTTGAGTTCTACACGGTTGCGTAGTTCCTCGTCGTTATAAGCCGCTTCACTCATCACAATACGAGAGTAGGTGTTAATATCGGTTTTATCAAAGACCCATACATCGAAATCTTTAACCTGCCCAGAGCTACTTCCCTCAACAACGTTATTCATGCCGATACCTGCTTCACCTAAGAAGTCACCGGCTTCTGTTTCTAGGGTAAATGATTCATCATACGGATTACGCCCAAGGGTATAGGTACTACTCCATTGCAGAATTGGTGGTACACCCTCACCTTCGTAAACAATCTCTTTCTTACGAGCCATCTCGGCCGCGGTTCGGCGACGGATGAGCCATAGGGCGAGGAGGATACCGATGAGACCCAATAAACAGGCACAGATGATAGACAGCCAGTTGGAAGAAGATACTGGCGGAGGTGTCCCTTCGATCGCTAGGTCAGTTCCACTTTCCGGTTCTGTTGCGGGGACCTGTTCCGCTGGTTGCTCACCTTCTGTAACAGGTGGTTGCTCACCTTCTACAGGTACAATGACCGCGCCTAAAACCACCAAACTGAAGTCATTAAGGGCTTGCGGCTTGGCCGCGTTCCCCTCAGCCTGATATTGGGCGGATAAATCGACCAATACGGGTTCAATAATTGCATTTGTCCAACCACCGCTTAATTTAAGCTGAGCGGCCAAACCGTTAATCATTTGGGCTTCTGCGGTTCGCCCACTCGCGGCATAAGCCGTAGATTGTCGAGCTAAGGCCCGAATTTGGGGAACAGGTGGGAACGATTGAAATCGTTGCTCTACTTGGTCAAGTTGTTCATTGACCAAATAAGAATCGATGGTCATCGCCAGATAATGATCTTGATAGTTGGTTGTCAACTCATCGGGATATGCCCCACCCTTATATACCAAATCTGTGGTGTTGGTATACATATAGACAAAGCCCGATCCGCCGATACAACCGGCTAAAATCCCGATCAAAAGTCCGACAATTAAAAACTGTTGTGCTGATTTTAATGGAGGTCTGCTTTCACTCATGAACAATCTCCTGCCTTCAAAACGTATAGTTTACTTAACATAATCTTATGTCTACTATATTACCATAAGAAATTGTTTACTGCAAGGGTATAAAAAAAAATTATGAGGTGCATGGTAAAAAACAAAAAACCTGTGTTTTAAGATTGATACAGAAAAAAGTATGCAAACGTTCTATTTTTTCAAGCTAGAGTAGAATGATTAGAAGATCGTGGTAACTCAAGTGGTTTTTGTTCATTCACGATACAGTCTTTCAGATAATGATTTTCAATTCAAGACCAACCTTCCCGCAAGTTCAAAACTTGCGGGAAGGTGACAACTGAAAATGTTTATCTGAACATCTATAGTTATGATTTCGGCCACCAATCCAAATAGGTTCAGTATAAGTGACAGAAGTTTATCATTTCAACATGGCTAAAACAATATCTGACAGGATTAACAGAATTAACATGATTACAAGCAAAAAATCCTGTTAATTCTGTTAATCCTGTCGA
>JAUCGA010000088.1 GCA_030377865.1 Anaerolineales bacterium HSG25 | reverse complement strand
TGTCAAGAATAACTGAGACTGCCACCGTAAAAGTTCAGTAAAACCGCCCTAGAAACCCGATTTCTTAAAGAAATCGGGTTTCTGACGCTCCTTCTAGCAAGTTCACTGAATATTTACAAGGCTTGTTTCCTGCCCCAGTAGCCTAAAATGATGCAGGTGGTCATTTCTAATGCAAATCAAACTCCTAAATAATCGAATATGATCTCGTACAATGTTGAAAATTACTCCTCGATGGTGGCTGGTCTTTTTTGTCTTCCGGCTCGGAGCCACAGCACCCCGCCGGGCAAACTACCAAGATAAATAACTCCCTGCTTAACCAACGACAGAGCGAAGGACAAAGTTTCTGGCACACCGACGAGGCTGTAAAAGGAGACGTACAGTAGGGAGCCAGTGCCCAAGCCACCGATGCTAATTGGTGCGATGAGTAGAATCGCGATGATGGGATTAAATAGGAAGATGTAGATTGGATTGATATGCCCATGTAGACCGGCTACAATGGCAATATCGACACAGCCCGTGAGTAGAACCGTCACCACACCCACACAAAATGCCTGAATTAAGGCCCAATATTGGTGACGATACGCGCCAAACGCAGAGGAAATTGTCTGATACAATGGAGCCAGTGGCACTAACGGTTTTAACTCAAACAAACGGCCTAGCATAGCACGCAACCGATGGCTTAGCATGATGGCAAATCCGCCTAACAGAACGGCCATGCCGAATATGGAAATCCACTCTACTAGAATCAGATTCTCAGTCAACAAAGCGGTCGCTTCGTTCTCACTATCAGTCGGAACGAGACGCACGGCCACCAGCGCGGCCACCACCGCGGTAAACATAAAGGCTACTAGACCGATAATCCTGTCCACAATGACCGACACCGCGGCCTCGGCGTTGCGGTCAAGATAACGAGCTAATCCATAACCTCGGATTACATCGCCACCGACATTAGCGGGTAAAAAATTATTAAAGAAAAAACCGACAAAGGTGTAGTTAGTGACTGGCAATAACGGCACTGGAATCCCTTGGGCACGCAAAAGGATATACCATTTTACGGCATTGGTGACGATAGCGAGTATGAATAATAACAGGGCTAAAGTTAAGTAGGCTAAGTTAGCTGTGGTCAGGGTTTCCACTAAAATAGCCCGATCCATTGGATCAGAGAGGAAACGGTACAATAAATAAGCCATCAAGCCGAGGCTGATGGCTGTTTTTACGAATAATGATAATTTGTCTTTCATGATAATTACTCAGGAATCGGGATTAATTAACTTGTACAGTTCATCATGAGAATAGAGTTGTTCGGGAATAAAGGAGTGCAAAAGCTTCTTGCTTTTGCCGGAGACAAACATGCAAAAGCAAGAAGCTTTTGCACTCCGCAGACCTCGAATTTGAGTTTTTATGCGATGACAATTTATTGCCGAACAAGTCTAATAGTTCAATCTCTAAGATTGAACTATTCTGGAGTGTGTAATTTATTTAGACCTCATTCCTTAGGGTATTGGGGCAACTGCAAATAAAACATCGTTCCTGATTCTTCGTTACTTTCGGCCCACAGTTTACCATCGTGAGCCTCGGCCAAACCACGGGCTAAGGGTAGTTCGACTCGTCCTTTGGTAAGGTGGGTACGCCCGTTTTTGTCTGTGGTGGCGACCAACTCAAACATCTGTTTCAACTCATCAGAAGGAATATAAACACCCGCAATGTGAACCATAACGGTGACGGTATCTTCATCATGCTCGGTGGTAATGCTGATTTGGCTGGTCTGCAACTTAAAGCCAAAGCGTACGAGATTGGCAACCATCAGTTCTACTCGGTCAAATTGACCATAGACGGTGGGTAAATCATCGGGCAGGTCGGCATTCAGGGTGATACGATCCGGTTTGTCGGTGCCATACTCATAATCAATAATATTGCCGATGGCTTTGGAGAGTAGCACCTTACCCTTGGTCAGTTGAAATAGGTTGGCTTCGAGTTTGCTCAGATCGACAATAGCGTTAATCAACCGCAAAAGATTACCCGCACTTTGATAGATGGCCGTAATATCAGCGAACTGATACTCATTGAGCGGCCCTTCGACACCATCAATCAGCAGTTCCGAAAAGCCCATGACCGAATTAAGCGGGCCGCGTAAATCATGCGCCAGATGGTATAGTTCTAAGGGTTGGCCTGACGGTGGGTTCTCGTCATTTGACATCAAAAAGGTTCGTTTAGAGTCGCTCATGTCCCATCTCCTTCCTCAAAAATCGCGGTGGCATAGCTTAATAGTTCATCCTGTTGATTAACGGGCATGCCTTTGGTGTCGAAATATAGTTTTAATGCCTCAGCGGGGCTGAGTTCTTCAGTCGAGATATTGCCAAAGCGATGACGTTGCAGACGGTCGATGTCTCGTACAATGCTGGCGATATAACTGGCTCCGTTGAGCGCTTTCCGAATCGGTTTGTCGTCCAGCAAAGTCTCCTGCTCTTCGGTGGCCTTGATGATTAAGCGTACAATGGCCTGACTAAGGGGATGTTCCTTGAGTTCATTCAAAATGACCTGCATAGGGTCATCCTCTTTGGTCACATCAATCCGAATAGTGACAAAAGGACGAGCAGAAACCGGAATAAATTTCCAATCGGCTTTGCCTCGCTCAACGGTGGCCATGACAAAGCCTTTGCGTTCCTTCTCTTCGCCAAAATCAATCCGCTCTATACTGCCGGGGTAAACAATTGGCGGGTGCTGGCCGTTGTTTAGCTCTTGATGTTTATGGATATGGCCCAATGCCACATAATCCCATGTTGAGTCGGCGATAAGGCTCCGCATAATCACCACGTCACGACCGATCATGACGCTTTGCTCACTGCCCTGTTTGGCCTCACTGACCGAGACATGCGCGGCTAACACGGCTGGCACATCGGGATTTTCGCTCACTTGATTCGCCAAGTCAGCAATATTTTCACCCAAAATTTGGCCGAGTTTGGTATCCACCTCTTCAATGAGTTTGTTTTTGATGTCACTATGGGCGAGTAAGCGGCCTCGTTGAGGGTAGGGCAGGGTAGCGACCTGTAGCTGTTGCCCTCGCCGGCAGGTAATCTGATGCACTTTTTCACGGTCGGCGACGATGATACCCTTAAGCCCAAACACACCGAATATATCCAGACTACTTGCGGCGCGGTCAGCGGTCGCCATGTCATGATTGCCGACCAACAACACGCAGGGAATATCATGATCAGACAAGTACTTTATACGACGGGCAAACTCACGCTGAAAGGTGGGGGTAGGGCGCTGATTCTTGTATGCATCACCAGCAAAAATACAGATATCAGCCTCTTGCTCAATGGCTATATCAATCGCTTGCCGAAAGCGGCGCAAAAAATCGAGGACTCGGCTATTTAGGCCACTCGCGGCATCAATACGACCATAGTTTTCCATGCCGATATGAATGTCGGCAATATGAAAGATGTTAATAGGTGTTGACATTGGTTTTTATAATGAGACTTTTTAGCGGAACATTCGTAATGAGGTTGGTTAACAGAAGTTTATCGTTTCAGCATGACTAAAAGAATATCTGACAGGATTAACGGGATTGACAGGATTACAAGCAAAAAATCCTGTTAATCTTGTTAATCCTGTCAAAAAATACTTTTGGTTTTATCAATATGTTAGGTTATGAATGAAACAACAAACCTTTGGGTTAACAGCCGTTTACATGACATCCAGAAATAAATACTCGGTTCTCATTCCCGAATAACAATGTTATAATGAAGCGTGTGTAGTATAACTGTTTGTCAGATGAAACGCAATGTTTTAAGCTAAAATCCCCTCACCTCGTCTGGTTATCATGACGATCGAACTTGTTTTTTTGGGGAATAATTCCCTCATGTGTATAATCTTCTTTATATATAACTGACAGGAGACACCAATCAATGGCACAATCAGTTTTTCAGAAAGTACAAACCCTTATTTCGGCCAACATGCATGGCATGGTTGACCAAGCATTAAGCAAAAATTCGGTTAAAGTGTTAGACCAGTATATCCGACAATCAGAAAAAAATCTGAATGAGTTGGAAGAAGCGCTGGTTACGGTTAAAGCACAGGTTAAGACCTTAAAGCGAAAATATGAGACTTTACAACGCGAGGCCGATACACTTGACCAGCAGATTGACGAACTGCTCGACATTGGCAAAGATGATTTAGCTATGGCCGCTCAAAGCGACTATAACGCTAAATTTGATTTGGCTCAGGAGTATCGTGAGCAGTATAATCGACAAAAAATTGAGGCCAACAAACTGGCCGACGCACGACTCAAACTTGAGGCTCGGTTACGCTCGATTCGGCGAGAACGGGAGCATGTACGTGGTTTGTTAGAGTTAGCTAAAACCAAAGAGATCGCGGCTAAAAGCATGAAATCGCTGGACGCGTTAAATGGGGTGGGTGATTCTGACATCTCTCGCGTGGCTGACAGTATTCGTATGCGACTTGATCGAGCCGATGCTGAAGTGGAGATGCGGACGGAACGATTGGGTAATCAGATGGATAACGTGTTGCAAAAAGACCGTCTCGACAAGCAGTTAGAGGAACGACGGCGGCGCTTGACGATTCGACAGGCTCGCGAAGAGGAAGATGCCGACGAAGCCAGCGACATGTTGGCGAAATAACGATCTTAAGAAATGGCAAAAAAGTCTCCTCGATGGCTGAGGGGGCTTTTTTAGTCTATCTCATCAAGCCGGTCTAAGTGCAACATCAATTAAGTTATGTGGGATTATTCATGGAATCGGGATTAAATAAGTTGCGCGTTTGACTGGGAGCGCTGGCTTCCAGCCAACATGCCGGCTGGAAGCCGGCGCTCCAACTCTGAGAACATGCACAAGTTAATTAATGCTCATTCCATGCCATGTCATTCCCGCATGCTTTTAGCGGGAATCTAACAACTCTGGATGCCCGATAAAGACATTCGGGCATGACATGACGAGTTGTTGAAAATCCTTGATTACTTTTTTAACAGCGTTAAATAAGTAATGCGGGGTTTTAAGATAAGACCTCCAGGGAGAAAAGCACACCTTGGAGGACGTGGAGTCGTTCTCCTCCGAAGGTATGTAGTTTTCCTCGGAGGTGTTTGAGACGAAACCTCACAAAACTTAATTCACAGAGTACTTAGCGGATAAAGTAAAAAAATCCGTGTTTATCCGCGTCCTGAATCGTTTTTGTTGAGAATCAATAAACTTCTGAATCATGACCAAAATATCCTCCCCAGACGAACATCATATAACCGGCCAAGCTAAGTTTCGGCTTCAAAACTTGAGTATATCTCGGAATGAGGCTATGATTCTAAGCAATATCACCCTGACGATTCCGGCTGGCAAAATCACCAGTTTGATTGGCCCTAGTGGGAGCGGGAAATCGAGTTTGCTTCGTTGTCTAAATCGACTGTGGGAGCCGCCACCCGACACCATTTTTATCGACGAGGTAGAGTTAACTAGCTTGGACGTGTTGGCTCTACGCCGCCGAGTCGGTTTAGTGTTACAACAGGCCGCGTTGTTTGAGGGCACGGTGGTCGACAATATTCGATATGGCCCAGCCCTACAACAGCAGTATCTATCTGATGAACGGGTGGCCGAACTGCTAGAGATGGTCAATCTCGAATCGACTTTCGCCGATAAGTCGAGCTTGACATTGTCGGGCGGCGAAGCACAACGGGTCTCAATTGCCCGCACGCTTGCCAATCAGCCAGAGGTTTTACTGCTCGACGAGCCAACTAGCGCCCTCGACCCGGCGGCAACTCGAATTGTGGAGGAGACGATTTTACGTTTACGGACGCAGTTGGGGCTAACGGTGGTTTGGGTCTCGCACACCTTGCCCCAAGTTGAGCGGGTGGCCGACTACATGGTGTTGTTGGTTGACGGAGAGGTGGTTGAGACTGGTGTGCCAACTCATCTGTTATCCGGTGAACATCCCCACCTAACCGAGAGTTTTGCCGCCGGTGAACTGGTCTCAAAACGGGAAGTGACTTAGTTCCAACGTTACTCAGCCCAAACGGGCGCATAGAGTAGTTGGGGGAGTACGGTATAAGACCGCTAATCCAGTTGACGCGAATGAATCACCTCCGAAAAGAGACCTCTTTTGGCTCAAAACTTGTCCTGCGAGTAACAATTCGCGAGCTTTTTGATTGGCGGTCATATCCCCCTGAAAACCCCAAACTCCCCGTACACAAAAAATCTTGACGGCAGGCCGGAGGTCTATCGGCGCATTGACTGTTTAGACGCATGCCAAAATAGGGTGACGGGTCGAGTGTGTTCAAAATATCGGTCTCATTAAGGAACTTACCTTTTTCATCTGACAAAATAATGCTAAAATGGAGGTGGGTACTAACTGACCGCCACGCTCCGCCATTATAATCACCCTGATACCCCAGCAACATCCCCTGTTTAACCGGCAGTTCATACGTACCCGGCGGAATCTGCTCAACAATGTAACTGTTCCCTTCCTCATCCGCCATGTGTGCATAATAGCTCCATATCTGACGACTTGGTTTAATCGGGTCTTCGGGATGGCGAATAACAACTGCACTTTTCCAATTTGGTAGCCGAGTCAAAAACCCATCATAGGCCACATACACCGGCGTGACCCCATTTTCCTCTAAACCAAAAATATCCAACCCTGAATGATTCACCGTTCCCAAAATACTATCGCCATAGATAACCCCAATCCAACCATCGGTTGGCACCACAAATGGGGCATCTGTACAGCGCTCCAGACTTGTGGCTTGAGGTAAATCAGCCCATCCAACTTGAGCCGTAGGCCATAAAAATCGAAGGTAGTCGAATACACCTTGATGTTGTAAATAGATATACGCGTCGTCGATGACCATGCAGGTAAATAAGATTAGAATTATAACAATTGCTAGTTTGATTTGTCGCATTGTATTGCCTCCTTAATGTCAGGATTTTTTCTGGCAAAAGTTCAGTAAAGTAGCCCTAGAAACCCGATTTCTTTAAGAAATCGGGTTTCTGACACTCTTTCTGGCGAATTCACTGAATATTTACCTTTTCTGGCAAAAGCAAGAAGCTTTTGCACTCCGCAAACCTCGATTCTAGATTTTTATGTGATGATTAGTCGTTCTCGAACAACTTTAATGATTTCTTAGGCGTTGGTTTTCATTTGGGCCATAAGAACAGGATGTGCGGAATGATACTACCAACGGGCAAACGAGGAAAACTTCGTACCTCGGAGGAGAACGATTCCACGTCCTCCAAGGTGTGGTTTTCTCCTACGTACCCGAATGGGTATTGGAGGTCTTATCTTAAAAACCACGCAAAACTTATTTTACGCTGTACGAGGAACGTTGTATTCCGTATTGCATATTGTTTCAGCGTAGGAACGAAAATCGAAACAACATGGAATACGAAATACCAAAGAGAGAGAAAAATGATTTATCGAAAATTATCTTATTGGTTCGTTATTATTACTACCTCGTTGACCGGACTAGTTATCATGGGGTTGGGATTAGCTCAAGCCCAAGGTGGCATTTTTGTTGACACGGGGCAGGAGATTGACAACATTCAAGAGTCGTTAGATGTCGCGCTGGCCGATTTTGATAACGATGGTGATTTAGACGCGTTTGTGGTCAACGGTAGTCAGCAGAGCAACCAACTCTGGTTTAACCAGAGCAACGGTCTCTACTCGCCGGGGTCACAAACACCGGGCGAGTCGACCAGTCAGGCTATTGCTGTGGGCGATCTTGACGGAGATAAAAATATCGACGCGTTTGTGGCTAATGATGGGCCAAACATGATATGGTTTAACGCCGGAGACGGTGCTTTTTTTAATCAAAGTGGCTCGACAGAGGGTTTAGGTGACTCCAACAGTCAGGGGGTGGCCGTGGGTCTTCTGGATGGTGATGCCCTAACCGATACGATTGTAGCCAATAATGGGCCAAACGTTATCTGGATTAACCAAGGTAGCGGCGTGTTCAGCACTACTGTTCCGACTTTGGGGACGGCCAATAGTCAGGATGTAGCGTTAGCCGACTTTAATGACGATGGCAAGTTGGATCTGTTTGTAGCCAACGATGGCCCCAACACCGTCTGGCTCAACAAAGGAGATGGAACTTTTACCGATACCCTACAATCGCTGGGTAACATGAACAGTCGGGCTGTTTCGGTGGGCGACCTTGACGGGGATGAGGATATCGATGTGTTAGTCGCAAATCGAGGTGATTACAACGTTATCTGGTTTAATGATGGGCAAGGGAACTTCTCACGAGACGCGCAAGGCACCATCGACCCACAGAATTTTGGCGTTGGCTTTAATGAGGATGCCATGTTGCACGACCTTGATGGCGATGGCGACTTGGATGCCTTTATTGTGGCCGAGGCGACTCCTGATCAGGTTTGGTTGAACGATGGCACGGGAAAATTTAGTGACAGTGGGCAATCGTTGGGTAATGGAGCCAGCTATGGCATGGCGATTGGCGACATCAACAATGATGGAACACCCGATGCTTTTGTCGTCAACAAGGAGGAATCCCATAAGGTCTGGCTCAACTTCGGTAAGTTGGACGTGGTTCGGGTTCGCATGACCCCCGCGCCAGTTAGCGACCAAGCCAAAAAATATAGCTCCATAGTTGTACCGTATGCCGACACAGAAAATATTCCTAATGACGGCAAATTGATGGTGCATGGTCACCAAAGTGGGCAACTCAGTGAGAATAGTAGTACGATTGGCCCGCGCTCGATTACCTATACCGCGGCCACACCTTTTAAGGCGGGAGAGTTGGTTCAGGTTTCGACCTTTACCGACAGCAGTAATACCGATGCGTATGTATGGCAATTTTGGGGACAAACAGAGGGCGGGGTCGGTAAATTTGTCGCCGGTATAGCCACTAGTGACAGTGGTGCCAGCCATAACGATGTAGCCATTGGCGATTTGAATGGCGATGGCTCGCTTGATGCCTTTGTCGTGCTTGATGGTGGGAACCGAGTCTGGAAAAACAATGGCTCTGCAACAATGACTCCCTTTGGTGACGACATGGGCAGTTCTAACAGTAACGCGGTGGCCTTGGGCGACTTTAACGGCGATGGTTATCTTGATGCTGTCGTTGCGAACGGACGTAACGACAAAATCTCTCAGCCCAATCAGGTTTGGATGAACGATAAAACCGGTAAATTTACCAACAGTGGACAAAATTTAGGCAGTTCTAACAGCCAGGGGGTAGCCGTGGGCGATCTTGACGGTGACGGCGACATGGACATCTTCGTCGGAAACGGCTGGAATCCCACAACGATTTCTCCCCCTCGTGGACATCGGAATGTTGTTTGGCTGAATAATGGGGCTGGTGGATTTAGTGAAGGCCAAATTATGAACGATTACACCTCGGCCAGTTCGGTCAATTTGGCTGACTTTGACGAAGATGGTGATTTGGATGCCTTTGTCACTAACGACAACCAACTAAACGACACCGACCAGCGTTATGACCAGTTATGGATTAATGATGGACAAGGCCAATTTAGCCAAGCGTCCCATGTGTTTGAAGGGAGCCAAAATGCTAACAGCACCAGCGCGGCTTGGGGCGACATCAACAACGATAGTTACCTGGATTTGATTATTGGGAACGAAATTGGGGTTAACCAAATCTGGTTGAACAACGGCCCACAGGGTGACTATGGCTTAGGAAATAGAGTAACAAACTCCGCAGATTTTAAGTTTATGCCTAACCAGCTTATTTTTTCAACCTTTAGTAATTGGACCAAAGATGTTGGTTTTGGTGATTTTAATAATGACGGTTGTTTAGATTTAGTGCTGGTGACGGATGGTTTTAGTACACGTCAGTTCGATACTTATGGTCTCATCTACGCCAATGTTTGTGAGCAACGTCTTATTCCAACTACCGATTTTGGCGACTACGCGACCGATCCAATCTACATGAACCTGTTGGCTGTTTTAGCACCAGCGAGTCAGATGCAGGCGGTGCAAGTTGGTGACATGGACGGCGATGGCGACTTGGACGTGTTTGTTGCGAGTGCCACCGATTCTGACCGAGTATGGATAAATCAAGATGATATTAAGGTCATTCGCACCGACCCACCTCAAAATGGGAGGACTATCGCCGCCAATACCAACCAAGTTGAGGTGGAGTTTAGTCGGGGGATCGATTCTAGTTCGGTCAACGCCACCACCTTTAGCGTGTGGGGACAACAGACTGGCTACTTTGAGGCTAATGAGTATAAGTTCCCCATCACTAGCACCATGCGCTTAGTCAAACCTGACGACCCCAAGTTTAAGCCGGGGGAGTTGATTTTTGGTGGGGTCCAAAAAGTTATCGCGGATGATGAAGTGGTATTACCAATCCCCCACATGTGGCAGTTTTGGGGAAAGGCGATTGGTGGCTCTGGGGTGTTTAAGAAGATGCAAGATATCCCTAGCACCTACAACAGCCAAGATATCGCTCTGGCCAATATCGACGGTGACCCCAATGGCTGGATTGATGCCTTTGTGGCCAATAGAGATGGGCCAAATCAAATTTACCAGAACGGCAGAGTTAAGCCGGACATCTTCCTCGACTCCTCTCCAACTACATTGCCGGGGAACACTCAAAGTAACGGCGTGGCTTTGGCCGATTTTAATCGAGATGGGGATATGGATGCCCTCGTCGCCAATACGGGTGAGAATGAGTTTGTTCCAGATGTCTTTTCACGACATGCTATCGCAACTCCCAGTTATCCCATCACCACCACCTTTGATAGTCGAGACGTGGCTGTAGGTGACTTTGGAAGTTTTGAACTTGAGGATGGTAAGCTCGTACTCGCGGCGGCTGACGGTTATCTGGACGCGGTATTTGTCAACTATGGGGCGGACAACCATGTTTGGATCAATGACCAAGCTGGTGGATTCATTAGTCACACGCTGAGTAGTACGAACAAAAACAGTCAAGGTGTGGTGGTGGGAGATGTCAGCAACGACGGGCAGTTGGACATCATCATCGCCAATGACGGTAGTAATGAGGTGTGGCTCGGTAATGGTTTGGGCGGATTTAAGTTCAGTAACCGCCGTGAGCATATCCCCAGCAATAACAACGGCAATAGTACCGATGTGGCCTTGGCCGACTTTAATGGCAACGGCTTCTTAGATTTGGTGGTCGTTAACGCTGACGGGGCGGATTATGTCTGGTTTAATGATGAATTGGGTAAGGGTAACTTCCAAGAGAAAAATCGGGTAACATTGCCCGATTCCGACTCAGTGATATCTAATGGAGTCGAGGTGATTGATGTTGAGGGGGATGATGATTTTGACATCTTCGTCGCCGCGAATGGAGCAAACAGAGTTTGGCTTAATGAACCATGTGACCCCAAAGGGCCATTTATCAACGGTGAACCACTGCCGCCGCCCCTCATGGGAGATACCATCAACGCCGACAGTCAAGCGGTTGCGGTGGGTGACATTGACCAGCTTGACGACGACGGTAATCAGGATATAGATGTTTTTGTCGTCAACAACGGAACCGCTAATCGGGTCTGGGAAAATGTTCCTTGGCCGAGATTTATCATCAAAAAATCGGTTGAACCGGCCACGATTGTGCAACCGGGGGATGAATTGACCTACACCATCACGATTACCAATGTTGGTGAAGAACCAGCGACTAATCTAGTCGTGACCGACGTAATCCCCGCCGGAGCAATCTTCAAAGACAACCAAGCGATTATGCAGGATGGTGTGGCCCAGTTGGAATCCGATGAAATCACCGAGGTTAGTTTTTCCGTGACGGTTGACGAAGTTACCAACGAGATTGTGAATGAGGATTATCGAGTCACCTCAAAAGAGATTACGATGGGACGGAGTTGCAACAGCGTCAGAAGTGAAGTCCAAATTCCGATTGAAGAGCTTACCGTTATCGGGCCGATTACTGGCTTCATAGGGATTGATTATCACTTTACTGTGCAAATCAGCCCCACGTATGCTACGACACCGTTTGTCTATCGGTGGCAAAGTAATGGCATGCAAAACGGCCCAACTGAGGTATTCAGCCAATCATTAACCGAGAATCTGGCCACGATTTCATGGGATACCGAAGATAAAACAGGTCTCCAACCCATCACCATCACAGTTCAGGGGGCTAACGAGATCGTGAAAGTCCACTACATCACCCTAACCACCGGTGCTGTTAATCAGGTGCATATCGAAGGGCCGACCTCAGTCGAGGCTAGACAGCCCTACACCTTCACCGCCAAAGCCAAGCCACTTGAGGCGGCTACTCCCATCACCTATATATGGGAGGCGACAAATCAGGAGATTACAGAAATCTACACGAGTTCCACCTTAAGCCATGCTATCCCTCTGACATGGATGAAGGCTGGGATAAAACTCATCACCGTAACGGCGAACAATATGGATGGTTCGGCGGTTGGCACCCATACTATCACCACGACCGTGTTTGGCTGTCAACCGATTACAGGGGCACTGTTGAGCCGTTTGTCCTCTGACCAACTGACAACCGACACCAAGGTTCAGTTTAAGGTTAATATCACGGAGGGTGATCCCTTCTTATACACCTGGACGCTTGATGGTGTGCCGCAAGCCGAGCAAAGCGGGACATGGGAGCATCAGTTCCCGACGGCCATGAGCTACACGGTTGGGGTGACGGTGACGAATGATTGTACCACGCCTGATCATTACTTTGCCGAAACAGTAACCGTTGCCGACCCAATCGACAAGTTCGATCTGTCTCAGTCACTGAAACTGCTCAGTGCGCCTAATGTTGAGGCGGGTGAGCGGTTGACCTACACCCTCATTGTCCGCAACATCAGCGGCATCAGCGTTTCAAACGTGTCGGTGCGGGATCCAATTCCAGCCAATACGACTTACGTGCCGAACACGGCTCAGGTTAATGGGGTTTCGTTGGCTGTTACCGAGGCGGCTATCGAATGGCAGGGGGATGTGATTTCGGGTACGCCGATGGTAATTGAGTTTGCCGTTGATGTGATTACTGTCAGCAAAGACAGCCCGATTGTGAACGAGGCGATTCTGCTTCATGGCGATGAACCGGTGACGGTGACGGCAATTTCTCGTTATATGCCGGGGATGAGGTTGACGATTAACGATGGGGCGATTTATACTAATCGCTCTGCTGTGACCCTGACCTATGGCTGGCGTGAGCCAGATGACGGATTCCGAATCACAGCGGCATACGTTAGTAACGATAGTGGATTCAGCGAGGTGGCTGGTACCGGAATCTATTCGTTAGCGACAGTTACGAGTAATCCTCATGTTCAGCCTGATTGGTTGTTGGCGGAGGAAGGTAGTTATCTGCTACCGCGTAATGTTTATGTTCGTTATCGGGATGAAGTGGGACGTTTCTATGGCCCGGCGGAGGATAGTATCATTTACGACCCGATTTCTCCAACGGTTGAGTTGATGACAATTAATGGTATGCCGGGGCGAGGATTTGCTCGTCAGGGTCAGTCGGTGACGGTGAACGTGACAGCCACCGATGACAACAGTGGGGTTAGTCATCTGGAGATTAGTAATCAACCAGAGTTTACCACCTCACAACGGGCGAATTTTATCACCAATACTGTCTCCATGTCATGGGTTTTGTCCATATCAAGCACCTTCTATCTGAAAGTGTATGACCGAGCCGGAAACGTCACATTTGTGGATACGGGAGTAGTTCCGCCGGAAGTGGTCTCCATAAGTGGTACTGTGACTCCGACCATTGTGACTGGGGCGCACTATGTCACCCTGACCGCCAGCGTTCTGCCACTGACCACGATCATGCCGATTACCTATATATGGGAGGCAACGGACCGAGAGGAGAGTATCGTTATTTCGACCAACGCGCTCACCCATACTGCCGTGTTGAGTTGGCCCTTGAGTATGAGCGGCATAAAAACGGTCACTGTGACCGCTGTGAATGTGGCTGGTACGGTCAGCTCGACTATTGGGATTGAGATTGAGATTCATTTTCCCGGTGGAATCTACTTGCCGATTCTGTTACGGCAACAGTAAATTCGAATTTGCGAATAGATGAATAGGCGCAAAACAGCTTAAAAAAACAGCCCCCACCATGTCGGTGGAGGCTGTTTTTGATCTTAACAATGTAGTTACGTAGAATACCACGGTGGGGTGATAATATGATCTACCCGCTGTAAAAACTGGATCAACCGATTGAGCATGAGCAGGTCAATTTCAACTGTGATAGAGAAAAAATCGAAGAAGCTGGCTTGATGCCATGTTTGGGGGAGAGTGGGGTCTTTACCTTGCCATAAGCCAAACCAGTAACGGCTTTTGACTGTATCTTTGTAGATGGCTAGAAGTAAGGTGTCTTGCTGATAGCATGCCACCGAGATTTGTTCGGTCTGTATTTGTTTGGCAAATTGGCTAAACCCACACGGATAGATGACGTAAGGGATCTGCTGTTTACCATAATAGATGCGAATGTAGCCTTCAATGGCCCGATCCCACTCATGCTCCTCAAGTTGAATCCGAACGATGGTTTTGCCTACGAGATTCTGTAAGCGAAATATAACAGGTTTCATGGGTACAGTTGAGTATTGACCCTATAAATTCTCATCATACTGAGGCAAGGTAAAATAGAAGATACTTCCTTGTCCGGGGATATTGGGGCTGGTTACACCGACATTACCACCCAGTTTCTCGATAATTCGTTGTACAATCGATAATCCTAAGCCATGTCCGTCCACTTTTTTGCGCTCTAGGCGGGTAAAGGGGGTAAACAGTTTAGACTGTTGCTCTGCTGATAAACCTTGCCCGTTGTCCCACACTCGAAACTGAATCATGCCGTTATCTTTGACCAGCGCGCTCAGTTCAACCCGTGGGGGAGAGCCACCATATTTAATGGCGTTGCTAATATAATTGGCCCAAACCTCTTCTACCCAGGGGCCATATCCAATGGATGTCGGCCAACTTTCGGGGACGATAATCTCGGCTTCTGCCTCCTCAATGATGTAGAGCAGACGGTCTTGCGCCTCGTTAGCAATATGCCCCATGTTGAGTGGGCGTAGTTCAACCTCTTCTTGACGGGCACTGGCGAGGAGTAACAGTTCGTCGATAATACTGGTCATCTTGTGACCGTTTTTCATGATAATATCAGTATATTTTGTCAACTGGTCAGGCGTGAGCTGGTCGCCGTATTTACTGAGGAACTGGGCGTAGCTGATCGTTACCCCAAGTGGGTTTTTAAGGTCGTGAGCCACCGTATGGGCAAAGGTATCCAACTCTTCAATCAACTTCTCTCTTTCAATAATCTCAGCTTGAAGGCGTTTGTTCTGCTCTTCGAGCGTGCTTTTTAGATTTTGCAGAGTTAGATGGGTCTTGAGACGAGCCAAAATCTCTTCCGACTGAATCGGTTTGGTGATGTAATCAATCGCGCCTAAGGTGAAAGCTCTCACTTTATCAACCGGGTTGTTAGAACTGGTCATAAACATAACGGGGATGTTTTGGGTTGCCGGACGAGCCTTTAGCTCCCGACACACATCAAAACCGTCTAAACCGGGCAGGCTGACCTCTAGCAATATTACATCTGGTAGGGTCTCTTTGACCATCTCTAAGGCGACATTACCGTTCATGGCAGTTGTTACATCGTATCCAAAACCACGCAAATAGTCGTACAAAATATCTAGTCGACTGTTTGGATTAACGATAATCATCAGTTTTTTGCGATTGTAGAGCTTGATTCTCATAGTCTCTTCTCGGAGTACGGTTTTGATTTGGAACGGGGTTTTTCTAATAAAAAAGAGTCCAAAGTAGGACTCTGTCTTAGGAATGAGCATTAATTAACGTGTGCAGTTAGCGCGTCGGCTGACTAGCCGACCCCGTTCAGCTAGTCAGCCGACGCGCCATTAGTCAAACGCGCAAGTTATTTAATCCCGATTCCTTAATAAGGCTAAGGAATGGATTATATGTTGTACAGGTTCGTATTACACGAGAGTAGTTGAATGAGAAGTTTGAATAACCTTAGCAGTTTCTAAAATAGAGCCAACTAATAATAAACCTATTTTAACATTCTAGCAAGCCAGATGAAGGTTAGCACGTGGAAAAAAATAATTGTCCCGTGGAGTAGGCACGCACCGCGGGTGCTGACTCCTTAATTGGGATGTTTTATTTCTTCCGTCTGCCTTAGAGACAGTTCCAACTTTTAAAACCTCCCAAAAATCGTTGGTTGAGACTTCGGCGTGAGCGCTCAGTCGAACGCTTGTCGAAGCCAGTTCCCCTTCGACAGGCTCAGGGGACGGTGAGACAATTACTCTAAGGTCATCATATAAGCGACCAAATCGGCAATTTCTTGTTCGGTTAGCGTTTCAGTATAGCCTTTATACATCACATCGGCGTATTCTGACCGCAGATAGGCTTTGGGGTCAACAATTGTTTCCCATAAATAGCCTTCAACTGTAGTGGTTTGTCCTTTATAAGCAGGGTCATCGAGTGCTTCTTGGGCTAAGGTGGCTAAACCAACTTGAGAGGGACCAATGACGTTCACGTCACTTTCGGCAGAATGACAGGTCACGCATCCCGGCGAATTGTTGGCTCCGACGGTTGGTCCAGCAAACAGTTTCTCGCCTTCATTTGCATTGCCCGATGGAAAGTCTCCGTTCATAAAATAAGCATTATAGGCAGGTGGAGAAGCTGAATTGGAACATGCACTCAACAAAATAAATACAAATAAGAGTAACGTATATAGTTTCGACATGAGGCTAAGGAATGAGCATTAATTAACTTGTACAGTTGGCATGTCGGCTGACTAACCGCCCCATTCAGCCAGTCGGCTAGTCAACCGACACGCCATTTTCAATAACATCTTGGTTCTCTGGTAGATTCCGTGCAACTCAAAACTGCATCCTGAATTAGATACTTTGATGGGGCAATCTTCCCGCAAGTTTTAAACTTGCGGGAAGATGATGACACAATCATGATATTTGCACGGAAAGCCCCAAAGAGCCAATGATTTTTTCGATGTTGAGCATGCGATGTGTTGGGTCTTGGGTGTTACGTAACATCCAAGATGTTATTTTGGCAATGCTAGTTTTTTCGGTTGATTGTACTGTAGGAAATGGAGGATGTCAACACAATTTTGTAATGGTCAGCTTGATGTAATTTTGATACCCAGAATAAAAAGGGATGGCCGATTTTCTCAGTCATCCCTTTTTTCATGGGCGCGTTTATGTTATAATCCCGACAAGTGACACGTGGACTTACTCACCCTTTCATAACTGGAGGTTTCAGCATGACCAAACGAAAACCACTTCTCATCGGACAATCCGATTTTAAGTTTTTTATCCAAGATAACGGCTACTATGTCGATAAAAGTCTGTTCATCCAAGAGGTGATTGAGACAGGCTATATGGTTTTGCTACTGCCTCGACCTAGACGGTTTGGCAAAACGCTCAATCTGAGCATGTTGCGCTACTTTTTCGAGAAGAGCGAGACCAGTCATGCCGACCTATTTACGGGTCTCGCCATTCGAGAATCTCCTCTTTTCGAGGAACATCAGGGTCGATATCCGGTCATATTTTTGACCTTCAAAGACCAAAAAGCCGATTCTTGGCCGTCGCTATTACGCCTGCTGAGTAGCTTGATTCAGGCTGAGTTTGTGCGGCACGAATATCTTTTGCAGGCCGATGTCTTGGGCGGTTCAGAGAAGCGCTATTTTGAAACGATTTTGAAAGGAAACGCCAAACCGGAAGATTATAGCCAAGCATTACGCTACTTGAGTTCCTTTTTGTACCGCTATCATAATGAACGAGTGGTGATTCTGATTGACGAGTATGATACTCCGATTCAGTCCGGTTATCTGAACAATTATTACGAGCCGGTGTTGACCTTCATGCGGAATCTGCTGAGTGGTGGCCTCAAGGATAACGAATATCTGAAAAAAGGGGTGCTGACCGGCATCCTCAGAGTAGCCAAGGAGTCGATATTCTCCAGTTTGAATAATCCGGGGGTGTTTACTGTATTGAATAAAAGATTTGCGGACGTGTTCGGCTTTACCGAGGTAGAGGTTCAGGCGATGTTGGCCGACTACACCATGAGTGACAGTTATGAAGAAGTCTCAACATGGTATGATGGTTATCTGTTTGGTGGGCAAACCATCTACAACCCGTGGTCGGTGTTGAACTACATGGTCAATCAAGAGGGGGCCAAACCCTACTGGTTAAACACCGGTAGCACCGATTTAATTGACCGCTTAATGACGCGTAGTGGGTCGGAGTTGCGGGGCGAGTTAGAGCAGTTGCTGGCCGGACAGACGGTTACGCGGCCCATTTATGATAGTATTGTCATGCGTGACCTAGATAATCAGGATGATTTGGTGTGGAGTTTTTTACTGTTCAGCGGATATCTGACTGCGGTTGAACAGGTCTATGACGATGATTACAAGCTACAGATTCCGAATCATGAAGTGGAACGTATCTATCACCGTTTGATTAAAACATGGTTCAAAGAAAAGGTGAGATTGCCCCAACTAGAAACCATGCTAACCGCCTTAGAGCAGGGAGATGTCTATCTGTTTGAGCGAATGTTACGGATTATCGTCACCGAGGTGATGAGCTATCATGACCTGAGCGGTTCGCCAGAGAAGGTCTATCAGGCCTTGGTGCTAGGCATGCTGGTTTGGCTGGCTCCCAAATATGAGATACGCACCAATCGCGAGGCAGGCTATGGTCGGTACGACATGATGTTCAAGCCGAAGCCAGTGCCTCCCCCAGAGGGGAATGTACAACAAACAGGTATTATTCTGGAGTTTAAGCGAGTGGATGATGATCAAAAACCAGAAACAGTACTGGAAGATGCACTTCAGCAAATCAAGGATAAAGCCTACACCACCGAATTA
>JAUCGA010000013.1 GCA_030377865.1 Anaerolineales bacterium HSG25 | reverse complement strand
ACACTTGCTGTTCGATACAAAAATCTCCAACCGTTACCTTTTTTGGCTTGTTTATCTCTTTAGGCAAATCCCTTTTTGGGATATACCTGATAAAAATATGGAACTTTTTGCTTTCCGGTCAGTATTGATGTCAGTGGCAATTACGCTTATCTTGCTGTTGAGGATTATTCAAATGGCCTGCGGGTGATTAACGTGGGCAATCCTGCTTCGCCCAATCAAGTAGGTAGTAGTAACGCAAGATATGGCTACGGGGTTTTTGTCAGTGGCAATTATGCTTATGTTGCGACCTATAATCAGTTAAACATCATCAGTATCAACACCCCTTTATCTCCCACATTGGTGAGTAGCTTTGGTTATGATTATAATTATGGTAATGGTATAAATATCAATGTTAGCGGAGACTATGCCTACATTACCGATCAAGAGGGTTTGTTGACGATTGACGTTAGTGATCCACTCAACCCAAAAGCAGGCCAACTTTACGTCTCAAATCAAACCAATGATATCTTTATCAGTGGCGATTCTGCTTATGTCGCTACCGGAAATAGCTTGCAAATTCTTGATGTGAGCAATCTGACTACCACACCGATGGCGGGACAAATAACCGGTGTAAGTAGCCCACAAGATATTGATGTTGACGGAAATTATGCTTATGTGGCGGACTCTTCTAACGGCTTGAAAGTTTTTACCGTAACGAATCCAACCTTGCCAACATTAGCCGCAAGTTATAACACCTCAGGTTATGCTTACGGCGTTCAGAGAGTCGGGAACTACGCTTATGTGGCGGATAGTTCAAGAGGCTTGAAAATCATTGATATCAGCAATCCCACCAGTCCAACTCTGACCGGAAGTTATGACACCCCAGGTGAGGCTTACGGCGTTCAGATAGTTGGGATCCACGCTTATGTGGCAGATAGTTCAAGTGGCTTGCAAATCATTAATATCAGCAATCCCACCAGTCCAACTCTGACCGGAAGTTATGACACATTAGGTTATGCTCGCGACGTTCAGATAGTCGGGAACTACGCTTATGTAGCGGACTATTATAGCTTGCAAATTATCAACGTTAATAATCCAGCCGCGCCAACCTTAGCCGGAAGCTACGGAGGCTACTTCGAGAAAATCCATGTCAGTGGCGACTATGCTTATGCTGTTAGCTATGGTGGCTTATCAATCATCAATGTTAGTAACCCAGCTATCCCCACGGAAGCAGGTTACTATTCAGGCAACTTTAATGATATTCAGGTCATTGGAAATAATGCTTATGTGACCTCTCAAAACAGGCTATTGTTGCTTAATGTCAGTGATCCAGCTAATCCAACCCCAATCGGTGGCTACCTAACGGGTAACACGAGTGGCCTTCATGTCAATGGAACCTATGCTTATGTTACCAGTGATAACGAATTGCAGATTTACGACATCACCACCAATCCGTTCATCCAAAAAGTAGGTGAACTTGAGACGATGGAAATGGGTGGGTCTGCAAATATTCAGGTTGTCGGGAACTATGCTTATTCAATTATAAGTTCAACGATACGTTCAACATCAAAAATGAATATTGTTGATGTGAACAACCCGAGCGCACTAGTAACAGTAGGTAGTTATGTCATTCAAGAAAACGTAGCAGACAGCCATATCAGTGGCAACCATGCTTATTTCCTTACCAGAAATGAGAATAACTACAGCAGTAATATCAGCTATACCGTGCAGATATTTGATGTCAGCAACCCCACAGCACCGTCATGGAGTAGTAGTTATGGCCCTATATCAGTACAAAATGCTTACGATGGTACTGGTTTTTATGTCAAGAATAACTATGCCTACATTGCAGCTGGGGATAGCTTGCAAATCATCAACGTTAGCAATCCTGTAGCTCCCTCCTCAGCCGGCAGTCTCAATATGGGACGGGCTGTCGATGTTCATGTTGATGAAAATTACGCTTATGTTGTGGATAATGATGGGACTGATCGTGGCTTGAAAATCGTTTCTATCAGCAATCCCAGTGTCCCTCTTTTGGCAGGTAGTTACAGTAATTCCGCAAATTTTAGCCATGTTTACAAAAGTGGTGACTATGCTTACCTCACCGGTAGATGGGACAACAAGTTGTATATCATTAACGTAAGTAACCCAGTGGCCCCGTTTTGGGTATCAACTTACACGTTGCTCGATTATGCCAAGAATGTTCATGTTGCGGGGGACTATGCTTATGTTCCTATAGGTAATTATGAATCAGGCAAAGGTGTGCAAATCATTGATGTGAGCAACCCGTCAGTCCCAACAGATGCCGGAATCTACGATTTGCGTGATGCTTCCTACGATGTCGATGTTAGCGGTGACAATGCTTATATTGCCGCAGGGAGTGGTGGTTTGCATATTATAGGGGCAACACAACAGATGATTAACATCACTAAAACAGCCTCCATCACCGCCGCCCAACCGGGTGATACCGTAACATATCAGGTTCAGCTACAATCAGACGGTTTGGCTGTTGTTACTGCTACCTTAACCGACACGCTGCCCTTTGGCCTAGATTATCAAGGGAGCTTAACCGTCACTGGTTTGGAACCAGCATACGGATGTCTCTTTGAAAATAGCACGAATGAAATTCGTTGCCAAGGTGCGATCACCACAACCGGCGCAACCCTGACCTACCAAGCAAAAGTGTCGAGTACATTGGCCCCCGGTTCCATCCTGAATAACAATGTGATCGTCAGCTGGTCAGACAAGTGGAACAGTGCGTCCGCTTCCGTTGTGATTCAAGACACGGCATTTACGGAAACATTGGTGATAATTTATGCCAGCATGGATAATAACTTATCAGACGATGGCTTGAGATTGCTGAACAACGCAGAGTTGGGCGCGGGCAATCCCCATGTCAAGACCTTGCTGATGATTGACGGGCCGGGTAACGACGATTCCTTTGTGTATCGTTTAGAAAAAGAAAAAGACCCTGCGAATCCATTCTGTCCCACTTACAATGATCAAAGTTGTGGCGGGCGGTATGTTCTGGGTCAAAATCTGTGGGAAGGGAATGAATCTATGGGTTCTCCTTATAGCTTGGTGGAGACCTTACAGGCCATTCAATGGGCTTATCCCAATGCCCAAAACGTAGACCAACTGGCTTTGGCTCTGGTCGGACATGGCGATGGGATTAGTTATAATCCTCTCTTAGGCCAACCTGCCCACCGTACCGGACAACCCGGCGGAGGGTTACTGATTGATGAGAACCCCCACCCCTCCAGCCTGTCTACGAAAGAATTGGGGCTTGCCTTAGCCGCATTTCATACCCAAACAGGCAATAAGATTGGTCTGCTTTATCTGGATGCTTGCCTCATGGGCATGGCCGAAGTAGCCGCTGAGATACAGGATAGCGTTGAGTTTGTGCTATTCTCTGAGAACATAGCCTGGGCAACATTCCCTTATGATGCTCATCTCAACTCAATTAATGGCACAATGGATCCGAAACAGATTGGTGAGGCTTGGTTTGATAATGAGAAGCTGGTTTTGGAGGAAGACGATTATCCCTACACCTTATCTTTGATTGATCTGACAAAGATGCCGAATGTTTTAACAAAGATTAACTCCCTTGGCCAAGACTTAACTAGTAGGGCGGCGGACGACACAGGAAGAGATCAAATAAAACAGATTCGTCAACAAACCGACTGTTTCGATAGCAATCAGAACTGGGCGTTGGATGATAATGATAACTATTGTGATATTGTTAGTTTTGCTGAGGCGATAAAAACAGAATTTGGTAGTAGTTCTGCTGAAGCGAACGCAGCTCAAACCTTGATTGACGCAGTTAAACAAGCAGTGGTCAAAGAGAGCCACATGAACGGTATCCCTTGGAACTCTAGTGGCAACAGTTGGACATGGGGCGATTTGGGGGGTCTTAGCATTTATCTGCCAATATCGGAAGATAATTGTAAACGCGACGACTACACCAAAAAACATTTCCGATTTGTTGAAGAGACCGAATGGGATACTTTTCTGTCCGCCTATTGGCAAGGTGCAGAACCTCCGGTCGTTGAGGGATGTAATGATCCTACACTCCCACCCCCACCCCCACCCATCAAGCTAGAGGTTGAAGCAAGTACAAATGTTCAACTTGAATGGAATGCAATATCTATTGACGAGTATCGCATCAAGCGACAAAATGGCGCAGGTACAGCCTGGACAACTCTGGTTGAAAATCATGGTTCAGGCACGTACAGTGATAACAACAGTTTAGTCGTCGGTCAAACCTACTGTTATCAAGTGGAAAAGATGGATGAAACAAAACTGTCCAACACAGTCTGTATCAATTATGGAACGTTGGAACTGTGGACTCCTGAGTTGAATAGTCCGGCTAACGAGACCATCTTGGTGCCGATAAATCTGAAAAATAATAACGGCCTCTGCTTTGCAGCCGGAAATATCACCCTGAACTATGACTCTGCGATAGTGACACCAACAGGCTATGTTACTGCCACCGCTTTTACCACAGGATATGATTTTGTCTCAAACATTGAACATGCGAATCAGGTACGAATTGCCACGATGAGTGATGCATGTGTGCCGTTGAGTGGTCCAGGTTCACTGTTCATGGTTGAGTTTGAGGTCATCGGCAGTGAGAATGACATCAGCCCGCTGGATTTTGTCACCGGGCTAACCAACACGGTTATCTATGATACGGCTGACCTGTTTACTCCCGCACCATTGGCTCTGGAGAATGGCTCATTAACCGTGCAGGGCACATGTGGCCTCGGAGATGTCAACTGTGATGGTTTTGTCAACGCGGCAGATGCGCTGTTAGCCTTACGAATTGCTGTCGGTTCTTTTACATCCACGGCGGCCCAAGCAGCGGCCTGTGATGTAAACGGTGACGATGATTGCACGGCGGCAGATGCCACGATGATACTCAATTTCTCGGTTACCCAAAAATGGAGTCCACGTACGACGGGTTCTCGTTTAGCCTCACGTCAAACCACGCAACCCACGACAATCGGTCTAAGCAACTTTACAGGCCAAGCGGGTGAAACGGCTACCATGTGGGTGCGTTTACAACATGCTCCAGACATGGCCGGTGGTGATTTCTCCCTTATCTATGACGAAACGATGATGAGTGCCACCGACACCGCTTTGATAGTTGGTGGTTTCAGCAGCGCGGCCAACTTGCAAACAGCCGGTCAAATCCGGTTTGCTCTAGCCAGCAAGAGTTCTATCAACAAAGATAGTGAACTGTTCAAGATAACCTTCCAACTCAAGAAGGATATCGACAGTAACCCCATTATCCCAGCGCAGGTTCAGGTTGACTTAAATGATGGCTCTGGCCTAGATTTTGAGACAAACTTGCAACGCACCATTGAGGTTGAGATTTATCAACGAGCTACAGTTTATCTACCTGTAATGATAAAATAAGTATCATTACATTATATTACTTACCCGCAAGTTCCAAACTTGCGGGTAGGTTAAGCCAAGAGCTGACAGGTTTTGAAAACCTGTCAGCTCTTTTTCAATAAAGTCATCGGATGACCAAAATTCATTGCAGTCTTATTAGAGTTGTTCGGCAATAAAGGAGTGCAAAAGCTTCTTGCTTTTGCCGGAGACAAACATGCAAAAGCAAGAAGCTTTTGCACTCCGTAGACCTCGAATTTGAGTTTTTATGCGATGGTAAGTTATTGCCGAACAGGTCTATTATAAATGGTGAATGGTGAATGGTAAATTACCTGACACTAACAGACTTTTTGGTAGACAACACTGCAACGGATAGTCGGATATTCTGGTGCGATAAAAGTTCAGTAATACCACCCTAGAAACCCGATTTCTTTGAGAAATCGGGTTTCTGACGCTCTTTCTGGTGAGTTCACTGAATATTTACAAAAGAGTGGTTAATTAATCCCGACTCTTCGTCATGATGCCACAATTTGGCAATATTGTCACCTATCGAAAGGTAGGGTTGTAAAGAGGATAACTCGGAGTGGTTCAATAGTGCCGGATGTTCCGTGATGACCGTCAAGTTAAGAATGAAAAATGAAGAATAAAAAACGGGGTCGCCTCCAATTCTGGAGGTGACCCCGTTTTTGTGTGTTCAGCCCATTCTATCATCCGTTAAATTCTGCTCTAAAGGCGCAATAGCGGATGATTTGCTCGTAGGAAGTTTTCGACATTGAGCAATAACTTCAGCCAGATAAGGCCAAGTTAGCAAACTGCTCTACCACGTACCCATGCTGAATTCGCTCCTGCTCTAGCCGCAAATTGTGGCTCGACAGGTGACTGAACATAGCATGCTCGTCTACGGTCAGGTGCGCCAATCGTTCCACCTTGCTCGGTGTACCGGATACGACAAAGGGCTGAAACCTCTCAAACGTGGCCCGATCCATCATGATAGATTCGGTTTGGGGAAAATACCCCCGCAGTTGAGACAAAATCTGAAACCCCTGCGCGTCCAAATCGCCCCAATAGAGGATAGGACAGTTGGTCAGCCAAGGCACTGTTTTCAAGAGTTTGACCCGAAAGCCGCCACCCCACAAGCCAAAACTGTGGGGCATAGCGGGCAAGGTCAAAAAGTTCATCTTGTTTTCGGTGATGATGAAACGGTGTTGGCTCAGGTTGAGTTGACTGAACTGAGAGAGAGGAAGACTAATGTCAGAGGAGATAAAACTATACTGCTTAACTAGCTCGTTATCTAGTACCTGTAACCGAATAAGGGCTTCGTCATATCGTAGCCCAAACCGTTTCTCGAACATGGTTTCGGCGAGGTTGATTGTATCGGGTGGTAAAATTTCGGTCAATAACTCCCGCAGAATCCCTACATGTTCTTCGATAAATTTGGTATGCACTGGAATCGGCAGTTCGCGCAGATACAGGTTGGGACGAGGATTTTGCAAAAAATAGTGGCACACGGTCAATAGGTCGGGCCATACCTCAGCCTGATGAATGACCTGTTTGGGGGAGTCGGTCAACCATGTTGCCAACTGCGGTAGATTGGCTCGAATGAGCGAGACGTTCTTTTTGAAAATCGCCACCTCTCGCTGTTTCTGGATAAGCTTGAGATAGTCGCTCTCCGTCTCAAAACTGATGCTGACTGGCAATGACTGCGTGCCATATTGTCGCATGGAGCGAGGTTGCAAATCAACCTGATAGCCGAACCCTTGTTGCGATTTGGATCCTCGCAACAATATCTCCATCCCCGTTTTGATGGTACGGTAGTCGTCAGAGGCTTTGACCTTCCGAAACGGAATGTTAAGCGGAAAGAACGGGACATTTGTCAGCCAGGCCCGCAAATAGGCCCAATATTTTCTCTCGGCTTTTTGGCGAATCTCAGTCGGGGTGATGAGCATGGGAAGCCTATTGCTTTTTCAACGTTTGCAACTCAGCCTCTAACTGTTTCAGCCGTTCTTCCATCTCTAAGCGAGCCTGTTTTTCAGCAGAGGCACGAGCTTCGGCTTTTGTGGCTCGATTCTCTGCTTCCCGACGAACTTTCGCTTCATTTTCTGCTCGAGTTTGAGCCTCAGCATAAGCCTTGGTGATGTTGGTATAGTCAGGAATACGTTCACCAGTTTGATTGTAGCAGACCAGATTATCATCTTCCCACGTCAACCAGATTTGTACCGGCTCTAACCAGAGCCAGCCCTGCTCGTTGGGTGTAATCTGTTCGTAGCCAGTGGGCGTTAGCTGATAGCCCAGCAAGCGCCGTCTCCACTCACCCCAACGTTTATGCTTATCAATAATAACATAATAGGCCAGTCCGGCATGCTCATACTCATCAAATTTTTCTACTAAATCGACATGGCGGGTTGAGGGTGAGGTGATTTCAACGGCTAAGATTGGCCGTGTCCCTTCTTGGGCCTCATAAAAAGTACTCCAATTTTGATGGTGTTTCACCTCAAAAACCACCGAAATATCCGGAGTGTGAGGTTTTATATCAGGCTTATCCCAAGCCACACGAACATCGGCCAAAATAACGGCAGTAGGATTATCACTCAACTGCATTTCAAATACATCGGATAGGTATTTGCAGATTCGTTCATGATCGTAGCTGTGCATGCGAAAATCGTCCTCTTGCGGGTGTAGAACATCTTCTAGGGTTAAGGGAATACGAGCATGGTATTGTGCGCCCTCTTCGTTTAGTTTGGCCTCATATCGCCAACCATAAACGTAAGGATCATGGCTGTTGATGGGTGGCTGTTGTGGTTTTGATGATTCTACCTGTGATTTTGTTGTCGATAAAAAAACGGCTGTCATACGGCCTCCTCTATAATTTTCGTTCTTGGAGATTTAGGGGAATAGGCTACTTTCTCACAAGTCTTGAACTTGGAGAGAAAGTCAGAAGTTTATCATTTCAACATGACTAAAACAATATCTGACAGGATTAACAGGATTGACAGGATTGACAGGATTTTTTTACTTGTAATCCTGTCGATCCTGTTAAAAAATGCTTTTGATTTTGTCAGCATGTCAGGTCATGAATGAATCGACAAACTTTTGAGAAAGTATCGTGGCTCTCTGGTAGATTCCGTGCAACTCAAAACTGCATCCTGAATTAGATACTTTAATGGGGCAATCTTCCCGCAAGTTTTAAACTTGCGGGAAGATGATGACACAATCATGACATTTGCACGGAAAGCCCCAAAGAGCCAGTATCGTTGTTGGGTACATGCTATTTTAGCATAAGATAGGGCTGACTACTAATCAGCCCCTCAATAAAACAGAGTCCACATCGGCTCGATGGTAAATTGCAACTGAGCATGAGCCGCACGGAGCGCCGCTTCGACGGTGGCCGGATCATCACCATGAGCGAAGATAAACCCAAGGTAAGGCACGTGGAAAAAAATAATTGTCCCGTGGAGTAGGCACGCGTCGTGCCGCACCGGGTGCTGACTCCTCAATTGGGATGTTTTATTTCTTCCATCTGCCTTAGCCCATTGGGCACCGCTCTTAATCAAGTCATCGGATGACTAAATGAGACAGACTTTATCAGGACATCTTTAACAACTCAAATCGACCCAATCTTAACATGCGAAAACAATTTGGACATCCAGAAAACTCTATGATATACTAGTTACCCTGTTTATTAAAGCCAGTAGTTAGATATTAGGTTCAATGCTCAAAGGGTTTTTACTGTTATTAGCATTAACTATTGATAGAAATTTTCAGATAACATGCCTAATACAGTTAAACTTAAAACCTTTTTGGCTTAAATTAGGGTTAATTCCTAAAATGGTTGAGTAAGTATTTTATGGATACAGCCTATATTTTACAGGCTATAATCTAAAAACATCTTGTATAAAATCTACGTATTTATACTTGCGACACGGCTTTTTGTAGCAAAAAATTCTACAATTGGAATATCGTTTTCTTATGTCGATCATCTTTTCTAAACTGACCGTCTGCCTTGCGGGCGGTTTGCTATTTTTATTGGTAAGTTGTCAAAACACGGTTGTCCAACCTTCACCTATCCCACCCCATCAAACCGATGTGGTCGATACAGGTAATGTCGTGGATGAACCATCCCCCCAAACAGAACCAACGGCAACCGCAGTCCCTGTCACCGCGGAACCAGAAATTGTAGCCTCTCCAACGGATACTCCTGAGCCGACCATAACGCCAACTGTCGGCCCGCTGGCAATTCCTACCTTGACCGATGCACCATACGCATTTCATACCGTCAAAGCAGGGCAAACGCTAGGCTATATCGCCTCAATTTATGACACCCCCATCGAGACGTTGGTCAAGCTAAATAAACTGAGCGGCCCGAATGCAATTATCCAAATAAACCAATCCTTACGGATTCCGCTCGAAGATGACATCCCTCTCGCTCCGGTTGATGTACGTTGGCCCGATAGCGAGGTCGTCTACGGCCCAGCATACACCGATTTTGACATGCCCCAATTTATTCAGGAGCAGGGAGGATATTTAGCCACCTATTCAGAACGAGTTGATGGTCAATCACTAACTGGGGCGGAGGTGGTTGAGCGAGTAGCCGAGCGATTTAGTGTCGGCCCTAGGGTATTGTTAGCGGTGCTAGAGCATTACGGTCAGTGGGTCACAAATCCCAATCTGACCGACACCCAAATTGATTATCCTTTAGGATACGCGAACCCCTATAGCGGCAACCTGTATCTTATGTTAGGCTGGACGGCCAAAAAGATTAACGCAGGTTATTATGGTTATAAACGGGATGGATTTTGGATATATCGACTTCGTGACTATAATTTGGCCTTAACATCAGAAGGGTTAAACGCCGGAACTGTCGGCATACAGGGTTTATTGGCCGTTCATTCTGACATGGAAACATGGACAGAAGCCATGAGCAACACAGGTTTGATGGCGACCTATCAAACCCTATTTGGCGACTCGGCACAATACAAGATAGATATACTGGTGCCGAGTAACCTTACCCAGCCAGCTATGAGTTTACCGTGGCAAAAGGGAGATGGGTTCTATTTTACTGCCGGGCCACACATTGCCTACATCGATGGTAGTGCTTGGGCCGCGGTTGATTTTGGCCCGCCCGATGTTTTGGGCAGTTGTTACTTTTCGGACTACCCGAACACTGCCTCGGCTGATGGTCAGGTGGTTGTCGCTCGGCAGGGCGAGGTACAACTCGACCTCGACCAAGACGGGCAGATTCAAACCGGCTGGGTGTTACTCTATCTGCATGTTGTACTAGACATCGACGCGCCGGTATCAGTCGGTATGAACCTCAATGAGGGTGATGTGGTCGGTTATGCCTCCTGCGAGGGAGGTGAAGCCAACGCTAGCCACCTCCATTTTGCTCGGCGCTATAACGGCGAATGGATGGACGCGGGCGGACCGATTCCCATGGAACTGTCGGGCTGGGTGGTACAACCAAGTTTAGCACCTTATGATGGGGTGCTAAAAAAGGGGGACGAGGAACGAGCCTCCTGTGAATGTTGGGAAGACAAAAAGAATTTTATCGTAAATGAGGATTAAATAACAGATGGTTATAGTTAGAGGTGTATTTCGTTTGATCATGTTTATTATTGCGTTAGGGGCGATTGTGGTGATTTTAGGTACAGGCTATTGGGCCTTTGCCAGCCAAAATCAAGAGACTATTGCCTCAATTTCTGTCGGTGATGGTGTAGAGTTATCCGCTTGTGAGGCTCAGGGAATCGAGGAGTTCTTCCTTGGTTTTTACCTGCAAAGTCAGGCCGATATTATCAACACCCCCGTCTCGACCGACCCGTCACCCGTACCGTATACGGTTGGCATCGGTGAAAATGCCCGTAGCGTCTCCCAAAAGCTGGTGGCTCAGGGGTTCATCACTGATGCCGATGTGTTCCGGCTATTTTTGCGCTATAATTGTCTCGATTCATCGTTAGAAGCGGGCGACTACCAACTCCGCCGCAATATGAACATGCGAGAGATTGCTCAATCTCTACAAAAGGCCAACTTTGAGGAAGTGACGATTACGATACCTGAAGGCTGGCGAGCCGAGCAGGTTGCCGAATATCTGACCCAAGCGGGGGTGATGGATGGCGGTCTGTTTTTGGGTGTGGTACGACAAGGCACCGCGATTAACCATCCCTTATTAACAGACCGTCCGGTTGGAGCCTCTTATGAGGGCTACTTGTTTCCCGACACTTATCGACTGGCTCTTAATGCTACTCCCGAAGATTTAATTGAGCGCATGCTCGATAACATGGCAACCAAACTACCGCCCAACGCCATTGAGTTAGCGAACGGTCAGGGGCGGAGTCTATTTGAGATTATGACTGTAGCCTCAATTGTAGAACGAGAGGCGGTGGTGGCCGAGGAACGCCCGACTATTGCCGATGTCTACTTGAATCGGATTAACCAAGGTATGTATTTGCAAGCCGACCCAACGGTACAGTATGCTATGGGCTATCAACCGGCCAACGACCAATGGTGGAAAACACCCGTCACCCTTGAGGAATACGCCGAGGTCGACTCACCCTACAACACCTATTTGAACGGCGGCTTACCACCGGGGCCGATTGCTAATCCCGGCATCTCCTCTATTTTGGCGACTTTGGAGCCGGATGACACCGAATATCTGTTTTTCATGGGGTGTGGCGATGATGGCGCGCACATCTTCGCGGTTGATTTTGCCACTCACGAGCAGAATGTCAACCGCTGTAGTGGGGGGTAAGGAATCGATACTAGACCTGTTCGGCTGTTCGGGAATAAAGGAGTGCAAAAGCATCTTGCTTTTGCATGTTTACCTCTGGCAAAAGCATCTTGCTTTTGCATGTTTACCTCTGGCAAAAGCAAGATGCTTTTGCACTCCGTGTGCCTCGAATCTGAGTTTTTATGACACAAGCCGTTATTGCCGAACAGATCTGAATTACCCAATTTATTTGGGATTCGTCCCTAAACCAACCGTCGCATGATTGCTTCGAGTGGGCCACGTCGAAACCGAGTTGACCATAAAACCGCAAACAACATGCCCGTTAGGTAAAAGCCAAACCCATATAAAACACTGAACCACAGGGTTTGTGGGGTCAACAAACCGAACAATTCTAGCACGCCCATGCCGATAACCACATGAGCTACATACAAGGTTAGAGCCAACTGCCCTGTAGTGATGAACGCTTTCAGCCACCGTGAGGTCGGAAATCGCTCTGTTAGGCCGACCGAAAGCATAATCATGGCGATGGCTGTGCCACCACCAGAAAAGATGTAAAGTGGCATGGGCGGCATGGGTTGACTACCACATATATACCCCACCTCCGACGCATCCAGCACCGATGAGGCCAGATAAAAACAGCCGCTCGATAACAGTTTGGTGAGGAGGACGACTATGATACTGACTGCTAAAATCAGTCCCCGCACCCGACCAGAGCGGACATCCTGTCGGCCCAACCACATGCCAAGCAGTAGAAAGGCAGTCCACGGGAATACCGGATGAAAACCGTTAAAAAATAGGTGGCGTGTCATGCCGACGGGAGTCCATAAATCTATGTATGTGATGGTTTTCCAATCCCAGCCGGTTTCATAGTCGAACAGAAGCAAGAGGGCCACAAACCCACCCGTAAAGAGCAACGCCCAACCCCACAAACCACGATCGCTACTACTCAGCAAAAATGCCCCCACTACAATATACAGCCCATAAAAATGGAGAATATCGGCAGGCCAAATTGGGGTATAAAGCAGACCGACCAGAAACAAGAACATGGCTCGTTTAAGCAACGCTCGGCGATGTTGAGCCAAACGTGGTAAATCTTGCTGTTGCCTCGCCCTGTTTGATAACAAGGTTAATCCTACCCCGGCCAAAATCACAAACATGGCCGCGGCTCGCCCCTCTAATAAACCAACTGACCAGACCAACCAAGCTGATCCGGCCTCACTGGCCTCTAGGACAATCTTAAAGTTGACGAGAATCATGCCTAAAATCGCGAGTGCGCGGGCAAAATCGTATCCCTCAATCCGTTTGGGACGAGAGAGTGTGTTAACGGTCATGGTAAATCTCCTATGTACAAAGTTGGTCTAATATTTTAAGTCTAAGTACAGGACAAAAAATTTTGGTAAGTATAATGGTGTCATTCCCGCACGCTTTTAGCGGGAATCTATGGGTTTTAGATGCCCGATAACTACATTCGGGCATGACATTTCCATTCAATCTGGCTAGTTTTTGTTTTTGTCCGGTACAGAGATTTTAAGTTGAGATTCTTATGGTAAAAAATAATACAACTAGTTATCCTACCGCGGTAATTTTTGATTTTGATGGAACAATACTCGATAGTGAAAAAGCGCACCTGCGAGCCTATCAGGCATTAGGTCAGGTGTTAGGCTATGTAATTCCTGACGAGGAGTATTTTGCGAACTTTGTAGGGAAAACTGACCTAGAGATTTTGGACTACATGATCAAACGGTCGGGGCAGGATGTGACGTTTGAGACACTATTTGAACAGAAAAAACGCCGTTTTATGGATTACCTACAAGCCGGAGAGGTGACTCCGATTGCGGGAGTGGTTGAGTTTGTGACCCATTTGGTCGAGCAGAGTCTACCGTTAGCCATTGCCTCTAATGCGGTCATAGCCGAAATTGAGGAAGGTGTATCTCAGTTGGGGTTGCGGGACTGCTTCCAGTTTATGCTATCGGTAGAATCGACAACTAATGGCAAACCCGCACCCGATATATATCTTATGGCCGCAGAGCAATTGGGGGTGGAGCCAGCCTCATGTTTAGTTTATGAGGATTCGCTGACCGGCATCCAAGCGGCGGTCTCCGCAGGCATGCGAGTTGTTGCGGTGGGGGATATAAACAACGAGCAACTCCGTCAAACTGGTGCAAAACGGATTATTTCTGATTTTCGACAGGAACAGGAGTTGTGGCGGTCATGACATTCTGCGGCTTGATGATTGTGGTTTGAAGCAGTACCTTAATCTGCTTTGCCTCTTTCTTTTCCACATTATAGGGGGTAACAAAAATCGTTACCTCCTCTTCGGCGCGGGTAAAATGTAACTCAGCCTTTTCCTCAAATAGAGCAATCGTTTTTTCTGTCCACCCCAATTTAGTCAACTGATCCCGATAAAAAATTCCGGCATGGGTCGGAGTTAGGTGGCTACTGTACTCAACCAAATCAGGAAACATGGCGATAATTTTCGCATCTTCGAGATGAGTCAGCTTATTAAAGGTACTGTTGATGTTGAGCGCGGCCACGGGAGGGATAATCTCAACAGGTTCATTCATTCCACTAACGCTATACTCTATCGTTAGTTGTCCCTGATCCATAAAATATGCGTTTGGAGGCGGAATAATCACCGAGATAGTGGCACTCAGTCGATATTGCACCAAATACTCATCCTTGTCAGTAACCCATAAATCACCCCTAACATCGCTTAAAATTAGATTCGGGTCGCTGATATCATCATGGTCAAAACGATAGTGACGGACATTGACCTCATTCAAAAACTCCAACTGAGCAGGGCGGGTCAACTGCGTGGGCAACAGCAAAAGCCGCTCCAAATCAAAAAAGCCAAAATCGGTTGGGGCGGCTGT
This sequence comes from Anaerolineales bacterium HSG25, assembly GCA_030377865.1. Lineage (GTDB taxonomy): Bacteria > Chloroflexota > Anaerolineae > 4572-78 > J111 > JAUCGB01. Next base: position 59,412 of record JAUCGA010000013.1, on the reverse strand, counting down.
GGTACTGTTAATGATAAACCAGTCCTCTTCGCCCGCTTTTTTGCTGTAAACCTGCTCACCAATCCGAATAAACTCAGCCACACCCGATACAATCTGGTCATTTGGCAAATCGGTGTTGGTATGGACGTAGCGACGCAAAACATCCGGTTCAGTTTGCTCGATCAACGATTCAATTCGTCCGGCTACGGTTTCACCATCTCGCTGGCCGTCAAATTCAACCACCAGATTGGTGCGATAGCTGGTCAACGAGGTGAGGGTATGATCAATCGAACTCAGTTCAAAAGTGATTTCTTCAGGGCTAGGAGATAGCTCTACGGTGGGAGTAGTCGGTACGGTTAGATTACAACCGCACAAAATAGCAATTGTCAATAAATAGGGGATTATTTTCAAAATATTAGTTTTTTTCAAAATGGTTTCCGTTTACATCAAATACAGCAAAATAAAATACCCAGGGCTGTTCAGTTCTCATCAAAATCATGGTTAGAGTAGAATTCTACCCCCTCCCAGCCTCCCCCTGCTAGGGTGAGGAGCTTTTGTCCTCGCCTGAAATCACCTCGGCTTGGGAGAAACTTCCCTCCTAGCAGGAGGGATTGAGGGAGGTAGAGCTAGGCTGGTGAAAATTAACGTTAATCGGAGCCATTTTGGGGTCACAAATCGATTCCAGTTTTGTTCCATGTTTCAGGTGCATTTAGAACAGGATGCGCAGGATGACACTGATTAGTACACGCAAAATCAGTGTCATCCTGCGCATCCTGTTCTTATCGTTTAACGGAATAAAAACGAGATTAATTAGCAAACCGAATCTGACCCTGTTTTCATCAGTCCAGGTAGAGCTATCCAATGACCCGAATCTTTGTCTGAAATCAGAACTGAACAGCCCTGATAAAACACCGATACAGTAGAGCCAACACCCATGCTAATTCTCACTCATCATACCCAATCGGGATGAGTAGTTCTTGTCCAACTCGCAAATAGTCAGACAGTTTCATGTCATTTTCTTCAGCGAGGGTCTGCATGTTAACACCGTAAAGTCCGGAGATGCGCCCAAACGAGTCGCCCGATTGTACAATATAGATGACAGGTGTAGCCGTGGGAGTTGGGGTGGGCGGGAGTTCATCTTCGCTTAAAAAACGAACTTCTGCCTCTTTGGTGAACTTAAAGCTGGTTAATGCTTGCCGAAAAATTGGCTGAGCATACTGCCACTCGTCTGCGGGAGCAACCAGAACCAGATAATAACCGACCTCTTCATGCCGAATGGCGGCGATAATGGCAATGATCGGTTCATTCTGACCGACTTGGTCAAACTGAATCTGAATGGAGCGCCAATCTTGTCCAGCAATTGAAATTGGACGTTGTGCTATCTCTTTGGCATTTCGAGGGAACTGAGTCAGTAATTCAGTCAATACATCAGCCGGAGTAGCTTGCTCGTTAGGCGATGCTCCAGCCCACATAGAAATATCAACAATCGTTTCGGTCTCTAATCCTTTTAACGTGGGCGAAAATCGGACTAACAGCGCCTCTTCGTAGCGTCGCCAGCCATAAGGATACTCAATCGTAAAGCCTAATCCAACATTCCGAAATGTTTGCATAGTCGGAGCGGTAGGCGTACCGATAACTTCCGGCGTGCTGGTTGGTTGCGGGATGCGGGTGGCGGTTGGAGGACGTTCAACCAAGGTTACGCCAGCAAACTTAAAACTAGTTTGGCTGATAAATGAACTTACCGCCAAAATGACGCAGGCAAACATCAACAGAAGCATCAGTCCTGTAGCCATCGTCCAAACGCTACTGGGAAAGACGTACAACGCATCTCGATAAATTGAAGCTCCCTCTTGGGCACGCTCTAGCGCGGCTCGAAATAGATTAACGTTTTGATAACGCCGCTCACGAGCCGATTCTAGCCCTTTGGCGATAGCACGTCTAAGCCCTTTGCCAATCGGCTGATTGTAGGCGTGGACAAATACCAACGGTGGGTCATTGGGCGAACGATCGAGGGCGTTCGGTGGTAATTCACCGGTGGCAAGGTGATACATCGTTCCGGCCAAGGCATGGATGTCTGACAGTGGGTCAGGTAGTTGGCCGTTATACAGTTCAATGGGGCTATACCCCGGTTTGGTGATTTCGGCTCCAAATTGATTTCGTAGCTCCAAATTGTAAAGGCGAGAGATACCTCCCCCGACCAAAATTGCTCGACCATCGGGCCGAATAATAATGTTTTTCGGGCTAATATTGCCATGAATTAAGGGCTGATTTTGATGGTGAAGATAAGCCAAGGCGTTGCAGATTTGGGGGAACCAGGTCAGCAAGTCAGTTTCGGGCAGGTAGCCAAGTTGGTTGAGTTTTTGTTGTAGCGTTTGCCCTTCGACAAAGTGCATCGCTAAATAATGAGCTTGGCGCTGAATAAAAAAGTAATCGGTGAAACGGGGCAGGTTGGGGTGAGACAAGCGAGTCAACATGGTGGCTTCGCTCTTTGAGCGCCGTCGCGCCTCCGGTGAGGTGTCGATATTCTCTTTGACAACCACCGCATGACGCAGGCTCATGTCCCAAGCGCGATATACTGCACCCACTTGATTGTGGCTGAGACATTCGTCAATCCGGTATCGGTTGTTTAAGACTTGTTCAAGCGCTAAGGGCATAAGAATGAAGAATGAAGAATGAAGAATGAAGAATGAAGAATGAAGAACGAACAATGAAGAACGAACAATGAAGAATGGATCATGCGTCATTTTTCATTTTCCGAATTTCATTTATAATCAGGCTTCTATCTTGACGATGTTAGATTGCAATCATGTCATACTGAGTAAAGCGAAGTATCCTCTATGAGGATACTTTTGAGCAGATTCTTCGCAGAATGACATGGTAAGTAACTTTCATTTCTAAGTTGTCACTTTTTTCGGAGTGCAAGAATGGAATTCTTGCTGTCAAAATACAATTTTGACACTCCTGTTTTTAACAAGTTAGTTCCGAAAACTACTTATAGTGGACTATGTGTAAAAGTTCAGTAAAACCGCCCTAGAAACCAGATTTCTTTGAGAAATCGGGTTTCTGACGCTCCTTCTAGCGAGTTTACTGAATATTTACGACTCACAACTCAAAGGAGAGTATTTATGAATAAGACCGAAGCGTTATTATGCGCCAAAATTTCGATGTCTGCGTATGGGAAGGGGTATAATATTGACTCGTTTCAGTTGGCAGGCCGATTTGAAAATAAAGCCACCGATACCCAAGGATTATTTGGCACGACAGATGATACCCTGTTTTTGGCATTTCGTGGTTCAGAAGAGACCGGCGCGACTGATTGGATGACCGACTTAAAGTTTGTCTCTGCCAATTATCCATACGGCGGTGGTAGCAATGTTGTTGTCCATGCCGGATTTATCGAAGCCTATCAGTCGATTCGGGAATCGATTATTGAGGTAGCAAAAGATACACCCCATAAAAAAATTACCTGTACTGGTCACAGTTTGGGTGGCGCGTTAGCCACGCTGTGTGTGCTAGATTTAGCTTGCAATGTACCAAACAAGCAGGTTAGTAGCTATACTTATGGCTCCCCCAAAGTAGGTGGTCCCGATTTTGTAAAGCTCTATAATCAAAAGGTGCCACAAAGCTATCGGTTTGTCAACGGGCCAGATATTGTTCCCACAATTCCGGTTGATATTCCCTTTTTGGTTGACTATGACCATGTCGGCAAGTTGCACCATATTGGGAACACACAGGCCAGCAAATTAAGCACTGACGCAGTCATGTCCCATCTGCCGAAGAGCTATATATCGGCCATAGAGCAGGCTTAAATAATCAGCAATCATAAGTGTCAATAACGTTTGTAGTAGGCGATTCATCGCCTTCAAACGGCACTAAAGTACCTACTACAAACTCTTAAGTTGACACTTATGAATCAGCAATAAGTTGTACGCTCCAGAGAGGGTCAATCTTAAAATTGACCCTCTTTTTGGTCATGTAAGTAGGTGAGCATAAATTATAAATGGTAAATGGTGAATTATAAACGGTAAACGAGCGGCATTATGGATAAATCTGATCGATTTTGTCGTATTTTCAATGCCAGTATCCAAACCGCTCTTGGTGACAAACGTAATTTACAGTTCACCGTTTACCATTTACCATTTCATTCCATCCTACATGACGCACTTTGGAGGCAAAAAATCATTCATGCCTTGGAGGTCTTACCTTGAAATCCCGCAAAACTTTTGCTTGGGGTACTTATTACAGCATTAAATAAGTCTTGTGAGGTTTCGTTCCAAACACCTCCCCGAACTACCAACGGGCGAACGAGGAAAACTGCATACCTCGGAGGAGAACGACTCCGCGTCCTCCAAGGTGTGGTTTTCTCCTTGGAGGTCTTATTTACTCATGCGTCTCAATCAACACAAACGCCATACCGGCACTGAGGACAGCCAAACCCGCCCCAATCAACATGATGATCCGAAAACTGAAGACAAATGATTCAGCAATGGCCTGCTCAATCGTCGGTTGTAGGTCAGTCGGCACAATCTCTGGAACCTGCGCTCCGGCCAGTTTGATGCGCTCTTGGTCAATCGCTTGCTCAACCTCTGGAGTCAGATTCAACGGGGTAAGGTGACTATCAAGCGCGTTGTTAAATAGAGCTAAGGCCACAATCCCCAAAATAGCAATGGCGATAAGGCCCGCGGTACGAGAGACAGCGTTGTTGATGCCCGAAGCAATCCCCGAATGGCGTACTTCAACCGAACTCATGACCGCCGTGGTTAGCGGAGAGACACTGACCGTCATGCCGAAGCCTAGCACCACAATTGCCGGGAAAAATGTTGTCCAATAGGTGCCACCAATACCGGGGATGGCAAACATGGCGAACCCCACTCCGGCGATGATTGGCCCGATAATCAATGGCAATCTGGCTCCGTAACGGTCAATCAGGCTACCGGCCCAACGGGACAGGGCAAACATGATCAAAATAAAGGGCAGGAAGGCCGCGCCCGCTTGGGTGGCGGTGTAATCTTGTACCTGAATCAGATTAAAGGGTAGAAAAAACAGGGTTCCGCTCAGAGCAGAATATAAAAATAGGGTCAGCAGATTGGCTCCACTGAAGGTGCGGGATTGAAACAGGTTCAGCGGCATCATGGGGGCAGAACTGCGGGTTTCAATGACCATGAAGGCGACGAGGCCGATAACTCCGACGATGATGGTACCGATGACCAGCGGGTGAAACAAACCATAGTTGCTCGATTCGATGAGTCCGAAAACTAGACAGCCTAGCCCGATGGTCACGGCCAACGCGCCCGGCCAATCGAGTTTGCGCGCTCCCTCTTCATCCTTACTTTCTGGAACTTTCCAGAACAGAATCGACAGAGTAATGATAGCTAACGGAACGTTGATAAAAAAGACCCATCGCCATGATACGTTTTCGACCAGCCAGCCGCCGAGTACCGGCCCCAAGGCGGTGGTGATGGCAGTGAAACCTGACCATGTGCCAATCGCCCGTCCCCGCTCCGACTCGCTAAAGGAGGCACTGATGACGGCCAAACTGCTTGGCACTAAAAGCGCTCCGCCAATTCCCTGCACAGCTCGAGCATAGATCAATTGCTCGGCAGTGGGGGAAAATCCGGCCCACACTGAGGCGATGGTGAAGACGATAATACCGATGGTAAAAATTCGTCGTCGACCAAAATGATCACCCAATGAGCCGCCGACTAAAATCAACGCGGCCAAAAATAAAGCATAAGACTCGACAATCCACTGTACTTGGGAGACACTGGCGTTCAGGTCTTCCTGTAATACGGGCAGAGCCACATTAACTACCGTACCGTCAATAAAGGCCATGCTAGAGCCGATAATAGTCGCCGCTAAAACCCATATTCCCACATCTGAGCCACTATTGGGAGGAGCGGAGCGAATAACCCCTTCGTCGGATGGGGTGCTATATGCGTTGCTGACTTGCCGTTTTTTTGCCATAGTTTGTGAAATAATTTGTGAAACGTGATTCGTGAATTTAGAGCGGAGCCTGCATAAATAGGTGAGCAAAGATTCGGGGAACACCTCCGAGGAAAACTACATACCTCGGAGGAGATACATGCCATGTTTCGCCTATTTTATTCTAAGCCTTTTAGACGCAACTGTTTACTCATAATAATATCGGCCTTTTCATGTTCAAGGAGCCATTTTTTACGCCATAATCCACCACCGTAGCCGGTCAAGGTGCGGTCACTCCCAATTACTCGGTGACAGGGAATGATGATACCGATGGGGTTGCGTCCATTGGCTTGTCCAACAGCCCGAATCGCCTTTTCGTTGTTAATCCGCTTCGAGACAGCCAAATAGGTCGAGGTCTGACCAAACGGAATGTCGAGCAAGGCTTGCCATACACTCTGCTGAAACGGTGTGCCTTGTGGAGCTAAGGCCACCGAGAATTGTTGACGCGAGCCAGTAAAATATTCGGCTAACTCGGTATGGCATTTTTTGACCACAAGGGGGAGGTCAGGCTGTGGCGTGTTTGGCTGATGTGATTCGACTTCTTCATCGGACATGAAGCGAATCTCGGTGATGGCTTCTGTAGTGCCGATAATTTCTAATATACCGATGGGTGAAGGGTAATGGATTTTGTATAGTTTGGTCATAGTATTATGTAGGTAAGTATAGATTCTGTGGAACCTCCGAGGAAAACTACATACCTCGGAGGAGATAAGTTCGCAAAATTTTTCTTAGGTACGAACCACGTCTTACTCCTCACGAACGTAAATATTCAGTGAACTCGCCAAAAAAAGCGTCAGAAACCCGATTTCTTTGAGAAATCGGGTTTCTAGGGCAGTTTTACTGAACTTTTACTCGCGAAGTTCAAAAACATAGATTTGGTGGGTTGAAATATCGGTCAGATATAGTCGTTTGGTTTGCTCATCAAAATAGATACCGAGCGGGCTAACAAAACCAACTGGGCCAATATTTTGCCACATTTGAATCAGGTTTCCATCGGGAGCGTATCGCATTAGGGAGCGGCTTTGCGACTCAGTCCCAAAAATGGAGCCATCTGGCCCAAAAGCTAAGTGCGGGCCGTCGTAGGCATAAGTTGGAGGAAGATTCCATTGGTTCATCGGTGTGCCATTCATCCCCAACCGCTGGATACGATTATTCTCAGCCTCAGCGATATAATAACTACCGATGCCGTCTTGAATAACATCGGTTGGCTCATTAAGTTGACCCGGTCCGTCTCCCAAACCACCAATACTGCCTCGCAAACTGCCATCAGGTGCAAAAAAGGCAATACGAGCGCTCCCCGTATCGGCCACGGCGATAGTGCCATCTTGCAAACGAGTCAGGCCGCGGGGATGAAACATACGGGCTTCTGGGCCACCAAAAAGAGCCAACAACGTACCATTTTGGTCATATTTATAGATCCATTGCAAAGTCGAATCTAAAACCAAAATCTCATTATGAGGTGTGACCGCGACCGCTAGTGGCTCCTCAAACGGGTCAGCTGGTTCGCCCGTGAACTCGGTAATAGGATTTCCAACCGGATCGAGAATCTGAACTCGTTTATTGGCGGTGTCGGCCACCACCAGATTACCGTTCGACAACACGGCCACGTCACGAGGTTCGTTGAATAGACCAAGTGCATTACCCTGCCCGCCGATGGTGGCTAACCATTCAACCGTTAACGGTTTCATCTCTACAGTTGGGGTAGGCATCTGCTCGACGGGAGGCGTGTATTCTCCAAAGGGTGGCCACAGATTCTCGGTTGGAATCGGCTCAAAATTGCCCGATGGTGGCACCCAATAAAGATGGATGCGGGAACGGTCGGAAGTATCCTTAAAACGAATCGCCAACTCATGCAACCCCGCATCAAGTGGGATTGAGCTTTCAAAGGTTTCGTTGGGGATGGTTGTTTTGATAAGTGATTGACCGTTGATGAATAGTTCTGCTTCTGTCACCGCGGCTAACCCCAAACTGTAGACTCCGTTTTGCGGAGCAATCAATGAACCTGACCAGATGACACTATAGGGACGACTAAGCGGTGTAAAATGGAAATAGGTATCTAAAAACGGGTCAATCCGTTGCATGGCTGGCTGACCGACCCAGTTGTCATTTGGATAGTATGACCCTAACAGGCCATGCATGCTGACGGGTGAACGATAAAGCCACCACTGCGGAATAATCGACTCCGGCTCACCAGTCGGTTGACCATACAGAGCCACCTGCCCCGCCGCGCCACCATCAGCCACAACTCGCAGAGCATGATTACCTTGCGCCAAAGGCAGGCCAGCGCTCTGCTGACCCATTCTATCTAACAAAACATTACCGTCAACCTCTAAGCGACCACCAGCAGGAGTAATGAGACGGAAGCTATATGGCCCATATCGTGGCACATATAGAATTCCCTCCCATTCTGCTCGAAACTCAGAGCCAAGGTTCTCTCGCACCAAGGGCGGAACATCATTCGGCCAGTTGACCGAAATCTGCGGCACCTGAATCGGTGGCGTAGAGACTGCAAATTCAGCCTCCTCATCAAGGGAATGATAGGTTAGCTCAAGCCCTTGTATACTGGCGATGTTTGAGGGAGATAGGTTAGCAAAATAAACGACTGGTGGACCGTCACTCACCTCATTAGAGGCAACATCAAACTGAGCTTGAGGATATAGTTGGGTTGCTTGGTCAAATATCCACTGATCGTCAGGGTGGATAAATAGTGCCACTGGCTGAGTGGGTGCTTCCCGAATTGGGAGTGGATCGGGCAAGGTTAGGCGATGCTGATTTTTTGCTTCAGGAGCCAGAAAGAGTGTGGTCGGATGGTTGGTCAAAAATGGAGAACTATAATAAATGTAGTTGGGGCCAAGTTCGGCCATTTTGTGACCGGCTATCGTCTCTGGAGTAGAAAAGGCGTTCCATGAGGCAAAATCATTGGCTTGGTCGATTAAATAGGTGTTGGCATTGCTATAAAACAGATAACCAACCAGCAACGCGGTGGGTATGGTCATCCACCATGCTGATAAGGGTCTTAGCGACTGTTGCGCCTCCCGTCCGAGGGCATAAAGGCTCAAACCACTAAAATAAATCACCACCGGAATAACGCCAATTGAGCGCAGAGACTGGGGTGCTTCAAAGTCAAGACTAAGAATACCTCCGGCGATAGTGGCCGGAAAAAGAATCATAAAAAAGAGGTTTACTGGTTGTCGTATATTAAAAAGGGCGAGACCAAATCCTAAAACCATCAACACCCCAGTTAGTGGATCGAGCATCGGCGCACCGGGTAGATTATGCCGCCCGTTATTATCGCCATGTACATTGAACATCATCAGATGTTTGCTAGTGGTGTTCCAGATAGCGGTCTGCAAATCGGCCTGATCTCGTTTGGTTAGAATCGAGGTTTGTTGCACTCGATACCAAAACTCATCGGGGTTGTCTTGGTTAAAACGGAAAACTGGCACCAGAACCATGAACATGGCAAGCAATAAAATCAGCAAATTTAGGACATAAACCTTCCAGTCACCCCGTTTCATACGTTTGGCGAGATAAAACGACCATATTACACCACCGATTATCACAAAAGCGACTAACGCGGCGATATAGAGTCGAAAGGCGGTATAAAAGGTCAGGCCAAAACCCAAGGCTAACCCCGTACCAAGGGCATCCCGTAAACGACCATACTTGGTGAGGCGTACTAAAAAGAAAAGACTAACCAGTTCAAAAAATGGCGCGTCGATACCAGTCATAGCAATTCGACTAAAATTGACATGCCAGCGCATCACAGCCAATAAAAAAGCTAATATTAGGCCAAAATTGGGGCTGTGTAGTTCGCGGCCAAACAGATAGGCGGCAAAAACCGCACCCAAACCAAAGGCAACACTGACCAACCGCATAGCCTGAATCGTATCACCAAAGTTATCTAGGGCAAAGGCATAAAGGCGCAAAAGATGCCCGGTCACGTTAATTGGGGTGAAAAATATGGGGCGATAATCAGGGTCATCTACAATCAATCGAGCCTGTAGCCCCGCGGCAGATTCATCAAACCAGATACCGAAAGGTTGCTCATAAAAGTTGTAGAGCCGCATAAACATAGCGATTAGCAAAATCGCGGCCAACATTAAAGCGGTTTGTTGGTTGGGAACGAGTCGTTTAAGCTCGGTTAACGGATCATCCCCCTTAGTTAGGGTAAAAACGCCACCAACCAAAAGCATGATACTTCCCATATAAACCCACCAACCTTGTGGGTAGTTACTGGTGTCTGAAAAAAGCCAGTAAGCCAGTGATGCAGTACCAGTAGCCATAACTATCAGCCACAGTCCGACATTTTGTCGCCAACCAGAGGCTAGCCCGCTCCGAAAATCGGTAGGGGCAGATTGAATCTGCGGTTTTAATTGATGAGAGACACTTTTGACAAACAGGATAACGGCAATACTATATAGGAGTAGACCGTCCCAAAGTTTATCTTGGTTAAAAAAATATTGACCGCCAAGTCCTATCATTAGGCCAAGTACGGCAAGAGCGAGGTTGTTGATTGTGCGACGTGGTCGCAATGGCTTTGAGACGACCTTCGGTTCAGAAGGAACAATATCTTGGGTTGGGTTTAATATAGTTGTGGACATAGATGCGTAGTTTACCAAGAAATGAAAGAGTAGACAATTTTTTCTTGCCTTAAAGATACGGGTAGTGTTACTCCGTTGACTGATGGGTATGTCACCTTCAGAAGTTTATCGTTTCAACATGACTAAAACAATATCTGACAGGATTAACGGGATTGACAGGATTACAAGCAAAAAAAAATCCTGTTAATCTTGTTAATCCTGTCAAAAAATGCTTTTGGTTTTATCAATATGTCAGGTCATGAATGAAACAACAAACTTTTGGTAAATATTCAGTGAACTCGCCAGAAAGAGTATCAGAAACCCGATTTCTTTGAGAAATCGGGTTTCTAGAGCTACTTTACTGAACTTTTACACTTTTGTCACCTTGAGCGTTTTGTACGAAGGGTCTCACTTACCCAAATCTAGATAGATTCGAAAAGGTTTTTCGCCTTCGGCTCAGAATGACATTGAGCAGGTTATCAGGCAACATGTCATCGCTACCAAGATACGCTAATAATGAAGAGTTGTGCTATAATACCGCGAAGTAAAATTTTCTTTGCCCTCTAAATATTACTATCGGATGGAATTATGTCAGAAAAACGGATACAAGATAAAGTTGAAGCCATACTCAATAATAGTTATCAGGCCGACGCGTTGATTACCGATGCTGATTTGCCCGAAATTATTAGTCAACTACGTGAATCTCATTTGGCCTTACAAGAAGCCAAAATTAGTGCTGAGGAAGCAAATAAAACCAAAAGTAACTTTTTGGCTGATATGAGTCACGAGCTTCGTACCCCGCTGAGTAGTATTTTGGGGTATGCTCAGATTTTGCAGATGGATCCAAATTTAAGCGAGGGACAAGCAAAAAAAGTCGCGGCAATTCAGAGCGGTGGCGAACATTTGATTACACTGACGAGTGATATTCTCGATATTTCTAAAATCGAAGCAGGTCGCATGGAACTCTACCTGAGTGAACTTGAACTGCCCGATTTTATCGAGAGTATCGTTGAGATGTTCCGCGTTACGACAAATCAAAAAGGGGTTTCGTTTAAGTATGACCAACCTACTCCTATTCCATTAAAAATTATAGCTGATGAGACCCATCTGCGACAGGTTCTTATTAATCTTTTGGGTAATGCCGTTAAGTTTACCGAACAGGGTCATGTTGATTTTATGGTTGAACTTACCGAGTCAATTACTACTCGACATGTTGAGGGAAACGCAGAGTCGGTTTGCACTCTAAAATTTACCATCGAAGATAGTGGTATCGGGATTGCTCAAGAAGATTTAGAGGTGATTTTTTCACCGTTTAAACAGGTTAATAATGAGAGTTTGGCTCAAGGAGCAGGCTTAGGGTTAGCGATTAGCCAACAGCTAACCGAAATGATGGGGTCTAAAATTCAGGTAACGAGTGTCGTCGGACAGGGGAGCCGATTTTGGCTCGAACTAACTTTACCCGTGACCTCTACAGAACTCAAAGAGCCAGTAAAAACAGCCAAAACTATTACGGGTTTTAACGGAACTCCCCTTAAATTACTTATTGTAGATGATGAGCGTAATAACCGCATTTTGTTGCGTAAACGATTGAAAAAATTTGGCTTTAAGATTGAAGATGCCGCGGATGGAATATACTGTTTAGAGAAGGCGGAACAGTTTCAACCAGATATAATTTTGCTCGATTTGCACATGCCTAATTTGGGTGGGATTGAACTAACCCAACAATTACGCGCTATGCCAAGTTATCAGGATGTTATCATTATCGCCGTCTCTGCCGATTCAAAACCAGATATCCGCGCCGAAACATTAGAGGTTGGCTGTCACGATTTTCTCCCCAAACCTATAGATATTCAAGAACTGTTGAGTATTATCGACCTATATTTAGAGGTTGATTGGACGTATGAGGCTAAGGAAAACTCCGACCCAAATCAGTTATCGATGGCCTTACCACCGTTAACGGAACGAATAGCCTTGTATAATTTAGCTCTTGACGGTGATATAGATGGCATTATTGACCAGTTGACTCAAATAGAACAACTTAATGATTCATATCAAATGTTTATCAAAAAAATTCGTGACCATGCAGAAAATTATCAAACTGATGTGATTTGTCAACTGCTTGAAAAATATCAGGAGTAATGACGATGAGTGCAACACCCTCCCATCATACAGGTAAAATATTAGTCGTTGATGATCAACCGGCTAATTTGGATATTCTGTTTAGAACCTTAAAAGTGGCTGGACATAAAGTTTTGGTGGCAAAATCTGGTCAATCGGCTATTCGACAAGCAGAACGAACCCAACCCGATATTATTTTGCTCGACGTGATGATGCCGGGCATGAACGGTTTTATAACTGGTCAAAAGCTCAAAGAGAACAAATTTACTCAGGAAATTCCAGTCATTTTTATGACTGCCTTAAATGATATAGATAGTAAAGTAATGGGATTTGAGGTGGGCGCGGTTGATTATGTAACCAAGCCATTTGAGTTCAAAGAGATTCTGGCTCGGATTAATGCTCATCTAACTATCCGCAAATTACAGCAAGAATTGCAGTATAAAAATGATACTTTACAAACACAAAACGAAGAGTTAAATGCCTTTGCCCATACCGTAGCCCATGACCTGAAGAATCCACTGTTACCGATTATTATCTCAGTTGATTTATTGGCTATGGACGAAGGATTATCACCTTCAAACACAGAAAATATTGACTTTATCCGACGCAATGCTAACAAAATGAATAATATTATTCATGAACTGTTGACCTTGGCCGGAGTTCGCAAAGCTGAGGTGGTCTTAAAGCCACTCGACATGAAAGAGATTATTGCCGAGGCTCAAGAACGATTAATGCATATGATTGTTCAGCATCAAGCAGAGATTATTATGCCTAGCCAATGGCCGCGAGTTTTGGGCCATGCCCCTTGGGCAGAAGAGGTTTGGGTTAATTATTTAAGCAATGCCATGAAATATGGTGGCTCTCCTCCTAGAGTAGAAATTGGTGCCATGCATCGTAATGATGGCATGGTTGAGTTTTGGGTAAAGGATAACGGAGCGGGTTTGACTCCCGAAGAGCAAAATCAACTGTTTATTCCCTTTACAAGACTAAATCAGGTGCAGGCCAAAGGACATGGACTTGGTCTATCTATCGTGCATCGGATTATTAGGAAGTTAGGAGGAACGGTTGGGGTACAAAGCGAAAAGGGTAATGGCAGTCGATTTAGCTTTAACTTGCCACATGCCGAATAATTCATCATATCATCAACTTTTGGGTAATGTTGACCTGTTGACTGATAGCCTTGGGCTAAAGCCACAAGGCTAAAAGTTAAAGACCGCTAAAAGCGGCCTAAATAGCTGGCTTCAGCCTGCTTTAGTTTTTAGCATCGGGATTGATTCCGATGCGTCATCAGTCAAGATAACAACACCATCAACTTTTGTACATAATTGTCTTTTATCACGGGTAAAATCCTTATTTTTACCCGTGATTTTTATTTGGCTTTAGGTCAAAATTAGCCAACCCCTGATCTATTACAAAAATCAACTGCTCAAAACTCTCGTCCACATCAAGCGGAATTCCAAAGCCACCACCGGTTTCGAGCGACACAAAACCATGTAACGTACTCCGCAAACACCGCGCCCCATGCAATGCCGCTTCATCAGTTAGATGATACCCTCGTAATACCGCCAAGATCACCTCAAGTACGGCCTGCCCTGCCTGTTTTATCGCGGGACTCGCACCCTCAACCGAGCCAACACTTAACGGGTACAGACTAGGATGCCGTTTTGCTGTGTTTCGATAGGCATGCGCCACGGCCACCAATGCCTCTGAGCCTGCTCGTCCCATGACCGCATGTTGAAGCTCTCGCCCCAATACATCTAACCAATATAATAATAATCCCTCTTTAACCCCATCTAGTCCATCAATATGGTTATATAATGAAGGTGAGCGTACTTTTAACGCCTTCGCTAATAAAGCCAACGACAAATTTTCCATACCATGTTCGTCAACCAACCGTACCGCCATTTCTATAATAAGCTGTCGATTTAATCCCGCACGCGCCATCTATTTCCCCTCCCGCAAAAATTTTAGCAAAATCGGAATGACCTTATCCGGCATTTCAGCTTGAGGATAATGTCCGGCTCCGGCAATCATCTCGTAACGACCACCCAATTTTTCAGCCGCAAACTTGGCCTCCGCTTCGGGAGGACTAAAGTCAGGATCTTTGTCGCCCATAATCACCAAACTCGGTTGCGTGACTCGTGTTAACCGCGCCTCTGCATCGGCCTTTGAAACCTGCCCCAATCCTTTAACCGCTTCGTATCGCCCCGGCTCGGATAAGTTAGCTTTCAATTTGGCTTGATAATCCGCAAAATCGGGAGGTGTTTGGGTAGGATATAGTGATTTATAGAACATGCCCCAAGCCCACACTTTCCACGGGCCGCTCATCATCACGTTGACCAGTAGTTTCATGGCCGGATTTATTTTCGGATCACGGACGAACGGACAGATTAAGACCAGTTTGCTAATCAGTTCTGGTTTTTCGACCGCGGCCCACACCATTGACCCCGGCGAAAATGAGGTTCCGACCACCGTTGCTGGCCCTGCATCCAAATGTTCAATCAAGGCCAAAATATCTTGTCCAACCGCCCGAATCGAGTACTCCGGCCAGTTGGCACTTGATTCGCCATGCCCCCGTAAATCAACTGTAACTACCCGATACCCCGCCTCATTCAAAACTGGAACTATAAAGCGATATTCACTTCGTAAATCTCCCATACCCGGCACTAAAACAATCAATTCACCAGCTTGCTCATTATCATCATAGGCTAAAACACCGTCTGCTACTTGTAGTTGTTTGGTTGTCATCATAAATCTCCTTATCTTGATTAGTTATTTAACTAACGGCATTAGTTTTAAGTTAAAATTTTTGCTGATGCGAAACACTTAACATCACATCAGCTACTTGCGTTAGTTATTATACTAATAACATTAGTTTTTGTCAAGAGGCAAAATCGAATGGAGCGTATTTCAGCTTATACTGCGATTAGAATGAGAACAGAACTTTTTAACATGTCATTCCCGCACGCTTTTGGCGGGAATCCATTTTCTACAGGCAAGGTGGATGCCCGATAACGACATTCGGGCATGGCATGTGGAAGTGACGGTTTCAAACTAATTTGAGTTTAAGTGCGAATTTATCATGCCGTCCTGAGTAGCGTTTGCGAGGATTTTTTGCCCGAAACCATGTAGAATATCGTGTCAATTCATAATTATACGTTTAAGGCTCAACCACAAATGTAGCAGTCGAGACAACACGTCCTTCAATAATAAGATTCACACTGTATGGCCCACTACTATATCCCTCCGGTGGATGATAAAAGACCCAAGCCATGCCATCACGCCCGTAGTTATCCGGCCATATCGCTTGATAGGTTGCCAATTCCGAATCTGCCCATGTCCAGCGGTGGCTCCAAGAGGTGCCGGGGGCGATGTCTCGATAATCAAAAAACAGATATATTGGCCGACCTTCCGGTGTAAAGAAGGTGCCGACCTGTTCCGGTTCATCGTCACGACTAATACTTTGAGCCAGTTGCAAATTGGTAAAAGGGCTATCATTAACCAGTGTCGGATTCCCCGGTGTAGGGATATTGACCACGGTAGAGGGTTCGGTAGGTAACGGTGATGGTTCTGCTTTGATGATGAGCGGCGTTGGTGTAGTGGTGGGGGTAAAGGTTGGCTTATGGGTGGGTGTGGCTTTTATAGCCGCGGGTACGGCTGTTGCGTTGGCTGGTTGTTGCCATGATGCGGCGACTGGATTTGCACTCTGCGCGATTTGCCATATCGACACCGCACCCAAACTAGAGGAGAAGACAAAACTCAGCACAACGGCCATAATTGCACCGGCAAACCACAACTGTTTTCGGTATGGTGAGGGAACTTTAACCGGATCAGTCACAGTAGGCGATTTTTTTACTGATACCGGCGCGGAGTAGTGAGGTACGGTACTGTCGATAGCGTTTGATAAGGCTCGAGTAAACTCGGCTCCCGATTTATAACGAGTCTCAATTCGTTTGGCTAACATCTGCTCAATAGTTCGACTAATATTGACTGAAATACTAGGGTTTAACAGATGCAACGGGCGCGGTGTTTCGTACCCATGCCCATGAATCATCGTCACCAAGGTACCAGTAAATGGAGGCTTGGTGGTTAACATCTGATAACACAAAATCCCCAACGCGTATAAATCAGCATGCCGACTTGGCCCCTGCCCATGTACAATTTCAGGAGCGAGAGTCTCAGGCGTACCAATCGGATACCCCTGTTTAACTAAGCCGGTTCCGGTCATAGCTTGAGTTTGCCCAAAGTTGGCAACCATCACTTGATCATTTAGAGCCACATAAATACAGTCAACTGACAAATCACCATGAATAATATCTTGTTGATGGGCGTAATCGAGGGCAATACCAATCTGTCGAACTATTTTGACCATGCGCTTGGGTGGTAACGCACCCTCACGTTTTAGCAGATCACTCAACAAATGCCCCTGAGCCAACTCCTGAACAGTGTAGAGTTTATCATCCTCATGCCAAACGCCATAAACTTGAATAATGTTAGCATGGGTCAGATGACTAATAGTTTCTACATTCTGCTTAAACTGTTCAATAAACTGCTGGTCAAAGGTAAATTGTGGGGCAACAATTTTAACCGCAACTTGTCCATTATCAGCTAAATCATACCCTCGATAAATCGTTGTTAGTTCATCACGACCAATCTCATTGTCGAGACGATAATTTTTCAAGATTATATTTGTTTCGGGTTGCATATCGCGTCAACCTCCATAAAGCAATTAGGATGAAATACCCCTATTATACGCTCCTTTTTCCACTATCCTTGAGACTTGTTACCCGATAGACTGGTTTAGGAAAGACTAAACCAGTCTATCGGGTAATAAGAACCTGCCAAAAAGTCGCCTTTTTTTACCACAAGCTACCCCTTCTTCATGCTCCCCACCGCCTGCGCCACTTGGCCGATGAGTGGTGGCCCGCTATAAACAAAACCGCTGTACAACTGAACTAACTCCGCTCCAGCACTTATTTTTGCCTGTGCATCCGCGGGAGTCATAATCCCCCCCACCCCAATAATAGGAATATTTGGGTCTAAATGTTCCCGCAACTGAGTGAGAATTTCGGTTGAATGTTGGGTTAAGGGTGCACCACTGAGACCACCAGTTTCGTTGCCATGCCGCAAATGGCTAACTTGATCGCGGGCAATCGTCGTGTTGGTCGCGATAACCCCCTCAACCTGTTGTTGATTAAACACCTTAGCCATGTCGATGAGTTGAGCTTCATCTAAATCGGGTGCAATTTTAACCACGAGTGGTACGGCTTTGTGATGGATTCGAGTCAGCTTGCCCTGAGCAAACTTGAGCCGATTCAGCAAGCGAGTCAGCCCCTCGGCCTCTTGTAGGTCGCGCAATCCCTTGGTGTTGGGTGAGGAAATATTGACCGTAATAAAGGAAGCATAAGCGTACACCTTCTCCATACAAATCAGGTAATCGGTTAGGGCATTTTCGAGTGGGGTGTCAAAATTTTTGCCGATGTTGACTCCGATAATGCCTTTGTAGCGAGTCGATTTCAGACGGTCAACGAGATAATCAACCCCCTTGTTATTAAACCCCATACGATTTATAATCGCCTGTTTTTCGGGCAAACGAAACAGACGGGGTTGCGGGTTGCCCGGTTGGGGACGTGGGGTGACGGTTCCAACCTCCAAAAAACCGAATCCCATCCGACCAAACGCGTCGATACAGTCACCGTTCTTATCCAATCCGGCGGCTAACCCCACCATGTTTGGAAACTGTAAACCCATCACCTCGCGGGGGATTTGCACCTGTTTTAGCCGTAATAAAGGCAGAGCCGGTTCAACATATCGTAGCAGGCTTAGGGTGACATGATGGGCACGTTCAGCAGAAAGTTTAAATAGTAAGGGACGAATGAGGGAATATGACATAATGGTTGCTCCATAAAATTATTAGCTGATTGATATTCTACCGCACCACCACCGGCAGATAGACCTGCGTTCCTTCCGGAGCCAGCAGGATAAACTCGCTCAGATGTTTGAGACCGATGATGAATCGGTTGTTGCTCTGGTCATGTTCGCAGGTCGTCTCCGCCTCTTCACACAGAGCTTGCCAGCCGGAGTCATCTCGCCACACGTAAGGCGCGAGGGTGCTTGGGTCGATGTCGCCAAGGTCAGCCGGATTATACTCGATGGTTAGGCTAATTACCTTGTCAAACTGAGTCACATCTTGGGATCCGTCATGGGCCGTCACCTCAAACGCTCGCTCGCCAAAGTTATATCCGCTAATCGGGTGACTGGTGGTGTGGGCGGTGGTCAGGATGATGGTTAGTTCTTTGTCATGGACTTGCGGCGGGAGGGTCAATTGCACGGTGCCATCCGTGGCTTCCGCTGTTCCACCATCTGCCAAATCAATCACCGTTTTGGTGACAGTCGGGTCAATCTTCGTGAACACTTTCTCCGTACCGCTGGCTTGATAGTCACCCGCGATTACCCCATAATCCTGATTGGTGATACTCTGGGTTGCCGTAACTACCATAAACACCGTCTCTGTCGCACCTTTGGCTAACATGGAGATATTCCACTTGGCGATACCGTTTTCAACCGTATCAGCTCCTCTAATGTATACCGCGCCATCAGGCAGAATATCGCTAATTATCAGACCCGTTGCCTTGTCCGTGCCGGTATTACTCACAGTCAGCGTATAGGTCACATGCTGACCTGCGTTTGCCTCAGTCGGGCCAATTTTGCGGATGCTCAACACTGGATCGCCCACAATCGTGACCATCGTCGTAGTCGTGATCAGATTGGCGCTGTTGCTGGCCATGACGTTGGCAGTGTAACTGCCCGCGTTTTGATAGGTGTGGCTGACCACCGCGCCGGTAGCCGTTGTCCCGTCACCCAAATCCCATGTATATTGAATATTCGTTCCAGTTGTCCCACTCGCGGTCAACATGGTGGTTTGTCCAAGTTTGGTCGGACTATCATTTTCTGCCATTAAGCCGACCAACGCTTGATCAGAGACAACAGCCGTCAATTGCTCGATCATGCTGTTAGTCGAGTTTTCAGCTATCACCTTGACATCGTATGAGCCTATCTGCGTGTAAGTATGGCTAACCGAAACGGTCGTACTGGTCATGCTGGCTCCATCGCCAAACTCCCACAGATAGCCCACATTTGTCCCCGACGTAATCGAGACCGTAAAGAACATCGGCTCGGCGATGATGGTCGCACCGCTATTTGTCATGGTCAGTCCTTTAACCGGCACATCCTCAACCGGCACGATGACCGTTTTGCTAACCGTGTTGGTCGAGTTACTGGCCGTCACCACCACCGAGTAACTGCCGACCTTGGCGTAGGTATGGTTGGTGCTTGCTCCTGTGTCGGTTGTGTCACCAAAATCCCATGCGTAGTTGACATTCGTTCCTGCCCCAACGGTGGCACTAAAAAGAGTCGCTTGACCAATCTCCGTTGGGCCATCATGGGTCACAGTCAAGTCGCTGATAGAGACATCTTTGATCTTGACCGCTGTTTTTGCCACAACATTACTATAGGCATTTCGTGCCGTCACCGTGGCCGTATAAACGCCGACTTGATTATAGGTATGGCTGACGACTTTTCCCGTCGCAGTAAGGGACGAACTATCGCCAAAGTTCCACAAATAGCTAACTCCGGCACCTGAACTGATTTGGGCAGTTAGGGTGACGGTCCCCGTTAAAGCTGGGCTGTTGTTACTGACTGTTAAACCATTGATGAATCGCTCATCAATCACCACCGTCGTACTGGCGACGGCTTGACTGTCCTGATTGTTTGCCGTAACCGTAATCACATAACTGTTGGAGATGCCAAAGGTATGACTAATCGTTGGCCCGAGTTTGGTTTGCCCCTGTACCTGCCATGTATAGGTCACATTCGAGCCAGCCGTTATCTGCGCTGAGAGGAGCATGGCTTGGGTGATGTCTCCCGGCCCATCGTTGGAGGCAGTCAGTCCGGTGATGGTCGTATTCGGGATTCTGACCGACACCGCTTGACCATCATCGCTGGTCAGGTTACTTTTTTGGTCGCCATGGGCCGGAGTATGGCTTCTCACCACCACATAATAATCGTCACCAAGCGGCAGGTCGGTCAAGCTGTAGCTGGTGGCTGTTTTATCGGTCGTCTGACCATGTATCGTATACGGTCCCGTCGCACTGAGAGCGTAGGCCACCTCATAATATCCCCCATCCGTTTGGTAATCAATCGCCGTCCAACCAACTTGCACACTGTTGTCAGGCTGGTGGGTCGCCTGTAGATTCGAGGGTGGTGTGGTTTGGGTTTCCTCCCAGTTAAAATTGTTGTCACTCAAAAATTTGCGTAGCGTGGCATCAGTCGGGATAATAAACTTGTTGTTGTCGAGACTTAATTTATCTCCCGGTATCTTTGTCAACAGCATAATTTCAGATGGAATATCCCCCCCAAAGCTATTGTTATCTAGTAATAGTTCGGTTAATTCAGTCAGATTGCCAATTGTACTCGGTATCGACCCGCTCAACTTGTTTTTATCCAAATGAAGATGAGTCAAAGCGGTTAGGTTTTGTATGG
This sequence comes from Anaerolineales bacterium HSG25, assembly GCA_030377865.1. Taxonomy (GTDB): domain Bacteria; phylum Chloroflexota; class Anaerolineae; order 4572-78; family J111; genus JAUCGB01. The sequence goes on along the minus strand of JAUCGA010000013.1, from coordinate 38,209 downwards.
CTGGAAATGTGCCTGTAAAGCTGTTACTACTTATCTGTAAACGTTGTATATCGGTTAGAGTAGTTATCTCGGTTGGTAGTTCACCCTCAAGTTGATTCGTACTTAAACTCAGGCCAAGCAGTTTCGGGAGTTGTCCAATTTTGCTTGAAATCGTACCGGTCAGTTGATTATTTCTAAGCGATAAATACTGTAAATCAACAAGGTTATACAATTCATCCGGAATCCCTTCGGTCAGTTGATTGTCGTTTAATAATAGTGTGGTCAGGCTGGTCATCCCGTCAATATCCGATGGAATTCCTCCGGTCAGTTGATTTTCCTGCATTCGTAGGTCGGTCAAGCTGGTCATACCGCCCAGTTCCGACGGAATCGGGCCGGTCAGGTTATTTTGGTATAAATGTAGCATCGTCAGGCTGGTCATATCGCCCAGTTCCGGCGGAATCGGGCCAGTTAGGTTTTTATCTTCCAATATCAGTCTGTTCACATGCCCATTTGTACAAGCAACTCCATACCAGCTACAAGGTGTCTTATCAGCCTGTAACCAGTTTTCGTTATTACCCCAACTCGAGCCATTGGTGCTGGTATATAAGGCCACCAACGCCTCACACTCACTGACCGGAAGCTCATCTTGGTCGGTTGAACAGTCATAACTTTGGGCCTGCGTCGCGGTTGGTAACAGCATCATGCTGACCATCATAATTAGTGCGGCTATCACTGCGGTACATAATTTTATAACGATTTGATTTTTCATTGTCTCCACCTTATTTGAGTTAATAGAAATTTATTACCATTACATTATATAACAACCCCGTCTTCATGACAAAAACGAGGTTGGTGTCACCCACTTTATTCCAAACTCCAAATCAACATACAGCCCTTGATACTCAAGGCTTTTGCGCCTTAAATTGATAGCCACTCTAGCATTTGTTTGCGCGTTTCCCGTGTCTTTTTTAATTTTACCTCCTTCGGAGATATTGAAAACTGTAAAGTCTCTATTTAAACCCTTTGAAGCGATGCCCAGTAAAACATTGTTCTAGTTTGCAAACTTGAGGTCGGCTCAAAATGTCTTACCGCTCTCATATTTAACCCCTTGCACAAAACACAAGGGGGCATTGTGGTACAAAATGCTATATTTGTCAAATCCTTTTACCTGACGATTTTTGCACTATTCTTGTTTCTGCCTCCTTAAATGGCTGTCGAACTTAGTCCACAAAATCCGGTACTATCAGAAATTATACCATTCTATTTTTAATAATATAAATGCATAGGATACAAGCAGGTATCCGCATAAAAAAAGAGCCTAAAGATTTAATAAATCTTTAGGCTCTTTTTTTATCTATATATTATTGGGTTACTTGATCACAACTGGTAAGTAGATTTTCGGATTGGCTTTGACCGTACCATTGACCTCATTGTTCAAGAAATCGGGCAGACCGTCACCGGAACTATCGCCTGTTCCTTCATCTTTATCCGAAACTGTGTCGCCGTCAGAGTCAAGATCGAGTTGATTCGACAAACCGTCACCATCTACATCATCATCCTGACAATCAATCACTCCGTCTTGGTCTTGGTCGATGGTGGTGTTGGTGCAGACTCGCTCTTGAGTAGCAGTTCGTCCTTTCGAACTACCGGGATGCTCAACCGAGTCAAGAATGGTATCATCATCACTATCGTCGTCTTGATAGTTGAGTTTGCCATCCCCATCGGTATCATTGTCCTGACAATCTGGGATTCCGTCCTCATCAATGTCAGAAACAATATTTGTACACAAATCACCCTCGGTAGAATAACTTTGATCGGGGTCATACTCATCCTTATCAAAGATGGTATCATCATCCGAATCGGTATCGAGTGCATCAATCGTGCCATCTTTGTCGGTATCGGTTGGGTTGGTGTAATCACCAACCTCAGTTAGGTCACCAATCCCATCCCCGTCAGAATCACCCTCTAACGGCTTGGTGTCGATGTGCACCTCTTGCCCATCGTTCAAACCGTCAAAGTCGGTATCTGGTTTGGTCGGATCGGTCTTATAGGTTTCAACTTCGATTTTGTCGGGCAAGATGTCCCCGTCAGAGTCGTCATCAAGATAGTTCGGTTTACCATCTTTGTCGATGTCATTAACCCCTTCCACACTGTCCAAAATGCCGTCCCCATCGGAATCGTCATCAAGGGCATCAATCGTGCCATCATCATCACTATCAAGCGGATTATTCGGGTCAGAGCCAAACTCGGTGGCATCAGCAATACCATCTTCGTCACTGTCGGCAACCAAGGGTTTGGTGCCATACATAAGTTCCGTCCCATCCAACACGCCATCCTCATCACTATCGGGATTTTCCGGATTTGTCCCCGCGTTCAGTTCTAGCACATCGCTGGCCCCGTCACTATCGGTATCGGGCGGTACCTGTACCGTTTGGGTATAGCTTTGTGATTTTCCAAAGTTATGAACTGTCAACTTCACCTCAAAGGTGCCGGTGGTAGCAAACTCATGGGTAATGTTGGTCTGCGATGACGGTACTGACACACTATCTTCATCACCGACATGCCCGACTGGATAAAAGTCCCAAGTATAGGTTAATGGTAGGGTGGCGCTTTGCGGACTATGCGTACCAGTAAAGACCAAACGACGCTCATTCTCCAAGTCAGCGTATTTATAGAGGTACGAAACATTTTTAACCGGATTAAACTCTACTACGATAGTTTTGCTGACCTTTATATCCGACCCATAACCATTACTGACCGTAACCTCGACATTGTATGTACCAAATTCAGCAAAGGTTTTGTCCATGATGGTGCTGGTGGTGGTGACAACCGGATCGGTTCCATCACCAAAGTTCCATGTATAGGTCAACGGTTTTGAGGCGTTGTACGGGTTGGCAATCGCCACAAAGTCAACCCTATCACCGTCAAAGACAAATGACGGTTCATAACTGAGAGTCAACTTATCAATCGCTCGTCCTTCAATGATGATAATCGTTTGGGTGACGGCGGGCGTACCAAAACCATTGGTAGCAGTAATGGTAACGGTTGTCGTCCCCGGTGTCGTAAACTCACGGATCAAGATTGGGTCATCAATCGCCAGAATCGGTTGTCCGTCGCCCAAATCCCAAATATAGCTGATGGGACCGGCGGCATTGGTCGGAACAACCGTCGCGGTCAAAATGACCTGATCTCCGTCTAAGATAGTCATGGCGCTTTGAGCCAACGTCACCCCTTCAACTGGCTGACCACTGACAGTAAAGACTTTACTGCCCTCAACCGAACCATAGTCGTTCAATCCGGTCACGGTGACGGTATAGACTCCAACCTGAGTATAGACCCGACTGGTGATGAGGCTGGTACTGGTGATGGTCTCGTCCTCGTTACTAAAGTGCCACACATACATCGCATCCGTGATTGTTGAGGGGCTGACGATACTGGTAAAGTTGATCTCTTGCCCTTGAACTGGTGCGGTGGGAACATGGGTCACTGTAATGGCTCGGAGGGGCGACCCGACAATCAACGTTTCGCTATAAACCGCCAAGCCATATCCGTTATCCACAATCACCGTCATGGGGATAACCCCCTGTTGGGTGAAGATGTGGGTATAGTCTAAGACGCTGTTAGTCTTGGTGATGATCACATCGTCACCAAACTGCCATGTAGTGGTAATTGGCTTGGTGGCGTTGGTCGGGGTGACACTGATCGTAAAGTTGATGGTATCGTCTTTCCCCAACAATGGTGGCACATAGCTTACTTCAGTATCTGTTATCGGATAACCGGCTAAAACATCAAACGTAGTTGCTTTGGCTGGGCCAAAGATGTTTTTGGCTGTCACTTGCAGGTTATAATTCTTTTCTGAGGTAAAGGTATAATCGATGGTGGCACTGCTGGTCGTCGTATACGTTTTCCCATCAATCACCCACACATATTCAATCGGTTGCGAGGCACTGGCAGGTGAAACGACTGCGGTTAAGGGGTAGGGTGTGCCGATTGATACTTTGCTCGGCGCGCTGATACTTACAGCAGTAACTTCGTTCCCGCCTACATTAACCACCTTTTGTACCACACGGGTGTAAGTTTTGTTATTAACAACGTTGGTGGCGACCAAGACGACCGTGTAGTCATCTTTCGAGGCGAAAGCATGGCTGGCCGCTGGATCATTCGTCGGGCCAAAGGTCGCGCCATCACCGAAATTCCATTGGTAGCTAATCGGTTGATTCGCATCATTAGGCCCGGCGGTGGCAGTAAAAGTTACATCTTGATTATCCAACGGTACAGGCGGTGAGTAGCTAAAGTTAAGCGACAGAACCGGCAGTTCTGGGCCATGTTGCAAGCGGTCTAACACGCCATCAAAGTTCAGGTCGTTTTCGGCTTCCTCGGCATCCACAAAACCGTCATTATCAGAATCTGTGTCTCGATAGTTGTCTAAACCATCACCATCTGCGTCGTTGTCCTGACAGTCAACAATGCCATCGCCATCTGAATCAACCGAACTATTGGTACACATGTTATCGGCAGAGCCGCTTCCGTCAACATCATATTCATCAGCATCAAGAATCCCATCATTGTCCGAATCGACCTCAATCGCATCAATCAGACCATCCCCATCACTATCATAAGGGCTGTTGATATTAGGACCGACCTCAATCGGATCCAAAATTCCATCCGGTTGTGATAAATTAACCGAATTCAGGTCACTATCAACAGCCCAACCATTGGTTCCGGCAATCAACTCCTGACCATCGGTCAAGCCATCCCCATCCGTATCTCTCCGGATGGGTGAAGTACTATATGACCCAGCTTCATCCCCATCAATAATATCATCATCATCCGTGTCTGAATCTCGAGGGTGCGTGCCGATGGAAATCTCTTCACCATCATTCAAACCGTCTCCATCACTGTCGGGATTATTGGGATCGGTGGGAATAATCGTTCCGGTATTGGGGTGAGCGGGGTCAACCACAGTATCAAACAGTAGGCCATAATACTCTTCATAATCATTTAGATTATCACCGTCTGTATCTGCGTTATTGGGGTCAGTGCCAATTGTAACCTCATAAGAATTATTTAGCCCATCCCCGTCATTATCAAACGGGGTGGTGACAACCTCGCTATATTCAACCGCGGTGCTATAGCCATTATCCATTGTCACTTTAACCGAATGTTCACCCTCCGCCTTAAAGTCGTGGGTATAGGTAGGAACAGTAGTACTGACGACGGTACCCTCAAAGTCCCAAGTATAGGTGACTGGGGTGGTAGCATCGGTGGGGTTATAACTACCCACAAAGGTAGCTGCATATTCGCCTGTAGTCGGAGCGGCTTCATAAGTGAAGGCTGCATTATCCAACGGCTTACCACCAATATATACAGAGATCGATTTTGAGACTGGATCATACCCATTATCAGCGGTAACAGAGACATCAAAGGTGCCAACACTGGTGAAGGTATGCACAATAGTTGGGTTGATGGTGGTGCCATCACCAAAGTTCCACTGATAGTTAATCGGCTCCGAGGCGGTACTTGGTGAAATTTGAGCGGTGAAGTTAACCGGTGTGTTATGCACTGCGTTGATTGGAGTGATGCTAGTCACTTCAGCCACAGCCTCCCTAATATACACGGTTTTCTCTTGGTCGACACTGTTAAGTCCGTTGGATGTCAGTTTAACCACATAATCGCCTCCAGCAGTGTAGGTGTGGGTGTGGGTGGGACTTGATGTGGTTTCTGGGTCACTGTCGTCGCCAAAGTCCCATGTATATTTAACCATGAGTTCTGGTGAAGGGCCGTCAGTAGCATCCGCCGGACTATAGCTGGCCTCAAAGGTGGTTGAAGTCCCCTTTAGTTGGGGTGTTGAAGGAGTAATAGTAAAATCGGTACTATTAATCCGAACTCCGTTTCCGGCGAAAAACGATACTTTAGCGGTGTCGTATAACGTTTCAATCGTCACGTTAACCCGGTAAACTTCTAATTCACCAACAAAGGTATGGGTAACCTCGTTAGAATTAACCACTGTCACCTTGTCACGACCACTGTTATCCTTAAATTCCCAGGTATAGCTTACCGTTAAGTTGTCTATATCAACTAACGAGTCAAAATCGGCCCGCATAACGACCGGTCCAGTCTCGACATAACCCGAGACCGAAAACGCTTGTGAATTCTTGATGGCCGGCCAAGCACTAATCTGAACATCATCAACATACCATTCTATGCCATCATTGGATTCAGCAGAAAACTGAATTTTCATGGCACTAGTTTCGTCAAACGTATCATCAAGCTCAATAAATCTTTGTCCCCAAGGTTTTGGTTTTGTTTCGTTTTGGAAGGCATCGACAGTTTCCCAAGCTTGTCCCTCATTCTTAATGAAGGTGGAGAGGGTGGAGACTATGTCGGAGGCTGTGTCGGTGCAGGAGTTAAAGCGCACCCCAATTTTAGCATAATCGGAGGCATCAATTGTATTTTGCCAGCGTAAGTGATTTTCGGCTTCTGGATTACTGATGTAGCCAGATGTCGCGGGGCTGTTCGATTCGTTTGTTACCAGTTGCCAAGAAGACCGCATCCACTTACTTTGAAGCGATTCCATATCGTTGCGGAACAGGATTTTTGGGCCAAACTGGTCAGCCGTATAGTCCATACTCCAGCCGGTCTCTTCAACTTCATCTTGGACATTATAAGGACTGCCATCCTGCAAAACTTTCAAAGCCACAACAGTATAAGGGCCATCAACCCCATGATTGCTGATAGCTCGTCCATCAAAGGTCAAACTTATGGTTTGAGTTTCGGAAGCAGTTAAAGGTACAAACGCATCTTCAGAAATAGTGACTAAGTCACCATTTTTATCAACCAGCCACCCTTCTAGACGATACTGGCCATCATCATTCACATTAACTTGGGTTTCAACTATCAGTTTATCAAACAGGCTATCACCATCTGTATCAGTAGGAACAGCACTATAATTTATACTTGAGATTAAACTAGCATATCTGGCAGTCTTTTTTTGTTGGAGACTGATTGGCCCACCATTGGTTAATTCAGGCAAGGTAGATAAAACATGCCTATCTGGGCCACCTATAAATCCTTGTTTTTCTCCTCTCAGATACAATCGTTTTAATACATAAGGGCCAACTCTATTTGTAACATGACTAAACTGTAACTTGACGGTGGGGCCATGCCCACTCCAATTTGCCTCACCAATCCATTCGTTATTAGCATCAAAAAGTTGAGCCGAAGCACTGTATTTCCCCGGCTGAGTAATATCCAAGCCAACTTCAAGGACAAGAGAATCTACATAACCATCATTGTTGCCATCAACAGCATAGTGATGATACTCACCATTAAATTTTGCACCTGCATCAACCTCGTAGACCCTAGGAATTGTACCTTCCTGTTGTTGCGGTTTAGTTCTACTCTTAGAGTCATCGGGGGGTATATCATCCCAGTCTATAACAGGTTCTTTTTCTCTACTTCTAAAACCGTCGTTCACATGGGAGTAAGGGCAACTGTCCATATAGGGAGGACAGTTATTTGATATAGGCTCAAACGGTAGATTTTGTTGTGCATCATAACCGTCCTGCGGTAAACCATAAGCCGTTGGGCCACTTCCGTCACGGTTGGTACTCCAATCGGGTGGTTCCCAGCCGTCATTTCCCCAGAACGGTAAAACCATTGTCTCAATGGCCGGATTTTTTTGTTTCATTGTTTGTGGAAAACGACTGTCCCATCGATAATCATAGGCATATCCATAATCAGAGTGCTGTACGTAAAATTCATTATCCAGAAAGTTATCAGCCCAATCTCTATTTACCATTCCCTTTCTTGTATCTGGATCCCAAAAATCCCAACCCGAGTTAACGGTGATAATAACATCTCCGTTTTTATCTCCGTATGTCCCACCACCAGATGATAGGCTGAACGTGTTATTGTAATCAAGATGTCTTGTCGTTCCACCTCCGTCAGAAGTGATGTAGGGTTTTGTATCATCAAATATTTCTTCACCACCACCAAACCCTCTGGTTGTAGCCCATTTCTGTTTTTGATCGTCCCAAACCATAACTGAATGGTCATACCAACCAGGTCTATTATTCTCATCTCCATAAATTGAGGTAGCATGTGACTCATCACCCCGGTATCTTTTCGTTTTATAATCTGTAAGATACGGTCGAGCCAAGATACCCGCAGACCGGCTCATCCCAGATAAGATACCGGCTATGTCTTGACAAGCTCCTCCGATACGGCCAGAATATTCTAAAGGATGGTTGGGTCCATACTCCTCTACTAAGGGTATTTGAGCGTTGTTATGAACTTCCTCATAATTAACCCTTGTTTCCATATTTACCATGTTAGCTAATGCATTTACGGTATTTTGGTAATTTGACTGTCCTTGGATAGAATCCATCACCAAATCACGGAAAACATATTTCTTATATTGGTCCGTTTGGTAACTTTGGGCATAACCTTGTGAGACATGATAAGAGTTGGTTTTTGCATTATTAACCCCAGAAGCAGCATTATAATCCGGATCATCATGAAGATAGTTATTATTACAAGGGCTGTCATTGTCATTACAAGAATGTTCATACCATCCTTGCCGAGTCATAACCCACACTGCGGTTGAGTCTCGTTCATCTGTGGGGTCTTCATTATAAAGAAGAGCCTCCACATCCGCATCGCTAATCTCTTGATTTATATAATCAGTTGCCGTGCTACTACTAAAATGGGTGGGTTGGTTACTACCGTTTGTACTAGGTAGCTCAAAAATAACATAAACAGGGATGGATTTACCTGACAGTTTAACAGTATATGTACCTAGCTTAGCATTTGTCGGAACAGTGACATCCCAACCATTTTGGCAGGCACTTCCAGGGCTACCAATATCCAAGTCTGTTAAACCGGAGTGTTCAATAGTTAAAGTACCACTTGAGTCGTCACCACTGACATGGAAGGTTGTTCCGCGTCGGACAACAAATCCTACATCGTCCGATTCTTCATTATTATTACCATCGTCATTACCATTACCTTGACCTTGAAATGTGTTAACTGGCACAAAGAGGTGGCGATGTCCACCTTTTAGCCATCGTAAATACCCTGATGGACCATCATTAATTTGAGAATGATGAAAATATTTACGGGTTTGATACCTCGTTTCATATTCAATATAAAGGCCAGGGCTACCAATATCCCTAGGATTAGTACCATAAAGTTGTTCTTCACCATCTGTCAAACCATCCCCATCACTATCGGGATTGTTGAAGTCAGTGAAATAAAGGTCACTAACTGTATATTGGGGTTCACCGCTTTTTGCACCCGCAATCTTCATATTGTTATACCAGCCATCCGTCTCGATATGGTCAGGTAGACCGTCTCCGTCGGTGTCATACCACACGGTTGGACTACTGGCTACTGCGACCATGGGGTTAATAAATAAGGAACTTACCCAGATAAAAATTAATAAAAGCGATATAGATTTTCTAATCATAATCTCTCATCCTTTCATGACATGCATGGAAATGTGTGATGTAAATCACGCTAAATTTATTTTATTATATCATAATAATGTTTGAAACCCATTGGTACTAGTACTATTTTCCTAGTTATCCTAAAAGCTAACAGTTCTGTTATCTATAACTAAATCCCATCCATTTTAGTCAACTATTCTAAAATTAATGTTATTTAGTTATATAATAATGAAAACTTGTCCACTCGTCAAAAGCTCGTTTGTCTTCCACAATATGCAGCACCTTGCCCTGATGAGCCTCCAGTAGTTGAATCACCTTATCTCGATGAACACCGTGCAGTTCCATCACTGGCCTATCTTTATATTTTAGCCGATAAAATAGATTTAGCATGGTTTGGGGTAATTTTTGTTTGATTTTTTGCCGCAACCGTTTCGGTTCACTTGGAATTTGAAAAACAACAAGACCACCGGGAGCTAATATCCTCAGAAACTCCTTTAGGTATATTTCTGAATAACGAGGGGCGACATTCTGCAACGTTATTAAGGATAAGATAAAATTGATACTATTATCGGCAAATATACTTAGGTCAGAAGTCTCGTTGATATAATAGAAACAACGCTCTCGATAACGATTATACGCAATCGCCATCTCAATCATTGAGGGAGCGATATCCACACCATGACAAATATCAAAATGGTCGCATAATGGTTGGGTAACTCGGCCAATACCACAGCCAAAATCGAGAGCCTGTCCGGTTGGTAATGGTAAATTAAGCTGTTCTATATCGGCCAATAGTTTTTTGACTTCATCCTGCCCAGTAGCTAAAAATTCATCAACATTCCATTTGTTACCTTTCATTGTAGGACGAGAGACAATCGCCCATAAGGGATCCGTTTGACCAAATTTATGCCAATTGGTCTGTAGTTCGTGCAAACCCATACCATCCATGATGATTTATGGTGTACAATTGAGCTGTTCGGCAATAAAGGAGTGCAAAAGCTTCTTGCTTTTGCATGTTTGTCTCCGGCAAAAGCAAGAAGTTTTTGCACTCCGCATACCTCGAATTTGAGTTTTTATGCGATGATAAGTTGTTGCCGAACAACTCTAATTGAGCCAATACACCTTACTCCTTAATAGTTTCATGAAGATTACGCATCTCTGGAAAATAGGCATCCATCAGAGTACGACAATGCTGGTTAACTTTCTGCTCTAAAAAATTATGGTCAATTTGAGTCAAGATTCCAAATTTCTCTTTTGCTTTATAAAGATGAGATTTGTCTGAAATTAAGGTAGTGGGTGGAATAGATAAAAAATCGGCCAACTGAGGAAGATAAGCCGTAATCTGCTTGGTGGGGATGACTAACAGACGGTCGGCGGGGATTGTGTCTAAAACGTGTTGGTTGTGTGTAGCCCAATATGACAAGTAACCATCCAAGGTATACAGCCCATGCTCATGCAAAATCTGCTCGGCAGGTGCGTAAACATCATCAGGCTGACGGTAATGCGCGTCACGCAACATCTGCCAACTGATAGAACTCCACTCCCCAAGCTGGTGGTTAATCAGCGAGTCGAGCCACGAATAACAATCACGAATCGTCAAAATAAATTTGGCTTGAGGAAATGTTTTTAGCAAAATCTCCATATAATGGTAAGTCAACATGGACGATTCTAATTCGAGCCATAAACGTTGATCACGAGCCAAAATCATTTTCTGTTGAGCATAAAAGTTGACTTGTCCCTCGGTTAAGACCACTGTTTCGGCCAAAAACTCTCCTTCTGGCTCATGAGCCACACGGTAATGCTGACCAAACAGTCCAGCAATGGAATGAGTACCCGATTTGGCAGTACCCAAACAGTAAGCCTGAAATCGGCGAGGATGGATCACACGTCGATATGGGTATTTTGTGGCATCCATCAGCCGTTTGACACTATTTTTTATTTTACGGATGGTTCGTTTATGTTGGTTTTTGAGACACATAGCAGTTCCAGAAAAACAAGTCTCCCAACACCCCCTGAGTCTGTCGAAGAGGGCTGGCTTCGGCAGGCTCAGCCAACAATTTTTGGGAGAATTTAAATGTTGGAACTGCCATAGCTATGAGATGTTTGCTCCTACATAAAATCGGGTTTAACATCGGAGATTATATAACGATGTTTTCCGGCAGTGGTGAGTTCAATATCATCAACGATTTCAAGGGTGATTCTGGTAGCCGCACCAAATCGCTCTTGCACTTCGGCTTTGGCGTTGTTCAGCCAATCTTGCGTTACCTCTTGTCGCAGAGATAAGCGTACCTCTAAATGTTGGCGATCCGGTTGATAGATTTGGAAACGGGCCACTTCGGGCTTGACGCGGAAGGTATAAGCAAAAAACTCACTGTGGATAAATTTGCCATCTACCGAAACCAAAAAGTCATTTGTACGCCCAACCAACTCCTTAATCGTCGGAAAAACCCGCCCACATGGCGAAGGCTCCTCTCCCATAATAGCCATGTCACCATTTTTGTAGCGAATAAATGGAAAGGCATACTGGGTCAGCGAGGTCATGACCACCTCGCCCATCGTTCCCTGCGATACTGGCTGACCATTCGCCACCACCTCCATATAGCGCATATCAGCCAAGGAGAGCATCGGGCCAGCCGGAGATTGATAAGCCATGCTCCCCATCTCGCGCGAACTGTAATGATCAACCACCGGACAGGAAAATACTTCTTCTATTAAGGTACGCTGAGCGTCATATAGTTTCTCAGAGGTCACTTCGATAAATCGAGGTCGTAATACATACCCTTTTTGTTTAACAAACTCGGCAAACAGGGTCAATACGGAACCATACCCTTTGTACATGACCGGCTTCCAGATCAGCAACATTTTGGCAAACACATCCATTTTTTCTTCGGTCATGGTAAACGCGTTCAAATATCGTTCCTGCATCAAGGCCGAGCGCAACCGTCGCCGCCAACTCCAACTGGGCATGTCCGCCTCGGCTCCCCACAGCCATGCGGCCTTATCCCCTTCTTGCTTGCCGTACCAGCCATGCATACGGAAGTTGTTGGCCTGATTAGCCCACCAAAAGGTATCGGCCACGTAAAACTGCATAGGGTGTCCGGTTGAACCGCCAGTCTCATTAAAATAAAGGTCGGCCTTGTTGACATTATCAACCAGCAACTCATCTCGGTTTTGGTTGACATCATCACGGGTTAAAAATGGGAGTTTGGCAAAATCGGCCAAACTTTTAATATCGTCAGGATGTACGCCCGCGGCTTGATAATGTTGTCGATAAAACGGTACATGCAAATAAGCATGACTGACTAAACGCTGAATCTTATATAGTTGTAAGGCTTGAAACGTATCAGTAGAGAGCCATTGGTTCTGCTCAAGGAGTTGCCAATGCCGCCGTGTTTCTCGTCCACCGGGCCACAATCGGCGCAAGGTTTGATATAGTTTGGGATGCATAATTTTATTCCATCATAAACAAGGCACTAACCGCAATCGACAGTTCCGGTAAAACGTTGGAACGAAGCAGTTCATCAGCCGTAAACTCATCAAGCAAGGCATACTCGCCCCCCGAAAGGGTATAGACCTCTATCGAGCGAGTTTTCGGGTTCACAATCCAATATTCAGCCACACCAGCCTTCTCGTATGCATTAAATTTAATAACTCGATCAAGTCGGAGACTACTCGGCGATAAAACTTCAACAACCAAACTGGGCGCACCCTCAAAATATTGGATATTTGAACTCGGCCAATGTTCGACTCCAATGAACAATACATCTGGCTGAACAGGTCGCGAAGTTTGAGATAGATGGACCTCAAAGGGGGCGGTTAAAACATAGCCTAGCTTGTTCGGTAAAACATGATTACCTATTTGACGAGATATTTCAAAAACTGCAAATTGATGATTGATATTAGGCGCGTTTGCCACGTATAGTACTCCTTCGATGATTTCATACCGTTTGCCGTCATCCGGTAGTTTCAGGTAATCCTCATATTGCCATATTTTAGGTTGTGGTGCAGTCTGTTGAGTTTCTGTTCGTTCTAAGGTTGCTACTGTTTCTAACATAAACCATCTCCTATTATTCCACCTCTGAAATCAAATGCCGGTGCTTACCGGATATTGTCTTAGGTAGCTCATCAACAAACTCAAACTGCACTGTCACATTATCCCCTAGGGCATCTTTGGTAAATGTCTCGACAGTTTTTAGTTTCTGCTCACTTAATGGCGTATCACTAATAATTTTGAAAATCACCAAATCAAGCGTCTTTTGAATTACCTGAAATTGCTTAACCGACCCCAATTCCGTCACCACTCCATTCGCAAACATACCATAGACCGTATGTCCAGCTCTAGTTTTGAATAGGTCTACTTTTCGGCCTCCAATCACCTCTAGTAAAGGTAATCCTCGTCCACAAGGACATTCTTTAGTGCTTTTAGTGCCTAAATCCTCAATTTTATAACGAATTAGAGGCATGGCAAAATTGGTTAAGCAAGTGATGACCAAATCCCCCTCCTCTCCATCTGGCACGGGCTGTCCATCTTTAAGTACCTCAACCAAACTATTCCGAGTGATAACGTGGAGACCATTATGCTCTGGACATTCGCAGGCAACATCACCTGTTTCATTGCTACCGTACCATTCAAATATTGGGCAAGCATACACTTGCTCCATAAACTTTCGTTGATAATCAAATAGTGGTTCAGAGGTCAGGTATACGGCTCGCAGGTTGCTCTTATATCGGCTTTTTTCTAAAAATTGTGCGATTTTATAGCCAACCGAGACATAACATTGCATAAACCCGCCCGGATGGGCTTCCATTTGGGCGACAAAGCGGTTGATACTTTCATCCGTCATCAAAAAAGCATCTGACTCAAATCGTCGAGCAAGCCAATTTTTGGTCTGATACAGTTTATTATCAAGCCCTGTATGAACTGGCATGCGAGCTAATATCCAAAATTGAGGCTGTCCCAACTGCCAACCCGACCAACTCGCCATATAATAATCAAGAGCATTGTTATAGTCACGGTACATTTTATCCTGCAAAAAGATGGTTGGCTCACCTGTTGTGCCACCTGTTACTTTTTCAGAAAGGGTTTTTAGCCGAGCGGCCTCCGAGGTCAGCAAAAGAGAGCGGTTTTGGCGGATGGTTTGTTTGGTCAACAGAGGGATTTTCTGAAAATTATCTGGGTTTTTAGCATAATCTTGGGGATGAAACCCAATTTTTTTGAATAAGTCTCGATAATATGGCACATGAATATTCACATAATCGAGCAAACGTTGCAAATGTTGCTGTTGCAATAACTCCACATCTTTGCGACTATGCCACTGGATATCCTCCAATTCGCGCAGATTGCTTAACAGCTGGGGTTTTGTGATTTTGTATAGCTGGTTAATCAATGTTTGACGCATAATCAGTCCTTATTTTGCTGCTTCCGGATGGCTTGGGCAATTAAGGGTGCTTGTTGGTCGATGAATTTAAGAAACTTTTCCGATGGCGTTTCCTGATAAGCATCATACCATTGTCTGCGAAAATCAACCAGAATCTCATTATTTAGCCTCAGTTGTTTTATAGTAAATTTTGCCTTTGGGTAAATCGAGTCTGGTATTTGATCTGTAACAGAAAGACGACACGATGGCAACAATATTTCAAACCATTCATCTTTAACCTCAAAAGGATCTAATATTTTATCATCAGCGTTTCTTTTACGATTGTTTATCTTATTCGAAGCAAAACGATAATTATCCCATTCATAAGTCAAATTTCGGTGATTTTTAACGCTTAGGTAATGGTCAACCGTGCCATCTTGAATCGTATGCACAACAGAATATGCACATAAATAATGAAACCCTTCGGCCAAATCTCGTCGAAATGGCGACCATAAATCCTTCGGTTTTTTCTCAGGGTTTTCCTTCAACCAAGCGAGTCCAGGTTGACGAGCCTTTTCATCAAAACCAATAGGTTCGGGAGGTGGGATAAATCGTTTCATGATATTTGGGTCTTCATAATCCAACGCGGCCAAAATCGATCATGACCGGCTAAAAGGCGTAATAATTCTTGATGGATTTTCTCCTTTGTTTGTAGATACTCTGGCAATCCGGCTAAATCTTCTCCATCCATCAACTGATTGGCCGCGTTAATTGCCACCTCTGCCTCAGTAGAGCGAGCCTGCGGCAAACCAAAAATATCGGATACCAACCAGTTTACCGCATCGCCTTGTTTACTCCATAGCATCTCATTCAAAGTGACATTCCTGTCCTCCAATTCAAACAAAAACAGCTTATCCTGATTAACATCAAAATGGGGTTCAGCCGAAGCCAAAACCAACGGGGAATGGGTGGTTATCATCGTCTGAATTGACACGTTTACCTGCATAGCCTCCATGACCCTCAAAATAGCGGGCAAAATCGCCCGTTGCCAACGCGGGTGGAGGTGGGTTTCTAGCTCATCAACCAACAAAATCAACTGTTGGGTCGGTTCTTTCCGACGCAATTTAGCCGCTTGTTGATGCTCATACCAACTCCAAACCAGCAGATAGGCCAAGTTGAGAATCCGTTTCATGCCTGCCGAGATATGAGCGATGGGAACATTGCCATATACCAAATCGAGGGTCGGATAATCAAGGACTTCATCAAGCGAGATACGCGTCGGTTGACCGATTCGAATCTCCTCGCCGGGGTGGGGCGAGAGATGTTTTAAGACTCGACTAAACTGCTGAAACGGTGACGAATCATCTTGGTTGGGCTGATATTGCCAACGATTTAAGTCGCGAATTAAACCGTTGCAGACAGTTTTATCATTTTGTTGCAAGCCATGCCACAAACTATCTTCATCAAATTGATAGATTCGTCCAGACTGCCGCGTTGCATCCCACACTGAAAAATTATCATTCGACTGCATGTAAATGACCAGATTCGAGTCAAAGGTGGTAATCTGTGGCCAACGTTGGCTATTAAAATCGTATTGATAGCGTAACCATTCATCTGTCCGTTGAATTCCCGCAAATTTTGCCTGAATTTCGGGCGTATCGTCAGCCAGTGATAATATCGGTTGTGTGGCCCATGTTCCGGTAAATAGCCACCAGATCACATCGAGCAGAAATGTTTTTCCCAATCCATTATCACCGGTGAATAGGTTTAGACGGTTGTTTAATTCAATATCAATTTCTACCGTCGAACCAGCATGTTTCAACAAAAGATTTGTCAAAATACCCGAATCAGGATTGGTTAACAGGACAACTGGCATGGCTATCTGGGTTGATGAAGTCGTTGGATGAGCCATTAACGCACCTCAATCTCTTCGGAGGTAGCGATGGCTAAATCTTGGTAATCATAATCAACTGCTGATATCTGTTCACCTCGCCGCTCCAGACGGAATAATTTACCCACATGGTGATGTGCTTCTTCGGTCAGGGCCTCGCTAAAGGCATTAATACAATCGGCACTATGGGTCGTCGCAAATACCTGAATATTCAGGCGTTCGGCGGTTTGGAAGATGACCCGCCACATGTCGGTCATGGTTCGATAATGTAAGCCGGTGTCGATTTCATCCACAAAGAGATAACCATTTTCCGAGTTCGCTAAATTCATGGCAATAGCTAAGATGTGGTGCATGCCATCTCCCATGCTTCCTAAAGGTATGGGATGGGTTAGTGTTTTATGTTTTATTAAAATACCCTTATTTGAATTTGGGTGGCTTTGAAAACTAATCCGATCAATATTATCTTCTATAATTTGAAGCATTCGAATAACATCTTCCTCTTTTGGCGTTAAGGTTATGTTATCCCATAAACCCGCCAATTCGTCATAATCTATCCTTTTTGTAGTGATATAGTTCACACTGCTTGTGTAATTTTGTAATTTGCTACGAGAAAAATCATTACTTATATCTAAGACATCCTCCAATATATCCACATGCACATTTTGCGTCCTGCCTAAACACTCTAATTTGATGTATGTAGAACTACGAGGTTGTCTTAAGTATAACTTTGAATATCTTATATTAATATTCGGAAACATGGCTAGTTGCTCTGGCTCTTGAATATAAGTTAATCTTATTCCTAATGGTATAACATTTTGTGATTGAATGAGAATCGATGTCTCGTGTTCTAAAGAGTGTCCATGAAAAATATGATTTATCTGATATCCTCGAGAATGTATATTTTCATCAGAAAAAACATACTCCCCCCTTTCTTCTAGTATTTTGATGAGGGTTTCTGGCAAATCCTGATTCACCATCAAATACAACGCCTCGAGCAAACTACTTTTGCCGACATTGTTTTTGCCAACAATTAAGTTCACACGAGCGAGATTATCAATAGAAAATTGTTCAAATAGGCGAAAGTTCTGAATTGTCACTCCATCAAGCATACATCAACTCCTAATTCCTCGTAGTCGCTCCACCCATGTTGAAAGTGAATCCACCGAAAAGTGACGAAACTGGTCAGTCAAGCGATAAAGCATGGGCTTATAGACGTAATTGTATGTGCCAACATAAGACTCAACTTGCCCACCGAAACCCCGCTTAAACAAATAAACACCCCATAAATCGTCTCGTTTTTCTTTAGGGGGGTCTTCATGCCGTTTGAGGAGTCGCCCGACCTCATCAGGGATACCCCATAAATCAGCCTGCTGACAGCCCTGCTGTTTGGCCCACTTCAGAGCCTCCCACTGAATCAGATAGCTGGCTTGCATGGCTCGACCTTGACGAGTCGTGCCACCCCACAAATGCAAACTTCGCTCGCCAAACCGGAAGACCATTTTGGTAGCCACGGTTTGACCATCATGCTTGGCAAAAAACAGCTTCACGACATCATTAGGCTGATAGGTTTGCCACACCTGATGATAAAAATCATATTGATGGGAAGGTATATTTTTGAGGTTGGCCGTGGTCTGAATGACCTGATAGAACTCGGCTAAATCCTGTTCATCCCCTTCAACAATCGTTACCCCATTACGACCCGCTTTCCGAATCAGTTGGCGGGTTTTTTTACGCATATTTTTCAAGAGGGTGGCTTCATCATGATTCAGGTCAACAATGATGGTGCTGTGGGGATGATTGGTGTGGTCACTGGTTTGAAAGCCAAGTTGATGAAGGTATTGTCGAATATGGAAGGCATCGGGAAAGTTAGGCTCAGTCATCAAAAAAATAGCCTGTTGTTGTCGGCTAGCTTGATGAATCGTTTGCCATAGTTTCTGACTAATAACATACTGCTCATCAGTCATTAAAGGCAAATTGATTAATGGCCCTTTTGACAAATAAGCGAGGGTGTAGGGTACGCCGGGTAATTGCCGAAACAGTATCTGCGCACCAGCAACAATATCACCGTCTTTCTCAACCCCAACCCGTTGCAACTTCCAACCACTTTGAGTCTTGAATCGCCCCCATTCATAACCTTGCATGAGATGTGCGTTGGACATTGTTGATACAAATCCATTCCATCGAGCGCGGTTAGCCTCATGAAAAAATGTGGTAATATGGCTCATGATAATGGCTTATAATAACCGACGATATAGTTCATAACCCAACTTACTCACTTGCAAAGTCATTGGACGATGGATAGATGCATTACGACCATAATCAACCATTTTTCCACCAAATTTAGCCTTAAATTTACGCACTCCATATTCCTCATCCGGTTTACCAGCCCCCCCAAAATCATAAACCTTATACCCATTTTCAGCTCCCCATTCCAAAACATGCCACATCAATAGTTCACCGGGATAATATTTCGAATAGTCTCTGTCAACTCCGCTATACCAACCATATAATACATCTTTGTATGGCAGTTCAATGGAGGAAGCTACACAAACACCTTCAAAACGGGCTAACCAAAACATGGCTAATCCTTTCGGATAAAAATGGTCAAAAATATTCTTAAAGAACGAAAATTCTGCTAAATGTACCTGAGCGGAGGTATACGATCGTTTAATAAGACTATAACATTCCTGTACTTGCTCAACTGTACTAGCCTGCTCTAAAGTAACCAGTTTTTTAGATAGTCCACTCCGAATTTGTTTCCGAGTTCGCTTACCGATATCTTGCATAATTTCAGTCAAAGGCCGATTAATATCTATCAAAAAATTTAGATGATGTTCATATAAAAACCCGTGTTGTTCTAATATAGGCTGTACGAGGCTCATGTCAATTTGGTTACGAAATTCTGTAAAAATTATATTAGGATGTACTTTTTTATTATAGGTATCTAAAAGAATTGAAAGTGATTCATGACCCATTGGAGAATCATCGTATAATGCACTACTATATACAACAGCACGAGTAGTGAAGGGGCGTAAAATATTTTTGAGTGTAATCTCTACCGGTAACATTAATGCCTGAACAGTATTATCAGTTACCGCGGCCCATAATGTTGGGATGTGGTTATCAATACATTGAAATAGTTCAAACATCTCAGGAGTGTGAAAAATACCACCATGAGGATGGTTTTCGACATAAACTCGCCATTTGTTGATTGGCAATTCGGTTACAATTTCTATAGCCACGTTTACCTGTTTGTGCAAAATAATCTCAGAAAAATCGACGAGCCAACTGATAGCCGACTCAGCTTAGTTTTAGTAGATGAGGGGAATGAATAGATGTATTTACAGGGTCTGAGTCAAGTGGGGATAATGACAGTTTTGAAATAAAAATCCTAAAGAGTATCGCCTTGACTCACTTCATGATCTACCATACGATCGTATCTAGGTAGTCCTGCACATGTAGTGGTCATCTACCCGCAAGCTCTGAGCTTGCGGGTAGATAGTAAAGTCGCACCACTACTTTTGCACCACTACCCGTATCTAAAAATCAATTTAAAAATAAAAACGTCGAGTTATCTCAAAGCCTGCTTTACTCATCTTTAGTAAATGGGGATGATGAACACACACATTGCGACCATAGTTTACCAAATCACCCCCAAATTTAGCCTTAAAGTCCCGAGGTCCGTACGGTTCATTAGGTTTACCCGCACCACCAAAATCAAATAAGTGATAGTCATTTTCCTGTCCCCATTCTAACATATTCCATACAGAAAATTCATTAGGACGGCATGAGGAAAATTCTCGTTTTGTGGTGGCGTACCAAGCGATAATACGATGTTTATAAGTTAATGTTAACCGTGCACCTGCATATTGGTTATCCACTTTGATCAACAAAAATCTACACATTCCTTTAGGAGATAAAAGTTCAAATACATTTCTGAAAAGGTTTACACTAGCCAAGGGAACATGTAAGCGATTATAGGTCTCAAGTATAATACTATAGGCTATATCGAGTTGCTCTAAGGTTGTCATCTCTTCAATAGCTACATTTTTTTTACGAGCTACTTTAACACTTTTTTTACCACTTTTTCTCATTTGTTGCCATAATTCATCCTGAGATGTATTTAAGTTAATAAGATAATTCAAATGATCTTCATAAGTAAATATGTGTTTTTGCAGTACTGTTTGCAACTCCGTTGCATCAGACAAGTTACGTATCTCTGTAAATAAAATATTTTTTTTTGCCTCATTTCTGTAATTTTGCAATAACAAACCAAGAGCATCTATCCCTCGTTGGTTAGAATGACACAGTATACCCCCATAAACAACGGCTCTAGTGGTCAACCACTGTAGTAGTCCATCTTTCAACGTAACATAAACAGGTAGGAAGAGAGCTAATGGTACACCAGTTTTGTCAACAGCCGCCCATAACATAGGAGTATGACCCTCTGTATTCTTAAATACATCAAACATTTCAGGTGTATGAAAAATATTACTTTGGTCATGCTTATCAATAAAATCACGCCATATTTTTTTTGGTAATGTCCGAACAACCTTTAAATCCATAATATCTACCTCTGAAATAGTAGTACATTATTAATTAGACCTATCTTCCAAATAAGCGTAAAAAATAGTCCCATACTGATAACGCGTCAATGTCTCCAGTAATAGAAATGGCACTTTGAGTACCATTCGGCCAACGGCTCAAGCGTACTAGAGGAAAATTCGTACCTTCGATTTGAGCCAACAAAAATCGTTTATGACGAGGAACAAACTGCGGTTGGTCAAAATAGTAAGCGTATAATTCTCGCTTAGTGCTATACTCAATGATATACCCCTGCTGACGTAAAAAACTCGCTAATTTAGGAGATGCATGCGGGTCAAGACCAATAAATGGTCTTCGTTGAGCAATAACATTAAATTCGTTAGTTTGAATCTGATCATAACTTCTAAACCAAGGCTCTGTTGGGCCATTTACTTCTACACCACGCGCTAAAATTGTTAATCCTTCAGGGCCACTTACATCTATACGAAATTCTTCATGATCTATATCGGTTATTTCAACTCTGGTTTGAGTACGTTCTGACCACCATGTGGCAATTTCATCTAAACGAGCAACCCATACTGCTGGTTCTAATTTTTCGACTGTGGCTAATACAGCTTCTAAGGCTTCTTGACAGAAATATATTCGCTCTGGATGCAAGCCAATCGTAAATATCTCACCAAGACGATGAGTTCGACTCAATATCTCAAGCCATACCTCTTTCATCGACTCAGGAGGCAAATCAAGCCGTTCAACCAACGCCTCATCATCAGGAAGACTATAGGGAATACGCACGACTTGATTATCTAAAACAGGTAATGAGGGGTAATTTGTAGCAGATCTTGCCCCGTAAAACTGAAGAACATGCTGATAGCTCGGCGTATCATATTCACCAACCACGTCCCAAGTTAAACTAGCACTACTATCATAAATAAACCCATTTTCTCTTAAAACTGACAAAGTATCACCATTCCACCTCAAATAGGGTCCCCGAAATCCTTGAACCTGAATGGTGTTCTGTTTAAATATTTGAAGTGCTTGTGCTAGTTGAGATTGCTGATCCTCATAATCAAGTTCCGAGTGATCCAGATGACGCAACCCGTGCACCGCAAATTCGATACCTTTATCTTGATATTTCTTTACAAGTTCTATATGCCGTCGAGCCGCGACTGTCGTGATTGGAAAAGTAGCGTTACAATCAAAACGATGTAACACATTTGTAAATTGATTAAGCGATTGATCCATTTTGCGGGTATTAAACCCATATCGTCCTACGATATTCAATCCACGCTCAACAGCTTTACGGACACCTTTACCATGAATTGCTAATGTTATCGGATTCATAATGTTTACTCACCAGATATACTAACCAAAAGTTTGTCGATTCATTCATGACCTGACATACTGACAAAATCAAAAGCATTTTTTGACAAGATTAACAAGATTAACAGGATTTTTTCGCTTGTAATCCTGTCAATCCCGTTAATCCGTCAGATGTTGTTTTAATCATGTTGAAATGATAAACTTCTGACTAACTTTTGAAGTGTGATGATATTACACCGAATTGCTACAGGTAGCAAAGTTTTAGAGCAAACTTGGTTCATTCCTCATCGTACTAATACTTCAAATGTTGATAGATATATCTGTTTCTGATTGTCCCATTGGTAATGTTCATATAACTCATAAGCATTATTGACCAATGCTTCTCGTCGATTCGGATTTTTATACAAATATAGTATTTGCTCGGCCAAACTTTGTGGATTGTTTGGCTCGAAATACTGTAACGCTTCAGAATTAAAATAAGCCTCGACCGCTCTTAAGCGAGAGGCCAAAACTGGCTTTTTGAAGGCGATATATTCATACATTTTATTGGTTTGCACCAAATTTGAGTAGGGTGATGATTTTTGGGCCACAATGCCCACATCTGCGGCTTGAATTTCCTGCACCATCTGCTCTAGAGTCACCCAACCTAAGAACTGAACCTGTTCTGCCAAGCCCAACTGTTTAATTTGCGCCACAAACTCATCTTCATAACTCCCCGCGCCCAATATCTTCAAACGCAAGTTAGGAATCTGTGACCGCAATAAGGAAACCGCTCCCAACATTGTATCATGTCCGTACCGTTTTTCAACCGCACCATGACATATCAGAGTAAAATGATCATCAGATGAGGAGACACCCGTTGGTATGCCCGTTGGTAGTTCGGGTAGTTCGGGCAGTTCGGGTGGATTTTTATCATCGGAGGCCAAAAAACGCATCTCAGGCACATTTAAGATAACCGAAATCTTATCAGCCCGCGCTCCCCGCGACACGTAGGCATCCTTAAGTTGTTGGGTGACGGTTAAAGCTCGGTTAGCAAACATCAACGCGCCTTGCTCCATCCATTTAATCGGCTTGGGTGGAGGTGTACCTCGCATGGTTTCCCACAACTCTGGTACAGGTTCTTGCATCATGACTACCAGTTTCGCCCCCATCAGCTTGGGAATGAGAGCCACAAAAATCAGAAAGTCGGGCATGGTGTTGACCTGAATCACATCAAACGGACGTTCTACATGGAGCTGGGTCACTTTGAGCGCGGCTAAAAGGAAAAACGAGACATAGTCAAACATGTACCGAACTAAGCCCTGTTTTTTGCGTCTCGTTGGCATACGATGGACATGGATTCCATCAACAGTTAACTCCCGTTGATACACCTCCCCTTCAACCCGTTCACTCAACAAGGCATCCATACATATCACATGGGTTTCGTACCCCGCGTCATGCAATGTCGCTACTTCACGCTGAACCGACATATCACCAAAATAAGTTGATAATCGAATGACGCAAACCCGTTTTTTAGAGGTAGTATGTGATACTTTTTTAGGCTCAATTTGCTTCAGATAATCCTTAATATGGGTATGGACGGTACATTCTGGAGCTTGATAAGGGTCTAACTCAGCTTTGGCTTGTATAATTGCCGAAGTGATTTTACCTAAATCTTGGCACCAAACAAGATGTTTGTTCTCTGACCAGATTTGCAAAATTTGTTGCTGATGTCGATCCGGCTGATTCGGGTCTTCCACCGCAATCAAAGGCAACTGTCGATTCATCACCTCGGTCAGAATCCCTAACCCGCCATGAGAGATAACCACCGAAGCCTGCTCATAATAGGGTGTTAGAGAAGGAACAAAGCGAAAATAGTCGCAATGTTTCGGCTCATAGCGACTACGCCCAATCTGCATGACCACCGGCTCAGACAGTTCTGTGCTGAGTTTATCCATAGTCTCAATAAGGGCATCAAATTCAGTAGTACCGATAGTGACAAAAATCATAATAACCTGCCTGCATAAATTGCTTTGGGATATTTTTCTTGCAAAGGTTCCCATTGTACAAAAAATTTATTGGCAATACGATACATGACTTTACCTGTCGATGACATTTTGTAGACGCGCGAGCCAGTTTCCACGTGAATCACTTTCACCCCAAACAGTCGCCCAAAGGTCGATATGGGGATGGCGATATTGGCTCCAGTACTTAAAATTGCTTTAGGACGACAGCGCACTAGCACGGTAAATTGGCTCAAAATTCCGCGAATCATCCGAAATGGATTGCGACCAATTGAGGGTTTATCCAACGGTAAAGGAACACGATAAATCGGTCCCTGATATTCAATTTTACCCTCAGAAATATGGTCATTGGTAGTGATCATATATTGATATTCGTACTCAGCGCCCAATAGTTCGACCAGTTTGAGCATCTCGGTGGAGTGTCCGCCGTCACCCAACACGACTAAAACCTTCATGTCATATACTCCTTGTGGCAAAGCAAGCTTTGCACTCTTTTCTGAAGACTCCGCACAACACAGATAGTCTATTCATCTGATGACTACATGGATGAGTTCTGCGGAGTTTTCAGCACTCTTTTAGATTTTGCAGAATCAAACCAGTTAACAGATTGGCCCGTTCCCACCATTCTTGGCGACGTTGCGCTTGCAAGGCCATAATATCGGCCTGAAACTGGGGCTGATTATCCCGAATCGTTTCAATCGCTTGCTGAATCGAACCGGCGCTATTATCAACTAGCATCGCTCCTTTACTAAAATAATGCCGTAACACCGGCCAATCGGAGGTGATGACCGGCTTACCCAGCCACAACGCCTCCGACGCGCCACTTTGAATGGTGTGGTCTTCGGTGGTGAGCGACATGACGATATCAGCCGCATCCAGCAGGCCGTAGAACTCATCATCAGGCACGTAGCCGGTAAAACGGACATTGCTCGGAGCGCGTTCTTTAACTCCCTGATGATGGGGGGTGTTGTCAAAATTACCGGTTATGTGGAACTGAATCTCCGACAGATTAGCCGCGGCAGTCAAAACGGCTTCAATCGGTTCATCGTAGGAGGCCGTACTGACCAAGACCACATTAAAGTCGCCATCTAGTGGAACCGGTATCCGCTCGGCATGGGTGGTCGGCGGGTCAACCAGAATAAAGGCCGACACATCCCAATCGGCCACCACTTTGTACAAATGCTCATTGGTGACGAGTGTGGTGATGGCTCGGTGTGATAAAAAGCGATGGAGGGGCAAACTCCATTCCCACCATGAGGCCAAAAGGGCATCGGTGTGGGAATCGATGATGAAGCGAGTGCCAGTCAACAAACCCCACAGATAGACAATCAACGCCCCAAAAACCGGTGGATTCTGGACAAATACTACACTAGGCCGATGACGTAATATCACCCACGGTGTTTTTAGGCTTTGCATGGGATATTTCAGCAAGGCGGAGAGATAGCCTTGCCGACGCATAAAGTAGACATGCTCCACCGGCATGCCCAACGTCTCAGCCATTAATTGACTACGGTGCGAGCCTTGGGGGTAAGCCCAGACCAGAAATAAAGCTTTCAAATTCAGTTTAGGAAACGGTTTAGACTGATATTCAAATGGTTTTTTCATCTATTTTATTTATGTAATCGGTCATGGTCATAAAGGTTACATCTGGAAATGAGGCCATGTAAGCAAATAGTTCAATGGTAAATCCTAAAAAATCGACGGGGGTAAAACGATACAGCAAATTTCGCAATCGTATTCCATGCGCTCGAATATAGGTTGGGGTGAAATATTGCGGCTTTAATTGCGCCTTCCAACTCCGTTTCCGATTCTTCCCAGAACGCCCCACAAACTCAATCGGATGAGCCAGATAGATAATCGGCTTGCCCGTATATTTAGCCTCTTGATACAACAAATCAAAGAAGCGCTTCATCGGTGCTACACCTAACACCTGCATCGTTGATGAGATAAATGGTAAGGCCATTGCAGAAATCGGCACTTGCCAAATCGGTAAATCTCCGGCCTTAAAGGCATGGTTGGTTTGAGGGTGGTAGGGTCGCCGTGGAGCCAGCAACCAATCGGTATTAACCAGATTGGAACTGATCAAATCGGCTCGTTGTGAACAAACAGAACTGTCAGAGAGATAGCCTTGTTCTGCCAAGATATTTTGGGTGATGGCCGAAGTTTTGACGCGCGGACTACGAAAAGCCCGAAGCGTCTCGCCAGTGATGGCTTGGAGATATTCTGTCGCCAGTTTAATGTAAAGTCGCTGTTTTTGAGACGACATACGATCATAATTTTCTTCGGTACCATGTGTCCAACCGTGACAACCAATCTCATGCTGTTGGGCTTTGAGAGTTTTAAATTGAGTTTGGTAGATATTGGCCGGTTGAGCGGTAATGTAGAAGGTGGCTGGAATCGCTTGGTCATGACAGAGATTCATGGCGGTCTCTAAGGCCCAACGTCGTTTTTCCAACGGTAGCCAAAGATCAGGATCAACATCCCATGTAATAAGAATAGGTACTTTGTTTAATTCAATACGAGTCATTTTTAGAGGATTTTCACCAGTTCATTACAGGCATGAACAAGAGAGGGTAGAGCATCGGATGGTATTCCATCTTTACAAATTGTGTTAACGTATAAATCGACTTCATCTCTACAACTTCTGGGTTTCTTTAATTTTGAATATACGGTATTTTCATCTGTATTATTACGATTTTTTGCGAATCGAATCCAAGTCTCAATATTTCGTTTTGGTATAAAAATGGCAATTCTTTCATTCTGTTTGATGCTTTCGACCCCTTCTTGTTCAAGGGCAGAATTAATTTGTTCTAAGCGTTCTTGAACTGATTTGGTATCTGCATCAATAAGTGCAACAAGAGCAATCCCTCCTTGCCCATAACTACTTTTTTTACGATATAATTTTACTTCACTAATAAGTTGTCTACGAACAAATTGCTCTCCAGACATAGCCCCCGCAGGACACTTGATAATACGAATTTTTCTATTATGAAACCCACGTTTTATCAAATATCGGCGAGCAAAGCTACTTTGTTGCACATCCTCGCAAATTATTACCAAGTTAACTTTACGCCTACTCATTGAGCCAGCCCCGTGCCATGAGTTCTGAGATAGTTAAGCCACCATTATTTGATACAGCTTTTACCTGAACTGGTGAATTTTGATTGCGCTCAAACCAGAGGCCAACTGAATCAGCCAGATAGTTAATCAGTTCAGGATGATGTGAAATTAAAAGCGACTGCAACTTCCCGTCAACACAAAAGTCGTGTAAGGTAGACAACCAAGGTTGAATTTCCGGTAAAGAAATAAAGTTCTCAGGTTCATCAATACATAATATAACGTTCTGATCTCGAGAAAAATGAAGGAGAGCGTATAGCGTTATCAATGTACGCTGTCCATCAGAGAGTTCATGAAAGTAGTATTGGAAGTCAGATATTTGAACCTTCAGTAGTCTGTTGTTCTCGCTCACTTTCTCTAACTCAAAATATTTGAAACCATCAATAACATTCTTTAGAGCATCTGTAATTTCAAAAGCTTTTCCCTGATTTTGTGAAATCTGTCTATACCAATCTATAAAATTACTGGATTGAAAATTCAAGAACTCCGCTTCCTGCTCGCTTTCACTTTCCATTTTCATAGGATTTATCTGTACAATAATGAATTTTTTAAGCTGGTTTTTAAACCATGTCAACTTTGTATTATCGCTACGTTCGGGTAATGAACCAACCGCAGATCTGTTCCAGTCAAATGGATACAATGGCCCTTCGGAATAATCATCGAGATAAAGCTGTGCATCACCATCCACAAAGCTAATCAAACAGTTTTCATTGAAACACAGTTTTTCTTGGCTAATATGAGCCAGTGAACGAGAACGTTCGTACCCAATCTCTAACTCGTATTTATACATTCCCCGATTACCTTGTAATTCAATTTCAAAGTGTTGTTTTGATGTTTTTTGCCATTGTGTCAGATTTTTTATGGAAAACAACTCAGAAATTTCTTGACCTCGACCGACAAGCCCCTGAATCTTACGTAAGACCTCGAAGATAGTTGATTTTCCAGCTCCATTATCACCTAAAAAAAGGTTAATAGAATCAAATTTGATATCTAAGTTGACACAACATTTGTAATTGTCTATATAAATTCGATTAAACATCATGTTTACTCTCCGTGTCAACCACATCAGTTGTCGTCCGAATATACCCATAAGCACCGACCGTAATACCTCCAGCTAAGGCATAGCGAACTCCTAGATGCTCTAGTTGGGTTGCAGTTTTGATGACGGCATCATGCATTTGGGGGGTGACAAAACTAAAAATTTGTTTAATATCCATACTGTTTACTCGATAACGAGGTATTTGAGCATACGATAGCTGCATATAATCCGTGCCCTTCAAATCTCATCAAGGCTAAAGGTCTTAATCGGTTTGGCTGGTACGCCACCTACAACGGTATAACTGGGCACATCTTTGCTGACCACCGCCCCCGCGGCAACCACAGCACCTTCGCCAACAGTAATACCCGGCAAAATAATAGTTCCCGCTCCGATCCAAGCATCATCGTTAATTATGATACTCCCCCGTTGAACTGGAAAAATTTTACCAATACGTGAGGCATTTGGTGAGGATGCCAAAATAAATGTTACTCGTTGAGCAATAGAGACTCGATTACCAATAATGAGTTGGTAATCTTTATTATTTGCTGGCTCAACCACAATCATGTCTTCACCAATCATCACTTTCTCACCCACGAGATGCCCACTGTAACGAAATAGCGCCACTCGCCACGGATGGTGGGGAATAAATCGGACAATCATCTTAAGAATTTTCTTTTTTATAGCCCAAAGTTCCATACAGTTTCTCTACTCTTCGCCTACCGTCTCATAATCGTAGGCAGATAAATTTGGTTTCCCCCGCCATTAGTGCTGATACAACTTCCAGCTTGCATAAACTCATTTTGTCCTATATCAAAACGAGTTCCGTAGTAACAGATCAATGGTTCCGGTATCGTAAAGAGGTTGTTCAGCAAATGCCATAAATTGGTCGTCAAAAACGAACCTTTGTCAATGGAGGGGCTACCAGCCGTAATCATAAAATCTGCACAGGGGATTGTTGTACAATCGAAGGCACGTCGATTAGATCCAGTAAATTGTGGGTCACTATTCAAGCCATTAAGCTCCCAATTCCTATTTTGCTGGATGTCAGACACTTTTTCATAGTTGTAGGGTTGAGCTGTTCTCTGTAAGTAGACACCCATATCGCCATTTGAGTTGACAAAGTTGGTATTGTTCCAGCCATTGTTGTCATACAGGTTGTAATTAATTGTAGCTTGTCCAAAATTATCATGCCGTTTAAGAATGTAAATACCATATCGCTCACTATTTATAATGATGTTGTTAAAGAATTGAGTATCTTGGCTACCGTTTAGCTCGTCAGTGTCAAAATCGGTGGCATCTAATCGAAATCCATACAAAGAATCAGCCGAGATATTATTATAAAAAACGATTTTACCATGTTGCCAAGGGCCATTAAACTGATAGTTGGCATAACTATTATTATAAGCAATATTACGATAAGCATGAATCCCACTAGCAATATCGATATAAAGGCCAAAACCACCTTTGCCTTTGACTTGTCCTTCACTCCATTTACCTCGCTTCTCTGACACATCGCTCCAGCCAATAGAATGTTGAAAAATATTATCAACCACTAACGTATCTCGAAAAACATGACTGTAAGTTGTATGGTCTTGTCCCCAAAATTTTAATGCTCCGCAGTCAGGGCCTAACAGACAAGTTCGTTCAAATATATTGCCTCTAACTAAAATTTTACCCGTTTTGATTTCATTATCATCAAAATGAAACCGTTTTGTTTCTGGTGTCGGTTGAATGACTGACATGGCAAATAAAACACCATTATGAGCGACATCATGGATATGGTTGTCTTCAAAACGAAGTTGATCGGCATGACTGATAAGCATACCATTCGGGGTGTCGCTTCGGGCTTCATTGCGAAAACTGAGATGGTGCATATTATTATCTTTGATAACCGTGTTGATAATACCTGCGTGGGTGAATTGTGCGGCATCGTTAGTCCCATTACCCCACGATGATTGTAACACCAACGCCGCGGTATCCATATAAGCAACTTCTGAATTTTGCAGAGTAAACCCATCTGTGATGTCAGTGACTTCGCCATCAGCATCTTGCTGTAACCACACACCTCGGTTGGCGTACCGGATAATCATATTTTGCAAAATATTTCTATATGATCTAGCCCCTGTAGAACCATTGGCTTGATTAACCGCATACCGATTAAAGAACTCAAAAATTAATCCATCAACGGTCAGATAGGATTTATTGGAAATGTTAAGCCCGTCCTGTTGCACCGAAATCTCAATATTCTGATTAGTTGGGTCTTGCCCATCAAGCGGCCAAAGATAAAGCCGCTTTGTAGTAGCATCGTACCACCATTCGCCGGGTGTATCCAGCAGTTGAGGCTTACCCTCGACATAATATTTCGATCCCCAGCCCAAGCCCAAATCACGCCCTTTTGTCTCATCTTTGCCGGGGAAAAGACAGTAATTTTCAAGATTTTGAGCCACCTCATCATCTGTCACCACCGTCAAACGGCCATTTTGAACATCATGCCCGTCAATCGAGCGTTTATACATGTAATGCCCAGTATTTGTATCTAAAGCAAAAATTGTACCACCGGTCAAATCGCCTAAATCGGTCAAATTTTTGCTATCGGTCAATTGGGTTTTAGAGCGGGAAGTCGTCGCCACGTCCGTAGCATCACATGCGTTTTCGGTAGCTGGATCACATGTCTCAACTTTAGAACCACCCTCAGCCGCCCACCATGATTCATGGAAACGGCATGCCATTGGATCTGTCGAACAGTCGGGAGCTTGCCAATCCGGTTCATGGGCTAATGGCATACGATCGGTCACATTTCTATCTTTGCTATCTAGTTGCACCACAAAACGAGGCATATCCGATTCATCCAAATCCCAAGCCGACATATCCGCATAGTAAATATTTTGAGGGTCGGTGATATTAAATCCAGGCGCATTATCGGTCATTTGAACCCAATTTAAGGCAGAAGCCGCAACCGATCCCCGAATTATAACTGTTCCCGGCCCGTTCTCCGCTTTGTATACAATCCGGCTTTCAGCAGTACCACTACCTACCGGCTCGATGCTTTCTCTATAAATACCGGGCATAATTCTGATGATTGTACCGGCAATAGCGGTATTGGCTGCCTGTTCGATAGTTTTAAAAGCAGTTTCTTGGGTTAAGCCATCCTCAACATCAGAACTACTATTAACATCGACCCATAGTTCCGACACCTTTGGCACAGAGAAGTCGATGTCGTCATATAAAACAGCACCAAATGGAATAATTAAATCATTCGTGGTAGTTTTACCGACATGTAGTACCGTACCATATTCTGAGATATGGGTTGCTTTTACGGCCCGTTGAGATTTTTGTTCATCCCCAATCCACAACGCCACCCAGTTATCAAGGCTATAGCCGATTGTGATTTTTTGCCAGCCATTAGTGATTCCGACTGTGTTTATGTTGCCAGAGGTGTCACTATCTAGTTTCAGTTTACCACTTCCACCGTCATCTTCTGTCCAACGAAGATAAACTCTATATTCCCCCTCAATCGTTTTATACATACCCAATGATGCGAGCAATCGTTCTCTACCATCCGGTTGTGGGCCTTTGATATCAACCATATTTATGGCTTTATTAGGGATATAGGAAATATCCTCGTCTGGAATAACAACATTATTGGGATTAAACCAGAAAGAGACATAAGCTTCGGTGGCTTTCGCGATGTTTACTCCACGCAGGTAATTAATATCCGTTTTGCTTGCAGATTGTAACACCTTACCCCCATTACCATCAACAACTTGCAAATCTGTAATCTCCGATTGCTCTGTCTTCCAAATTTCATCCCAACTACCACTGTTAAAATTATCACTAAATAGAGATTCTACGGTTGGAACTGTCACATAAAACAGATCAGGGGTGGGAGTATTTGTAGGAATAGGTGTAGAGGTTGGTGTATTTGTAGGCAGAGGTGTGGCTGTTGACGTGCTAGTGGGCGTATTTGTAGGTGTGTTTGTCGAGGCAGGAACTGAAGTGGGTGCATCTCCGAGTATTTCGTATATCACATCATCGTATAATATATTACCAGAAGGTGTCGTTTTAGTTGTTGTTGTATTGCCCCAAGGGTCTCCCAAATGAAAGGCATAAGCTGTGGTCGCGATGTGAGTTACATTGGTAATAGAATGGGTAAACGTGTCATCTATTGACAATTCAATCCATTGATCTGCTTTATAGCTGATTGTGATTTTTTGCCAATCATTCTTTATATCAAAATAATTACGATTATACTGAGCTTTACCGTCACTTTTTTGATGCCAACGGAGGTGTATTTTGTAGTTTCCGTCCACTGGTTTGTACATGTGTACAGCCGCGACTGATTTGTCGACTGATTTATCGCCACTCTTTACCGATCCCAATATTTCGGCAATAACGATTGATTTATCGGCAGGCCAACTAATTTCATCACCATTTTTATCGATTTCTGGAATATCAACACTATTTGGATTAAATGAAAAAGACAAGTACCCTTCGTCTGAAGATTCAAACTTGCGTCTCCGAATATGCTTTGGTTCAGTATTAATAGCAATTTGCAACACTTTGCCATTATTACCATCAACAACATCTAAACCGGGATGACTTTCATTTGGGCCAGGCACCCAATTATCATCATCAGTCCAGCTACCACTTTCAAAATCTTCACTAACGAGAAGTTTAGTTTGTGCGGTTGTCTGTGCTAAGGACAAAGAGTGATTAATAAAAGTTAGCATGTTAATCAGAATAAAAAACAAAATTAAGCCGCATATAGTTTTTATGACTCTCATGATTCTCCATTTTTATGAGGTATCGATTCTAGTAGGTTAACTAGTTGAAGTGACGTTTTATTAATATTGAATTCTCGCTTAATTTTTTGCCGTCCATGCTTGCCGAATTTGTCTCGTAAAGACTTGTTTTCTAATAGTTCTTGCAAGGCATCGGCAAAGGCAGGCGCATTTTTTTCTGGCACAAGAAGCCCGTTCTGCTCATGGTCAATCAGTTCAGGGATGCCAGAGACATAAGTTGAGACAACCGGAATTTCCATGGCCATAGCCTCCATCAACGCGACCGGAATCCCGTCTTTGTCCCCATTCTCCGCGGTAACACAGGCCATAGCAAAAATATCGGTACGGTGCAGATAGTTCGGCAAATCCTCTTGAAAAACCACCCCCAGCAGTTTGACCACATCTTGAAGTTGATAGGTTTCGACCAAATGCTCCAACTCGACCCGTTGCGTGCCATCTCCGGCGATGAGACACTCAAACAAACAACCTCGCTCATGCAAAATACGACAGGCTTCGACTAAAACCGGCATGCCCTTCCGTTCAGCCAACTGCCCAACGGTAAAAATCATCGGACGGGTGTTTGTCTCTATCAGTTTTGGTTTGGCCTTGAACTGCTCTAACGAAACGCCACAGTGAACGATATGATATTTATCGGCCAACTGCGGTTCATCGGGCAGATAGTCACACAAAAAATTCCGGCTATAGTCCGAGATAACGGCCACGAACTTGGTCTCACGCAACTTCTCTTTTAGGATGAGCCGATCCGTAAAAATGTTATTATGCACGGTGAAACTAAAGCTGATGTCGAGCAGGCGACTCATGACCAGCGCAATGGTGGCCGCGTTGACCGAAAAATGGGCATGAATATGATCAACCCCCTCCCGCTGGGCATGGGTAGCCAGATAAACCGCCTCGGCAAAATGGTATAAGGTGCGTTGACGAACGGTTGACGATTGCTCAGGCCGAGTCATCACAAACAGCAAGGTGCGAAGGTATTTATGCGGTCGAGTCAACAAAAAGTAAGCATGGGCCGACAAAAAACGTCGCCGATTTAGAGGAAATGCGTAGGTCGTCTGCCGAGCCAAATCTTTGGCCTCATCCGGCAACTGATCAATATGAGGGGCATGAATCGAGAGTGGCACGACCTTAAATTTCCGTGCTTGCAAGGCAAATATCTCACGATAGACAAAAGTTTCAGTGAGATTCGGCAATAATTGAGAGATATAGGCAACGGTTGGTTTCATGATTATACCCCCAGCATATATTTTAATTTTCGCATTTTTTGTCGAATCGGCCAGACCGGTTTCCAAAACAGATCAAGTAGCATGTTGCGAGCCATCATCCGCGCTCGATTGACGTTAGTTAATGGCGTTCGGTCATACCCCAATTTTTCTTGAGCCTCGCCGGACACCCAATTAAAGCGAGCATGTAGCTGATTATCCCACTTTTGCCAACGTTGTAAGGGATTAAAATCCTTACTTTTTTTGACTGCCCGCCAATGCACCTCTCCTTGCTGACTCAGTTCCGACGAGCCTCGAATCGACATCTGTTTTATCTTCTCGAACGGATAACGACTAACATCCATGTCCAGAAATCGAAAAATATCAGTCATGGTTTGCTGAGAATTTTGGTATAAATCCTCATATTTAATAATTTTATATTGATGGGCCGTCCCCTGCATTTGTGCTTGAAAGCGGATAATCGTTTGAGCCGCATCCTCCCATTCTCGCATGGCGACTTCGTAACTTTTGCCAAATGTTTTCACGCTCGATTCGGTTACGGCTCGCCCATCTCGGATGATAATCAACAGTTTGATGTTGGGCAACAGTCGGAAAAAATATTGTATATTTTCTACACTCGGGGATTTTGTCACCAACCGTAAGGTAGGCGACAAAGGCAGGTGTTGGGGGTCGTACATCACAGTTTTACCATGATGCAACAGTTGCGAGTTCAGAAAGGAGATTAATCCTTGGCCCAAATGTTGATTCAGAAAATCTGGCCCAATAATTTCATCAGCCTGCCGATCCGCGATCCAGCGATTGTAGGTAAATTGGCTATAAAGGGTCAACATCTCGGCATGTTCCATGTAATAATGTTCCCAAATTGGGCCAGCTAAGGCACAATCAGGGTGAAAACTCAACAAGTCACGCAAGTAGTTGGTACCACTTCGTTTGGTAATACCCAACACAAAAATCGGGTCGGGTAGTCGGATGGCTAAATCTGAATTATTCTTGGTTGATAAAGTCATAAGTCGCTTTTTGTTTATCGTAGTTGCTCATGGAAGCCCAGACCTGACAAGTTTTGGAAACCTGTCGGTCTGTCCTACTCATAGCCATAATGAGCCAATGAATCGACTAAACAGTCATTTAAGAGGTTTTGTTGATGGACACTCAACTGTTTACGCCATTTGTAGTCGGCGCTTTTAATCTGGAACTGTCGCACTGTGGTCTCGAACTCTGGAGTCCAAGCTAAATCACTAAAGGCCATCGTCTGCTTAAAATTCTCTAGAGGATGCCGACAAAAATCCTCATACCGAATTTCTAACAAATCTTCGGCAGGGATCATCTGTTTGGCCTGTTCTTGGGCATCCATCAGAATTTCCCATTCAATCCCAGCTAACGCGACAAATGATTTGTCATATTGTTCCCATTTTTCCTGTTGAGTCGGAGTCATACTTCCCCAGCGCCACTGCTCTGGGCCATGCCAACCCGACCACCAACGCACGTTTAGCAGGGAGTTGACCACGGCCCGACCATCTCGATAGACATGGATAAATTTTGCCTCTGGGAAAATCTCCTTCAAAAAACTAAGACGAGGCCAGCCGGTGATTTTGATCAACAGTCGATTCCGTTTTTCAGTCAGCATGGCGGCCATAATTTTGTTGACATGCTGTTTCGTTTTGACGGTCACATCCTCTTTGACAAGATCGCGGAACGGCTCACTAAATCCCATGCAGTGATAATCCCAAAAATTGTATGCCTCTGTCGGATAGATCAGTTTGCGGACATATCGGCTCGGCAATGGCAAATCTAACAGCCGCATGGCAATATAGTTCCGATGCGGACGGTGGGGGTAGAGGTCGCAATAACGAGTCAACCAGGCCACTTGTGGATGATGGGCAAAAATTTGATGAAAAATTGTCGAGCCACAACGCCCTGTTCCGACAATAAAAATCGGTTTGGTTAACATAAAATGTTATCTCCAGTCAAAATTTCGGCCTAGATAATCATATAATCTATCGTTATGAGGTTGAAAATAAGTCTGCAATCGTGTTCGAATTTCTGGGTCGATATTGGGATTATTGGCCTGATTGAAGTTTTTATAGCGAGGCGGTTCCCATATCGGCAACTCAAGAAACTGGAGAATCTGCTTAAAAACAGTCGGTGTATTGGTATAAAAATTCTCACTAGAGAGAATGAGCAATTGTTCTTTGGGAAAAAATCGAGACCAATACTCAAGTTGATCTACATAGATACCTCGTTCCAAATAGGTGTGATGATGATGGCTAAAACTGTAGTAATGCTCATTCTCTAAAAGGCGATCCGCCTCACCCGCTAACCGTTCTGGTTCTAGGCTAATGGCTTGCTCAAAGGTAGAGGCGGTCTCAAATCCCCAACGTACTTCATGAAAATAATGGGAGTAAGCTCGATCAATCGGGTTCCGTAACAGGACAATCAGTTTGGCTGATGGTCGCATGGTCGCCACTCGACTTGGCACATGAGGATGAAACAGATAGTACGGGCTAGATTCTCCGGTAATTAGCGGCTGTCGGCCAGTTTTCATCAGCAGTTGCTTGTAGGCCCGCGTCGGGAAATGGGTCTGATACCATGTCTGTCCTTTCTCAAAATTCAGGTCGAAAAAATGTAATTCTTTTCCAGAGGCAGGCATAATATAGGGATGCTGAATCAGATATTTATACAGGGTCGTTGTGCCACACCGTTGCCCGCCAATGATGATAAAATCGGGCAGGAGTCGCCAAACGCCCGTATAGAGACGGAACTGTTTAACCGTAGACCAAAAGGCACGTTTAGCCGGATCAGGCAAAGTTTTTCGTAATAGAGCGCGTAACTGTTTCATAAGTGATTCAGTGATTCAACGAATCAGCGATTCGGCGATTCGGCGAACAAGTCGTCGTATGTAGGAGCATTCCGGTGCGCCTCACTCCGGCATAGCAGTGGATGAAGGTCATCCGTTCTACAGATTTCATGAGGTCGGTAAACGCCAGAATCTCTTGGGCTTGCTCGATAGTCGGGGCGTAATGGTCTCGTACTGGCGAGTGATAAGTAAAAATTCAGTAAAGTAGCTCTAGAAACCCGATTTCTTTGAGAAATCGGGTTTCTGATACTCTTTCTGGCGAGTTCACTGAATATTTACGGGTAGTGGTGCAGAAATAGTGGTACGGATCTGTTAGCTACCCGCAAGTTTAGAACTTGCGGGTAGCTGACCACTACCTATGCAGGACTACCTATTTACGGTCAAACGTATCAAAAAAGGCCTGGGTGATGTCGCTCAAGCCGATTAAAGAACGTTCCGTCAAGGAGACGATAGCGCCAGCCTTTTGCTGATGTAGGAATGGGGATTAAATAAGTTGCGTGTTTTCACTCCCCATTCGCTAGTATGAAGTAGTATAAAATGAATAGTATTAGTAGAAAGTAGCGTTTTGCACCCTACTTGAAGTATAATATCTCATAACCTTAAAAGACAGTGGGGAGGCCACGATGTCACAAC
>JAUCGA010000087.1 GCA_030377865.1 Anaerolineales bacterium HSG25 | reverse complement strand
CTTGCTTGGGTTACCTGATACTATCTTCGACCTCTCTTTCTCTACCTCATTACCTCAATTCTTCTGACTAAATTCCTTGCCATGATTTATTGTCACTACTTCGCATATACCTAGCGAATGGAGAGTTGCATAATCCTTATGACGCATTTTGGGGGTAAATATTCAGTGAACTCGCCAGAAGGAACGTCAGAAACCTGATTTCTCAAAGAAATCGGGTTTCTAGGCGGTTTTACTGAACTTTTACTTTTGGGGACAAAAAATCATTTATTATGATACCCGTATGCCTGAGCCAATACCTGTATGGGATGGATGAGGCGTGTACCGGTGGCTTTTTCTATTTGCCAGCGACAGGTTTCGCTATCACACAGAGCAACCGCTGATTCGCTTTGTTTCACTTGCTCAAATAGAGCCGCGCCAACATCCATGCCAATCTGGTACTTCTCTTTTTTGAACCCGTATGTGCCTGCAATACCACAACAGTCAGCTTGCATCAGTTTGATACGGACACCCGGAATCAATTGGAGTAGCTCGATAGCTGGTAGCCCTATATTGTGCGCCTTAAGCTGGCATGGGGCATGATAGGGGTACTCGACCTCAATGGGTTGGAAGTCGGTTTTTAGCTCACCCGCGTCGGCCAAGTCGAGCAAAAACTCACAAATATCAAAAGTCTGTTGCGAAACAAGCCGAGCCTCTTCACTGTCAAGGTCTAAAATATGCAGATAGTCGGATTTAAAGGAAAGTGTGCAACTGGTTGAGGTACCGACAATCGGATACCCCTCTTTCGCATAGTTAAAAAGGCTATCCAAATTAACACAAGCATTCTTACGAGCCGCATCAAACTCGGCATTAGAGAGCATGGGTAAGCCACAACAAACCTGCTCCGGTACAATAACCTCAAACCCGTTATGCTCTAACACTGCGATGGCTAATTTGCCGAGGTCGGGTTCGTAATAGTTGGTGCTACAACCATGAAAAAAGACAACCCGTTTGGCAGATAGTTTTCGTTGCGGTGATTTGTGATGAATCGCCTTATACCAGCCCCGAAATGTCTCAAAGGAGAAGGGGGGCAGGGGCGCGTCTCGATGGATGCCTAAAGTCATCTCTACGAGATGGCGGATTGGTTTTTGGTTGAGTAATGGATTTATCAGTGGGGCAAAGGGGGTGCTCAACTGTCCAATCAGGTCGGTGCGACCCAAAAGGCGATTTCGTAACGGAATTGCCTTTTTTTCTTGATACAACTTGTAGCGTCCTTTGGCGTTCATCTCCATGACCTTAACTTCGTGGGGGCAAACTTGGCTACAAACACCACAGCCGCTACAGTAGTCCAAACTGTCATCAACTGACAACTCGTGCGGGTTACGAAAGCGTTGTGCTTGTGGCCCGACAAACTTTGGCCCCGGAAATTTATCGGTTACATTTGCAACGGGACACATGGAGGTACAGATATTACATTTGATACATAAATCGGCTGAGTTACGTACATCATGCCAAATCGATTCGGTAATAGTTTGAGACATGTGGAAATACTCCTGTGTGACAATATTCTTTGAATATAAATATTCAGTGAACTCGCCAGAAAGAGTGTCAGAAACCCGATTTCTCAAAGAAATCGGGTTTCTAGGGCGACTTTACTGAACTTTTACTTTTGACGTTTCTTAATCCTTGAAACGTCGGTATGGTTTCCGTTTAGAGCCGCCACGGTGGGGGCGCTTATGTCCACTACCACGATGGGCTTTGGGGGCATTTTGTTTTGATTTAGGCCGAGGTGGTGATTTTGCCTGAAATTGAGTTTCGGGATCAAAGTCGCCATAATCAAAATCGGGCAAACGCCGTCGCTCTAAGTTAGTTTTAAGCGTTTTTTCGATGTCGTGTACCATCGCCGCGTCGTCGGGAATGGCAAAGGTGATGGCCTCACCTGTTTGCTCGGCTCGGCCTGTACGTCCGATTCGGTGCGTGTAGGCATCAACAGTATCAGGAATGTCAAAGTTGATAACATGGGAAATCTCAGTCACGTCGATACCGCGAGCGGCAATATCGGTGGCGACGAGGATGTCATATTTGCCGCTTCGATAGCCGTTAATGGCCTGTTGACGGCGACTTTGACGCATGTTTCCTTGCAGAGAGGTGACGCGATAGCCCCGTTTGGCTAAATCAAGAGCCAAGGTGTGCGCTCGGCGTTTGGTGCGAGTAAAGACCAAGACTCGGCCAGTGGCGGTACGTTGTAGGAATGCCAGCAGGAGTTTTTTGCGAAGCGTTTTAGGTACTGGAAATAGGGCATGAGAGACGGTTTTAGCTGGCGCAATTCGACCAATTTGTACCGTGATCGGATCATTGAGAATCGTGTCGGCTAATTTGCGAATATCATTTGGCATGGTAGCCGAAAAAAAGAGAGTTTGCCGCTCAGTAGGGAGTTGTTTGATAATACGGCGTATATCAGGCAAAAAGCCCATATCACACATGCGGTCGGCCTCATCTAATACCAGTATTTCGACTTGTGACAGGTTGATACTGCCATCCCCAACGAGGTCGAGCAATCGACCGGGGCAGGCAACCACAATTTCGACCCCCCGATGGAGAGCCGTCTCTTGAGGTCGTTTGCTTACCCCACCATATATGGCAGTGCTACGGATACGAGTTTTTCGGCCAAAGTCAAAACTGGCTTGATAAATCTGCTCAGCCAGTTCACGAGTCGGGGTGACAATTAAGGCTCG
This sequence comes from Anaerolineales bacterium HSG25, assembly GCA_030377865.1. Taxonomy (GTDB): domain Bacteria; phylum Chloroflexota; class Anaerolineae; order 4572-78; family J111; genus JAUCGB01. The sequence goes on along the minus strand of JAUCGA010000087.1, from coordinate 16,344 downwards.
TACTTGACGTAGCGGCCCTTTCGTTAGGCGTTGTAATATCGGTAGCAAAAAAGCCGCAGTTTTACCAGTTCCGGTTTGAGCCAAACCGAGCAGGTCATGTCCTTGTAGTACAATCGGAATTGCCTCGGCTTGGATGGGGGTAGGGGTTTCATACCCCGCGGCTTTAATCCCCACTTCAATACGGGGATCAAATGAAAAATCTTCAAATTTCATAAATAAATGTTTTCCTTGTTATATGTCATAAACGTAACAGGCATTATACCATCCAGACCCATGCCCTGAAAACAGACCGCATTAACTAAGGCAATTCCAAGAAAATAAATCTCCCAAAATCAAGAAGCAATGAGCCGAACGATTATTCCTCAAGCAAATGACATCGCTTGCCGATGCTACAAAGTCCGATATTTTGGCCCTTGAAATTGAGTCGAAATGGATAAACGACATGCCCTTTATAAATGGCATAACTGGCGACACTTTCTAGCCATTGCACTCCCAAGGGTGGATAAAACGGCTCGTCAATCACACAACATGGAAACAGAACAAACCCACATTCTAGCTCTGAAGCAATGTCGATAATCATCGCGTTGCAGGCGTGAGCATGCATGCCAATCAACAAATCGAAGCGGTAAGCCATCGAGGTGGCAAACTCGCGGTCAATCCGATGGACACGGTCGGTGGGGCTAAGTTTGACACGTTTACCAGTGCTTATATCTTTATATTTGTGGGGCAAGGCTTGGTTAACTGGGTCGATGACCGCACTGTGCCAGCCACTCCGTTGGAGCAGGTAGGCCAGCAGTCCTTTTCCACCTGCAATATCGGCGACACGGCATGGTTCAAATCGCTCCACCAACCAACGATGAAGCAGTTGAAAACGGAATTTTTTCATTTTACGTAACTCTTTAACCCGTGTATCGTGCGGGTTAAAGGAAGAGTGCTGTTTTGTGGGATGGTCACATAACTGCTCTAGTTTGCCAAACAGCTCTTGCCCGTATTCGTTATTACGATGATTGTTCATAGATTTACGGCTCTCTAGGAGTTTCCGTGCAAAATTCCATTCGTAGTAAAATTCTCGCAGAGGCGCAGAGTTTTTATACCTTTCTCTGCGCCTTTGCGTCTCCGCGAGAGAGTATTTTTTTCGGAAGTCCTGCATAGGTAGTGGTCAGCTACCCGCAAGTTTAGAACTTGCGGGTAGCTAACGGATCTTTACGATGATTGTTCATAGATTTACATGCGCGGTCAAAATCTTTACCAACCATAACGTTGAGCCAATGGCCTGACCAGATAGTCAGAAAGCCATATTAGCTGTCGCCAAGGACGCTGTCGCCATGATGATAGATGTTGATAATAGACTGCGTTATACTCCATTATGGGAATCCCACCTCGCAACCGCTTAAACTGCCCCACCCCACCGCTCATGTTCAGAACATGGCCGTTTTGTTGAGCGGCTAACGTAGCCATAGTGCTGAGGAGGACGTACAATCCGTGTTGTTTGGGGCGCGTTGTATCGTAGCCAAACAGGGGGCAGGTCATCAACCCGCGTCGATAAAAGTAACCCAAAACCGCTTCTACTCGCTGACTGTCGGGCATACGTAAAATCGTTATAGTCAGCAACTTGTTCTGTAGCGCCAAACGAATAAAATCGGTGCTGAATTGTGGATTCAAGGTCGAATATTTATCCAGATAAAGCTGATTGTACCGAGTTTGAATCGCCTTGATTGTAGCGGGTGACGCATCCGAATCGATCTGTTGGGCTTGATAGGGCATGCGTCGAAACCGGTTCAGGTCGATTTTTAGCTGTTTTTTGCGTTGTACGGCTAACCGATTCGGGTGTTGATAATATATCTGCCGACTAAACAGCATCGCACACCCCAACGTTCGCAAAGTTTGATATAATAAGGGATTACCATGTTCATCAACAGAACGGAAGATAATCGCATGGTCGGGAAACTGATTACGCAGATAATTCAGCATGGCCTCAAGCTGGCTAGATTTTAGATCAGGATATAGGTTGGTTGAGAGGAGCCAATTGTTGACCTGAATCGCCTGCTCAAACTGATGAGTATTCAGGTAATGAGCAAATAGCCTAACAAACAACTGTAGGGGATGGCTCAAAAGTGGCAAATGGCGTTGGGTCTCCTCAATGCCATAATAGAGGTAGTGATTTAAGGGTGAACAGACGTAACTGTTGTTCGTAGTTGGCACAACCCGTGTTACCGGAAAAATCGTCTGGTCAACCTGCAATATCATCAGGTCGGTGGTGACGTTGTTCAGGTATTGTTGGGGGCTATTTTGCAAAAATGGGGTCAGATACCGACGAGCGTACTGACCGTCGGATGTGTGGGGCCAGTTGATATGGGCATGCTCATCAGCATGGTATAAGGTTAGATGGTGAGTCATGACGGTTCTGGGATGACGTAACGAGTACTTGGGCAATTCCAAGAAAATAAATCTCCCAAATTGAGCAGAGTCTCTACCCCCCCTCAGTCCCCCCTGCTAGGGGGGAAGCGGCTCCTCCCCCTAGCAGGGGGAGGCTGGGAGGGGGTAGAGTGTCACAATGGTTTTGGGAGGTTTTAAATTCTGGAACTTCCTTGGTACCCGACATTTTGATTAGAAAAACAGTCAGTCAGTCAGGTGGCGGGATTGGCATAAGAGAGATAGAAGCATCATTCGAGAAGATAGACAGCGAGTTTGCGGCCATCGGGGAGATTAAGCAAACAAGTGACGCTACAAGCTAGAAACCCGATTTCTCAAAGAAATCGGGTTTCTGACGCTCTTTCTGGCGAGTTCACTGAATATTTACAAATTACTTGTATTATTCATTCTAGTCAAATTTTGTGATTTTTAGATTTCTAAAAAACCCATTTGTGCCCTGTCCAACCCAAAGTCCAATTTTACCACTGGCATTAGGGCCTAATTTCAAATCGTTTACAACCAATACAGGGTCAATTCCATCGTTGACATATAACTTGGCAACCTCATCTTCAACTTCAACTCTAACTTTTTGCCACTCTCCCGGTGCGATAGGTGCGGCGGCTTCATACTGTTCAGGAGCTTCTTCTCTAAATCTAGAAAATTCCCAATCGGGATAAGAAACATATTGTACAGCATGATTTTTTCGAGTCTGGTCATCCGTTGGCCCATTTGTAGGCCGTAAATAAAGAGACTCGAATGTCGAAATATCTTCTTTTGTCCTAAAGCTAATACCAATAAATCCTCTGGCAAATATCTTTTTAATTAGAGAGGCCTTTTGAGACACCGATCCATTCATTTCGACTTCAATGATTCCATTATGAAAATCACTTCCCTCGACAATCGCCAAAGTGGGATCATTGCTACCAAAGCTTTGACTGCTCATCTTTACAAAAACACCATCTTCTTCCAGACTGGCTCCTTCTCCAATAATTACTTCATTAGGCTGTAACCCATGAGTAGTATCTAAAGGATAGGTCAATACTGTATTCCCATCTTCAACTGTTTCGGTAAAGTAATTTACAACTTCTCCTGATTTTGTTTCAGATTTTTTCACATCTACTTTGTCGTTCTCATACAAAAACATAACAACAATACCAAGAAGCAAAATTCCCACGAGTACCAGTGTAGTGACTATTTTTTTTATCATTATATTCATTTTTTTGTAGTGATGTTGAAAACAGAGTGCAACGGGTTTAGCCGTTGCTACAGGCAATGGCTGAACCCATTGCACTCCAACATCATCTTGACCACCACACTTTTTTGTAAATCTTGTGGTGGTCAGTTTGATAAGGTTGAACCACTCTGGATTGATTAATTTGGCACAAACACCCGCAACCATTCGCCCGGCATGGTCACTTGAATCTCAAAGTCGCCCAAGGTGGCGGGTAACAGTGTAAAGCGTACTGCCGACAAATTCAGGGTCTCTCCCGTCCAGAGAACACGTCCCGCACCGGACATGACCCCCCAAACTTCAAAGGTGCTTCCGTTACAATAATGACGGAAGGTAGCCCCTCGCTCAAAGGTAAATCGTTCGACCTGAAAATAAGGATTCTTCGTGATAATCTCTTGCCGCATCGATTCGGTTTCGACGACCAGTTCAGGTTGATAAACGTTGGGTTGAATCTGGTCAAAGTTGATGACCTGTATCGCCTTATCGACATGTAGTTGGCGAGGCTTTCCATCGGTTCCCAGGCGATTCCAATCATACACTCGATAGGTCGTGTCGGCGCTTTGTTGAATTTCAGTCAAAACAATGCCATCCATAATGGCATGTAACGACCCAGAGGGAATAAAGACCGCGTCACCTGCTTTCACTGGTAGTTTATGGAGATACTGAGTCAAATTTCCGGTTTCGATAGCGGTAGCAAACTCTTCTGGGGTCACCTCAGAGGCCAAGCCATAAATCAACCGAGCGTTTGGTTTGGCATGCAACACATACCACATCTCAGTTTTACCCAACTCCCCATCTTCATGCTCGTTGGCATACTCATCATTAGGATGCACCTGCACCGAGAGCGGTTTATTAGCGTCCAACAGTTTGATAAGCAAAGGAAATTTATCCCGTTTTAACATCCCCTGCGAACGTTGTCCAACCAGATTTAGTCCCAGTAAGGTCTGAATTTCGGGTAATGTTTTACCAGCCAACGCCCCATTATCAACCACTGTAGGAGACGACGGATGTCCCGAAATATCCCAACTTTCGGCAATTACCCCGTCAGGAATATCTCGTCCTAATATCGTTTCAAGATTCCGCCCACCCCAAATATAGTCCCGAAAAACAGGAGTAAAGGTATACGGATAGATTGAACGGCTGAGATTAATGTCCAAGGTGGATAACACCTCTCCCTCAACAATCTTTTCACTGTTGGGGTCACTCGGCCAGAAATAGCTTTGCACCTGCCTAAATCCTGTCCGAGGCATGCTCGTAACCATGCTTGCTCCAGAAACAACCGCGCCCCCCACCGTGCCAGCCCCAGAGACTACCGCCCCACTGACCGTACCCGCGCCAAAGACCACGGCTTCGGTCGCCCTCGTTAAGCTACTACTAACCATATCTTTGCTGGTTGTGGTCATAGTAGACACAGTATTGCTGATCGTCTCGCCTGTCGATTTGGTGCTTTCGGCTAACCAATCGGTAATTTTACGTTCATCGACTCCGGTAATAGCTCGAAGGCTGTCAGTCCAACTGCCCACTGCTTCTGGGCCAAGTCGAAAATATGCGTCGGCTCGTTGTCCGATAATATAGGTCGAAATAACATTCGTACTAGCCGAGGCAATCACTCCAATAATCGGTAGCGCCTTAATAATCGCTTTTTCGGCAAATTTTTCACTAAACCTCAAGGCCGCTCGTTCTCCAGCACGATAGGCAAGGGTGGTCGCGCCGGTGCTAACTCCGGTGATGATCATGACGATGCGCTGTTTTTCAACATCAGTTAGTGGATAATCATACACCGCCGCAATTTCTAAAACCAACTCAGCTTGGAGTTTGAAGGTCAATCCGATGTCTGCCGCTACCCCAAGGGTCATGGTTGCGGCGGTTCCGATGCCCGGAATCAAACCTGCACCAGAGGTAGCCGCACCCACTGCGCCGGTTTGTTGGCATTTAATCTGAATCAACCGTTGTACCAGATATTGGTCGGTAGCGTCGGGATATTTTTCCCGCATAACCCGAACCCGCTCTTCAGCCGCGACGATATCTACATCGTTAATCGCGCCAAATAACTTATCAATAACCGTGTCAGCTTGAGTTTCTGCGACGGGGACGGTCAAACTCTTCTCGTCGACCTCTCCTATTTCTTGGGTCACCGCGTCCATAATCGCTTCGGCTTGCTCTTTGAGTGACTTTTCTTCTTCCACAATAATACTCCTGAATGTTATGTTGTTACTCTTCGCGGCGGATATTCCAAATACCAGCCCCGACTAAACCTATTACAACCAAACTAGCAAAAATCATGACTAGTATAGTACGAGCGCTACTATCTGGCACACCACCACTGTCGGGAATGATGATTGTGGTTGAGCTATCGGTATCAGATGGACTGGTTTGGACGGTTGAATCTCCGTCCGCCTTGGGTGGGACGACCCCCACCACACTGGCCGAAACAATCTCGTAAGCTGGTCCAGCAGGGACGGAGGTTGGTTGAGTAGTGATGGTTTTTGTTTTTATCTCAGCCGATTCGGCAAATATTTCGGCGGGTAACTCATCTAGTTTATCTGCATCAAGTGTATAATCGACCGAAGTAGCCGAAAAGTTGCTTAACGCTTCGGCGTAGGCAAACGTATCTAATTGAGCGACTGGAATCAACGAGATACAGTCAACGGTAAAGCGTGTTGCTCGAAAGTTGGGTAGCTCTCGATAGCCGCTAACAAAGACGGTCAGTCGATTGGTTTGGGGTTTTATGGCGGTCAGGTAGCCGTAAATTGTGGCTAAATCGGGATCATTCTCACCCGACACCTTATACTCTAACTCTTCTTCGGGCCAAGGCAGGGTGATCCAATCATCTTTGGGAATTTGATCCCAATCTTCATGCCCCGATTCGTCAAAAAACAGTTCGACCCGATTATTCCGTTTTATTCTACCTTGCCCTTTTTGAGATTGAATTGTACCACTAATGGCAAACACATACTCTAGCCCCGGCACCACATCTAAGGTTTGATAAACCCCTAAACGAGCTTCTATGTCGTCGGTTGATTGCATGTGCAAGGAGAGTGATGTTTTGCTACTTTCAGTCTGGTTCAAATCATCCAAACAGATTAAGCCAAACTCTCGATTATCGTAAATTCGATATTTACCATACGCCTCATTATTTTTAAACCAGCCCCAGTCAACAGGTACACCGCTCCAGTCACCGGCTTCAAAACCAATCCAAGGGATGCCGTAGAAGCCAAACTCAAAATTACCATTAGCAATCTCATTATACGCGCCCGGGCCATCGTCCTCTTGATACGTAACCTCATCCGTTTCGGCTTCATCGTCAGCCTCTTCTTGAGCCAACACCGGCTGACTGAGTAACATCATCAACAGTATCAACAGTAAAGACAACAACATGAGAGACATAACCTCTCGGCTAGTTTTTAATACCCGCATACAGTTACAAATACCCCATAATCTATGTTCCATCATGACCTCCATCATCAATTAAACGGTAGTTACATCAATTATACCATCCTTTACAATGATGTGAAGCAGAGCCGAGTTTTCGGGCGGTCAACGATATGAATGACGAAAGCCAACTGATATTGCTCAGTTGGCTTTCGTTTGTTTAGGAAGTTCCAGAATTTAAAACCTCTCAAAACCATTGTGACACTCTACCCCCTCCCAGCCTCCCCCTGCTAGGGAGAGGAGCCGCTTCCCCCCTAGCAGGGGGGACTGAGGGGGGTAGAGACTCTGCTCAATTTGGGAGATTTATTTTCTTGGAATTGCCTTACTTTAGGTTTAGATACGCCTCAGTTACTGCGCTTTGACTGCCGTCCATGTATCAGAGAAGATAATGGTGTCGTCATCTCGTTGAATCCATTCAAGGCGGTCATAGTCAGAATCTTCGAGAAGCATGCCACCAGTTTTGAGCAGTTCAAAGTAATCTTCGTCTAAGAACTCCTCTGAGGCTTGGTTGGGGGTAAAGGTGTAGGCGTAGTTGCTCAATTGTCCACCAATTTCAGGGTCAAGGACATAATTGATGAACAGTTCGGCGGTGTATTGGTTAGGCGCATCGACAGGGATGGCGAAGTTATCTTGCCAGATTGCGCCACCCTCTTTGGGAATGAGGAAGTGCACATTTTCGTTCTCATCTCGACCTAACGCTGTGTCCCCACTCCAGGCGTGAGCAAGAAAAATCTCTTCGCCAGCCAGAGCTTGGTCAAAATTATCGGAGTCGTAACTAGCGAGACAATCCTTTTGAGCCAGTAGAATCTGCTTGGCTTCTTCATGATGAGCCGGGTCGGTGTCGTTATAAGAGTAGCCTAAATACATTAGAACTGCACCTATCGACTCTCGCTCATCGTCCAGCATGGAGACAAAACCGCTGTTTTGGCAGACTTGCTCTGGGTCAAACAACGCGGCCCAACTATCGGGTGGCCCATCAGGGAAAGAAGTGATGTTATAAGCAATTCCGGTTGTACCCCATTGATATGGGACACTGTATTTGTTGTCAGGATCATAATACAATCCTATCAACAAGGGGTTCAAATTGCTCATATTTGGAATGTTGCTCTTATCGATTTCAGCTAACATGCCACCTTTGACCATAATATCAATCGCATAGTCAGAGGGGACAACTAAGTCGTAACCTGAGTTTCCGACCTGTACTTTAGCAATCATATCCTCGTTGCTCGAGAAAATATCTTGTACCACTTTAACCCCACATTCAGCCTCAAACTGGGTCATAATCTCTTCATCGATGTAGTCACCCCAGTTAAAAAAGTTAAGTGTGTCGGCCCGTTTACTGCTATCGCCACAAAACTCAGAGCCGCCACTGGCCTCTGCTTCTTCTTTGAGTTCTTCCTTTTCCGACTCTGCGGCTGGCTCTTCTTTAGCTGGTTTTTCTTTGGGTTTTTCGGCAGGCTGATTACCCCCACAAGCGGCTAACATTAAAGCCAAAATTAGCCCCATCAACATAAACCACACCTTTGGTTGAAAAACAGTTTGCTTCTTCATTTTTTTGTCTCCTTAGACTAATAAAAATAACAACATTGTTAACTTTATTGAAAAACAATAACAGAGGCTTAACGATTTGGCAAATCAGATCACAAAATCGTCGCTTCGCCATACCCCGTGGTCGGGGGTGTATGGTTTTGCTAATGGTTCTTGATGCTCCCGCAGTTGCTTTTCCAACACATCAACCCGATCCATTAGGGCGATCAGTGACTCGCTGATGACATCGGGCAGGTCACCATGATCTAAATCGGGCTTGGTTCGGGTTGCTCGTCCGTTTAACTGACGAATAATCACCTCACCGGGAACGCCAACCACCACCGAATTGGGCGGAACCGGTTTGACCACCACGGCATTGGCTCCTATGCGGCTGTTGTGACCGATGGTGATTCCGCCTAAAATTTTGGCTCCGGCTCCCACGACTACGTTGTCGCCCAAAGTAGGATGACGTTTGCCTTTGCTCAGACTGGTTCCACCCAAGGTCACACCATGATAGAGAATAACGTTTCGGCCAACCTCAGAGGTTTCACCGATCACCACCCCCATGCCGTGGTCGATAAAAAAGTTCGGGCCGATGGTCGCACCCGGATGGATTTCGATGCCGGTAACAAAACGAGCTACCTGCGAGACAGTACGCCCAGTTAATTTCCAGCCCCGTTTCCAAAAGGCATGGGCGATTCGATGTGCCCATACAGCATGTAATCCCGCGTAACAGACAACTACCTCAAGATGGCTCCGCGCCGCGGGGTCACGTTCTAAAACTGCGTTGATGTCAGACTGTAAGGTTTGAAACATAATTTATTATAGATTGTCTGCTAATCATGACCGTGGCGATGGTCATGGTTTCGGCCAACACCTCCGAGGAGCTTCGCACCTCGGAGGAGAACGACTCCACGTCCTTCAAGGTGCGAAGCTCCTTGAAGGTCTTGGCCGAAACGAAGACTAACGCCATGACCGTTAACTTAAGAGTTTGTAGTAGGTACTTTAGTGCCGTTTGAAGGCGATGAATCGCCTACTACAAACATTAAGTTGACTTATCCACTAATCAAAAGTTTGTTGTTTCATTCATGACCTAACATATTGATAAAACCAAAAGCATTTTTTGACAGGATTAACAAGATTAACAGGATTTTTTTTGCTTGTAATCCTGTCAATCCCGTTAATCCTGTCAGATATTGTTTTAGTCATGTTGAAACGATAAACTTCTGCACTAATCTCGATATTGAGCAAACAGGGCGGTACTTAAATAGCGCTCACCAAAAGAGGGAATAACGACCACAATTAACTTACCCGCGTTTTCAGGCTGTTTAGCAACTTGAACCGCGGCCCAGACTGCCGCCCCTGATGAGATTCCGACCAATAATCCCTCCTCTTGAGCCATACGTTGCGCCATGCTAAAGGCGCTGGCGTTCTTAACTTGTACGATTGAATCATAAATTTCAGTATTTAACACGTCGGGAATGAATCCAGCCCCAATCCCCTGAATAGCATGCCCACCTTTAGGGCCACCCGATAACACGGCTGAATCCTCTGGTTCAACAGCTACCGCTTGTACCGCGGGATTGTACTTCTTTAGCACCTCGCTAACGCCAGTAATCGTACCGCCGGTTCCGACACTGGCAACAAAAATATCAACCTTGCCGTCAGTATCGCGCCAAATCTCCTCGGCGGTTGTACGCCGATGGATGGCTGGATTAGCCGGATTTTTGAACTGTTGCAGAACCAGATAACGTGAATCTGAGGCGGCCATGAGGTCAACTTTGTTTATCGCGCCGGTCATGCCTTGGGCGGTGGGAGTCAAAATAAGTTCTGCGCCGTAGGCTCGCAATAACAAACGGCGCTCCAAGCTCATCGATTCGGGCATGACAATACAACATTTGTACCCCTTGGCCGCGCAGGTAAAGGCAATGCCAATACCTGTATTACCGCTGGTTGGTTCGATGATAACTGTATCTTCTTTGATTAAGCCAGCCTCTTCTGCCGCTTCAATCATAGAGACCGCAATCCGATCTTTGACACTGTTTCCGGGATTGTAAAACTCTAATTTGGCAACTACTTGAGCCGCCGCACCATCAGTTACCCGTTGCAGAGCCACCAAAGGTGTATTACCGATTAGTTCTGTCGCGTTGTTAGCAATATTCATATTTTTTCGTAGACTGTAGGAAGTCGAGAATAACAAACCGTTTGTTCTGCTACTTTCGCCCTCCTATAGATGTTCAGATAAACATTTTCTGTTGTTACCTTCCCGCAAGTTTTGAACTTGCGGGAAGGTTGGTCTTGAATTGAAAATCATTATCTGAAAGACTGTAGGTAAAAGTTCAGTAAAACTGCCCTAGAAACCCGATTTCTCAAAGAAATCGGGTTTCTGATACTCCTTCTGGCGAGTTCACTGAATATTTACACTGTTAGGACAAATTAAAAACCACCGCTTGATTTTACTTGAACAGGTGGTTTTGTAGCAAACTACTTGTGTCCGTCTACCTTCACATCGTCCATCACTCGCTGATTTTGCCCACCAAACTCCCCGCTCAGACCGTCCATCAAGGCCAACAAGACAGCTCGACCAGTGAGCCAGCGCCCCGTCAGCATAGATTTTAGCACCAAGGCCGAGCCATAGGCCAACCAAAAACCATAAAGCCGAATCTTCTGTTCGGCTCGGAATTTACGAATAAATAGGAATCTATTACGAATGATATAGTAGGCATACAACGTTTGTCTAGCCTCGCCCGCTTGGTCGGTATCATGAAATGCCTCGGCTGTAGGGCTGATAATCGTCTGATACCCTTTTTGCTTGACCCGCTCACACCAGTCGGCCATCTCACCGCTAAAAAAGTAAGCCTCATCAAACAAACCCACCTCCCGCAATAAGTTGGCTCGAAATAAAGCCGCCGTACCAGAGACGTAACCCACCGAATATGGTGTTTGAGGCAATATTTTGGGTGTTAAATGGGTGTTGATTTGTCGAGCCACATCCCCCCCACCGGCAGAGGTAACACGATCACCATCTTTGAAAATCGGGCCAACGACACCGATAGCTGGATCACTGTCTAACAGTTTACTTAAGTGGCTAACAGACAGTTCAGTAATCTCGGCATCATTGTTTAGGAGCAGGATATAATCATGCTGACCCGTGTTTGGATTGGTAGGAACAAGTTGTCGTAAAGCCAGATTATTGCCCCCCGCAAAGCCCAAATTCTGCTCACTGACCAGTAACCTAATCTGCGAAAACTGAGCCTTAATACGGCTAACACTATCGTCATGAGAGGCATTATCAACCAGCCAGATTTGGGGCTGTAGTTGTTGCCAACGGGTTAAGCGAGCTAAACAGGCCAAGGTCGTATCAGCTCGATTCCAGTTCAAAAGGAGAATTGTTAAACTGTTCATAGTGAGGCTATAGATGTTCAGATAAACATTTTCAGTTGTCACCTTCCCGCAAGTTTTGAACTTGCGGGAAGGTTGGCCTTGAATTGAAAACCATTATCTGAAAGACTGTAGTATAACACAGGTAGGCCGAACTGTGGAGGCGAATGATAAAATTGGTCAGAGGGTTGTTTCGTGTTAAAATGACCATCATTATTACAACAACAAATCACTACGACGAGGTGGGATATGGGAACAAAACCGCAAACAGATTTAGGCTTAAGTTTAATTCGAGCGACAGAATCAACAGCTATGGTGGCTAGTCGGTGGGTTGGGCGAGGAAACTTGATAACAGCCGATCAGGTCGCCTCTGAAATGATGCGCCATAAACTAGACCGAATTAACATGTCGGGTCAGATTGTTATTGGCGAACGCCCACAACATGTTGATGTCGCGGTATTAGGTGAAGGAACCAATGTCGGAACAGGTTTAGGCCCAACAATGGATGTCGCGGTCGATTCGATTGAGGGAGTACGCCTGTTAGCCGAAGGTCTGCCCGATGCCATCTCGGTGGCCGCATTGGCTCCGTATGGAGCTATGTATACCCCACTTCCGGTTCCGTACATGGAAAAATTTGTAGTCAGTGAAATTGGAGCTCAAGTACTAACCCCGCAATGTTTCGACGCACCGGTAGCCTGGACACTAGGCGTTTTATCCCGCGCTCTCCGTAAAAATGTAGAAGATTTAACCGTATTTGTTCTAAACCGACCTCGCCATGAGTTATTAATTTATGACATTCGAGCTACTGGCGCTCGAGTAATTTTACGCTCCGAAGGGGATGTAGTTGGAGCGATTTTAGCGGCCACCCCCGGTTCTGCTATCGACATAATGATGGGCATCGGTGGTTCTACCGAGGGTGTGGTCGCGGCTTGTGCGGTGCGCGCCATGTCAGGTGCAATGCTGACTCGCCTTGTAGCCGAGACCGAAACTCAACGAACAGCTCTTGATGCCGCAGGTTTATCTGAATATCAAGTCTTCTCCCAAAATGATCTTGTGACCAGTGATGAAATATTTTTCGCCGCAACTGGAATCACCGACGGCTTATTGATACCCGGTGTACGCTACCATAAACGAGGCGCAACCACCCATTCTTTAGAGTTGAATGGGCGTTCTCGGGTTCGCCGTCAAATTGAGGCTGACCATCATGACGATACTATTGAGCAGATGTCTGTTTAACGCGTTGTTGGACGCTGTTTTGTAGCCCTGAAATTCATTTCGGGGCGGCCTTGGCAAATTAACAACTTAGAATTGAAAGTTACTTATTCTACGAAAACAGCACCAGTCGAATCGAACTCAAGCTGTTTTTGAAAGCGTACATCGTTGATTAATCTCATTAGATTAATCAACATTTGGAATTTTATTTAGTCTGATTTATAATCGGGGTTTCATGTCTGAAAATAAATCTGCCACACCTACATCATATTTAGAGTTTAATGTCTCTCAATTGCTTAAAGAGGGAATGGGGGCAAGCCGCAATTTTACAGTTACGGCTCAGATTGTGCTTGACACAGAGCAAGCCATAACCCTTAACTCGCCTATAACTGGGAACTTGAAGCTTTTGTCGGTTGGGCATAATGTTTTAATCACTGGCGCACTACAAGCCACAGTTCAACAAGATTGTGGGCGATGCTTAAATCGATTTGATACAGTCATAACGATTGATCTGGAAGAGGAGTTTTTCCCTTCTGTCGATGTAAATACCGGCAGTTCACTGAATGTCACCGCAGAGGTTGAAGAGACAAATCTGATTGATGATCAGCATGTCTTAGATTTGACCCGAATTACGCAACAAGAACTGATTTTGGCCGCTGAGTCCATTCGCTACTGTCGAGAGGCCTGTTTAGGACTTTGCCCACAATGTGGTCAAGACCTAAACCTTGCCACATGTGACTGTGATACTGAAAAGATAGATGCCCGTTGGGCTGATTTATTAACCGTCAAAACTACCAATGATAACTAATTCATAAGTGTCAACTTAAAAAGAATGGAAGTTCAGACCTGACAGGTTTCTAAAACCTGTCAAATCTTAAGTTGACGGTCATGATAACTAATTAAAGAGCCTACGAGTTATCGAAACTGAATATCTTTAATTTCGATAACTCGTTGACTTAATAACAAAGAAAGGATTTATAAAATGGGTGCTTTACCAAAAATAAAAGTTTCAATAACTCGCCGCAAACGCAAACGAGCGCATTATTTACGTCTAAAAATGCCAGCTATGATTCCTTGTCCAAATTGTGATAAACCACGTTTGTCTCACCATGTATGTCCCCACTGTGGGCAGTACAAAGGACAACAAGTCTTAGATATAAATGAAGACGAGTAAAAATTAGACCCATTGTTTGAGGTCTATCAAAAAATTTTGTATTAGCCGTGTCAATTGTCACGGCTAATGTTTTATTAGCCCTTATTTCATTCAATACCTAAGTATCCGATTTATACTTATGTCAAAAACAGCATTTTTATTCCCCGGTCAAGGATCACAAGAAGTTGGTATGGGACAAGCCTTGGCGGAGCAGTATCCGGTAGCCGCTGAAACGTTTGCCCAAGCTGATGAAATCCTCGGTTTTTCCTTAAGTGACATGTGCTTTGCAGGGCCAGAAACAGAGCTAAACGATACCATAAACACCCAAGTCGCTATTTTTGTGACGAGTATTGCTACATGGCGAGCCTTACAGACCGCAGGGTATCACGTTGAGCCTGCCTATATTGCCGGACACAGCTTGGGTGAGTATACGGCCTATGTGGTTACAGGCGTAATCTCCTTTGCAGACGGGGTACGTTTGGTTCGCGAACGGGGACGGCTCATGAAAAAGGCTGGCGAGTTGAATCTCGGTGGTATGGCCGCAATTTTACAATTAAATGACGAACAAGTAATGGAAATATGTCAACAGGTCGTAGCCGAAAAAACGGGTGCAGTACAGATTGCTAACTACAATGCTCCCGGTCAACTTGTTATCTCTGGCGATATTGCCGCGGTCGAGCAGGCTATGTCCCTCGCCAAAGTGGCCAAAGCCAGAAAAGTGGTCAAACTAGCGGTCAGCATTGCCGCCCACTCTGAATTGATGGCTGTTGTGGCGACTGAATTTGAGCAGGTCATACAAAAAATTCCCCTTAGCTTGCCAGAAACCCCAATTGTCGCTAACATAAATGCAAGACCTTTGACCTCGATTGAAGCAATTCAGCAAGAAATGAACCAACAATTAACGACATCGGTACGCTGGACAGATACCATTCAGTACATGATCTCTGAGGGTGTGACCGAATTTGTTGAAATTGGTCCCAAAAAGGTATTGAGCAGTCTTCTACGCCGAATTGATAAAACGGTCAAGCGTCATTCGGTGCAAACGCCCGACCATATAGCAAAATTAGTCTAATCAGCATAGTACAGTTTTAGAAACTGAATCATGCTTAAGCTCAAAACGATTCAAGCCTATGTTTACTTTAACCCAGAAGGTCGCGATAGTCACCGGTAGTTCCAAAGGAATCGGTTCTGCAATAGCCCAAACGTTGGCAGTACAAGGCGCTAAACTGATTATCAATCACCGTGACAGTGCGACCGAAGCAGAAGCCGTGGCTCAATCAATCATTGAAGCCGGTGGTCAGGCAACAGTCATTCAGGCCGATGTGAGTCAGGCCGATGAAGCACAGGCTCTCGTCAAAACAGCTATTAAAACTTATGGTCAGGTTGATATTTTGGTCAACAATGCCGGTATTACACGCGACAACTTAATCATGAAGATGAAGGAAGCCGATTGGGACATGGTTCTAAAAACCAATTTATCGAGCGCCTATCATTGTAGTAAAGCGGTTATTCGCCCCATGCTCAAAAAACGGCAAGGAAGAATCATCAATATTACCTCAGTCGTGGGGTTGTCTGGTCAAGCAGGACAGGCCAACTATGCCGCCTCAAAAGCGGGTCTTATAGGTCTAACCAAATCACTGGCTCGCGAGGTTGGCTCGCGTCATATTACGGTTAATGCAGTTGCACCGGGTTTTGTGCCCACCGCTTTAACAGATGTTTTATCAGAAAAGATGGTGGCTGATATTGTGGAACAAACTCCTTTGAAACGATTGGGCAAAGCAGAAGAAATTGCCTCTGCTGTAGCTTTTTTAGCTTCTGACGAAGCGGCCTTTATTACTGGACAAGTTTTATCAGTAAACGGTGGCTTGGTTATGCAGTAGAGTTGTTAAAGGAGTGCAAAAGCTTCTTGCTTTTGCCAGCGTCAAACATGCAAAAGCAAGAAACTTTTGCACTCCACAAACTCGATTTTGAGTTTTTATGAGACGATAAGTTATTC
>JAUCGA010000012.1 GCA_030377865.1 Anaerolineales bacterium HSG25 | reverse complement strand
CACTAACTTAACGCGATTGTCCCAACGGGAGGGGGAAAATTTCCGAATTTGGCCTGACTTAGCACGGACATGGGGCTTGATTATCAGCGGAGTAGCGATTCTGTTGTTGCCTTACATCGCTTTCCATTTTCAGTTAACGGGCAAACCGTTTCCTAATACCTTTTACGCCAAACAAGCCGAATATGGAGCGATTTTAGCCACCTATCCGCTCTGGTGGCGACTGTTTGGCAGTTTTGGCGAAACGGTTGAATCGGTGCAAGGGGTGTTTCGGGTGATATTTATCGGGCCGCAACTGCTCCTTTTACCCGGATTGCTCTGCGCCGCATGGCTAACGATTAAAGAACGACGGCATGAGCTAGTTATCATCTGGTTGTGGTGGGTCTCCTTTTTACTGCTGTACGGCTTCCGGCTGGCTGTCACCTATCAACATGGCCGCTATCAGATTCCGGTGATTGGCTGGATCATTTTGCTGAGCATGTGGGGCAGTAGTCGTTTGTGGGGCTGGGGTGGACAAAGCCTAAAGATTTCCAAAACCTTTAGGGTTTATCAACGAGTCGTTGGCCGCGTAGTTGCCTTGTCGTTGCCGATTCTTCTGCTCACCTTTTTGTTGATTGGGGCACAAGCCTACAGTCGGGATGTCCGCTTCATCGAAACCGAAATGGTCATGGTCGCCAAATGGCTCGATGTGCATGTCGAATCGGACGCGTTGTTGGCCGTACACGATATTGGGGCGATTGGTTACTTTAGCCCACGCAATATCATCGACTTGGCCGGACTTGTCACCCCGGCTGTAATTCCAATTATGCGCGACGAATCAGATCTGCTGACCTTCATGCAAACCGAACAGGCCGACTATCTGGTCACATTTCCGTCATGGTATCCCTACCTCACCCAACAACCCGATTTTGAATTGATATACCGTACCAAATCACCATTTTCAATTGAGGCTGGAGGTGATAATATGGTCGTGTACCAAATGTTAAGGAATGAGTAATTGGTTAAGGCTATTTTTAGCCGTACAATAGCCCATAACCATGCATTTTTTACCTGTTGCAAGATTATATCTCTTCCTTGCCGTACTATAATTTTTTATGGTATACTTACAGAGGTGACTATCAGGGAGTGCCGCATGAATAATAACATCGCCTCATTGGAACAATTTTTGGCGCAAGCCACCAATACCTTGGCCGAAACAGAACGTCAGCTTGACCAGTTAGCACAAGCCGCATTACTCAATCAGGAACAGGTCAGCCGAGAATCGGGAGATAATCACCCCCTCACCTCGCATTTACAGCAAGTTAGCCAGCAACTTGTGCGCCTTTCAGAACGAAGCCAACATTTATCGTCATACCTCCAAAATGGTTTGGATAAACCACCTGTGTCGGATGATGATCGTTATTGGCCCTTGATTCGGGTATTGCAAAGTCAAGAAGAGGAACAGACGCAACTGGCTCGTGAGCTAGAGGATTTGGTGGGACAACTGCTCGCTAATTCGGTGTTTGAGTTGGCCTCATGTCGGCATCTGTTAAATCCCGACGATGAAGCCGTCTCAACGGGCCTAGATTCATTACAGAATGAGCTAGAACAGGGCTTGTCTGACGTGCGCTGGTTTATCGCCGGACTAGAGCCGACCACGATTATCGGCAACTTTGGTCTGGGTGGTGGGATGCGGCGCTATCTGGAGAAGTTCAAAGAACGGGCTAATTTAGAGACCAAACTCCACATTAAGGCTAATTTTGGGCGATTACCAAGTATTATCGAGGTGGCTGTTTTTAGGGTCATTCAAGAGGCACTTAGTAATGTGGCTCGGCATGCTCAGGCAACACAGGTTGAAATTGAGATTAAAGAACGTGGTAATACCCTTGAATTTACAGTGACAGATAATGGTCAGGGGGTCTCCGCTGACAGCATGGGATCATCCCGTAAAAACTTGGGACTGGCTCGAATGGTCGATTATACTGAACTGTTAAAGGGTGAACTGAAGATATTCAGCCAACCCAATCAAGGTACAAAAGTCGTTTTATCAATTCCTTATCCGACATTATAATTAGATATTCTACAAAAAAGTGTAGTGGTCAGACTGATGTTGAAAATGGAGTGCAACGGGTTTAGCTGTTGCCAAAAGCAATGGCTGAACCCATTGCACTCCAACATCATCTTGACCACCACATATTCTACAAAATAGATCAAAATAACTTCCCGCAGGGAGAGGTAAAATATGAGCAAAATAAGTGTTATTCTCGTTGATGATCATCCACTATTCCGTCAAGGGCTACGCCGAGTCCTTGAATCAGATGATAATATTGAAGTGATCATGGAGGTCTCTGACGGTGAAGAGTCGTTACGCATGATTAAACAACTCATGCCGAAAGTGGTCATCATGGACATTAATCTACCCCAAATGAACGGTTTGCAGGTCACTCGTGAACTGAAACAGGTCGCACCAGAGGTATCGGTCATCATGTTGACAGCTTATCATGATGATGAGCAGATTTTCCACTCGATTCGGGCTGGGGCGGCGGCCTATTTCCCGAAAGATGTTACCCCTCGTCGTTTGGTCGAGGCGGTGCGTCAGGTGAGCTTGGGCAACTATGTGATTGATGACGAAGTTCTGGACAAGCCAGAAGTGGCGACATGGCTGTTGCAACAGTTTGATAAAGTGGCTTATGTTGATGGTTCGCCCAACGACATGTTCGCCCCGTTGTCACCCCGCGAAATGGAGATATTGCAACATATCGCCCGTGGGCAAAGCAATAAAGAGGTAGCTTACGAGTTGGGGATTAGCCGTCAAACGGTTAAAAATCACATGACCAGCATTTTGCGTAAATTAGCCGTTAATGACCGTACTCAAGCCGCGTTGTATGCCGTTAAACGAGGCTGGATTCGTCTGCATGACGAAGAGCAAGAGTAATACCATGCCCTGTGAATGAATTCACAGGCTGACACGAGAAACCTGCTTAAGCAGGTTTTCCGTTTAAGACACTGATTTCAATCAGTGGCCTAATGACACTAACCAAATTGCAGACTTTTAGGGCACGGATAAACACAGATTTTCACGGATAAAAAATCTGTGTTTATCCGCGTTTATCCGTGTCCTAAATTGTTTTGTTGAGAAATGATAAACTTCTGAACCGTATTATAATTCCTAAATCTGGTGACTAGGAGCCGTAAAAACCATGAATGAGTCCGAAAACTTATCTATTGAGCAGGTTATCGAACAAACCAGCCAAGAGTATGAGCAGATTCAAAAAGAGTTAAAAGAGTTGGATGTATTGATTCAGCAAAACAACTCGGAAGCAGAGAATTTAACCCGCCGTAATGCCCAACTGACCAACCAAGTGCGTAACATCGATGCTAACCTAGATACCATGCCTCGTGATGATATTAGAAATACTTATCGAGCGGCTCAAGAAACTCAGTTAAGGCTGATGATGACTCGGGGGCAGATTGAACAACTGAGCGGTAAACAGGATAGTCTAAAACGATATAGTGAAAGTCTTCGTAAAGTATTGGATGTCTCTGGCTCCTTAGCCGATATTGCACCGGATGATGAGGAGGATGCCGATGGTCAGGCGAGTGAGAGTAGTGTGGGCGTGGTCAAGATTATTGATGCCCAAGAGGGTGAGCGTCGCTCGTTGGCTAATCAATTACATGATGGTCCAGCCCAAGCTTTAACCAACCTAATTCTACAGGCCGAGATTTGTGAGCGTCTATTTGATAGCGACCCTTCGCGAGCTAGAACCGAGTTGACTACTCTAAAGGATGCGGTTTCGCAGACTTTCCAAAAGGTACGAGAGTTTATTTTTGAACTACGCCCCATGATGCTCGATGATTTGGGGCTAACGCCAACCTTAAAGAAACTGTTTGAGGATTACGAAGAGAAGCATAATATCCCCTGCAACTTTAGGGTCATGGGCGAGGATAAGCGTATTCCGCCTCATGCCGAAGTGACGATTTTTCGGGTGGTGCAACAGCTAATCAAAAATGCTCAACAGCATGCCAATCCAACCCAGTTACAGATTTCGTTAGACATTGGAAAAGATCGAGCCAAATCGATAGTCGAGGATGATGGAAGTGGTTTTGATTTTGAAACAGCCATGGCCGCCTCTCGCCAACGTAAAACAATCGGATTACGAACTATGGAGGAACGGGTTGAAATGTTAGGGGGCGAACTAGATGTCGATAGCTCACCCGGACGTGGCACTCGAGCCGAATTTTGGATTCCGACGGTGTGAGGCGTGAAGCGTGAGACGTGATTTTTGACCAAACAAAAAAGCCGCTGGAAATTCGATTCCAGTGGCTTTTTTGTTTACGCCTCACGTTTCACGTTTCACGTTGACTCAGTCCCTGTTTTTAAGCATAATCGGCAAATAGGTGGGGTTGCCGACAATCGTCACTCGTTTAACAGTTCCGGTGGCGGTATAAACTTTATTACCAGTTTCTTCGGTGGCGCTGACCCAATAGTCTTGGTTGGTGATGGTTGTTGTGGCGGTCACGGCAAACATCACCGAAATTAAGCTTGTTCCTCCTTGGGGAACATTATCAGCCTTGATGCGAACCACATTGCCCACCTGTGTCCCACCAGACCCCGTAATATATGTCGCTCCGGCAGGAATTGTATCCGAAATAACCACGTTGATCGCGTCTGCCTTACCATCGTTCCGAACGGTGAGGGTATAGGTAATCGGCGCGCCGATATCGGCTCGACTAGGGGCGGTTTTTTCAATGACCAGACTTGGCTCGGCCAAAGCAGTTCCGACTCCGCTGAAGCCATCGCCGCTGAAGTCATCTGCTGAGGTTCCGTAAACGTCGTTAATAACGGCCTGATTAGAGGTAACGATAAAACTGACCGACATGATTTGGTCAGCCGGAAGTAATACCTGTTCATCCCATGTGACCATGTTGCCTACTTGGGTTCCGCCGGTTACGTAAAAAGAGCCTGTTGGAATAACATCAGTAACAACGACGTTACTGCCGGTGACTAAACTACTGTTAATGACGCTCAGTGTGTAGGTGATGCTGTCTCCGAGTTGGTCGATAATATCCGGCCCACTTTTGATAGTAGTGATACTCAAGACTTTTTCGAGAGAGCCTTTCTCATAAGCTCCAATGTCACATCCTGCGTCCTTTGCCCGACTATGCCCTCGTTGGTCAATAAAGGCACATTGCCCCAAAGCTCCCCCAATATCAGGATTACCGGCTCCAATTACTTTGCTGTCTTTTAACTCGTAATAGGCGGGACGGTCAGTTGGAGTAACAAAATCCCCTAACCCTGGGTCGTCTCCTCCTTGGGCATCTTTCCCTAACATGTCGGTTGTCTTTGTGGTTGCCTCTATCCAAGACCAAGAGCAATTGTTGTCATTGCCCACAAAGTTATATCCAAAGGAATCGACGGGTAAGGTCGTGTCGGTAATTAAACAGTCAGGAGCATGCGAATCGTCACTTTGCTCGATACTCCTGTCTATATTATTGGCTAGGATACTGTTTGAGATTTTAAATTGGCCTTTACCAATTGCGGCGACACCACCACCGCCTCCTTCGCCATCTCGATCGGCTTCAGCTTCATTGTCGGCGATCGTCACATTTTGTAAGCTGACCTCGCCGTTGCCATCGTTAGCAATCCCACCGCCATATTCATCGGAGACATTATTACTGAGGGTACTGTTAATCAAATTCATAACCACTTTCTCACCCTCATTTGGGTCTGAGAAGAAATAGATGGCTCCGCCGTTTCCGCCGGTCTCATTATTCATAAAGGTTGAGCCAAGAATATTCACATCGGCAATATCGACGCGTGAGACATTTAATCCGCCTCCATTCGAGCGACCAATGTTGTTGTCAATGGTGGTATTAACAATATTGATGATGGCCTCGTTCCCTTCACTGAAAATTGCTCCACCTAAAACGGCCTGATTATTGGTGAGCTTGCTATCAATCACGGTCAAGATACTATTGTCGACGATGTGGAAAATCGCCCCACCCTCAGCTCCATTAAAACCGGTGGTTCGATTGACGTTCCCACCTTGTAAGGTGACATGTAAAATCGAAAATTTACTAGTACCAGTTATCACATGGAATATCCGGTCGGTGTTTTGTGAATCGGTGGAGAAATCAAGTCCATTAATCGTTGTTTGATTGATCCCATTGCCGATAATGGTCAAATCGCCTTTGACATCTAAATCTCCCTTTTCAGATTCATCTTCGCCACGCCCCGATATTTCAAGCTGGACGTTGCTGACCGAATTGGCGAAAGTGATGCTATCTGCACTCGCCGCATTATCATTGGCGGCAATAACCGCTTCTCGTAGGGAGCAGTTATTGGCCTGACAACCATCTGGCGTGGGGTCATCAGTGCGCGTCACGATAAACTCATCGGCATAAACAGCGGGTACAATTAACACGGCATGGAGTACGAGCATCATCAAAAACATACACGTGGATAAGACTAATTTGTTGAATTTATAACTATTCATCTTATGTTTTTTATGGGTCACTATTTTCCTAACCGATGCCGATTGGTCTGCTATACTGCGATTAGAATGAGAACAGAACTTTTTAACATGTCATTCCCGCACGTTTTTAGCAGGAATCCATTTTCTACAGGCAAGGTGGATGCCCGATAACCACATTCGGGCATGACATACGGAAGTGTCGGTTTCAAACTAATTTGAGTATAGACCCTAATAGATTTCTAAAACCTGTCAGGCCTTAAGTTGACAACTCGTTAGTGCCATTAGTTTTTCACCACCTCAACTAGATCACTGAATTCATTCACAGGGCATGGCGAAAACATCGAGACACTAACACAACTATGCTATAAAACGTATCGCTTGAAAAAATAGTGACATGCTTAACTATTTGAACTGATTTTCTATCATAGCACGGTGAATTAAACTCGTCAACCGGCTTGAATGATAAGTTATGAATTGACGTTGACATCCATGCAATGACTCCCTATAATTTTCTTAGTTGTGCCTGCGATAAATATTAAAATTGATTGAACCTGATAATATCCCGTATCTTTTTGTAACCAAATTGATACTCTATCATGTAGGTTGTTATTACCCCAAATCAGCGAATGATCAATGTTCAGATAAATTTTGGTGACATCCTTTGTCTAAGATTGAAAATTCTCAAAAAAAACTAAGATTTATCAAGTATGGTTTATAATAACTATTTATACATTTACAAGTCGCACATTTGTATATTCATATTAAGGAGTATTCATGACACGAAAAACTAAAGGAAACGGACAAAGCTTGGCAGAATTTTCCCTCATATTACCGATATTATTGTTACTATTACTCGGTGTTTTTGAGGCCGGACGGATTATGTGGGCTTATATTACCGTGCAAAGCGCGGCTCGTGAGGCGGCAAGGTACGCAATTACCGGTAAACCGTATATTGAAGGGGACGGAGTTTCTAATCCTAGTTGTTTGGTTCCCGAAGGGGATGAGGCAATCGTAGGGGATTTTGGCTCACCCTGGAAATGCACAGCTAAGGATCGAGCCACAGCCATTAAAACTTTAGCAATTTCGAGAGGCTTAACCTTAGTCGGTGGAAATTTAGACAACATGCCTCAATGTCTAACTCCTTTGCCTGCCAATGATACCACTACCGACTTAAGTGAGTGGAACTGCGATGCCCAATCTAACGTGTTTGGGGTAGAGGTGGCAGGACAGACGACCGAAAACAATATTTTTGATGGTGGATCACCGACTAAAACAGTCAGTATTCGTGATTATGCAGGTGATCAAGGGCTTAATGTTGAGGTCTATACCTTTTATAATGTTAAGATGATGACTCCGGTTTTTGATGTGGTGATGGGGCAAAGTCCGGTTACAGTACGAGGTCGAGTACAAATGCAAAATGAGGGGATTAATAGCGCGTTGGGTAGTGTTCCACCGCCCGCTATTCGTCCCAAACCAGAGTTTGGCCCCGGCTCTAACCCTTGTCAGCAGGTAGGGTTATGTGGTGACGAGAGTCAGGAAATTTTGTCATTAAGTGGATATGGTCAAGATGGAACTATTCAGGTCGGCATGGATATTTTGGTTCAAATTAAGGAACATGACCAGACGCAAACTTATGACATCTATTTGCAGTCTATTCCTGAGGGTGATGAAGTTATTGTACGTTATCCGGTAGGGCAAAGTATACCAACCGACAGTGATTATCAATGGGGAGGAAAATCTGGTGAGGGTGCCGTTTCTTTAACTGGAATTCCAGCCGGAGACTACTGTCTTTATTCGGTTGTTGCCGGAGCAACTGACCATAACTGTAATGTGAATCCATTGGCAAAAGCGGCTCAGAGCTTGTCTATTAGCTCAACAGGTGGTGGTGCATTTATTGTGTTAAAGGATGACTCGGTCAGTAGCAATAGTATAGGTGGGGTAAAGGTGTGGGCCGCTCGGTCTAAAATCGACGTTAGCTTGTTTGAGCATGACGTTGAAGAATACGACATTTACTTAACTTACGGTAATGGAGCCTCCAAACAAACTAAAATCTCCACTCGACTAGATGTATCGACGGATGGGCAAACAGTTTCATCAGGGGTTTGGCGCTTACAACCTTCTCCAGAACCACCACCATCTCCTTGTCCTCCTTCTGGTGGCAAGCCATGTGAAATCGAATCCCGTATCGCCATGACTGGTGTGGGGGCTTCAGCCTATACCATCACCGAAATCTACATTACTGACCCCGAACTTACGTTATTGGGTGAGGTTGAGCAAACGTACCGTCGAGGCGATACGATTCAGGTTCGATTGACTGACCATACTCCGAACCGAACCTATAACATCATCGTTACCAATTTTTTAACCGACAGCGAAACAGTCGGCGATGTGATCTATGCCTCGTCCGAGGTGACGGTGAATAATGATGGCAATAGTAATGTCATCAACATTCCCTTAGTGGATGGGGCAGAGGAATGGACTGCTGGTACTTATGTGGTTGGTTCCTATTTGGTCGAGGCTACGAGTAGTACCTTAGAAGATAATTGGATTGCTCCTCGTGAAGAAGCACAACGCTTTACAATCGATACGAGCAACGATCCTTACATTACCATTGTCGATGTTAGTAGCAATAACTATGAGTTCCCCATCGGAACCATGCTAAATATCAAACTTCATAACCATGCCGAAGGGGCATACACTATCTGGTTGGGTGGTACTAATGACGCGTTGATTAACGATCAAGTACCAACTCAAGAGGCCAATGACGCGATCATGGTTACTGTGACCGACGATAGCCCGGTGACTGAGTATACCATTCCCCTAAATGCCGCCTCAGGAGGAGCAACGTTGGACTATAAAATCGCTTCTTTTGTGGGCGGTAATGATGGTAGTGCTTCCAGTGGAAACTTTGATAATGCTACAGCCTTTATTGATGTGCGTATCATCCCCCAACCAGTTATAGAGGTGTATGAAGATGGGAAACAGGTTGATTATCCAACCGCTTCCTTAAACCGTCCTAGTAGTTGGCCTTCCCTCAACTCTCAATACGCGGTGTTACCTGATGCCACTGTGACGATTGAGCTTAAAAACCATGCCTCCAACACCAACTATAAAATCTTCTATGCCAGTAATACCAACGGCGAAAAAGATATTTTATTTGGGCGGGGTGGCAGTGTGCAAACCAATAGCAGTGGACAGGCCAGTATCTCTTATAATCTTGATAACCTGCCTCGCACGCCCGGTTATGATCTAACCGTGCCATCCAATTGGGGCAAGCCGTTTGACATATATACCCGTCCCGATAGCAGTAGCTCCGGCAAGGTTGCTACCACCACCTTAACCCTGCGACCTGTAGACCTGTTAGCTAAAAATATATCTCCCGACGGTGCTATCCTAGCTGAGGGGCAAGGAACTCCATACATCAATCAGCCTTACACGGTTACATTTACTATTCAAAACAGTGCCACCGTGCCAATTTCTCGCTATTTTGACATCGACTTCTATCACAGTCCAGCCCCAATTGTACCGGGTCAAATTACCGACACCTCCGTCTTTAATGCACCCGGAGATTATAAAACATGGGTCACCGAAAGTAGTGGCGGGTGTCAGCTTCCGATACCGGCAAACGGATCATGTTCGGTTCGACAAGCCTTTACTTTGACTCAATATGGCGGCCATGACTTTTATGCTCGAGTTAATACCTCCCGTTTTGTGGATGAAGTGTACGAAACTAATAATGTGGCTACTGCTGATG
Source organism: Anaerolineales bacterium HSG25 (assembly GCA_030377865.1). Taxonomy (GTDB): domain Bacteria; phylum Chloroflexota; class Anaerolineae; order 4572-78; family J111; genus JAUCGB01. The sequence continues at coordinate 65,350 of JAUCGA010000012.1, read as the reverse complement.
CCACATTGACCTGTAAAGCGACCGCTACTACTAAAACAGAAACGTTTGGTCCCGCCGAGATAGAGTATGTGAATGGCCCCATGATTGATTTTAGTGCCGGTTATGATTTGGCTAATAACTGGACTGCCCACGGTTTTAAAGATTCACCACCTCCTAGCCCATCTATAGAGGGGGACACTTTAGTCTTAGAACACTATGATAGTCCTATTCTTAACGCCCATAATGATAAAATGGGTGGGTATTACTATAATCAACAGATTACCGACCAAGATAACACCTTGAGCTATGTACAGGTTGAGATCGTTGATGCTCCAGTTGGTGTCAGTAGTGGTTCAAAGTCTTATGATAAGGATGTGAGTACTTATCAAGACCCTGCTTTGGCAGGAATAGCCTTGCGAAAAGATGGCCCGGTTAATGCCGAATCGACGGGTGTTCAAGATGAGCGCCAGATGGTTTACTTTGCTTTAGGTTGGTCTGATACAAATCAGAACTTCAAATTGTTTGCAGGTTATCGAGGTGCGCCGATTACTAATGACAACATGGATTACGAGGAGTCTGACACAGTACGAATTCAACCGAGTCAACTACCAGTTAAATTACGAATTAATAAGAATGAGGCTGATTTTACATTTGAATATACCACCAACGATGCTCCAAACAGTTGGTTAACCTTTAAGGACGAAGATACGAATAAAGCCGTTTCCATGCCTTTTGTCATAGGGCAAGAGTTATACGGCATGCTGTTTGCGGTTAATAATAAAACTTCTGATTACCTTGAATCGTCTAGCACCAAATTCGACAACTTTACCTATCAGACTCAACGAGATAAAGCGGCTGAGTTTGCTCAATGGGTTGATCAGCCGTATGGGATTGCTTCGGGTGTTGATTCTGGTTACTTTAAGCCTCGGATTAAAGATGCCTCTGGTTCTAGTAATGATTACTTAGTCTTAGAAAGTAAAGGGGAGTTGAATATCTATACTCGTAGTGACGATAGTGATAGCAGTGGTTACTTTTTCCTCCATTATACGGGTATCGGTGACATCTCTACCGCGTCGGGCTTTGAAGCTTCGGTGACGATTAACGATATTGAAAATACTGAAGTTGCAGGTGGACGGGTTGGTCTTGAGATACGGAACTCGTTAGATGATGGCAGTGGTAAGGTTCAGTATAGCATCGAACGCTTTAAGAAAGAGGATGACACCTACGCCTACGCGCCACAGGTCATATATCGTAGTGATGGCGGCTCTAGTCGAAAACTGTTTACCGATACGACCCAATATATTTCTGATGGACAGGATGTGACATTGAAAATTCAACGAGAGGAGACTACGGGGTTGTTTAAGTTCTTCTATAATGGTCCTGAGTTAGCCCTAGATATTTCGGCAGATATACAGGCCGAGGGAATTACGGATCAAATAATTGCTGATACAATCAATGACAAAGTAGAGGTTGGCCTGTTTAATGACTCTGGAGATCGGACGACTTTGCAAGCGACCGAAATTGTCCGTTTTCAGGTGCAATATAACGATTGTGAACCCGGCGCAGAGGATACAGGAACATTGTTGAACTCAAGTGGCTTGCCAAATGACCCTCCGGCAAACTTAACGTTGTGTCCCAATCCTTTGTCTGAAAGTAGCTTTGAGAATACTGGCTTCTGGGTCACACATGGACAATCATTTCGCTCTGGTGGCTCGGCTAATGAGGGGAGCTACAAACTTTCAGCGCCGACTAATAATAAAAACAATCCCTATTTCTACCAGAAAATCCGCTTACCAGACTGGATTATTGATGGCTCAACGACCATTAATCTTGACCTTGCGGTTAATATTGATGATTATTTAGAGTTGGAACCGTTAGACGTGTTCCGAGTCGCGTTGGTTACTAGCCCACCAACTGGAATTGGAACACCTGATGATGCTACCCTAATTACCGAAAAGATAGAGGTTGCCAACGGAGGTACTCGAAGCACTGCCGGAATTAGCTATGATTCTACTGTTTGGGATAATGTCTCGCTGTCTATGCCTTTGCGATTAGGAATTAAGTTGTCCGATTATCAGGATAAAGATTTGTATTTAGTTTTTTATAATGATAGCAATGGTGAAAACTGCGCTCAGATTGGTGAATGTCGTCGCACCCGTTTTAACTTTGATGATGTTGAGCTAGCAACCTGCACGACTCAACCATCACCTGAACTAAATACCTTGCAGTATCCGACGCATGTTCAAGGACGAGTTATTATCTATGAAGATGGGATTACACCCGAATTGGCTGAGGTTGGTCTAAAGGTGTGGGCCTATTCTGAAGGGGGTGAGCTATATGAAACCTATACCATTCAGGGGGGGCGATACGATTTTTATGGCTTACCTGCCGATTCCTTTTCAAGTGGTGGAACTCGATACTTTATCTATGCTGAAAAAGTGGTGCAAAGTGGAAATGTAGCTATTCCCTTATCAGCCGATAATCAGGTAGTTCTTGAGGTCGATAGATATAATGAGTTTACCAATATCGACTTGAGTCTGTTCCAAGTCGCCGCACCGATACAAATTAAATAAGGACAGCTTGTTTATGTTACAAAACATACGTCGTCGACATTTAATTTGGCTGGTTGGAGCCTTTTCACTGGCTGGAGTGGTTGTGATTGTAGTCGGTATGTTAATCGTTCAACATGCAAATCAGGCTAATGCTCAGCCACCAGAAACTGAACTGCAATCGCTACCCACACCGAGTCATATCATTCCTTATCAAGATATTACGGGTCTAAAACAGTACGAATTAGCCCATACTGCGGCCTTAAACTGGTCGACTGATGCGGCTTTAATCAACGCTAGTAGCCGTTGGCCGAATCTGCTTTCTATTTCTAAAGTAGGTGAACCGAATGATTGGTCATACCATTTTTATTCACCAAAGTTAAAGCGAAAACTGTTTGTGACCGTTACCTCTGATAGTCAGGTTCAAATCTTTCAACATCCTATTCCGGTCAGCTTGGCTCCTGACACCTTTGCTATTAATGAACCATTGATTGACAGTCCCGTTGCCCTAGCCACATGGCTTGATCATGGCGGTAAATCCATGTTACAGAATAATCCGGGACTAGAGCTAATTATTCAGCTCCGAGCTGATAGAACACTCTCCACACCAGCTTGGCTTGTGGTGGGGCTAAACTCAAATTCAGATACAAATTACGCCCAGTCGGTACTTATTCGAGCCACCGATGGACGGGTGTTACCATAGTTACGGAGTGCAATGGGTTTAGCCATTGCTTTATAGGCAACAGCTAAAGCCGTTGCACTCCGTAAAAATAACTACCCATTGTCAAGTTATTCTGTGGTCAAGATGATGTTGGAGCGCAAAAGCATCTTGCTTTTGCTGGCAATAGTTGAGAATTTATTGCATTCCTTTTTCAACATCAAACTGACCACACATTGTCAAGTTATTCAGGAGGATTTATGTTGAAAGAAGGTCTGCATCAACTGAAACAGAAAATTGTTACCCCGTTTCATGAGCAACAAGGACAAAGCCTAATCGTCTTTGTTTTTTCCTTTGTTGGACTAGTGGCTATGTTGGGATTAGCTATCGATTTAGGGTTAGTTTATATCGAACGGGTAAAACTCAACAAAGCAATTGACGCGGCCGTATTGGCCAGTGTGGTCGAATTACCGTTTGAAGAGGATGCCATGAACCGTTCGATTGAGTTTCTACGTGAAAACGGTTATGACGTGGGCGATGATGTTATCGTTAAGGTACGTGGCTGTGTTACCTCAGTTGCAGGAAATGGTGGTAATGTAAATGAAGATGGAATTTTAGGAATCGATAGTAATATCGATCAAGTCAAAAACAACGAAGTGGTTGGTTATGACTATGTAACGGTTGATAGCCCCGATGATGCCCGTACCATTTTCAGTATTGATACGGGAGCGTTTCGGGGTGACGACGCGATAGCAAATAGATGTGATGAAACTCAAGGATTGTATGGTACCTCCTCTCGAATAAAAATATCGGGTGAATCTTATGTTGATATGAATTTTATGAAGTTACTAGGCTTTGACCGTATTACCGTCTACTCTGATGCCGTGGCTGAAAGTATCAACAGTTTAGATATTATGGTGGTTTTTGACTTGTCTGGTTCTATGGAAAGCGATACGGCTTGTATTGACTGTTGGGTTAAAACAGAAAAATGGACTAGCCGAGAAGATGTGACTGATAAAGCCTATCCCACTAATAATGGCTACTATAACCCATTACCCTTTAACCCAGAGTGGGATCCCACCATGACCACTGTTCCTCAAACGGAATTATGCACCCCATTGGGAGTTTTTTCATTTACACTTGGTGGTGTGACTTATCCTGTAAGTACTACAGTACCGTATGATATTCCATCGGTATCGGTTTCATTAAGCGAATTAGGGTTAGCCCCAGATCCTGATATTACTGACTATATGTATAGTGTCCATGAGGCTGAACTTTATTCCTCAATTAGCCCACAAAACGCCTGGAATCTAGCTGGCCGGACACAGGGGCAGGGGTTTTGGTCGCTTCAACGGGGGACTATGAATGAGTTCGGTAAACAACATTTTGCAACGGGTGTAACCGACAACGGGTATCAATATCCTAACGTACTAGACCCCAGCATCTATAATGGGGCACATAAAAACTACTACTTTTATCAAGGTAATCAAGCCGGTAATACAGTCAAGCAGTCAGCCAACCTATGTCATCCCGGTATTGATGATACAGGCAGTGATTTGATTGATTGTAAGCTAGGTGTGGGCGCGGCCAAAACAATCTGTGAGCAGGAGATTACTTTAGCAGACGGATCCAAAGTTGGACCAATCGATTGCAGTAGCTATATTCAGGCTAAACCGTGGGTAAGTTACTGGCCCGAAAAAGATTCCCAAGTGATTGGTGGGGCGTATGATATAAACTGTTTCCCGATTGGCGTTGGGAACTGTTGGCAAGACACACCAGAAGTGTTGTATACTGTACCACCCTATGTGGAGTATGATTTTACCAATAAAGATGGTTGGGGGTCAAAAACCCATATTTGGGTGCGTGCTGTGGGTGGCGGTCATTATGCCTACGAGTGGTTAGGTTATCAACGGGCTTCAGCTGATCCTATTACTGGTGATCGGGATTGGCATCGTTCCAATATTTATTGGGAGGTTTTCAAAACTTCAAATGAGGACGTTATACAGGGTGTGACCGCTTCGCAAACTGCACCCGGTGCATTTGATCAAAATGGCACCGATTCACCACCTTATTGGCGAGATACTCGTGTTAGAAACGAAGATTGGGAATGGGTTTATTTGGGTGAAGTCGACGGCACCGAAGAATCGGTGTCTCTAGCCTCCTATAACCCTCTTGATCCAGACCATGATCGCCAATACACGTTACGGATTTATCAGGGTAGCGCTGGTTATAAAATTGATCGTATCGTTTTTACTAATAACCCAGCAGTTCCTCAACCTGTGGGGGGGGATGCCGGTGCAGACGCGGATCATGTTTCCAAAGTGCTTATGAATCGGGTTATGCTCGATTCTAGCTCTGCCGTTGTTGATGATGATGTTGAGGCGGCTCATAACTACAACTATACAGGCCCAAAAATCAGTCGTGGCTCGGCTACACGAGAAGCATGTAATGCCTGTAATCCAGCCTACGGATTAACCGTTTCTCTAAATAACGCAGACCCCAAAGCACAATGTAGCTGTAAACGTTCCGCCACTAGTAGTAGTGGACGTTTTGGTGGTGATGGCTGTACGGTTGTCCCTGATGGTGAGGTGGTTAATCAGTTGAACAATGACCTCTATTCTGGCCTACAGCCGTTCCGTAGTGCTCAAGAAGCGGTTAAGAATTTTACCTCTCGGCTAGACCCTCAGTTTGACCAGTTTGGCTTCATTGGTTTTTCTAACGATGTGGTCGATGATTCGGCGGCACGTTCTAAATTGCAATGTTTAAACTATACGGCTTCGGGTAACGAGGGCTTTACTTTTGAAAACTGTTATCAAACCGACCCAATTACTTACACCAACGTGATTAAAGCTGTCGAAAACCAGTGGCCTCTTGGCGGGACAAACATGGCGGCTGGTATACGAGAAGGATTGGAAGAGTTAGGAGTTGATACCCCCGGTAATGCTGAAACGGTCACTAGTAACTGTTCTGCTACAGAGGCAGATGGGAACGCTTGCCATCGGGTGGGTACTTCAAATAAGATAATTATTCTTCTTACAGACGGTATTCCGACCGACTATCCCGGTAGTACCTCGGCTAGTGGAGTAGATAAATGTTCACAGCAAAACAGTGATGGGAACGTACTCTTTTGGGATGGTGAACCAAATGACAAATCGCATCAATGTGCCATGTTTTACGCTCAACAAGCCGCGGCCAATAACGTAGCTCTATATACCATTGGTTTAGGAGGATCAATCAATCCTGATCTGCTTGAAGCAATGGCGACGGGTTCTTATATTGGTGCTGATGGAAAACGTACTTCTCCGTTCTTTAACGGGCAAGGCAGGTTTTATCCAGCCGCTTCACCGTTGGAGCTAGACACGATATTCCAAGATATTTTAGACCAGATTTATGTCCGAATTGTAGGATAGGCCGATTAGACTTGTTCGGCAATAAAGGAGTGCAAAAGCTGATTGCTTTTGCATGTTCATCTCTGGCAAAAGCAATCAGCTTTTGCACTCCGCATGCCTCGAATTTGAGTTTTTATGAGACGATTAGTTATTTCCGAACAGGTCTGCTAGTTTATCTTGAGATTTGGTATAAATTAACGAGTTTTTGATAGATATTGGGAGAAGATTTTATGATAAATAAAATTAAGAGTTTCATGAAAAAAGGACTGCACGGACAAGCTATGGTCGAAATGGCGATTATTACTCCACTGTTGATTCTAATGCTAATAGGTGTATTTGAGGTGGCATGGGCTTTACGAGGATACCTAGTAATAGTCAATGTCAATCGGGAAGTGACTCGACGAGCTGTACGACCTGGATATCTTGATTTTTCGGTGCGAGATGCTAACACCGTTGGTTACAAGGAGAATATATTAACCTATTTCGGTGGGACGAGTGGTGGACTTGATGATCCAGCTATGGATAGCTTTGATATTCTACCCGATCCTCCATTGCCTGACACTTTAGCCGATGGTAGTGGTTATCTTTCAGTCTCTTACTTTGTAGCTCATACTGGAAAACCTTATGAGAATGCCTGTGCTAATCCTGATGATTGTTGCCAAACGTTTAAAACTGCTCGTGATGCGGCTGGATCAGCCAAAGATCGTTATAAGGGCGTTGCCGATAACTTCACTTATGATGACATCATTATTCATCCTGATATAGCCCTGTATGACTATTACACCTATACCACTTATGCTACATATTTTAGTCCAAGTGGCCCCATTACCAAAACAGATTGGACTAAAATTAAAAATTATGAGGAAGAAGTTTATCAGTTTGCCTTAGAAAATTCTGTGTTTAACTGTGAGTTACTGCATAAAGGAGATTATGAGAGCTTAAACCCATCCAACAATAATATTGTTGTGACTGAGTTATCATATCCTCAAAATCAGTTGACTCGATTTCCCTTGTATACCAACCGAGAAGGCTCTATCGCCGCGAATGTCGGTATTCCAATTACAGATCCAGTCATGATGTATTCTAAAATGGCAATGCGCCTTCAATCCTCGGCACGGAGTGGTATCGATTCGACCACAATCGGACCTATCTGTGCTCCATTACCAATTGTAGGTAGTGAGAGCCTTAAAGATGCTCAACCCTCTTTTGATAGCCGAGGATTGCCCGCGTCCACCTACACTGGCAACCCGATTAACATCCTAACCGATGCGACGAATAAATGGATCATGTGGGGAGATGCTGATGAATCGTATGTGAGTTCGGATGAGGAATACTTTAAGTTTGAAATGCAGTACCCTCAAATGGCTTTTAACGAATATGAAGAGAGCGACAACCAAGTTTTGGATGCCGCTGATGGAAATGATCCTGTTACTACACGAGACTTCACCTTCTCAGATCCCGATGAGATAGAGGAGTTGATTCGTAGTTATGCTGGTCAAAAGATAATAATTCCAATTATTGAGGGGGGGACTTTTAAGGCCGCGGCCATAGTCATTCTTGATGGTAACATTGAACTGAATAATCCAGTCGATGATTTTGGCAATCCAATAGACCCATATATTCATGGGTATCTAGTTTCTGGCGCAGTTAACGAATGTCTTGATAACCACTACTGTCAAGCTGGTGATCCAGCCTGTACTCAACCTTAATAATACGGGAAACAAAAATGCTTTCAAGCCACCTTACCATATTTCAGATACCCTTGACTTTTTTAGAGAAAATGGTATCATGGATTTTACCAGCGTCCCTTTCGTACAATTTTGTCGGAGAGGGAATATTTTGACATGCAACGAAATAGATTACTTTTAATAGTCGCTGTTGTTTTAACGCTTGCGGTGGTGGGAGTTGGCGTTTACGTGGTAGTATTCAGTGATGGTTTGGATTCACTTATTGGGAGTGTAGAACCACCGCCTGCGGCTGATGCTCCACCCACCCCAACGCCAGAGATTCCATTAAGAGAAGTTATTGTCGCCTTACAACCAATTGCTCGAGGCGCTCCCTTTGTGGCTGGTTCAATTGGTCGTCGTTCTTGGCCTGAAAGTTCAGTACTCCCGCCGGGAGTGATTGATCAAGAGGTCGAAACCATTGGTAAGGTGGCAAAAACAGATATCGTGCAAGGACAATTAATCTTGCGCGATATGTTAGCAGACCCCGGTGCTTCTGGAGAGGCTTCATTACAAATACCGCTTGGGCGAGTCGCTGTGGCTTTTCCTATTAACCGGCAAAGTAGTGTGGCTTTTGCTATTCAACCCGGTGATACAGTTGATATTTTAGTTACCGCTTTCTTCCTTGATGTGGACGAAGAATTTCAGACTTTATTACCAAATAAGGTTCGATTTTTAATCCCAAGACAAGAATTTCAGGAAGAATTTGGTACAGTCCTTGCCGGAGTTGATTTGTTAGAGGAACTAGATGAAGGACGGACTGAAATATATGGAGATGGTGAACAAGCCGTAACCGCCATTATTCAAGGGAGTGGTATTCCTATTCCGAGGCGTGCCGCACAGTTGACCGTACAAGCGGCTAAAGTCATAAAAGTTGGTCCTTGGATTGAACCACCACCACCACCACCACCCGCAGAAGGTGAAGAGCCTTTACCTCCAACACCCAATGTTCCCGATATTGCTACCTTAGCTGTTACACCACAAGATGCACTTGTTTTACTCTGGTTACGTCAAAGTGGTATTGGTACTGAAATGGCATTGCGTGCGGCAAATGAGGAAAACGCCGATCATTTAACAGAGGCGGTTACCTTGCAATACATGCTTACTCGTTTTAGTATTGCTGTTCCACCAAAAATAGATGCAATCATGGTGGCAGAGCCTAAATCTATTGATCAACTATTGATTGACTTAGATAGCTTAGATCTCACACCTGCGGATTTAACCTCTTTACAACAAATTCGAGATAAACCTAATTCAGGTCAGTAAAAACTCGCTTGATCTTCTATTTATGAGTAGCCTAAACGGCTACTCATAATCAACACATTATAAACAAAACCAAATCACAAGGTAGTAGCTTATGTCCGGTGCATCATCCTCAAATTCAGATGATCAGGAAAAAATCCGTTTACTTATTGTAGATGACATTCCAGAAACCCGCGAAAATCTTCGAAAACTGCTTTTCTTTGAATCCGATATAGATGTCGTCGGTGCTGCAACAAACGGCGAAGAGGGAATTCAGATGGCTGTTGAATTACAGCCAGATATTATTTTGATGGACATCAATATGCCTGGCGTTGATGGAATCACTGCCAGTGAGCGAATTACGCAACAAGTACCATTCGCTCAAATTATTATGATGTCGGTTCAAGGTGAATCCGATTATTTGCGTCGATCAATGTTAGCTGGAGCTAGAGAGTTCTTAATCAAACCGTTCTCTAGTGATGAACTCGTTAGTAGTATTCGTCGAGTTTACCAATTAGGAGCAACTCGTCGTCAAGCCCTCCCGACAATACAAATCCCTCCCGACGCTGAGACCGCAGATACATCTGTTCCACAAGAGCATGGGAAAATTATAACAGTTTTTAGTGCCAAGGGCGGGGTTGGTTGCAGTTCAATAGCGGTTAACTTAGCAGTTGCTCTACAACAAAATGCCGCCGCTAAAGTTGTCGTTGTTGATGCAAATCTGCAATTTGGTGATATTGGTGTATTGCTTAATCTCTACGCCAGCCGAACAATTGTTGACCTAGCTGATAATGCCGACGATCTTGACGATGAGCTAATTAACGATGTTTTAATTGTGCATAGTTCAGGTATCAAAGCGTTATTAGCTCCTACCCGACCGGAAGAAGCAGATAATATCTCTCCTTCTTTTACGGTAGAGGTTCTTGAGCATCTCAAAACAAGTTTTGATATAATTATTGTAGATACAAGTAGTGTCTTAGATGAATACGTACTCAGTGTTCTAGATATTGCCGATAAAATAGTGGTTGTCACCACACCTGAAATTCCAGCGATTAAAGATGCAAAACTTTTCTTTGAAATCACAGAGGCTTTAGAATACGAACGAGACCGAATTATGTTTGTTCTGAACAAAGAGGATAAACGTATCAATATTCGTGCCGAAGATATTGAGGCTAATATAAAGTACCGAATCGAGGGACGTTTGCCTCTTGATGAGCGGGTTGCCACAACAGCCGTAAACCAAGGAATACCCTTTGTTCTTAGTAGCCGTAGTAGTCGTTTAAGCCAAGAAGCGATTACCCTAAGTACTCATTTAATGAAAACCTTCAACCCCTCTATTAGCGATATAGAACCTCCCGCAAAATCTGGCTTCTTTGGATAAAAAATAAACCACATTGTTAGATGTAAACTGCTAACCAGCCTTATCTTATTTTGAGATGGGGCTGGGTAGATTTATTTCTGATAATGTGGTTTGCCTTTACTCACGAGGAATAATTAAAATGTCCTTATTAAAACGTATCAGCAAAGGCCCATCGGGTGGAGATAGTTCTTCTGGTTCTGCTCCCTTAAAATCTAAAGGCCCTGCTCGTCAAGTTCGTAAAGCACCATCCGCACCAGCACGAGGGGATCAATTTAAGGATTTAAAGGAGAGAATACAAGAAAAACTTTTGATAGAATTGGATCCATCAATGGATGCAAAAAAAAATGCTGAGGAAGTACGGCGTACCATACAAGACCTATTTGATCAAATATTAGCCCAAGAAAATATTATTCTAAGTCGGGCTGAACGGGGGCGGTTGTATGACCAAATTGTCGCAGATATACTTGGTTTTGGTCCCTTAGAAATATTGTTAGCCGATGAAGATGTGAGTGAGATCATGGTTAATGGCCCTGAGAAGGTATTTGTTGAAAAAAAGGGTAAGCTCGCTCTTAGTAAAGTTACTTTTGAGAATAATGAACATGTGCTTAAAGTAATTGACCGAATCGTATCTCCCCTTGGTCGACGTGTCGATGAAAGCTCCCCACTTGTTGATGCTCGTCTTCCTGATGGTTCACGGGTTAACGCTATTATTCCTCCTCTTGCGCTTAACGGACCAACACTAACCATCCGTAAATTTGAGAAAGATCCACTTTCAATTAAAGATTTAGTTAGATTTGGTTCTATGTCTGAGCAAACAGCTGAGTTTTTACGAGCCTGTGTAATTGCTCGAGCCAATATGGTTGTTTCTGGTGGAACAGGATCAGGTAAAACGACCTTACTTAATGTTCTATCTTCTTTCATCCCTGAAGATGAGCGAATTATCACTGTAGAAAACGCGGCTGAAATTCAGCTTCAGCAGGAACACGTGGTTACACTAGAATCTCGCCCAGCTAACATTGAGGGTAAAGGTGAGGTCTCAATTCAAGATTTGGTCATCAATACCCTACGGATGCGTCCTGACCGTGTTGTGGTTGGAGAGTGTCGTGGTGGTGAAACCTTGGACATGCTTCAGGCAATGAATACTGGACACGATGGTAGCTTGACCACTGCACACGCAAACTCACCTCGTGACATGCTCTCCCGACTTGAAACCATGTGTTTAATGGCTGGAATGGACTTGCCTGCCCGAGCCATTCGTGAGCAAATTGCTTCTGCCGTTGATATGATTGTTCAGCAAACCCGTTTACGTGATGGTAGTCGTAGAGTTACATATTGTACTGAAGTTCAAGGGATGGAAGGAGATGTTGTGGTTCTATCTGATATATTTGTTTTTGAGCAACAGGGTATTGAAAACGGTAAGATTATTGGTCGGTTAAAAGCAACAGGAGTTCGTCCAAAATTTTACGAACGTATTGAAAATGCAGGTATCGTCTTGCCGCCAAACATATTTGGAGCACGAATAAGATAGGTATCATTTCAGATTTGTCAGCAGAAACGTTTAGTATGACGGAGGTGAACCATGGGGTTATTTAGCAGGGGCGATACAGAAAAAGACAGATTAGGAAAGTTTGTTGGTGGACAGGAGTTTGATGATGTTGAAGATGACGATGATGAGACTTCAAGTGCAAAAATCGAACCAACTCAACTAACCCAAGCCCTTGATGAAGCAATTACCGAACGTGGTTTTGGTAGCGCTTTGGCGGATCAACTCGCTAAAGCAGATCTAAAATGGACTGTCGTAGAGTTTTGGGCAGTTAACATCATCTGTGTTATTGTTGCAGTATCGATTATGGCATTCTGGACTTTGCTAAGAGGCGGCAATATATTTGTATGGATGGGAGTAGGCTTTCTGATTGGATTTTCTGGGCCTAAACTGTGGCTAAAGATGAGGGTAGGTGGCAGGATCACCGCTTTTAATGACCAACTTGGAGATGCTATTACCTTGATGGCGAATGGTTTGCGGGCGGGGTATTCACTTTTGCAAGCTATGGAATCGGTTGGTAAAGAGATGCCTGATCCAATCAGTACTGAGTTTCGTCGAGTCGTTCAAGAAATTAGTTTGGGCGTTGATCAAGAACGCACTTTTAATAACCTATTACGGCGTGTGCCAAGTGGAGACTTGGATTTGATGATTGCCGCAATTGCCGTACAAAATGAGGTTGGAGGTAACTTAGCTGAAATTCTAGAGGTTATCGGTGAGGTTATTCGGGAAAGGGTTCGTATTAAAGGCCAAATCTCTGTACTAACGGCTCAAGCCCAAATGTCAGGAATTGTTATTACCGCGTTGCCTGTAGTTTTGGGACTGCTACTTTTTGCTATGAACGAAGAGTATATGGGGCGTTTGGTTTATGCCTGTGATGAGGGAGAACAGATGTTAACGGTTGATTGTTCTCAACCCATTGGATGGATATTTCTTGGTTTGGCTATATTTGGTATTGTTTTTGGTTATATAGTGATGAGTAAGTTGACAGAAATTGATGTTTAGCAATTTGTAGGGGGGATAAATGGGGATATTTGACCGAATTCAAGATTTTGTAGATTCATCAGGAGAAGATAACACTTTAGACCGTCTGGAACAATTTGCTGGTCGTTCAACACCTGTAACTTTAGAAGAAATTGAATTATCGTTACCTTTTTCAGAACGTGTTATTCGTCCTATGTTGGTACAGATGGCCGAACGCCTTACTAAATTATCCCCTGAAAAATCGAGAGCCGCGGCTGAAAAGCAGATGGAAATGGCTGGAAAACCGAATGGTTGGGGAGCCAAAGAATTCACAGGCATGCGGTTTGGAGCCGCCACTGTATTTGGTGTAATTGCATTTTTATTTACGGTGATGTCACCGGATAATGCTGTTTATGCCCCCATTGCGGCTTTAGTAGGAGCCGTGATTGGTTTTTTCCTTCCAGTATTGTGGATACGTTCTAAAATTCAGGCGCGTCAAGGCTCTGTTATTAAACAGTTACCAGATGCAATGGATCTCCTGACTATTACAGTTGAGGCTGGTATGGGTTTTGATGGTGCCTTACAGAAGGTTGCCGATAAATGGGATAATGAAATCAGCCGTGCTTTTGGTCGCGTAACCCAAGAGATGCGATTAGGAATTTTACGACGGGTAGCCCTTAAAAACATGTCAGAAAATGTTGACGTACCCGATATGACTAGTCTTGTCGCGGCGATTATTCAAGCGGAACAGTTAGGGGTTAGTATCGCCAAAGTATTGCGGGTTCAGTCTAAGCAAATGCGTATTAAGCGAAGCCAGCGCGCTGAGGCAGAAGCAAATAAAGCTCCTATTAAAATGTTATTTCCGATGGTTTTCTTGATTTTTCCAGCCCTATTTGTTGTTTTGTTAGCCCCAGCACTTCTTATTATATTGGAAACAAAGGGGCTTAGTCCGTTAGAATAAGTTAAATCAATGCGAATCATTAATCAAACCCGTAATACAACACTTATCACTAACGCGCGAGTCGCGAATACATTTTGGTTAAGATTGCGAGGCTTACTCGGTTCTACACCGTTAAAAACGGGAGAGGGACTAGTGTTAGTCGGTGTGAAAAGTATTCACACATTATTTATGACTTTCTCGATAGATATTGTATATGTCGATAAAAACTATTCCGTAATTGAGCTTGCTGAGGACATGGTTCCTTATCGTCTTGGCTCTTATGTTAGTCAATGTGCTTATGTTTTAGAGATGCCTGTCGGTACAATTGCTGATACTGTGACAACTATAGGTGACCAATTACAGTTTGAACAGTAGATTTATTCCACATATATGTCATGTTGTTTCTCGGTATGATGACGATAGGTGTTGACCAAAATCATAATCTTTGCTAATAATAACTGGTTGGTTTTTGATAACAAATTATTTTTTTATCCACCACACCAAACTCTCCACTTTGCAAAAAACTGAATATCGACTAAAATTCAGTATCTGCTGGTCACAAGGATGTGATAACGAGTGTTTCTTGCAACCCTAAACAAACTCTACAACTCTCTATTAAATTTACTTTTACCACCCCAATGCGTTAACTGTAAAATTAGTGGAAGTTGGCTATGTAGTAACTGTTTAGCCCAAATATCTTTTAGCCCCACCGAGGTGTGTATTATATGTGGGGTCCCCGCTCCACTTAAAACCGTTTGTAAACATTGCCAAAATAATAACACATTACAATACCTTGATGGCATTCGTTCTGCGACCTATTTTGAGAAAGGCCCTATTAGGTCAGCCATTCATGCCTTTAAGTATGGCAATAATCAGGCAATTTCTGCAATCTTAACGAGAATGTTGGTTGAAGCATATCAACGTTACCAGCTAAATGTAGATTTTATCCTTCCTGTACCTTTACATGCCTCTCGATTATCTGAGCGTGGTTATAATCAAAGTGAATTATTGGCTACAGGAGTTAGTCTGAGTTGTCAGGTACCACTCAATGTGACGACATTATTAAGAGTACATCATACTGAAACACAGGCACATTTGGATATAAAAGGTCGTTATGAAAATGTTAAAAATGCATTTTCTTGTGTGAATGATTTACTGTCGGAGAAAATTGTTTTGTTAGTAGATGACGTATGCACTACAGGAGCTACTCTTGATGCTTGTGCCATGACCTTGAAAAAAACTGGCGTTCACAAAGTATGGGCACTATCTATTGCCCGTGTACCACATGTTAATTAAATCCTTTTTGTACCACTCAAAAAATATTTCGGAGATAAGCCATGCAATTGCTTCTAAAAGGTAAAAATTTCGTTATTTCTGACAGGATCAGAGAGTATTCTGAGAAAAAAGTAAGTAAGCTCGATCGTTACCTGCCCGATATTGGTGATATACAGCTTGAAATTACTCAAGAAAAACATAGTAAAAAAAATAAAGGGGGTAAAACCCGTAATATTGTTCAAATGACGGTTTTTTCTAATGGAACCATTCTTCGAGCCGAGGATCGTTCTGATGGCGTGTATACCAGTATTGATGCTGTTGTTGAAAAAATCCATCGTCAGATAGCCCGATTTAAGGGAAAACGTGATAATCGTTGGAAAGGCCAGAAAAATTATCGGGACATGCAAGAGGGTATGCCCGAATTGGCTGAGGAAGTATGGGAAGAGTTGGCCGAAGAGCAAGAACGAACAATTGTTCGAGTTAAACGCTTCCCCGTATCTCCGATGAGTACGGAAGAGGCCATAGAACAAATGGAGTTGTTAGACCATGATTTCTTTGTCTTCTACAATCCTGACACAGGGCAAATTAACGTTCTGTACCGTCGAACAGATGGCGATTACGGTTTGATAGATCCAGAACTCTCATAGAATATTTGATTTTTACAAAAAAGGGGGCAAACATTTTTGATGTTTGTCCCCTTTTTAAATTGACTGGTTTTAGGAGAACTTATCATGAATTTAGTGATTAACAAACAACCGCAAAAATTTATTCCCATTCAAAAATTTCGTACCGAGTGGCAACTATCAGATGAGTTTGGGGTCGCCTATTTTGAGCCAAAAGATTGGCAAGAGTTAGGCTCAATGAAGGGGACTGGTGAGGCTATGGCATTACTCAAAAAAACGGTCTTAGATGCTGTACCACCGGCACTAACCATGGACAATCTTTTGAGTTGTGTAGATATTTTAACGAACAGTTATCAATATCAACTTCAAATTGCCAACCATCAAATTGGTTTACGCTTGCACGATGTTGGTTTTGCCACCGCTGGTTTTGAGGATGTCATCCGTTCTGTCACCTATAACCTGCTACAGCTAAACCATACCTACCAAGGTGATATTGCTCAAATTCAAACCCAGTTTAACTTTAGTGCAGTTTACCATGCTTGGTTGGCTGATTCTGTCCGAGTATCGGCCACGGTGCATGAGTATTCGCATGGCGACCAGTTATTTCAGATTCGAATTGTCAACCATATTTATGGTCGAGTTGGTTTAGAGGTTGTGGTTGAGGATGAAGTATATTATCTGCTTGATAAAGAGTTAGCCTGTCCGGGAGAAAATTTTATGTACTATTTGTGCCAAGATGTAGCGAAACAACTCTGTCATAATTTAACTGTTTGACCGATACAACTTTCTCAATCGAAAATAGGTCAAAAACTCATACCAGCCCATCAACATACATAGCTGAAACCCCCGCCAGCCATCCTTGTAGCCATGTAACTTGATATACCGGCGATTGAACTCTCGGAGGGGCATGGTGATATAGCGCCAAGATTTAGGAGTGGTACCGTTTTTATATAGTATTTTGGCGGCAAAATTGGTGTATTGATGTTGTTTTTGTTGAAAATGAGATAATGAGTTGTAGTTGTAGTGGATGAGATGTTCTTTCAGGTAATCTTCGGAGCCGGTCAATTCTGCTAGTTCATGTACTTGCCGATGAGAGTCATACTGTACCGCATCAACTTTGAGCAGGCGCAATTGATGGTCAGGATACCAGCCGCCACCGCGCATAGTATGCCCCCACATATTGTTATAACGCGGAATCCACCAACCCACAGCTTGATTACTTGGCAGGCGGTGCAGGATTTCAGTGGCTAATGCAGGCGGAACACGCTCATCAGCATCAACAAACAAAACCCATGTTGCGCCCAAACTAGCCGCATGCGCTAGAGCATTATTACGAGCTATGGAAAAATTGACGAATTTGTCTTGAAAAACTGTGGCTCCTACTGCTTCAGCAACGTCAACCGTACCATCATCACTGAACGAATCCTGCACCATGATGCCGTCTGTCCATTGCAATGTAGCTAAACATTCGCCAATATGCGCCACCTCATTTTTAGTGAGTACTACTGCAATCAACCTGTTCATAATACCCGCCCTTGCCAGATTTTAAGTACAGTTTGATAAGCGATTAAACGCTTAACAAACTCATCTTGGCTGATTTGTTGGCTCTTAAATTCAGTCAAGACGCGTTTTTGTTGATGTTTCATGCTTGTTTGTACTAGCCATGTGGCAATGCTTTGCCTCGCCCAACCGTAATATTTGCGATAAAACCGATACCGACTTCGCCACAGATTGATGAAACTATCGGTTTTAATTTGTTCCGTACTTTGTCCGCCAAAATGAGTTACTGTTGCCGCGGGAACACAGTAAGCTCGCCAACCCGCGGCAGTGATTCGTTTGCTCCAGTCAACCTCTTCGACATACATGTGGTACTGTTCATCCAACAAACCCACCTGCTGAATCGCCGCTCCTCGTACAAGCATGACTGCTCCAAGTGGATGCCCAATCAGAAAAGGTCGTTGCTCCTCATACCAACGCCGAGGATAACGGCCGTTTAACCGAGACTCGAAGATGCGACCGGGCAAGGGGAATCGGTCAGGCAAGGGCGGTAACTCAATCGTTAATTGCCACAATCCCGGCAGAGCAAAAGCTCCATGCTGAAACGAGCCATCCCCATAAACTAACTTGGCTCCTACAATACCAGCCTGTGGTGTATCCTCTAAGAAGCGCCATAATTGAGTTAGCGAGTCGGCATGAAGTTCTGTGTCTGGGTTGAGCAGGAGCACACCTTGAGGTAAATTTTGCGGAGACGAGGCAGGATCATCAAATCCGATGGCGCGTAAGACAGCATTGTTGCCTCCGGCAAAGCCAAGATTCTGCGGGCTGGCAATTAACTTGACTGTGGGAAAATCACGTTTCACCATCGTTACTGTATCGTCACTTGAGGCATTGTCAATTAGCCAAACTTGGGTTGGTATTCCGCTTCGTGTAATCTCCGTTTCGAGACTGCGTAGGCAGTTTGTCAGCATATCTTGCACATTCCAACTAACAATTACCACCACTAACCATGATTGGTCTGATTGAGGGAAAAATTTGGACATGGGCTAAAATCCAATCGCAATCGGTTGAGGGTCAACATGGTCGTTGAATACATCAATCCGTACATTCTCATGAATCAGTCCGGCCCAAAAATTGACTCGGTCTCGCTGAGCCGGAACATCTAAAATCTCAATTGAGCCTGTCACTAACGCCCGCTCGCCCGGCATGAGATAGTAGAACGTTTCGCCATTAATCTCTCTTTGTTCCAACTCATCAAGGTTGCCGACTGCCCACCGATAGGGGTAGGGATAACTGGGATTACCCTCGTAGTCGATACCGATGCGCCATGCCCCCGGCGATTCATAAAACTCTTTGGTGTTAAAACTTTCATGGCTTAGGTAATGTTCGCCTGAACTTGGCCCGATGGTACGGATGGGTACGGAGCCGAAATTTTCAACGGTTAGGGTAAACGCCAGAGTTTGTCCCAAGGGCACAATTTTGGTATTGGTTTCGGGATTGTAAAAATCGACATTAGCAGAGACTATATCCGCTCGTGGCACGCCCCCTTCAACAATTATTAGGGTGTCGGTGATGATGGTGCGGTTGCCGACGGTGTCTACCGCCTCCGCATAAACCGTATACTCACCGTCGGGCGGTGGGTCAGCGCCCAAGTCAACCCCGCCCTCATAGTCATAAGTATGGAAACCGGGTTTGCCCGGCTCAATCTCACGTTCAACCTCAGCAATTGGGTAGCGAGTTTCATCATCGGGGGCAATCAGATAAATTTGTACCTGTGCCTCTTTGGTTAGTGAATAGTTAATCGTCACTCGGTCGTCAATCCCATCTTGATTGGGCGTGAACCGTTTGGGGTAGACACTAAATCCTTGTAACTCAGGTTTTTCGGTGTCAGCATTTTTGATGATGAGGCTTCCTTGCTCCCGAGCCGTTTCTCCATCGTCGGCTATCGCCTCAACCACCCAATGATAGGAGTCGTTAGGAAGCATAGACCCGTTGATTACACCGCTAAAATCGACCTGATAAACACCTTCGGAGCGACGGCGTTCTTGACGAAAATAGTACCGTTCTTTGGCCTCATCCATCAAATAGATAGATAGGTTAGCCGAGCGGGAGAGGTTGTAACTGATACGAGTTACATCGGTTAGACCGTCAGCGTTGGGAGTAATCGCTTCTGGTTCAACCGTTACTTGGGACAACAGAGGTTGCCATGACAGACAGCCGGTGAGCAAAATCAATAATTGTAACATGCTTATAACTGTTATTAATCGTTTCATAAGAGGAATAGTATAAACATTGCTTTTTAGTTTGCAAGAATCGCGAGTAGGGCTATTTACTCTCACTTGGGCAGTTCCAATTTTTAAAACCTCCCAAAATCGGCCTTGCCCTGTGAATGAATTCACAGGCTAATACGGGAAACCTGCTTAAGCAGGTTTTTCGTTTAAGACACTGATTTCAATCAGTGGGTTGTTTGAGAGATTTATTTTTCTGGGATTGCCTTGGCAAAAATTTGGTAGTTGTAGTAAACTCCAGCCCATGCTTTCAAACTCTAAAATTGTTATTCCAATTGCAATTATCATGATCATGTTTTGTGTAGCTGGACTGTTATTTACTACTGGCTCAGGCTTGACGTTATGGTATGTATGGCAAGATGATTCGACCCGTTTTACCCCGATTCCTCCGCCAACTCGAAACAGTGCCGCGGTCATGGTTCCAACCTTTACCCCGACCACGCCCCCAACAGAAACACCGACTCCAACGGCTACGCCAACTGCTACCAGCACCCCGACAGCTACCTCAACCCCAACCGCTACAGCCACTGATACGCCTCTTCCACCGACTGACACGCCTATCCCACCAACCGACACGCCTGTTCCCTCGACTGATACGCCTGTTCCACCACCCCCCACCGACACCCCAGAGCCAACAGCTACGCCTGCTCCGGTGTACCAGTTTTCTGTATCTGAGCAGAACGATTTTCCAACCAATCATCCCGATTTTGATGTGTTTGTAGCGATTACGGATGATGATAATAATCCGTTGGGTGGCTATAAAGTGATTGGGACGCATAGTAGCGGTATTCAGCAAGAGAGCACGATGAGTGTTGACCGTTGGACAGAAAACAGTGGAGCCATGTGGTACAAAGCCGGTAACATCAAATATCAGTTCAAAAACTCCCCAACTGGAGCTTGGATTATCCAACTCGTTGATGAGGGGAATCAGCCGGTTGCGCCACCGGTACAGTTTGATTTTGACGCTGGTAATCCATCATGGCATTTTTTACTCTATAAAAAATCTGGGTAGGAATAACAATACAAAACTTCTCAATATGATGGATAACGCGTCCCGTTTCAGTGATGCTCTATCCACCATATTTTATGGTACAATATCATGCATATCGCAATCGTATCTGACATTCACGACAATATATGGAAGCTAGAGGCCGTCAGCGCGGCCATCAACCAACGCGGGACGGAGTGCCTCATCTTTTGTGGCGACTTTTGCGCTCCCTTCACCCTCAAACAATTGGCCGAAAATTTCGAGGGGCCGGTGCATGTCGTCTGGGGCAACAATGATGGGGACAAATGGTTGCTGACCGTCATCGCCAATCAGGTTGGCAATGTGACCCTGCATGGCGAGTTCGCCGAAATTGAGGTGGCCGGACGAAAAATCGGGGTGAACCATTACCCGCCTCTGGGTCGACGCTTGGCCGAAAGTGGAGCCTACGACCTCGTCTGCTACGGACATGACCATCAGGCGCTTATCGAAACGGTAGGCGAGACCGTTCTAGTCAACCCCGGTGAGGTGATGAGTCGGTTTGGCAAAACCACCTTTGCCATTTATGATACCGAAACACATACAGCAGAGTTGGTTGAGGTCTAAAATATACATATTCTCAACAAGTTTAAAAATATCGGACACGGGCAAGTACGGATTTTTTTACTTTATTTATGAAAACATGTGTTAATTTGTATCTAAAAATCTATAGTCCGATGGAGTGATAAACTTCTGAGGATATAAACCGTTTGTCAATTTCTGCTGATGTTTGTATTATACAAAACAGTTTGTACCTATAGATGTTCAGATAAACATTTTCAGTTGTCACCTTCCCGCAAGTTTTGAACTTGCGGGAAGGATGGTCTTGAATCGAAAATCATTATCTGAAAGACTGTATATCAATATAAATGGAGAATCTAAATCGTATGAAAGCTGATACAATTGCAATACATGGCGGCTATGAAACAGACCCAACCACAAAGTCGGTCGCCGTGCCGATATACCAAACTGTGGCCTACGAGTTTGACAATGCCCAACATGGAGCCGACCTATTTAACTTGGCCGTGCCGGGCAACATCTATACTCGGATTATGAACCCGACTACTGACGTACTGGAAAAACGTGTGGCCGAACTCGAAGGCGGTATTGCCGGATTAGGCGTAAGCGCCGGAAGTGCCGCGGTCAACTACGCCGTTCAAACCATCGCCGAGCAAGGAAGCAACATCGTTTCAGTCCCTCTGCTTTATGGTGGAACCTACACCCTATTTGCCCACATGTTCCCCAAACAGGGCATCGAGGTGCGATTTGCCAAAGATGACCAACCAGCCAGTCTGGAAGCCCTCATCGACGACAAAACCGCGGCGGTTTACTGCGAGACAATTGGTAATCCAGCCGGTAATATTGTCGATATTGAAGCGATTGCCACGATGGCTCACAAGCACGGCGTGCCGGTAATTGTTGATAATACCGTCGCCACGCCCATGCTCGTCAAACCGATTGAGTACGGAGCCGACATCGTTGTCCACTCGCTTACAAAATACATGGGCGGGCATGGCAACTCCTTGGGTGGGGTAATTGTCGATTCTGGCAAGTTCCCGTGGGCCGAGCATGCTGACCGTTTCCCCATGCTCAATCAGCCAGAGCCATCTTATCATGGCGTGGTCTACACCGAAGCCTTAGGGCCAGCCGCCTTTATTGGTCGAGCCAGAACCGTGCCACTACGCAACACCGGCTCGGCAATTAGCCCCATGAACGCCTTTTTGATTTTGCAAGGCATCGAAACTCTCGCCTTGCGTATGGAACGCCATTGTGACAACGCGTTGGTCGTGGCTAACTATCTTAATAAGCATGACAACGTGGCTTGGGTCAAATTTGCCGGATTGCCCGATTCACCCTATTACGAGTTGGCGCAGAAATATACCAATGGACGACCCTCAGCGCTACTAACCTTCGGCATTAAAGGTGGCTTTGAGGCTGGAGTGAAGTTCTATGATGCTCTGAATTTATTCAAACGATTGGTCAACATCGGTGATGCCAAATCATTGGCCGCTCATCCAGCCTCCACGACTCACCGTCAACTGACTGATGCTGAACTTGAGTTAGCCGGAGTCACGCCTGACATGATTCGCCTGTGCGTGGGGATTGAGCATATTGATGATATTATTGCCGATTTGGAGCAGGCATTAGCAATGTAAATATTCAGTGAACTCGCCAGAAAAAGTGTCAGAAACCCGATTTCTTAAAGAAATCGGGTTTCTAGGGCTACTTTACTGAACTTTTACTTAGCAGTAGCAAGCTAGAGAATTTCCAACCAACAGGACAAAAAACCGACTACCATAGCCGTCAACTTGTCCTGATCGTTGCGATCATGTAATCACAACGGGTATTTTGCAAGTATTTACTTGTTAATAAAGGTAACGGATACACATCCGTTACCTTTATGCATTGTAGTGGTCAGACTGATGTTGAAAATGGAGTGCAACGGGTTTAGCCGTTGCCAAAAGCAATGGCTGAACCCATTGCACTCCAACATCATCTTGACCACCACAAAAAATCATTTATATGCATAGAATTAAACCCCAGCATGAACCCAAAAAGGTCTAATCGCTTAATCAGCGGTCAGACCTTTTTTATACATTGCCGGTTTTATCCCAACCTGAGAGTTATCGTGCCCCTCAAACAGGTGGTTTTAACCAACCCGGTAAATCCTCAACCGTTTGGTTGCAGGTATCAACCTCTAAAAACTCCGGCTTAGAAACCGAAAAGAAGTATGGGCCAGCTTTTACATTTGTTTTGACTTTAAATCCCTGTTGAGAAGTTGTCGTTTTATCACTAATCAACTGCTTATGTTGTTTTAACTGCATATCAGTTCTCCTTGAATAGTTCATCATTAGAGATTATCGGAAATAAAAAACGAGGCAATCTGACAGGATTTACAGGATAAAAACGGTAACAATAATCCTGTAAATCTTATTAATCCTGTCGAAAAAATCATTTCCGATATTGTCTATTAAACTTTAGGCTCTTTGGGGCTTTCCGTGCAAACGTCACGTTTGTATCATCATCTTCCCGCAAGTTTTAAACTTGCGGGAAGATTGCCTCATCAAAGTATCTAATTCAGGGCACAGTTTCGAGTTGTACGGAATCTACCAGAGAACCAAACTTTATTAACAGTATATCATTAAAACGCCTCAAAAACGCCTCATTTTTGAGGTGCATCATCTCAAAAGTGCTGTTCGGCAATAAGAAAGACGGGCTATGGCAATTCCAAGAAAATAAATCTCCCAAATTGAGCAGAGTCTCTACCCCCCTCAGTCCCCCCTGCTAGGGGGGAAGCGGCTCCTCCCCCTTGCAGGGGGAGGCTGGGAGGGGGTAGAGTGTCACAATGGTTTTGGGAGGTTTTAAATTCTGGAACTTCCTATAGTCTTTGTTTCGGCCAATCTTAGAACAGGATGCGTGGCCCGAAGGGACACTGATTTTGGCATGATTTAATCAGCGTCCCTTCGGGCCGCACATCCTGTTCTTATGGCCCAAATGAAGACCAAGGCACGTGGAAAAAATAATTGTCCCGTGGAGTAGGCACGCGTCGTGCCGCACCGCGGGTGCTGACTCCTCAATTGGGATGTTTTATTTCTTCCGTCTGCCCAACGTCATTTTGACACTCCATTTCACGCAGAACCTTACCCCCAAACAAAACATAATTTACCATTCACCATTTATAATTTCATTTCACCCTACCGCACTCCTCGCCTGCCACGCTTGAGCCAACCTCCGATTGACCACTACGTTTTTCAAAAAGCTGTCTCGTAAAGCCTCGTCATTAATGTTACCGACTTTCTCCTGCAATAGTTGATAAGCAACGTTAAGAATCTGTTTGGCTCGTTTATCCTCATTAGCCTGTAACACCTCATAACAGGTCAAATATATCCGCAACGGCTCTTCGGCTCCCTCCAATTGTGCCCCCTGTAATTGAGAGGTATCAAGATTAGCCAAAATCGTCTCTACATGCGACAAAGCCTCAGCGATATTACCTTGAAATAGCAGTAAACGAGCCAATCCGGCTAGGGTCTCAGCCACCAAATGGTCAGCCTGCAACGTCTCCCAAATCTGCAAGGCTTGTTGATAGGCCGTATTGCTTGCCTCAAACTGTTCCAACTCACTCAGGGCATGCCCCTGAAACAGAAAAGCATACCCTTGAATAACAGGCACCTCTATCTGATTTCCAATCAATAATGCTCGCTCGGCATAGTTGTATGCCGCTTGATGGTTCTCCAGATGATGTTCATGCAGGCTCATGTTTGCCAGTGCAACAGCCTCTTGATATTGGAAGCTAATATCATGCTGAATCTGTAACGCTTGGCTGGTGTATCGTTTGGCCGCCTCATAGCTACCCAAATAATCTGCCGAAATACCCAAATTGCCCAATACGTTGGCCTGCCCTTCCCAATCGCCAATCCGATAAAAAATATGCAAGGCTTGCTCATAATGTTTTTGAGCCAAAATATAATCATTTTGATTATTGACCAACGCCCCTAAATTACCCAATGTTCTAGCTATTCCCCACTGGTCGCCGATATTACGGTAAATTTTTAGGGCTTGATGATAGCAGATGGTCGCTTCATTGTAATCGTTCTGATACATGGCTAGGGTTCCCATGTTATTTAACAGTTGTCCCTGACCTTGTATGTGACCTAATTTTTGGTAGGCTTGCAGAGCTTGCTGATAACGCTCCTTGGCCGTTCCATAATCGTTCTGGCGTAGGGCAATAGTGCCAAGACCCATCATACTGTTGGCTTGAAGATAAGGCAACTCATGTGCCACAGAAACAGCCAACGCCCGTTCAAATTTGGTTTGAGCCAGCCCATAACTCCCTTGACTCTGCAAAGCCCAACCCCACTCCCAACAGCCTCGAGCCTCTAGCTCGACCGTATCCATTTTCTGAGCCAATGCAACGACCTCAGTCGCCGCCGAAATTGCCTGCTCATGCATGGCCTGTCTGGAAAAAAGGTGAGCCTGAGCCACTAATAACGTCCCTTGGATAAGCAACTGCTCATTAGAATATCCCCCATGCCCCCCCTCAATCCCCCCCAAAGGGGGGGAGGCTAGTTCCCCTTGCTCAATCCCTACGCGAAGGTCGTAACCTTCAATCCCCAAAGGGGGGGAAGTTGGTTCCCCCTGCTCAATCCCTATGCGAAAGTCGTAAGCTTCCCCCCCTTTGGGGGGGACTGAGGGGGGGCGAGACTCCGCTAACTTAACGCGATTGAGGCCTGAGAAGGAACGATGAAGCGCATCCATGCCAAGGGTAAACATCTCTACCCCTTCATTAAATAACCCAGTTAAGGCGTAAAACTGAGCTAACCCCTTACTTGTCCGTTTTAACAACTCAAACTCAGTCTGCTGACAAGCCGATTTCCATGCTTTGCGAACATTGTCTAGTTCATGCTGAATATGGGCTAAAGCGGTCTGAGGCGATTTGCCAATTAGGGCTTGCTCCTGTTGCTCAACTAAATTGAGATAGAACTGGCTATGACGGGCGGTTACTCGATCTAAAAGTGCGCCAGTCTCATCAATCTCTGACCACTGTTCCTTAGCAAATTGTCTGAGCAGTTCATGCATTTCGTAACGACCATCGGGGCTACGGCGCAAGAGCGATTTTCGAGTAAGAGTGGCTAAAATCGACTGAATATGTCTGGCCGATTTCGATTTCCTCTTAGCCTTCGACCTGCTCGCTGGTAAATCGAGAATCTGCTTGGCCGCCTGCCGAGTGTAGCCCCCCCGAAAAACCGCACATTGTGCCCATACAGACTGTTCAGTTTCGGTCAATCTCTGCCATGACTGCTCAAAGACTGACCATAGTCGCCGATGTCGATCAGGAAAATCTCGCAACGAGGTCTCCAAAACATCAAGATCGGTGTGGATAAGGTCGATAATCTCAGCGCATGACAGTTGGTCAACCAGAGCCGCGGCGAGTTCTATTGCTAAGGGCATGCCCTCTAACAGTTGGCACAGGCGCAAAACATCAACCGACAAGGGAAATTCAGCCATTAATCGAGAAGCTCGATCCATAAATAGTTGGATAGCACCATACTCCTTGGCCGCAGTCAGCAATGATTTATGAGGATCAGGGTGACTCGGTTCAACCACTGCCAAGCCCACATCATCAACAGTTGGATAAGGTAGCCCTTCAACTCGTAACAACCATTCCGCTTGAAAATTAAGTGCCTCTCTCGATGTCACCAAAATTTTTAGCTCAGTGGTACTCTGTAGCAAATCAAAAATCAGTGGTGAGGCTTCTTCTATAATATGCTCAAAATTATCGAAAACCAGTAACATCTCCCTGTTTTCTAGATATTTGAACAATTGTAGCCGCCGCTCTATCTCTGGTACAGAGGATAAACCAAGTTGTTCGGCCAAGGCTATAATTATTAACTCTTCCTTATCAATTTCGGCTAGGGGGATAAAATAAACACCATCGCTGAACTCAGGTTGTTGGCGATGGGCGGCTTGTAAAGCCAGTCGTGTTTTACCCATGCCCCCCGCCCCGACCAAGGTCAGCAAGCGATTATCAGGGTTAGCTAAACAATCAATAATTCGGCTTAACTCCCGTTGTCGCCCCACAAAAGAGGTGAGCGGTTGGGGCAGTTTTGAGGCAGGATGCGGGGTTGATTGAATACCAATAATTGACCCGGTAGAGGAGGTTTTAGTCAACGGGGACTGAGCCACCATGTCCCCATCTCGCACCTGTTGATAAAGCTCCGACAGTTGCGAACTAGGTTCAACGCCTAATTCTTCATCTAATAAGCGACAGTAGTTCTGAAACTGAGCCAGCGCGGTCTCTCGTTGTCCCATGTAGGCCAACAACTGCATAGAATGAGTTTGAGCTACTTCGTCAAGCGGGTCAAGGGCCAAGAGGCGACGAGTGTAGGTCAAGCCATCCTCATACTGTTGCCGTTGCAAATAAAACTCGGTCAGTTGATGCAGACCGGTCATGGCCTGTTTATGGAGCCGTTCCCGTTCAAAAATCACCCAGTTTTCAAAATTGGGCGATTTTCGAATGTAAAACCCGGCCAAAAACTCGCCCCGATACAGGTTAAGCGCTTGCCCCAACCGATTAGCCACCGAGCGGGTCAATTGTCCACCTTGGCTTAGCTGAACCCGAGTTTGGTCGATTTGATTCTGGAACTCGGTCACATCAAGCCGATGGTGACAATCGGTATTAAAACTGACCAGTTGGCGAGTAATCGTCAGATACGGATTAAACAAGCGACGCAGTTTTGTCAGCAGGTTACGCAGGTTCGACTGGGACTGTTTGGGAGTCCGGTCATGCCACATCAGCTCGGCCAAGGTCTCGCGGCTATACGGCTGGCCGGTATAGGCTAGATAAACAAACAGGGCCTGCTCTTTACGATAGGTAAATTCGGTAATCGGTTGACCATCTTTTTTGATGGTTAGCCCACCCAACAAAGAAATTTCGAGAAATTTTGTCATGAGGCACTTTCTCCACAGTTTTGAGGCGCTTTTGAGGCGTTAGTATAGTATAATAGATTACAACAGGCTTAGGAATTGTCAAACAGATTAACGACTGTTGAAACAGGTTAAGCTATAGGTTAAGGCTACTATTTAACAATTAAATAACTCTGTGGTATAATCGGCGCTCTTTAACACTGCATAAATTGACAACTAACCGCCTAATTTGTTAATTGTCACGTATTTTTATACTACTTGGATGGGTTTGATATGTCAAAGACAGTTCGGTAGTGCTGACCTTTAGCCTTGGGCTAAAGCCACAAGGCTAAAAACTCAAGACCGCTAAAAGCGGCCTAAATAGCTGGCTTTAGCCTGCTTTAGCTATCAGCATCGGGATTTATTCCGATGTGTCATCTGAAGAATACCTTATACAAAATTACCCAAATTTATATGGAGGTAAACTATGAAAGTTAAAACTAACGTTAAAGCGGGTCGTACTCGTTCAACCATTCCGCTTGATGAGCGTAGACCGTAGATTAATGTAGCACAGGCTAAAGCCTGTGTTGTTAGGCACAATCTAAAAATTGTGCTACGCAGAACCATTTAATTGTACAACCGAGACATGGTTCAGAGGCGTAGAAATCTAGTACACCGAGTTTATGCTCTGAGTTATGCCTGAGTTATACAATCCTACAATCGGTTCATATTGAATAAATCTTCAAGGAGGTCAATCTGATGAAAGTTAAAACTAACGTAAAAGCAGGTCGCTGGCTCGATGCCGGAACTATCCGTGACCGCAGTGATGACGACTAATGATAGTTAGAGGGCATAAGGCTTATGCTGTTTCGAGACTTTATGCCCACTCAGTGATATGGTTATCAATCAACATGGCAACATTACCCAATTATTTAATTGTACAACCGAGGCATGGTTCAGAGGCGTAAAAATCTAGTACACCAAGTTCATGTTCTGAGTTATGCCTGAGTTGTACAATCGTACAATCAGCTCAATTTTCTCAACATTAAGATTTCAAGGAGGTATTACTCTGATGAAAGTAAAAACAAACGTAAAAGCAGGCGCAGGTCGTCGTAGTTCCAGTGCTCGTGACAGCAGTGATGACTAAATATCCAACTATTAGACCTGACAGGTTTTGAAAACCTGTTAGGTCTGAGCCATAAAAAATTTTAAGGAGGTCAATCTGATGAAAGTAAAAACAAACGTAAAAGCAGGCGCAGGTCGTCGTAGTTCCAGTGCTCGTGACAGCAGTGATGACTAAATATCCTATTAGACCTGACAGGTTTGACAAACCTGTCAGGTCTGAGCCATAAAAAATTTTTAAGGAGGTCAATCTGATGAAAGTAAAAACAAACGTAAAAGCAGGCGCAGGTCGCCGTAGTTCCAGTGCTCGCGACAGCAGTGATGACTAAATATCCAACTATTAGACCTGACAGGTTTTGAAAACCTGTTAGGTCTGGGTCAAGGGAGCTTTAAGCTTTCTTGAAGATCAGAAATATTCGATGTTTATTGCTACGAAGGAGCAAATAAAATTCTTCACATGCTAAGTAAGAAACCTAAAACAGTTTCAGTTCTAGCCGATGGTTTAAACCATCGGCTTTAAGCGCGATAGCTGTTTTATTGTCCCGAAAACACCAAAAATATTTACAGTTCAACGCAGAATTAACAGAAAAGAGAGTTTTTCTTTGGCCGCTGATTGAAATCTGATTGAAATCAGCGTCTAAAACTGGAAGACCTGCTTAAGTAGGTTTCTCATATCAGCATAAGATTTCAATCTTATGTAAACTCTTTATTCGGTAAATTCTGCTCTAAATGGGATGAACTCTGGTTTGTTCCACATACAAAAGGAAACATAAAAAGTGAGAAAGAAATCGCATATAATTAAGATAGTTGTACTTTTTGGGCTGTTACTCAGTTTGTTGCCCGCGCAAGATGTAACTCAGGCGGCAGGCCCAACTGTTCAAAAATTTACCTTCCCAAACAATTTCGCGGCTGGGGAAGCCGTCAATGTCGAAGCCGAAGGTGGTTCTTTGCAAATGACGAGCGAATTAAGCACCTTTCCTTTCATCTGGATTGCTTTATCTGGACGAGGCACGGTGGCTAAATTGGACACTGAGACTGGGGAAATTTTAGCCGAATATAAAACCGCCCCAGATAACCGAGGCAAAAACCCCTCTCGAACTACGGTGGACTTGAACGGTAACGTTTGGTTGTCGAATCGGAGTGAAAGTAGTGGTGGAAAAGGCTCTGTGACCCACTTTGGTTTGCTAGAAAATAACCAATGTGTTGACCGTAATGAAAATGGTGTCATCGACACCTCCACTGGCTTGGATGATGTAAAAGCCTGGCCCAAGGGCAATGACAATGGTGGTGTGACCAACGCCGCGGATGAATGTATCATCCACTATGTTCGTACCAATGGCACCGGTGTGCGTCATGTATCACTAGATATAAACGGTGATGTGTGGGCCGGTGGTTGGAGTATTAAAAAGTTTGATTTGATAGATGGCCAAACAGGCCAGATTAAGAAAACTGCTGGCCCGTTTAGCTATGGTGGTTATGGTGGCCTGATTGATGGAAATAACGTACTTTGGTCAGCTCATCCTAATGGAAAATTACTACGTTATGATACAAATACAGGAGATACGACCTATCCTAGTGTGAATGCTTATGGATTAGGCCTTGATAGTCAAGGTAATGTATGGGCAGGTCCGTGGGGAAGCAAAGTCGTTAAAGTGGCCCCAGATGGCTCCGTGCTAGGTAAATATCACGATAATAGTATCCATCGTGGAGTAGCCGTCGACTCAAATGATGAAGTTTGGGTAGTACTCAATTATGGATCTTGGAGTAGAACTCAATCCAAGGTAGTGCGATTGGACAATGATGGTAATACGATAGCAACTATTGACGTTGGAACAGGTGCTACAGGTGCAGCTGTTGACTCGAAGGGTAAAGTTTGGGTCACGAACTATGGTAGCCACAATGTCTCTCGGATAGACCCGACTACCAACGAGGTGGATAAAACCGTCTATTTAGGAAAAAACGCAGCCCCCTACAACTACAGTGACATGACTGGTGCTCTTGCTTTGAATAATACCGCACCACAAGGCACTTGGATCACCGTTATTGATCAAGGTGTAAATGACACGACCTGGGATAAAGTATCTTGGGAGGCTACGACAGGTGGTGGTAGTGAGGTGGAGCTTTCGGCGCGAGTTGCCAATACCAAAGCTGGTTTAGGTGGCAAAGAACCAGTTATCCTGA
Organism: Anaerolineales bacterium HSG25; assembly: GCA_030377865.1. Taxonomy (GTDB): domain Bacteria; phylum Chloroflexota; class Anaerolineae; order 4572-78; family J111; genus JAUCGB01. The sequence continues at coordinate 33,592 of JAUCGA010000012.1, read as the reverse complement.
GCAGTGGCGGGGACATATCGTTAAAAGGCCGCTACATGCAACTACAGGTCAAACTGAAACCGGGGCCAGCACCGGACAAAACAAGCCCCACAGTAACATCCATTGATGTTACTTACACGAACTCCAACAGTTCAGCCGATGATGCTCCGACACTGACCGCCGCGGGCAGTACGAGTTGGACGCGTGGTGGTAAAGCGGTTGTTGTTGATGCTGACTTGACCGTAACTGGCAGTAGCGACATTGATGGGGCGAAAGTCTCGATTGGTGAAAACTTCAAAGCCAGTGAAGACAGCTTAGGCATTGAGGGCCAAAGTGGTGGCGAGGGCACAGTCCCTGGTGGTATTGAATGGGATTATGATGAGGACAGTGGGATTATGACCTTAAGCGGCACTAGTTCTACGGCCAATTACCAAGCAGCTTTACGAAAAGTGACCTACAATAACAACAATAGTAACTCTCCGAGCGAAGCCGCCCGTAAAATTGACTTTACGCTAGGTACGGCAATTGCTTATGCTGATAATGGTCACTTTTACGAATATGTTGCCAGCAATGGCATTACTTGGTATGATGCTAAAGAAACGGCTTCAGGTAGTCGGTTGTATGGCCTGAAAGGGTATCTTGGTACCATGACTTCCGAAGGCGAAAATAGTTTCGTCCAAGAAAAAGTCAGTGGTTATGCCTGGATTGGTGGTAGTGATGAAGAATCGGAAGGCACCTGGAAGTGGGTAACCGGTCCAGAAGCAGGTACGACTTTCTGGCAAGGAGAAGAAGATGGTTCTCCGGTTGACGGAAACTTTACAGCTTGGAAAAACAAAGAACCGAATAATGATCATAATACAGGTGAGCATCATCTTCATTTTTATGATGATAAGGAATGGAATGACTTTTATTACGACGATAGCTCTATCAAAGGTTATGTCGTTGAATATGGTAGCATGCCCAATGACCCAGAGCTTAACTTGACCGGACAGGTGACGGTTAATATCTCGGCTAATCCTCCACCAACCGCTATCAAGCTTAGTGCGGACACGATTGCTGAAAATGCACCTGTGGGCCGCGGAGTTGGTAGAATCGAAGTTGTAGACCCAGGGGATAATGTACATATCATCACACTGGCTGATGGCCCCGGTAATACGGACAATGATTCGTTCACCCTACGTTGTGGTCGAGTTTTTGAAGGGGGAACAGTTAGCACTAAGTGTACCTTGCTGGCCACAGCAACGTTTGATTATGAAAAACAAGACAAACTCAAGATTCTAGTTCGGGCCGTAGACCCTGTCGGAGGAAGTAAAGACCAAAAATTCATCATCAATGTAACCAATGTCGATGAAGCTCCGGTAGTCGTAAAGGAGATAGAGCCAGATGTGGTTGATGAAAATCCAGAACCGAACCCGAAAGTAATCGATGTGACCGACCATGTCAAGGATCCAGATGGTGATACATTGACTTATGAGGCCACGAGTAGCAATGAGGCATTGGTCAAAGTCACAATTACGGCCGAAGGCAAGCTATCCTTGGCCTACGAACCGGATCAGGTTGGAACATCCACGATTACGGTAAAAGTAACCGCGAATGGTAAAACAACAACAACCTCTTTTGATGTGACGGTTACGAGGGTTATTAACAGAGCCGTAGCAGAAAGAATTAATAAAGCGGTTCCAACAATCAAAGAGGATGGTAGCTACGCAGCAGTCAGTGTTGCCGGTCTCTTTATTGCTGATGCAGGTGAAACATTCAAGTATAGTGCTAAATCTGATAATGAGACCTTGGTAACAGCCTCTGTTGAAGGCACAACCTTGAGCCTAGATGTTAAAGCCGACCAATCAGGTGAAGCTAAAATAACTATAACTGGTACTTCCGATACGAGAGCGCCTGAATATGTCGTTGTCGTCAAAGTATTGCCAGTTAATGATAAACCAAGTTTCGACACCTTGGGCGACCAAAAAATGGCTGAATGGGGTGTAGATGTTCAAACCGTGGCAGGTTTTGCCAAAGATTTTAACCCCGGCCCAGCAAATGAATCTGACCAGAGTGTGGATGGTTACATTGTCACGGTGATGGGTGAAGGAAAAGAATTGTTTGAGACATTACCGAAGGTAGACAATGAAGGCACCTTAACCTACAAACCTAGCGGAGCCGCTGGTACCACTGATGTGAAACTGGTTGTGCGTGATAATGGTGGCATCGATAATGGTGGTGTTAACGAATCCGAGGCTAAAACGTTCTCCATAGAAATACCACGTTCGACCGGAGACTTGGTGGTTAGAAACCTAAATGATGATGGCCCTGATTCATTGCGCTATGTCTTGCGCTACATTGGGGAAGGTAAAACAATCACCTTTGATCCTGAGATACCTCAAGATGGCTCGATTCTTTTAGAAAGCCAACTCTGTATTGATGTTAATGTGACGATAGATGGCGAAAACTACAATATCTCTCTGAGTGGTCAAAATAAATATCGTGTTCTGTGTATACATAACGCGATAGATGTAACAATAAAAGGGGTCAATATCGTCGATGGTTACACCCCCAAAGAATACATCGAAGCACTAGAAGGTGATGTTGGTGGTGGTGGTATTCTTGTTTCCAATGAGAAAGCTACATTAACCCTAGAAGATTGTACTATTGCCAACAATAAGAGTGATTATGAAGGTGGTGCTATTGATGGTTATGGCAGTTTGACTATTCGTCGTTGTGTAATACGTGACAACCAATCAGGTGATTATGCTGGTGGCATCTACTGGGGTGGCATCTACGATGTAGGTTCACTAACGATAGAAGATAGCAAACTGATGGACAATGAAGCCTCCGGTCGTGGTGGTGCTTTATATACCTCGTATGTCGTATTAAAGATCATCGACAGTGAATTGAGCGGAAATAAAGCCAAAACCGGTGGTGGTTTCTTTAGCGATGAGTTTGAAGAAGGTAGCTTTGAAGTCATTCGCAGTACATTGGTCAAGAATGTGGCTAGTAGCTGGGGTGGTGGTTTCTTGGGCGACTTTGGCAAAGTCTATAACAGTACCATTAGTGAAAACGAAGCAGGTGGTGCGGGTGCTTTTGCTGATGCCGCGGCAAAGGGTCAAGAAGATGATCGTCGTTTGATTGAGATCTATGGTAGTACTATCTACGGCAACAAAGCGACTCTGCATACCAATTCTGGTGGTATTTCTTCCTATTTTGCTAAGATAGAGTTGAGGAATAGCATCGTAGCAGGAAACACTCGTTCCGGTGAAGCGGGTAGTGTTGAACTGAAGAACTATATCAATGAAAACTCTGGTACGCTGGTTTCAAATGGAAACAATATCAGTGATAGCAGCTTGGGAATAACCGCAAAAGACGGCGATAAGTTCAACTTGGACTTGGAAACCGAAATCAAGTTAGCTGATTTGGGTTACTATGGTAGCCCAATCCAACGCAGTCATCCACCGTTGGCTGGCTCAAAAGCCGTTGATAACGGTGATAACACAACCTGTAACGAGAAACAGGATGATAAAGACCAAATGGGCAATACTCGGCCCCAAAAAGGTAATCCTAATAGTACCGAGACTCTTTGTGACATTGGCGCAGTTGAAATCCAAGGTGCTTGGCCTAAAGTCTCTGAGGTTACACCGACTAATGGAGACTCTGACATTGCGGATGATGCAAGAATCACCGTTAAGTTCAGCGAAGATGTTGAGATTGACAAAGATGGCTTAGAGTTAGCCTGCCCTGCGGGTCAACCAATGGCAGTCACTATAACGAAGGTATCGTCTACTGAATATATCTTGACTCCTGTCGCTGGTTTACCGAATGGAGTCACCTGCCGAGTGACAGTTTATGCTGATAAGGTGACAGATGAAGATAGCACCATACCGGGTACGGGTAACTTGAGTGGCAACTACACGAGTGACTTTACTACTATACCAGCAGTACGCATCTCAATGGAAGTTGTAGAAGGTAATGAAGACGAGCAAACGGAATTGAAAGTATATGCAATTGCTTCTGCTCCATTATCTGGCCGCGAAACCGTTGATGTAGGTGTGACAGGTACAGGTATTGAGACAACTGATTACACTCTAAGTAGCGATAGGATCGCTATCGAGGCAGGAAGCAAACAGGGTTTCATCATATTCACGATTAAGGATGACAATTTCGCCGAAAATGAAGAAACTGCCACTTTAACCCTGATTAACAAGACAGAAGGCATCGTGTTGGATAGCGCGAACAGCGTCGATGTCACGATATCTGACAATGACAACGCTGGGCTTGATGCTCCGGCCGCTGTTGGTTTTATAGAAGGAGATGAAGGTACGTTTAAGATTAAGTTGACAAGCGAACCTGCTACAGATGTCGAGGTAGCATTATCTAATCCAGATACAGGTGTTTACACTACACCAGCCACAGTGGCTCTCAACAGCACAAATTGGGACACTGGAGCCGTTGTCACGGTGACTACTGATGCTAGTACTGGTGACGTTACCTCACCACTCAGCCTACTCTTAACCGGTGATGCGAGTTATGATGGCATGACAGGCACGGTTAAGGTCAACATTAAAGATAAAGACACGGGAAATATTGTTCTCAGTCGTTACAGCTTTAACTTGACAGAAGGACATCCTGTCGCGGCGAGGCAAGCTGGTTCTCTCCATAGTGATACCTTTGTGGTCAGGTTGACGACTGACCCCAAAAATGCTGCGAATGATACTGATGTGACGGTTGCGTTCGCGAGTACTAACGCTCGTTGTACAGTTTTACCAGCAACAGGTACGCTGAATAAAGATAATCGAACAGAGGGTATCACAGTCACCGTAACCACAGTGCGTAATCGGAAAGCTGATGGTCATGTTGACTGTCCGATTACGACTAGTGCGACGAGCACTGACGCTGATTATGAAGGAGAACCTGTCGATAATGTAACGGTTAAAGTGTTTGATGATGATACAAAAGGTATCATTGTCGAAGCGGGTGACAGCTTATCTACTTCTGAAGATGACCCGACTAAGACTGCAACCTTCACTATTAAGTTGACCAGTGAGCCAACAGGAACCGTAACAATTCCGTTCACCACGGATGATCCGACAGAAGGTACGGTAACTGAGAAGGTGGAGATTGAGCCAGCTGACTGGGATAAACCCGTAACCGTGATTGTAAGTGGGGTCGATGATAATGAACAAGATGGAGCTATTGATTACACCGTCATCATCTCAGCCGCAGTTGGTGGTGGTTATGATGGGCTAGAAGCTGGTGGTGATGCAGAAAGCCACAAACCCGGCACTGGTGTTCGGGTGACAGTCGTATGGGTCACTAATCAAGACAATGATTCTATTGACTTTAACCTAAGCAAGCTAGGCGGTTTGGAAACGACTGAGGCGGGTGGTAGTGATACCTTCACCTTGAAACTGAATACCCAACCATTCGCTCCGATAACAGTTACAATAGAAAGTAGTAATCTTGGTGAGGGTGTTCCTGATTCCAGTGAGTTGACCTTCAATGAAATAAACTGGAATACCGTCCAAACCATAAAAGTGACAGGTGTCGATGATAGATTCGAAGATGGAAACGTGCCTTACACCTTAACACTCTCGGTTGATCCTTCAACTGAAGATACAGATTACAAAGATATTGTTCGTACAATTGGAGCAGTGAATGAGGACATGGGTGATACACCCGGTGTCACGGTTGTTCCTACGGAGTTGGTGGTTGACGAAACGGGTGTGACCAAAACCTTCACCATCAAACTCAATAGTCGCCCCTCTAGTAATGTGGCGATCAATCTGGAGCCGAGCAATGGTAAGGCAGGTAAGGTTTCACCAACAACGGTCACCTTTACGCCTGATAATTGGGATACTGAACAAACAGCTACCGTGACGGGTCTGCATGATAAAGATACGCCCACGGATGTTACGTTCGAGATTGAAACCAGTATTGGCCTAGATGTCTTTGATAAGGAGTATGCGTCTCTACAGCCGGATCAGATTGACAATGTCTCTGTTACTAGTGGCAACAAAAATCTTCCGACCCCTGTGGATGATACAGATGAGACCTTGGCAGAACTTTCTGTGACCATAGATGTCTTGAGCAACGATACTGACTTGACCGAGGCCGGTGTGAATGATACAGCCAACCTCACGATTGACGCGATCGCGGGCCAGCCGGCTTTCGGTACAGCAACGATTGTTGATGGCAAAGTTGAATACAATCCAGCCCTCGACTTTTCAGGTACAGATAGTTTCACCTATACCGTCAAAGACTCTGAGGGTTACACCTCAGAAGGTGTGGTGTCGGTAGAGGTATTCCCGTTAATAGCGTCAGCTAATGTGCCAGCCTTCACGGATCCGGGTGATGGCTCTTCTGCCCTCACTGCTCCGGCAGACGGTAGTAGTACCGCTGGATTACGACCTACCTTTGAATGGTGGGACGCTTCCAGTAACGCGGGCATAGCTTACTACGAAATCACACTAGAGCCAATGCCAGCAGATGCGACCGAACCATTGACTTCAACGACGACGACGTATACACCGCCGTTTGATTTAGTGGAAGGAACAACGTATGAATGGACGGTTAAGGCGTATGATAGCGCAGATGTAGCAAGTAATCCTATATTGCCTCGGGCATCGTTCAATGTCACGGCAAAAACAACACCTGATATCTATCTGCCGATTATCGTCAAACCAGTACAATAAATAAGCCAAGTTGTAAACCCTAAAGGTTTTGAAACCTTTAGGGTTTATCGGCAGTAAATGAATGTGTGAACATCATTCATAGTTTTGAAGCTAAGAGAGTCGGGCTTTAAAAGTCAGGCTCTCTTAGTCGTTTAAGGCGTAAAACAGGCTTTAGCCTGTGTTTTTAGGCACAATTGTTGTTGGAGTGCAAAAGTATCTTGCTTTTGCTGGCAATAGCTGAGTACAGCGTTAAATAAGTCTTGCCTGATTTTTGATCGTTTAGGCATATTGTATTATTAGGCTTTTTTATTCTATCATCCTTGAAATTCTGCTCTTTTATGGCTGGTTTAGAGCAGAATTTCAAGGATGATAGAATTTTTACAACAACCGCAAAAACCCCACAGAACTTATTTCACAATGTACTGAGAAGCTATTGCACTCCTTTTCAACATCGTTGTCGTTCATTGATCCGTTTCATTTACCGAATCCGCGTTCTATCGCACAGCCTAAAGGCCGTGCTACGATACCACAATAAGGAAGATAAAATTGAAAATCAGCAAATTACTGAGTATAGTTACTGTTTTAGCAATGGCTATCATCATAATAGCCTCATCAGCCCAAGCGGATGAACCAGTCTCCCCCAAATCACATCGTCTGATTATTGAACTAGAGACCCCTCCATTGGCCGCACAAGAATCAAAGACCGGAAATCGTCTCGATGTGCGTTCTGCAACAGCTCGAAATCATATTGCTCGTCTCAAGCAGGAACAGAACTCTTTTGCCCGTTCCATGCAACAAGTTCTTCCAAGGGCTTCTGTAAGTCATTACATCAATGAACATGGTGAATCGATTCCGGCGACTTATCAAGTGGTTTTTAATGGCTTGAGCGTTGACCTAAGTAGAGAACCTCGTTTTAAGAGTGATGATGGCATAAAACAAGCTCGACAAGCACTGTCTAACTTGCCGGGTGTTAAACATGTCTATCTGGAACAGCTCTACCAACCAAACCTTTATACCAGTACAACCCTCATCAATGCGCCGCTTATGTGGAACAACACGACCATCGGCGGGCAAAACAATGCAGGTCAGGGCATCAAAATAGCCTCGATAGATGCCGGATTACACAAAGACGCACCGATGTTTGACGGGACAGGTTATAGTTATCCGACAGACTTTCCTGAAGATGGGTTAGGTTTGACAGAGAATAATAACGGTAAAATTATTGTTTCAAGAACTTATTTCCGTAGCTGGGATCCTCCGTTGGAAGGGGAAGATAAAGCCTGGCCCGGCCCAAAAAGTTCAGCTCACGGCAACCATACCGCCGCGATTGCTGGTGGTAATCTTGTGGACGCTGAATACCAAGGATTATCTTTTCCCGGTATGAGTGGGGTCGCACCGAAGGCTTGGCTAATGAGTTATCGTACTGATTATGCCAGTGTTAATCAGCCAGACGGCCTATTTTATACCACAGAAATCCTCATGGCCTTAGAGGATGCAGTTAAAGACGGGGCTGACGTTATCAACAATTCATGGGGACTATCCGTTCCTTCAGAAGGCGGTGAATATGACCCCACAGATAATGCACTTATCAATGCTTCTAAGGCAGGTGTTTTTATCATCAGGCCCGCAGGTAACAGCGGATCGGGTAAGGGAACTGTAGAGGCACCTTCACCCGACTATATGACAGTGGCTTCAAGTACAAGCAGCGGTAATGTTGCTACAGGTAGTTTTGGTGTATCCGCCCCAGAACCTGTATCCAATAATTTACGAAATATTGAATTTGCCGAAGCTAAATTTGGCCCGAAGGTTTCTGAAGGATCATTACTTGAATATGAGTTTGTAACCGCCTTAGCGGTTGATCCAGATAATTTCCAAGGATGTAATCCTTGGCCTGCTGATGCGCTAAAAGGAAAAGCCTTAGTCGTTAGTCGTGGGCCTTCTGGATGTTGGTATGGTAGGAAAGTTGTCGAAGCCGAAAAAGCCGGGGCTATCTTTGTTGTCGTTTACAATAATGTTCCTGACAATGAAGATCGTGGTGGTTTAATTGACATGTCCGATAGTAAAAATATCGCCAAAGATGTAACGATTTCAGCCATCTTCATGAAAAAATCGGACGGAGATAAAGTTGTTGATTGGTATACCAATCACAAAGAAAACTCAAAATTACGGTTTAGCAAAGGGTACATTCAGGTTGGTAATACACCTGATCGAATCGATCAAACTAGTGGCCGTGGGCCGGGGGTTGGTAATGTTCTTAAACCTGATATTGCCGCTCCCGGAGTGAATATTCTATCTCAGGGCGAGATAGATAATCAAGTCGACAACAAACATGTCGTCTATGGACAGGCTAGTGGTACGTCTATGGCCGCGCCCCATGTGGCTGGTGCGGCGGCCTTGTTGCGTCAGATTCATCCAGATTGGTCTAACGCCGACATCAAGTCAGCCTTGATGTCTACGGCTAAATATCTGGAAATCTATAATCATGATAACACACCGGCCCAGCCCCTTGACATGGGCGCGGGTCGACTGGATTTGACCCATGCGGCAGATCCAGGTCTTATCCTCAATCCGCCGAGCCTGAGCTACGGTTTGGTAACTCAGGACATGACCAAAACGATTCAGGTCGCCTTAAAGAGTGTGGCCGATACGACTGAAACCTATGCCCTTAGCACGCTTTACACCGGAGGCGGTTATACGGCGATGACCAGTTTATCTGGCTTCACCGTTACGCCTGAATCGGTGACTCTGGAGTCTGGCGGCACAGCCATGATTACCGTCACCTTTACTACGGCAATCAGCCAAGGTTTGGGGGATAATCAAGGCTATATCGTCCTTAAAGGAACGAGTCATGACGTTCACTTACCAGCTTGGGCGCGAGTAATTCAAGCTGACAAACAGGCCGATATTCTACTTATGGATAATGATGGTAGTGGTGCAGAAGAGCCTGCAACTGGCGTTGAGGATTATCAAGACTATTATACGACTGCACTCAGAAAAGCTGGTTTTAGTTACGAGGTGTGGGACATTGATGCTCAAGAGGAAGATTCACCGTTAATCCCTGATACGATAACCTTGATGACCTATAAAACGATTATCTACGTGACTGGAAATAATAGTTCTCCTCTATTATCAGAACAAGACCTGAACGTTCTGTCTGAATATCTGAACAGCGGTGGTACAATGATTGCTATGGGCCAAAATTTGGCTGCTGCCCTCGACTCCAATAAAATAGATGAAGGACAGCTTTTTTATAGTGTCTCGTTAGGAGCTAACTGGTTACAAGAAAGTGTCACCAATAGTCAAGCACCAAGTCGGTTGATTGCCGCGACACAGTCAGCCCCATCGGTCTTCCAAGAGATGAATATCGATGTTTATCACGATGGAGATGGGGCCAAAAAGAACAATTCAATCGATGAGTTTATGGGGCAACCGTCCTTCATTGATGTCGGCGACCCCACTCTGCCTATAGATACAGAACAATATGTCAGTTTATTCAGTTATCCGGGTGATAATCATGAGAAATATGAATGGACTTATGATGGAGAGACGCGGTATATTGATGGTGTGGTTGGCACATCAAACCGCATGCAACCCTCTTTAGAGCGACCAAAGATTACCTATCAGGGTCGCTCAATATATACAGGTTTTGGTTTGGAAGGAGTCAACAACTCCGGCTTTACCGAACGGGATGACTTACTCAGAACCTTCTTAAATTGGCTCAGGGATGAACCGCAAGTGACCCTTAGTAGAAGTAGCTCGTCAGATGACGTTTTCTCAGTCAATTTTGAAGCAAAATTCTCGTCAAACATTGACGATGCCACTGTAATCGGCTATCGCTGGGATTTTGGGGATGATTCTGGTTATGTAGCTGTCCCCATCACGATGACGCAGGTCACTCACAGATATGCCGATTGTGAGGATTATACGGTGCGAGTGGAAGCAACCGATAATTATGGCAACCGAACTGTCGAAGAGATGCCCTTTAGTTTGGCGAATTGTCAAACTGTCGGTACCGGTGGACAGTTTGAGTTCACCAATTCATTCACATTGCCGACCGTTATCGAGGTGCCACCCAACATTATCAACGATAATAGTACCTTGGCTTTTAGTTCTACAAATACGGTCTCCCAATCCGACCCTGCTAATTTGAAGTTTGCCGGTGGGGCATTTAGTCTGAAGTTGTATGAGAATGGTCAATTAAAACCAATATTGCTCTATTCTCCGCCTCTAACCGTCACTATCAACTATACCGATACTGATACCCTCAAATTTGCTAGAGATGGTACAACATTGGATGAAAGCACCTTAGTTTTACGATATTGGCGTGAAAGTAAAAATGAGTGGTCTGATCTGGGTATCACTATGATTGGAACACCCGCTAACAACCACCTAACCGCAACGATAGGCTATCTCGGTGAATTCGCGATATTCGGTCAAGTTAAAGCTACTACAACGACACCGACGGTCTATTTGCCGATGGTTGTTAAATAACCGTAATGACCCAATATACCTTCTAATAAAAAATTGACTTGCACATTTAGTCGTCAGAGAGGTTCAATCTTAAAGATTGAACCTCTCTTTTATTCCCCTGAAGAAACAGGGATTTGAGCAGAACCAACTAATCAAGACTCAGAGCCTCTGTCCCATTGGAAGCCACGCCCAATCATGGTATACTTAAACGATAAAATTCTGATTGCTAGGGCAATCACAAATAGGGTTACAAACTTGGTAGTGGTGCAGAAGTAGTGGTACGGACCCGTTAGCTACCCGCAAGTTTAGAACTTGCGGGTAGCTGATCACTACCTATGCAGGACTACCACAAACTTATGATTGGTGACACAATTGATAGTCGTTATCGTGTTGAAGCGGTGATTGGTCGGGGTGGCATGGGGGCAGTGTATCGAGCCAGCGACCTAACAAAAAAGGAACAAATCGCTCTCAAATTTCTACACATTTATCTTGATATTGGTTCTGATACCGCGATTACTCGTTTTCAGCGAGAGTTTCGGGTGCTGACCCAGCTCCATCATCCCGGTATAGTACAAGCCTACGATTATGGCACATACAAGGATGTTCCTTATCTATCTCTTGAATTTTTAGCTGGAGAAACTTTGGCTGATCGCCTTAAAAAAGGGCCATTATCTCGCCATCTATTGTTGCAAATTGCCCAACAGATTACCGATGCTCTGATATATCTACACAACAAGTCGATTGTCCACCGCGACTTAAAACCGGGCAATCTGATGTTGCTCCCCCCGCATGATAGCCCTCGCATCAAGTTAATGGATTTTGGCCTTGTCCGAGCCAGCAACCTATCACAACAACTTACCCAAGAAGGCACCGCGTTGGGAACTGTAGCCTACATGTCACCGGAACAAGCTCAGGCTCTACCGATTGATTTTCGGGCTGATTTGTATGCTTTAGGCGTTATACTATACGAAATGACATCGGGGCGCACCCCTTTTGTGCATGAGAATCCGGCTATGATGTTAATGCAGCAACTAACAGCTACGCCCCCTCCACCGAGCCGTTTTAATCCTGAAATTGATGAGGCACTCGAACAGTTTATCCTCAAACTGTTAGAAAAAGAGCCGTCTGACCGTCCGAGTAGCACCGAAGCCGTCCACACCAAGTTGGCTCGATTAGCCGACAATACGGCTCCGATTCTGGTACAATCGGCTAAACGAGTCGATATTATCCCCCGCCTGCCCCTAATCGGGCAGAACAAACTCCTACAACAACTGAATCAGCATTGGAGTCATGCTCATGCTGGAGAAGGACAAGTTGTCCTGCTATCAGGGGTGGCCGGGTCGGGCAAAACTCGCCTGCTAACCGAGGCCCGCGTCCAAGTTCGGCTCGATGGGGGCAAATATATCCGCACTACCTGCCGTGAGCATGCCTCCCTGCCCTACCAACCCCTGATTGATGCCCTCGCCGAAATACCAGCAGATCAACGTCATGAACTCCCACCCGAAGTAGCTTGTATGTTGCCGGAAGCAAGCTCAAGCGGCCCCGAAATCATCAGTTCTGATCCGGCCCAAGCACGGCTACGTATCTTTGGTATCTTTTGGGACATGCTTAGTCGGAAAGCCAGTGAGCGCCCCATGATGTTTATTTTTGAGGATATTCAATGGGCCGACCCGACTACTTTAGAGTTAATAGGTTATCTGGTGCGTCAAGTTCATCAAATTCCGTTTAACCTGATTTTGAGTTATCGTCAGGAAGAGCTTGAAAAAGGAACTCCCCTCGCCAAACTACTACACGAATTAAAACGGAATAAAGCGATTCATCATCTAAATGTAGCTCTACTAAATCGAGATCAGGTGGCGACTTTCCTTAAAGCGGCCTTGAGTCAAACCAAGGTTCCCGACTGGCTGGTTGATAGCTTTCATTTGGCGACAGATGGCAATCCCCTATTTATTGAAGAGACTCTCAAAGCTCTGGCCGCCGAGGGTAAAGTGAACGAATGGACGCACGAAGTGGGCAGTCAATCGGTCAGCATGCCAAGTATGACCTTACAACTGCCCCAAAATGTGTTGGCCTTGGCTGAACGGCGATTACAACTCCTGTCTGATGAAGACCGGACGACTCTGACTGCGGCCGCGGTGTTAGGGCCAGAATTTACCTTTGGCCTATTAGAGGGTATCACCCGCATGGATGAGGATGACTTGCTAGACACGATTGACCGTCTGCTGGCCGCTCGTCTCATCGAAGAGTTGCCCCTCATGGACGGGGACGATCGGTATCGCTTTAATCAGGAAGCGTTACGGCAAGCTCTGCTCGGCAACATCAGCCAACGGCGCAAACGACGATTGCACCAAAAGGCGGGTCAAACCATGCAGACGATTTACGATACCAATCAAGCTCATTATTGGCCCTCGCTGGCCTACCATTTTGCCGAGGGGGGTGATCAACTTAATGCCATCAAATATAGCACAATGGCTGGTGATGCCGCGACCAAGGTATATGCCTATCAGGAAGCGACAGTTCATTACAGCCAATCTATAACGCTACTCGCTCAACAACCTTCATCATCCGAATATCAGACTAAAATGATTGATCTGTACAGCAAACGAGGACGCAATTTAGAGCTAAATGGTCAGCATGAAGCGGCCTATCAAGTATACCTTGAACTGGAGGCGTTGGGAGATGAGCGAAACGAATCTGCTCTTAAATTAGCGGGATTACTGGCCCAAACGCCCCTCCACTCAACCCCGACCCCGCTCAATGATGTTCATAAAGCTAACGAACTAGCTCAACAGGCGCTAACCCTAGCTCGCGACATCGGAGACCGAGTCGCTGAGGCCAAAGCATTGTGGAATCTGGAGTTGGTACATTCCTTTTTGCAAAAACCTTATGAGGCGATTGAGTATGCCGAACAGTCGATTGCTATTTCGCGAGAACTAGGTCTGACTGAGCAGTTGGCCTACGCCCTCAATGATAGTCAGTTGGCCTACATATCGACCAAGCAGATGGAAAAAGCGAGGGCCGCGATTCAAGAAGCTCACATTCTATGGGAGCAGTTGAACAACATGCCCATGTTGATTGACTGTTTGTCCTCGTTTGGAATTGACGCGTATCTTAGTGGCAACTATGAAGAATGTCTGTCGATTTCGGCAGAGATACGACGGCTCAGTGAATTGAGTGATAACAAATGGGGTCAAGTATATGGTCGTTGGATGCTTGGTTACATCTATTTTGATTATGGCGAAACTGAAAAAGCGATGACCGCGATCAGAGAAACAATAGAGATTGGTGAAGCGGGAGGTTTTGTCGCGCCGGGAGTCTCACAGATGGCAAACTTGGGGCGAATCTATACTAAAAGTGGGGCAGTTGAACGAGGTGCTCAAATTATTGCCAAAGCTCGGCAGAAAATGGATGATACCATCCTTGATATTCGGCTAGAACTGTTATCTATCACTGCCTATCAATATGCGTTACAGGGCGATATGGAAAAGGCTGATCAAGCGTTTCAGGAAAGTGTGCAAGGAGCTAACACCGAACAGCCACATAGCCTTGCTACGTTATGGATCGGTTTGGTGAATATAGAGCTTGAACTGATGCGACATCAGTACGAGACGGCTCTAGCTAAAGTTAATAGATATATTAGTCAGTCGAAGGAATGGAAGGTCAGGCCGTTTATGGCTGGAGCCTTATACTTTAAGGGACAAGCGCTACTTAGCTTGAATCGAGTTAATGAAGCCTATGAGGCATTAACCAGCGCTCGGCAAGAGGCGGAGGCATTGAACATTCGACGCTTTTTATGGCAAATATTAGCCTTGTTGAGTCAACTTGAGAGGGAGCGAGGCAATCAACAAGTTGCTGATGCGCTTCATCAACAAGCAAGGGAGATTCTCACGTTTATTATCGATCATCTCCCGGATGATATCAAAGATGATTTTCTGGCTCTGCCGGATGTGCGAGTTGTTCGGGAATAAAGGAGTGCAAAAGATTCTTGCTTTTGCATGTCTGACGCTGGCAAAAGCAAGAATCTTTTGCACTCCGCAGAATTTGAGTTTTTATGCGATGATAGGTTATTGCCGAACAGGTCTAATGGGTCATGCAACAGGTACAACAGAAGATGAAAACCGAGGGTGAGTTTAAAGGTAAAAATCCGGTAAAATAGCCTCAGAAACCCGATTTCTTTGAAAAATCGGGTTTCTGACACCCTTTCTGGCGAGTTTATTGATTATTTACGTTTGAAGTGGTTCACTCTTAAAGATTGAACCACTCTTGATTTTCACTCTTAAATAACTGCAAACGGGCTGATAATCGGCGGAGTTTCTCCTGTCATAACCAGTTCGGTCATGGCTTCGGCTATAATCGGATTGAGCAGAATACCGTAGGAGTGTCCGCCAGAGGCGATGAACAGCCCATCAATATCGGTTTTACCCAATATTGGCAGACGTTTCGGGCCAGTAGGACGTAGACCAGCATGCAGTTCCAAAATCGGCAAGTCAACGATAGCCGGTAGAATGGTGTGAGCTTTGCGTAGAATATGGTATACGCCGCCCGCGGTCGGTTGTAGGTCAAATCCGGCCTCCTCTACAGTTGTGCCGACGATTAAGCGCCCATCCTGCCGAGGAACAAGGTAGACAGGGCCTATCATTGGACGTTTAACGATTGGCTCTGTGGTGGACATTTGCAGAGTTAGAATTTGTCCTTTGATAGGCTGGATGAGGTTCTGCAACGTAGCTGGTAACCCGGCTAGTTGGTCTAGCCAAACACCAGTGGCTAAAATGACCGTTTTTGTAGGAACTGTTTCTTCTTCCAGACGAATTCCATGAACTTGATTACCACTGGCAAGTAGTTCTAGGGCTGGTGTATTCTCTCGTAAAATTCCGCCTGCGGCCACAAATGCCTGCCGTAAAGCCACCATAAGTTGTCGATTATCAACCTGATAATTGAGCGGGCTAAAAAGAGCGGCTTGCACCTCTGGGCTAACATGGGGTTCTCGCTCTCGCAGTTCCTCGCCAGACAACCACTCTAAGGGAAAGCCAACTTGACGATGAAACTCGTACTGCTTGCCGATTCGTTTGAGTGCTTTTTTATCGAGCATCAGAAAATAGCGTCCAATCTTACGATATCCAAACGATTTATTAGACATAGTTGCCAACTCTGTCGCAAAATCTGACCAACGATCATAACCGGCTCGCTGTAATTCAAACAATTCCATACTAAAAGATGCCGAAATTTTCCAAGGCATCGCCATCCCTGCCGAGGCCGAGGTAGTTCCTTGCCCCACGGTTCCTCGTTCTAACAACGTAACCTCTTGACCAGCCCGAGCCAGATACCAGCCAATTGACAAACCAAATATACCACCACCAATTATTGTTATCATTTTTATTATATGTTATCCTTCAAAACCCTAAACACTCCTATTTTGGGAAGAAAATAAAAATGTTAGGGTCTGTAAACCTATATTATTTATGAATTCATCTAAAATCGAGTACGCCCCTCAAGCAACGGCTGACGGGGTTGATACATTATACAGTCCAATCTACAATCAAACTTATCACTCTATACATGGTGCGCTCCAAGAGGCCGAGCATGTTTTTTTGGTTGGCACAGGAGTCAAACAGCGTTTGATTGACTGTAAGCCGACTAAAATTTTGGAGGTTGGCTTTGGAACCGGCCTAAATTTCTTACTAACAGCCTATTATAGCCACCCTCATAATGCCCGATTTCATTATACCACGCTGGAAAATTATCTACTACCAGACAAAACGCTATCCGCCCTAAACTATGGCGAACAATTACAAACGATTGAGCCAATTCGGCAAAAACTCCTTTGGTGGCGGCGCAACCTACCGATTGCCCACCCTGTTGGAGAGTTCCAATATGATCTCAATCCACACATTCGTCTAGTTATGAAATTGGGCGATGCAATCACAAGTGACCTAAAAGATAACAGGTATCATGCTATCTACCATGATCCATTTAGCCCAACGGCTAATCCTGAACTATGGACGGTGAGTTTTTTTGCACGGCTATATGGAGCTTTAAAAGTAGGAGGTAAGTTAGCCACTTATTCGGTCAAAGGAACGGTACGACGGGCATTGCAAGAAGTCGGGTTTGAGGTACAAAAGCGCCCCGGCCCTCCCGGCAAACGAGAGGTGCTGGTGGCGATAAAGCCAATCAGGTAAACTCTTTTTTTACCCTGAAGCCAGTATTGTATCCTCGTCCATTGACAAACCTATAGTTTTTTGCCACAACACGACAGATGGAAGCACAATAAGAATCCCTAGCCCACCCCCAATCCAAAATGGTAGGGTTGGCCCCATAGCAAAAAAGATGCCGCCAAGCGATGTACCAAAAATAATCGCTAGGCTCATGGTCGACTGGTACAGGCCAAGAATACCGCCTCGTAATTCATCGGCTACAGTGCGAGTCGCCAACGATTGCAAAGGGGGCATCATCAACCCCATGCCGAGGGGGAGCAACATTGAAGCCAACACCCCCATCCACAACATTGCCGCAACTGCAAAGGTAAACATAGCCACAGAACGAATGAGAGTTCCGATAATAACGAGTTTGGCCTCTCCAAACCGGTCCAACATTCTGGGCAGGAGCAATATTTGCACAAATAACTGACTTAAACCTACCACGGTCAATAACAGTCCAACTCCCAAATTGACCATTTCTGGGCTGTACCCCACCAATAGCACGGCTTCGCCATATAGGGCAAACGTAGATTGAATCATGCCCATCAAAAACTGTCCTGAAAAAGCAATCAAAAGAATCAGCAACAACGTAGAGTTCCGCAAAACTTGATTGGGAGTTAGGCCAGCTTTCTTAAAGTTACGATTCGTCTCTCGCTGTTCTGGTGAGAGGGTTTCATCGAGAGTGAACCATGTCAAAAAAACTGTAGCTAAAGCAACCAAAGCGGCAAAAAAGAAGGGGATTTTTGGCCCAAACAGAGCCGATAAGACCCCCCCCATAGCTGGACCAACGGCAAAACCGACCCCAAAGGCGGCAAAAATAAGCCCAAGTGATTGTGCCCGCCGTTCAGGGGGGGTAATGTCGGTCACATAAGCCTGTGCGACAATGATGTTCCCACCTGTGATGCCATCAAAAATCCGAGCAATAAAGAGCATGGTCACACTTTCGGCCAAACCTAACATAACAAAACTAATAGCGGTACCAATTTGACTGACAATGAGAACAGGCAATCGTCCATATTTATCAGACAAACGCCCCAAAAATGGCCCAGCGATAAACTGAGCAATAAAAAAGGAGGCAATCAACAAGCTAATCGCCTCAGGTGACATGTTAAATTGACGCTGGGTATAGAGGGGTAAAATTGGTAAAATAAGCCCCATGCCCACAATCTGGACAAATACAATCAACAAAATCGTAACTAAACGACGATCCATCTTTTTAGATTTCAAAGCTTAATCCTGAGTATGATTTTATAAAGCGAGGTATGATATACCGCTTAGAAAACGATGTCAAACTTATAGGGTATTGGAAGAATCCTTTAGTCAGTGTGTTTTCCAAGGGGTTCATCTTGAGGTATAATCAGGGCGATGTGGATAGGAGGTCATCTACTATATAAATCTTATAGTTGAGCAATATTCTGTGCTATTTTACGGGCTATTAGGCTAGGCAAATAGAGCTGTCAGATAATTTGATATAATAATTTCGGAGGAAAAGTAATGACATATCGACCAAATACCAAAGTAGGTGTTTACGTTGATGTTGCGAATATGTATTTTAATGGTGGACGAAGAATGCAATATGATGCATTACGCGAATTCACATGTCGAGATGGAGCAGAACCACTACGCCTGAATGCGTATGTGAGTTTCGATGTAGAACGTGCCCAAGAAGATATGGTTTATCGAGATGGTATTAACAAATTTCATGCCAAATTACAAGATTTTGGTTATAAAGTTATTCGCAAGGAAGTTAAATGGTACCAAGATGATGATAAACGGTATCGTAAGGCCAATGCTGACCTTGATTTAGCGGTTGATGTGCTGTTGCAGTCAAAAAGTTTGGATCGTATTTTAATCGCTACGGGGGATGGAGATTTTGTGCGTGTGGTGCGGGCATTACAAAACACCGGCTGTCGCGTCGAGATTGTAGCTATGGATAACGTCTCGTCTGATTTACGCCACGAGGCCGACATGTTTATGTCCGGTTATCTTATCCCCAATTTAATTCCCGTTGATTACCACCCCGATAGTATAAAATGGGGTGACATAGGCTCACGAGTACGAGGTGTTTGTTATCGACATGGTGACCGAGGATATGGCTTTATGCGTTATTTGAAGAAGATTGACGCGGGGTTATGGATGACCGACACTCGCAGAAGCAATTCGCCCTATGGCTCGGTCTATTTCCATGATTCAAGCTTGCTAACTCGAAATTTTAATTTCTCTGCCTCAACGTCACAGAACTATGTCTTTGAGTTTGATTTGGTTGAATCGAATCGTACTGAGGGATTAGAAGCAGTTAATATTAAGCCGATTAGCAAATTATGAATTACGAATGGTGAATTATGAATTGCGAATTACGAATCTAGCCATATTCACCCACTATACCACTCGTTTACCATTTATAATTCACCATTTACCATTTACTGTTTTATCCTACCCTTCACGTGTCATTCTAAAAATAGTTCAGCAAAGGCGGGGTCTTCATAAGATGAGGTCGTTTCATCGACGATTGGGGCGACAGGTGTATCATTTTCTTCATATATTGGGTCGGTAAAATCAGCCTCGACCGCTTCACCATTGGCGATACGAGTCTCCATTTCATTTAACACTGCCGCGGCAATCTGTCCTAACAACAATAATAAGACGACATCGGCCTCGTTAAACTTGTTGTCCTTTTTGTTTAACAGTTGGCTCACCCCAACAAGCTTCCCTTGAGTAATAATCGGTACAGTCATAATCGACTGGGTTAAAAAATGGAACTCTTGGTCAACAGTGCTAGAAAATCGCCAATCCTGTCCGGGGTCATTGACAATCAGAGACTCTTGATTGTTGACCACCCAACCAGCAATCCCGGTGTCAGTTTGGAGCCGGTAGCCTCGTAATTGTTGCCGTAAATCGCCATGTACCAACAGAAATACCAACTCACCTGTCGTCTCATCCAAATGGCTCAACGACCCATCTCTAGCTCCAATCACGTCAATAACCTCGTACAATAGTTCGTTTAAGGTAATCAGGGGATTCTCTTCTTTGACAATTTGCTGACTGCTCCAGTAGAGACGTTTCACCGTTTCAAAATATTGGTACAACGTATCAGTACGTGTTTCTAGGGTGTCAACCTCTTTTTTCAAGCGAATATTTTCTTGCTGTAATAACCGAACAACTGAAGCGCTCATATCAATCATCACTCCTATATTTACAGTAACTAGCTCAATATCAGAACCAATATCTAAGTATAACAGAATTTTAACTAAACCAAAAGAAGCGAGGTATAGCCCTATCATACAGTCTTTCAGATAATGGGTTTTCAATTCAAGACCAACCTTCCCGCAAGTTCTAAACTTGCAGGAAGGTGACGGATGAAGGACCGAGTATGGTCGAAATTTTGATGTATCTGGGTATTGACAACCACCCCAAACTGTGTTAAACTCCTCTTAGTTTATTGCCCCAACAAACTAATTAACAAGCACAGGATTTTTGAATGAGCAACCGCTCTCGTAGTATAATCCCCCCTAATTTAGCACCACAACAAGCTAAGAAAAAGCCTATGAAACGAACATACCGTACGGGCGACCAAGCCTTGGTCAGAGAGATTAATCTCTCGACAATCTTACGTTGCTTGCAAAGTGCTGAGGGATATTCCCGCGCCAGATTAGCGACATTAACGGGACTTAACAAAACGACGGTATCAAGTTTAGCCGAAGAACTCTTAAACCGAAACCTAATTCACGAAACTCGGCAAGATTCATCGGGAACAGGCCGACCAGCCACACTGTTAGAGATGAACCCCGAAGCTGGACACATCATTGGCCTAGAATTAGGGGTAGATTTTGTTTCGGTTATTTTAACCAACTTCGTCGGTAAGATTTTATGGAAGCAGTTAAAAAATATCGACCCTGAAACGCCTCAAGAGGCGATTATTGGCTATACCCTACATTTAATTGACAAAGCTCGAACCGCCAATTTAGACACTGGTATCCGACTGTTAGGCGTGGGCGTAACATTACCCGGCATGGTTGATGTTGAAACGGGAACCTTACTGTTCTCCCCCAACTTGCGCTGGCGAGATATTGCGCTATATGAGATATTCCATAACCACACTGGACTACCTGTTTATATCGACAACGATGCCAACGCGGCCGCGATTGGCGAACACCTGTTTGGGGTAGCCCAAGGTGTGCAACATTTCATTTTCCTTTCTATGGGAGTCGGGATTGGTAGTGGTTTATTTCTAAACGGTCAACTGTATCGAGGTGGATTTGGCATTGCCGGTGAAATTGGGCATACCAATCTGATGGCCGACTCAAATCGCCCCTGTCGATGTGGGAAACGGGGTTGCTGGGAAACTTCATGCAATCAATATGCCCTCATTGAACGAGCTAGAGCCTTATTGGATGTCGGGCATGATAGTTTGCTTCCTAAACTTATGCTCGAACAAAACTCCCGCTTGACCGTTTCTCTCATCGCTCAAGCGGCTGAACAAAATGATGAGGTCGCTTTAGAAGCATTAGCCGATATTGCCGCGCCGATTGGTATGGGTATCTCCAATTTAGTTAATATCTTCAATCCAGACATGGTCGTTTTAGGCGGCATGTTAAGCCTCGCCGGAAAACACCTCCTACCAACCATAAAAAAGAACGTTAATGAATATACCCTTGTGGAGATGCGCCAAACTCTCAATATTGTTCAATCTGATTTTGGGCCAACTGCAAATGTTGTTGGCGCGATAGCTCTCGTCGTTAATGCTATTCTCAATCACCCTAATCAAGTTGAGGTATCTGCAACTACATAAACACTCGCCGTCTTTTTATTTTTCACCAACAAGAAAACGTTTTCTATTCAAGTGACAAAACAAACCTTTCGTATTAATTTTTTTAGAATATCAAGTCAAAGAACCTTCTTATCAGTTAAAATTAGCCACTTGTGTTAATTTTAACTGATAAGAAAATTGTTTTCTTTTATCGCAAAAACAAGGAGATTAGAATATCGTCTAGAATTCAAAATAGATATTTGGCATTTGCAACAGTTATACCTCAACAAAACTAACCCGTATTATTTTCAGGAATGAGATTTTTTTAACTTGTGCATTTGACCGCTGATGACCGCTGATTGAAATCAGCGTCTTAAACGGAAAACCTGCTTAAGCAGGTTTCTCGTATCAGCATAAGAATTCATTCTTATGTGAAAACGCGCAACTTATTTAATCCCCATTCCTCAGTCAAAAGTTTACCAACTAACGGATGTATAATAGACTTGTTCGGCAATAACTTATTATCGCATAAAAATTCAAATTCGAGGTCTGCGGAGTGCAAAAGCTTCTTGCTTTTGCATGTTTGTCTCCGGCAAAAGCAAGAAGCTTTTGCACTCCTTTATTCCCGAACAACTCTAATCCGGAACAATTTCAAGTAGCCAATTTGAACGTCAAGGTAGTTTCACTACCCTATATCGTTAGGTTAACAAACCCACAACATTACTATATTTTTTCAGGAGAAAAAAACATGCAGAAACGTTTAGTAGTTATGATCGCTCTAAGTTTTACCTTCCTTATGGGAGCAGTATTACTGTTAGTCCAGCCGAATCAAGTTTCGGCCAATAGCCCAACAGATGGGCCTATTATTGATAATTTTGAAGATGGCAAGTTGCCTTTAGGCACTGATGCCAATAGTATTAGCATCGGTTTTGTTACCTGGAGCGATGGCAGTTCGGTGGCTTTAACCACCACAGTCATCCCCGCGGGTGATCCATTGGCAATGACCAATCAAACCGGCTCAAACACCGTTTTACAGATGGACAGTGACATTAATGGTTGGGGCGGATTCACCCACGCCTTTGAGAATGGGACAGTCGATACTTGGACTCCCCAAAATTGGAGCGAGTACGAGGGGATCAGTTTCTGGTTATATGGCACGGGCAAAGGCACGAGCTTAATGTTCGAGCTAAAAGAAAACCGCAACCCCGGCTCAACCACAGATGATGCCGAAACATGGACACATGTTTTAACCGATACCACGGCTGGCTGGCGATACATTGAAATCCCATTTCAGGGCGAAAATGGTTTTACCAGTAAAAATATTGGTAATGGCGCACCCAACGATGGGTTCGATGGAACCCAAATGCATGGTTGGGCCTTTGGTACGCTGGGTAGTAACGGTCCACAAACCCACTATCTGGACAATATCACCTTGTTCAAACGTGTAACCCCCATTGATAACTTTGACGATGGCAAATTGCCGTCGGGTAAAGATGGTAACAATCTGGATATCGGATTTGTCACGTGGAAAGATACCAATACGATGACGACCGTTGCCATAACGACGACCATCGTCGCCACAAACAGTTCGATGACCATGCCCAATCAAACTGGGCCAAACCCCGTCTTAAAGATGGATAGCAATGTTATCACTGAGGCTGGATTCACTCACGCTTTTGAGAACAGTGCAGTAGACACTTGGACTCCCCAAGATTGGAGCAGTTACAAAGGGATAAGTTTCTGGCTCTACGGCACCGGCAACGGAACGGCCTTGTTCTTTGATATTAAGGACAATCGCAACGCCGGCTCAACCACCGATGATGCCGAAACATGGACCCATACCTTTACTGATACGACCACCGGGTGGCGATATATAGAAGTTCCGTTTAACGATTTTGTACGGAAAGAGACTGGCAACAGCGCACCCGACGATCGTTTCAAGCGAACCACAATACATGGTTGGGCCTTTGGCTCAAAGGCAAGTAGTGGCGCGCAAACCCATTATTTGGACAATATCTCCGTCTATGGCCGAAGCCAAAAATTGGAAGTGAGTCTCGATTCCGACAAATACACGGTCAAAGAAGGCGAAACAGCTACCATTAAGGTTAAGCTAAGCGTGACCTCAACCGTGCCGGTTACGGTCAGTTATGCTACCAAAGAGAGCGGGGCGACCGATGGCCGAGATTACAAAGCGATCAGCGGCACATTAGTTTTCCCTCCCGACAGCAAAGAGCAGAGTTTTACCGTGGAAACAGTTCAAGATAATCTTGATGAGCGTAAAGACGAAATCATTGTTTTCCAACTCTCCAATCCTCAAGAGGCCGACTTGGGACATCAGTTCCGAGGAACCTTGGTCATTCAGGATGACGATGCCACCGATATGGCCTTGCTCGATAATTTTGACGAAGGCTTCTATCGCTACAAAGCCATGGGCGATGTGACCTTAGCCGTCAGTGAAGTTATGACCGGTGATGGCATGGCTCTGCCCGGTCAAGGTGGGTATGAAGGGATATTGAATGTCACCCATACTAACGCTGGTGAGTTCAATCGTACCTTCCCATCAGCACAAGATTGGAGCAAGCGCGAAGGGTTGAGCTTCTGGTATCATGGCAGTAACAGTGGCAACACGGTCACAGTTAATCTGCACGATAACCAAGCGAGTACTACCGCCAACACAACCTCCGACAAGTGGGTTCTACGCTGGAGCGAAGAGTTCAGCGAAACCACTGGAACACCGCCTAACAACAATATCTGGACGCATGAGGTTGGCGACGGAGCCTTGGTCAACAATGTTGGTTGGGGTAATAGCGAACTGCAATATTACACCGATGATTCGGCCAATGCTTCTACTGATGGCAATGGCAACATGGTGATTAAGGTGTTGGAAGAGGTATCGGCCACCACTAAATTGACTTGCGCCTACATTCCGGCTGAAAACGGTTCTGGTAATGGCCCATGTGGTTACACCTCCGCTCGTTTAATTACGTGGGACAAAGCAGAATTCCAATATGGGCGCATCGAAGCTCGAGCCAAAGTACCGGCTGGGGTTGGCTTGTGGCCTGCTTTCTGGGGTTTAGGCAACGACATCTTTACCGGTGTCCCATGGCCAGCCTCTGGTGAAATTGATGTCATGGAGTATGTCGGTCAACACCCGAACGATGTCCTGGGTACGATTCATGGCCCCGGCTATGCTGGTGGTACTGGCGTAGGTGGTAAACACGTGTTCAGTAACAACGTCGCTGATACGTATCATACTTTCCGTGTTGATTGGACTCCCGACGGAATCAAATGGTATGTGGATGACATCAACTACTTTAACGCCACCCCAAGCGATATTCCGGCTGACAAAGATTGGGTGTATGACCATCCCTTCTTCTTGATTTTGAACGTAGCCGTTGGTGGTAATCTTGGTGGGCCAGTTAGTGCCACCTTCCCGCAAGAGTTGTTGGTTGACTATGTGCGAGTTTATCAAGCCGCCGACAGTGCAGAGCGGTTTGAAAGCACCTTTACCGATGACTTTAGTGGCTGGCAACAGGTAACCGTGCCATTCACCAGTTTTGTTCGAGCGGCCAATCAACCGACTGGCGCACCCGATGACAACCTTGGCTTGAACGAAGTATGGGGTTATGGCTTTAAGGTTGACGGCGCTGGCTCCTTCAAACTGAACGATGTTCGTTTGGCCGGTGAAGCACCAGTTGTTGAGCCACCAACAACCAGTTTACCGCTGGTTGATGGCTTTGAGTATGACACCCTTCCGCAAGGAAAAGATGGTACTGTTGAAATAGGCATGATTACTTGGGCCGACAAAGGGCCTGAGACAATAACCTTATCGACCATGCCTGCATCTGGTAACCTTGCTGTACCGGGGCAAACTGATGGCAACCGTATCCTGAAGGCCGAAACAGGCGATCGTGGAGGATGGGGTGGTTTCAATCATGCCTTTGCAAACAGTAGTCTGAATAAGTGGACTCCTCAGGATTGGACACCATACAAAGATGGTGGCGTTTGCTTCTGGTTCTACGGCACCAACTCTGGCACCGATATGACCACCGAAATTTTTGACAATCGCAACCCCGGCTCAACCACCGATGATGCACAACGATGGAGAGCTACTTGGCAAGACGATACTGAGGGCTGGAAACAGGTTAAAATTCCATTTGCCGACCTAAAGACTGAAGGGTTCCAACCCGATGACGCACCAGCAGATGACCTTGACTTAAATGAGGTTCATGGCTACGCGATGCACTTGCCCTCTAATACCACCTACTATATGGATCAAATTAGCCTCTATAAAGCTGGTGAAGATTGCCCCGGTGGTGGTACAACAGGCAATACCAAAAACATCGATAACTTTGAATATGACACCATTCCCAAAGGGAAAGATGCCAACGATAACGATGTAGGCTTAGTCAATTGGGGCGCAAATGCCGACGAGGTCGTCTTATCGACTATGTCTGGCGCTGGCGTTCCTGACGAAGCCGCTGGCAATCGTGTCCTAAAAGTAGAAGCCGGTGACTTTGGCGCTTATGGTGGTTTCACCCATGCCTTTGAAAACCCGGCCCAAAATGAGTGGGTGTCGCAAGACTGGACTCCCTATAAAGATGGCGGTCTCTGCTTCTGGTTCAAAGGCCCGAACGCGGGTAATGGAATGGCTATCGAAATCTTCGACAACCGTAATCCTGGCTCAACTGTGGATGATGCCGAACGATGGGAGTTCACGTGGACTGATGATACGGATGGTTGGAAACAGATCGACATTCCGTTCAGTAGTTTCACCCGTCGTACCAGTTGGCAACCCGATGGCGCGCCGGAAGATGCCCTTGACTTAGATAAAGTTTGGGGCTACGCCATTGGCATACCCTCTACTGGAACCTACTACATGGATCAGGTTAATTTGTATGCTGGTGGCGAAGAGTGCCCCGGTGGTGGCTCTGAACCAGTTGGTAATAACTTAACCCTCGACAACTTTGAACTTGATGCCATCCCACTTGGACAAGATGCTGATGAGGTTCCTATTGGTTTAACCACTTGGTCTGGTGCTGGTCCTGATGCAGTAGTCTTATCAATCCCAACCGACGCTCCTCCTGTACCGGGCCAAAGCGCAGGTAATCACGTCTTGAAGTTGGAAGCCGACTTTACTGATTGGGGCGGTATGAGCCGTCTCTTTACCAACGAGGCGGTTGATACTTGGGTCAGCAAGGATTTGACTCCTTACGAGGATGGTGGATTATGCTTCTGGTATTATGGCAACAACACCGGTTCAACGGTCGCGACCGAAGTTTTCGACAACCGT
Organism: Anaerolineales bacterium HSG25; assembly: GCA_030377865.1. Taxonomy (GTDB): domain Bacteria; phylum Chloroflexota; class Anaerolineae; order 4572-78; family J111; genus JAUCGB01. Next base: position 6,247 of record JAUCGA010000012.1, on the reverse strand, counting down.
AACCCTGATGAAATAAGCGATACTGCCGAACGATGGGAGTTTGAATGGGCTGACGATTTTGATGGCTGGAAACAGATTGATATTTCGTTCAGCAGTTTCACCCGTCGCACAAGCTGGCAACCCGGCAACGCACCGGATGATGGATTTGGTTTAGACAAGGTGCATGGCTATGCCATGCGGCTACCCTCTGCCGGAACCTACTACATGGATGATGTAATCGTTTATGATACCGAATGTCCCGGTAGCGACGGTGACGGTGGTGGTACAGAAGTCGTTGTCTCTATCGACGACTTCCAAAGTGGTGTTTCTGAAGAGATATTTGGGTGGAGCGGCGGAACGATGCCGACATTCGAATCAATTCAGATGGATGTACCCGGTTTGCCCAGTGGTACCAATAATGTTTTGAAAATCGACTATGACATCAGCAACTATGGCGGTATTACGCACGGCTTTGCCGAAACCCAAGATTGGACCAAATACGAAGGGATTAAATTCTGGTTCAAAGGCACTGGCTCAGGATTAGAAAATATCCGCTTCGAGCTTAAAGATGGTGGTACGGGCGAAGGCACTGCCGAACTTTTCGTCATCCTCATTACCGATGACACCGAAGAGTGGCGTGAGTTTGTTGTGCCGTGGAGTGAGTTCACTCTACGAGCAGATTACCAACCCGGTGGTGCGCCCAATGATGGTGTCCTCGAACTGAAAGAGATTTGGGGTTATGCCCTTGGGGTTGACTCCAGTGATGCTCAAGGTACATGGTGGCTCGATGATGTGGCTCTGTATGGAACAGGTACTGGCCCCAGCCCTGACCCCGGCGACAAACAAGCCAAACTCAGTTTCGCCAAAGCCGCCGACATGGTCAAAGAAGGCGACACGGCGACCATCAATGTAACGATTGATGTGACCGCCACCAACGATATTACTGTCAGCTATGCCACCTCAGACATCGCCCCCCGTGGGGAACGAGCTGTTGATGACAAAGCTACGGCCGGAAGTGACTATACTCCTGTCTCCGGTACGCTGACCTTCAAAACTGGTGATCCGGCTGGCACTGCCAAGTCAATCACCATCGAAACTCTGACCGATGACACAGGTGAAGTTGGCGAAGCAATCCGCCTAACGCTGTCCGATCCGGTTAATGCTGAGTTGGGTGACTATGATATCCTTGATCTGTATATCTCAGCCCACGACCTGCCCTATCTCGATCCGGCTCTACCTGTTGCCCAGCGAGTCACAGACTTACTCAACCGCATGTCAATCGCCGAGAAAGCGGGTCAGATGACTCAAATTCAACAAGGAGCCTTATCTAGCAAACCAGAAGTGATTGCCGATTACTATCTTGGTTCACTCCTGTCTGGCGGCGGTGGCGCACCAAACACTGGTAACACAGTCAAAGATTGGGCCGACATGTACGACCGCTATCAAAATTATGCGCTGGCTACTCGCCTTGCTGTCCCGCTTGTTTATGGGGTTGATGCTGTGCATGGTCATAGCAATGTAGATAACGCCACCTTCTTCCCGCATAACATCGGCTTGGGAGCCACTCGTAACCCAGCTTTGGTTGAAAAGATTGGTCGAGTGACCGCCGTTGAAGTCGCAGTTACCGGGATCGATTGGACCTTCTCCCCATGTCTATGTGTGGCTCGTGATGAACGTTGGGGACGCACCTACGAAAGTTTTGGTGAAGACCCCGAAATCGCCAGCATGATGACCAGCATCATCAGAGGTTATCAAGGTGACAACCTCGCTGACCGAGATACTATTCTGGCCTCGGCCAAACACTGGGTCGCTGATGGTGGCACGCTGGATGGCGTGAACACAGGCAACGCAGTTATGGAAGAGCAAGAACTACGTGATATTCACATCGCCCCGTACATTCCAGCTATCGAACTGGATGTGGCAACCATTATGCCTTCGTTCAGCAGTTGGAATGGGGTTAAAATGCATGGTCATAAATACCTTATGACCGATGTTCTCCGAGATGAGTTAGGCTTTGAGGGCTTCCTGATCTCCGACTGGGGCGGTATCGACCAGATTCCCGGTGACTACAACAGTGATGTCCGCACCTCGATCAACGCTGGTATGGACATGGTTATGGTTCCCGGCGACTACCAGAAGTTCACCGAAGCTCTAATTCAAGAGGTTGTAGACGGCAATATCCCCATGTCTCGGATTGATCATGCGGTTAGCCTCATCTTAGCCAAGAAGTTTGAGCTAGGTCTGTTTGAAGCACCGTACACTGACCGTACTAACATGGACAAATTCGGCTCGACAGAACACCGCGCTGTAGCTCGTCAAGCCGTGGCCGAATCGCTGGTTTTGCTCAAAAACGACAGCAGTCGCCTGCCCTTGGATGCGACCCAAAATCTGAACATCCTCGTGGCCGGTTCTAGTGCGGATGATATGGGCAACCAACTCGGTGGCTGGTCGATCACATGGCAAGGTGCAAGCGGTGACACCACCGCCGGTACGACCATCAAAGAAGCGATTGAAAAATACGTGGCAGACAAAACCGCCACCATGACCTTCAACCCGACGGCTACCGGCACGCTGACTGGCGACGTTGGGATTGTCGTGGTCGGTGAAACTCCCTACGCCGAAGGCTCTGGGGATGCGCCTAAGCCAGAAGACCTAGAATTGTCCGCCGAAGACAAAGCGACAGTCAATGCGGTTTGTTCCGCTATGGATTGTGTGGTCATTCTGATCTCTGGTCGTCCCATGATTGTGACTGACCAGATTGATGAGTCAAACGCCTTTGTGGCCGCATGGCTACCGGGGTCAGAGGGTGACGGGGTGGCTGATGTGCTCTTTGGCGACAAGCCATTCACTGGCAAATTACCGATGACCTGGCCTCGTAGTTACGACCAGATTCCAATGAACGTCGGTGATGCTGACTATGATCCGCTATTTGCTTATGGCTTCGGCTTGACCTATCAAACCGATGGTAGCGTACCAACCGCTGGTGTAGAAAACCTACCGCTTGTGGGTGGTGCTTCTGTAACCGTACCAGCCAACGCCTTTGGCGAGGATGTAACGGTTCGATACACCCCCATTGGCTCAGAAGATGTCGGAACGATGGGACATGTCGGCGTCTTCTACGACATCAAGTTCGTGAACAGCGCAGGTGTTTCTGTCCAACCGACGGGTAACTATACTATCAAAGTTCCCTACGATGACAATGGTATCCCGACTCGAATAGATGAAACTCAGCTAGGGTTGTATTACAAAGATGACACGGGCAACTGGGTTAAAGAAAGTAACTGCCAAGTTGACACAACCAACAACTTCATCACTTGTACCGTCAACCATGCTAGCGAATGGGCGATTCTGTTTGAGGATAGCTCAGATATCTCCAGTACCTATCTGCCAGTTTTACTTAAGCAGTAAGTTAATGTAATACCTCCGTGACGCACGCTTACTGTGTGCGTCACGATCTAATTATAAAAATCAGATAATCCAAAAGACCTGCAGGATTCACGCTTCGAGCGGAAGCCTTGCAGGTCTTTTTTTACCTTACGGGCAATATTAAAAACTGAATAGCGGGAGCAGAAATACACAACTTGTTTAATTCCGATTCCTTAGACTACAACAAAATCAACCCCAAGCGGGTCGCCCGCACCACCGCCTCCGTGCGACTTTCGGCGTTCAGTTTGGTTAAAATCGCCTTAACATGAAACTTGACCGTATTATCGCTAATATCTAAACGGCGGGCGATGGTTTTGTTAGCCAACCCTTCGGCCAAAAGTTGTAATACCTCGGTTTCACGCTGAGTCAACGGCTCGGTGAGTTCATAGCCGGAGGGGCTGAGAGTGGGGGCTTTTATCAGGTGACGAAACATCGGGTCAAGCACCAACAACCCCTGCCGAACGGTGGTGATGGCGGTCAACAACAGCTCTAGCCTAACATTTCGTGGTAGTAGAGCAGACACACTCAGATTGAGCAGTTCGGCGGGCATGATTGCGCTGGTCTCATCGTCATCAACGGTCAACAGCAGAATCAGAGGTAACTGCTCGGCCAGCGGAGGCAAGTTAGCCGGAATTTTGGTGGGAGTTTCCCAACCCAAATCCCACAACACCACGTCAGGCTGATAAAGGGTTAGGTCGCTCAGAGCGTTGGCGCTATCGGTCTGACCAACCAGCCTGACCGACTCTTCGGTGGTTAACAAGGCGGCTAATCCGGCCCGCACCAATGGATCATCGGCGATGAGGAGTAGTTGTGAGTTTGCCATATAGCTCGACTCCAATCAGGATTAACACCGCGGTTCGCATGAGGATGGTCAGGGGCATAAGTGGGGTCAACCCGCGGGAGAGGATGACCGGCCATTCGAGAAAGTTGATAAACCCAAGCACGATAATCAACAATACGGCACGGGGGGCGGGAAAACTGAGTAATAGCAGGGGGGTCAGAATCGTCTGCCACTGCGGACTCCAGCCTTTTGACCATAAAAAGAAGATGACGAAGGTGATGGTGGTGAACAAAATCAGGTCGAGTTTGGGTTGCACCCGTTGCGGACGAGTAAAGATAAACAGTCCTAACACAGCAAACGGAATCAAGGTCAGCCACGGGGGAATACGGGAGGGGTTATGGAGCGGTTGGGTCGCTTTTTCCGGCTCAAAATGGTCGGAGAGCGAGCCAAAGTTGCCAGTTTTGTCGTTGCCGTCGAGTATGGCCCATACGGTTTGGTAAGACGATTTATTGGCTTGAGCTTGCAGAGAGGCAACGGTCATGGTCGGGTTGAGCCACAAAAATGGACCAAAGATCATCAGACAGACCAAAAAGACCCCACCGCTATATTTAGCGGTCTGTTTTAGCCCTTTAGCACGAGCAACAGGAGCTAGGAGAATCAGTGGTAAAAATTTAACCATAGCTCCCAAACCAATAGCGAGGATCAACAGTTTTGCTTTGTTTCTGAGGATGGCATATAGGCCAAGCAGGATAAAAAAGGTGGTTAGAGCATCAAAGTTGCCGAGCCAGAAAAATATCGGTGTAAACAGCGCGGTGTAGACCCAAGCCAACTCAAGGGCGACGGCTCGATTGTAGACCATCACCCCAAGGCGGTAGAGCAGATACAGATTGCCTGATTCGACGACCAACAAGAACATAGCGAGAAATAGGATATAGTTTTTAAATATTTGTCCGGCCAAATGATACAAGACTAGATTCAGGTATGGGAAAATTGGCGGATACTCATACCAGTAATGGATGAAAGGGTGATACCCTAAGCGACTCATATCGGTGGCATCAAAGAAATATTTATAGTCGCCGTAAAAAATGAGATTTTCGGGGGGAAAAGCCAGCAGTATCATCAACCGACTGCTGATAAAGAGGGTCATGATGAGACTGAAACGGTTGCTCGGACGGGGAAGCACACTCATGAGACGTTGCGTAACTCCAACTCTACCCCACCGCTGATGGCGGCCAGCAGGTTGTAGCCCCAGCCCAAGCTCAATACAATCAGGCCGATGAAGGCTCCGCCACCGAGCAGGCAACCGATGATGACGAACAAGGCCACGGCAAATGGTTGGTTATCCATCTGGATAATGGCCTGTTGTACCGGTCCAAGTTGAAGCAGACTGATGAAATTGAACTGAGTCATTTCGACCCCAAACTGTTCTACTGGCACGGCCTGCCAACCATCAAGCCACGTTCGCAGGGCAGATATAGCGGTGGTGGTGATGCCCACGCAGAGCAAACTCGGCAGGAGCATGGCTAAACTGCCCAACAAAAAGCCAAATTTGGCGATGGGCAAAAGGTTGATTTTAGCGAGGGTGTATCTTTGGGTATTTCCCATTAATCACTGTCTAACAGTGCCGTTCGGCAGGAATGATGGGATTATGAGCGAAAAATCCTGTTAATCCTGTCGAAAATGGCTTTGATTAGGAACGAATTCCAAATAAATTGAGCGATCAGAGTGGTTCAATCTTGAAGATTGAACCACTCTCTCCCAATCCTATTTTACGATATAAATCGGCCAACTGTTGTTGCTCTTCAACAAAGTTGTTCGGCAACAACTTATCGTCGCATAAAAACTCAAATTCGAGGTCTGCGGAGGTAAATATTCAGTGAACTCGCCAGAAAGAGCGTCAGAAACCCGATTTCTTAAAGAAATCGGGTTTCTAGCTCTCCATTCGCTAGGTATATGCGAAGTAGTGACAATAAATCATGGCAAGGAATTTAGTCAGAAGAATTGAGGTAATGAGGTAGAGAAAGAGAGGTCGAAGATAGTATCAGGTAACCCAAGCAAGGC
>JAUCGA010000086.1 GCA_030377865.1 Anaerolineales bacterium HSG25 | reverse complement strand
TGGTGATTGTAGCGGTGGGGGTACACCCGGATCCATCCCGAACCCGGTAGTTAAGCCCACTCGCGCCGATGGTACTTAGGGTGCAGACCCTTGGGAGAGTAGGTCATCGCCTAAAAGGCTTCTTTTTTTATCTAATTATTGAGGTGCAGACTATTGTGTTTGTGCCTTTTTTGTTTTTCTTTCATTTAATGAGCATGGAGGATGAAGCCTGTTCAACATACCTAATTTCGATATAGTATATTGTTAGTAAACCGTTTTAGATACATGGCTGGCGTTGCTCAGAGTTTGTTTGCGTTGTATCCATAAGCTAGTATACTTGATTTACCCTAACTTTTGATAGGCGCTATCTGACCCAAGCTGTGTTATAGTGGGGTCGTATTGATTTGCAAAACCATAAAAACAACGAGGTGATACGATATGGAAACAAAAATTTGGCATCAACATTATGACCCCAGTGTACCAACTGCACTTGACTATCCTAACCATCCGGTTGATAAATTTCTGACCCACGCGGCCGAGAAATACCCTAATCGAGATGCACTCGTTTTTAGTGCTATGGCTCCGTTATTGGGTGAGCAACACAGCGCCATCACCTACCGTCTTTTTAACGCCTTGGCCGACCGATTTGCTGTTGGCCTGCAACAACATGGTCTCAAAAAAGGGGATCGAGTAGCCCTTTACATGCCAAACTGTCCACAGTATGTGATTGCTTATTATGGGGTGTTACGAGCCGGTGGTATTGCCGTGCCAAGCAATCCGTTATACGTGGCTCGCGAAATCGAACATCAACTAAAAGATTCAGGGGCTAAATTCGCCGTCTCCCTGAGCATGATGTATCCGAACATTAAACAGGTTCGAGCCAACACTCAGCTAGAGCAGGTGATTGTCACCAATATAAAAGAGTACATGCCCGGCCTGCTCAAGTTTCTATTTACCCTTACTAAAGAGAAAAAGGACGGACATCGGGTCGATATTTCGGGGGATGCGAACACAATCTGGTTTGATGATTTTCTTGGCCCCGCGGGTGTGAAACCTAAGCCAGTTGATATTGACATGGAAGATACCGCGGTGTTGATGTACACCGGCGGCACAACTGGCGTACCCAAAGGCGCGCAACTGACCCATCGAAATGTAGTTTGTAACCCCACGCAGGGTAATATTTGGGTTGAAGCGGTGGGCGCACGAGCCGGTGAAGAAGTTATGCTGACCGCGTTACCACTGACTCACAGCTATTCGATGACTGCTTGTATGAATCTCTCGGTACGGATGGGATATACCCAAATTTTAGTCCCCAACCCTCGCGAACTGGTGCATGTCCTGTCTGCGATTCAAAAACATAACGTCACCTTTCTACCCGGTGTACCAACACTCTACAATGCGTTGGCTAATCATCCTGATGTGGTGGCTGGTAAATACTCTATGCGTTCGATTAAGGTCTGCATCAGTGGCGCGTCAGCCTTACCCGCCGAGGTGCAGTCGGTATTTATTGAGCGAACTGGCGCGCATTTGGTTGAGGTGTATGGCCTGAGCGAGACGAGTCCGGCCTTGACGGCGAATCCGCTGAAAAGTGGGGGACGTATCGGTACAATTGGTGTCCCGTTGCCCGACACAGACATTAAACTAATGGATGAGGAGATGGAAGAAACGCCAATTGGCTACAATACGCCGGGGGTGTTATGTGCTCGTGGGCCACAGGTGATGAAAGGATATTGGAATATGCCTACTGAAACGGCCAACGTATTACGTAAGCATGATGATGGTAAGGTCTGGTTCCATTCGGGTGACATCGCCGAGATGAGTGAGGATGGTTACATTCGGATTGTCGATCGTAAGAAAGACATGATTTTGGCTTCGGGCGGTTATAACGTTTATCCACGTGATATTGAAGAACGATTATACGAACATCCCAAAGTGTTAGAAGCCGCGGCCATCGGTATCCCTCCCGGTAGCAAAGATCAACGAGCTAAGGTGTTTGTCGTTTTACATCCGGGTGAAACTTGTACCGAAGCAGAAATCATCGACTGGTGCAAAGAGGGATTAGCTAAATATAAAATTCCCAAAGAAGTTGAGTTTCGGGATGAACTGCCAAAAACCATGGTCGGTAAGGTATTGCGTCGGGCCTTGGCTGAAGAAGAGGTTAAAAAAGCAGAAACAGTCGCCAAGGATTGATGAGTAATGGCCAAAGGACGTAAAAAAAAAGGCCGGCAAAGTGGTCGATTGGTACAGAACCACTCAACCCACATCCCCGGCTTGTTGTCGATATTAGACAGTTTAGCCCAAGAAGACCGTATTAAAACGGTTGTGCCGGGGCGGTTGTCGCGAGCCAAAGGGCGACCTACTCCCCTAAAGATACGAGTCACCGTGCCAACCAAAGGAGGCTACAAACTTGTAGCCCGTTCCAGTGGGGGAGTACAAGAGGTGTTTGTGATTACCGATATGAACGCCGAGGCCTTACAGAGCGTAATTGATTATCTGTTGGACATCCCTTATTGATAAAGTCGTGAAGAGACAACGATGAACACACCCCTAGCCCTCAACATCAGTAACCTAACCTTTTCCTACCCCGACACACCCACTGTGTTGCAACAGATAAATCTGCAATTGAACGCGGGGGGACGGGTTGGCCTGATTGGGCCAAATGGAGCTGGTAAAACAACCCTGTTTATGACCATCTGTGGCGTGTTAAAGCCTTCTGCGGGACAGGTCGAGTTATTTGGTCAGCCAGTCGTTGCCAGTAAATTTCATCCTGAGGTAGGGCTAGTTTTTCAATATCCATCTGATCAACTATTTTCCCCTTCAGTGCGCGATGACATTGCTTTTGGTCCATTGAATCTGGGCCTATCCAGTGACGAGGTTGACATGCGGGTAATGCAGGTTTTGAGCGATACGGGGTTGACCAAGTTAGCTGACCGCCCTCCGCACCATTTGTCGGGTGGACAAAAGCGCATGGTCGCCATTGCCGGAGTGCAGGCTATGCACCCCAAGTTGATTATTTATGATGAACCAAGTGCTAATCTTGATATTCGGTCACGACGGCGGTTAATCAACTTTATGAAAGATAGTCAGGAGACGGTGTTGGTCTCCTCTCATGATTTGGAGTTGATTATTGAGGTCTGCGAACAGGTGATTCTGCTTGATGGCGGTACAATTATCACGCAAGGTGAAACCAAGACGATCATGAGTAATTCTGATTTGATGGTGAGGCATAGTCTGGAAACGCCTCATTCGTTGCGGTAATGCTTCTGGAGAGCGGTTCAAGCATTTGTTCAGCCCTTCGGGCTGGCAATAGCTAAAGCGAGCGATCGCACTCCGATGCCTCTAATTGGGAGATTTTGAAAGTTGGAATTACCTAAAATTTAATCACCCTACTTGATTTGTTGAAATAAAAAAGCCTCTTGGAACTATTCCAAGAGGCTTTTTACATGTTAAGTTTTGAACGTATTAGATAAACATTCCTAGCCCAAACAGAATTCCAAACATAACCAACGAAATCGCTAAGATATTGCGGACTTCGGTATAAACATAATAATATTCAGTACCAAGGTTAATGGTTTTAGTATCTGCATTACTTTTACTAACACTCACCCCGTCCATCGTTGTTTGAGGCACAGAGGAAAATGCTGAGGCTTCTTCGCCTGATGAGGTTTGTCGTTTTTCAGTTTCTATACGTCGGTCTCGACGTGATTTTTTTGATTTAGATTTAGCCATGAGTAAAATTTTTATAATCCATCGCTCATCAACAAATCGAACATCTCTTCATGAGTTATGGATTATAGATTGATTGGAAATAACCGAAAGATTATACCATCGAGACTGTTATTCGACCAATTCACCAATCACGACCAAACGGTGGGTATCAATTAGATACGGATAACAGGTTTGCAAGGTGGCAACCGGTTCGGTGGTGGGGAGCATGACCTCTACCTCAGTCGGCTCGATAATCCGTCGCTCAGTAACTATATATTCAAACTTTTGCTCACTGGCATAAATGATATAAGTATCGCCAACCTCTAGTTTTTCTAAGTAGCGGAATATTTCGCCATAAATATCGTTGTGAGCGGCGAGATACAGGTTCCCCCGCTCGCCCGGATTGGCGCTACCCGGTAGGTGCCCGACACCCTTTTTCAGATCATCCCAACCTACACCGCCCACAATGGGAGCATCAACATTAATTTTGGGAATCACCAATCGAGTCGGAGCTTGGGAACTAGTGACAATTGAGACCGGCGCGGGTGAGTTAGTTTGTCTTGGCTGAACCCACTGTTGCAGATGCAAAGGTACATCTGGCATGGCAGCTTGTCCGGCACTGGGTGGGGAGTGTCCCCCCGGCAGTTGGGCCAAGGCAATTGGTGGGGCTGATGTTGGTTCAACTGCGATCTGTTGTTGGGTGACGACACTTTGTTGAGCCAAAGCGGCCTCAGTATTTAACTCCTGCAAGCTAAAATAGGCCGAGCCGATTACACCAAAGAGAGTCAATAAAGCGGCTAACTCGACCACCAGCAAAATTCGATCTGTGAAAGTAGCTCGTTTTTTGGGTTGAGATGGCTTTGGCTTTCGTCGCCAACGACTAAAAAGACGTTGCTTAAATGTTGGTAGTGGTTCCATTACCACCGCAGACAGACCCACCGTCGAACTACCTCCAGAGGCCGCCAAAACCGGATGAACCGAAGAAGATGCGGGGGGACGGTTATGGGGAGCCATCAAGGCCCCACTGACCGAATGTCCAGCTCCGGTTAATTGCTGAAACCGGTCTATCCGTGTTTCGCGCCGTTTAATACGGAGCATCTGCTCTAACTCTTCTACTGATAAATCATCAACCTTGCGTTTCCCAAACATAATCCATCACCTTTTGTGATTCTTACTAATATAACATTATGTCTACTAGTTGCGTCAAGGTATTGTAGCCTGAGCCTGTATTTTGTCAAAAATCATGTACTAACATATTATGTCAATTAAACATGCCGTTTTGTTGAGTGATTTTTGCAGGCAACAAAAAAATATCGGCTCTTTGGGGATTCCCGTGCAAACGTCATGATTGTGTCATTATCTTCCCGCAAGTTTAAAACTTGCGGGAAGATTGCCCCATCAAAGTATCTAATTCAGGATGCAGTTTTGAGTTGCACGGAATCTACCGGAGAACCAAAGTATCCACTCAATTTTTTGGGGAGAACGTAGCCTGAGCTTGTCGAAGGCTATTGGTTTCGACAAGCTCAACCAACATCACCGTGCTTTTTTGAGAAGATACCAAAAAGAGGCTATCGGAACGAGTAGCCTCTTTTTATAAGTATCTAAGTAAAATTTTGCTCGCCTACTGATTACTTTCGTTTTTTGCGGTTTTTTCTTTTAGATGCTTTGGCTAACTTACGCCGCTTCTTTTTCTTGACCTGACTAGCACTACGTTTTTTTGTACCTTGTGGTGGGGGACTAAACAGACTAGGCATACCACTCCCTACCGACAGCGGCGGTGCATCATCAGAGTTTTGGCTTAATACCTGAGCGTTGTACTCGTTCATAAATTGGTTCAACTGTTTTTCATCAGTCATGTCATACCCCGCCGCTTGACCAGCGGTAATAAATGATTTTGCCATGCCAAATTTTGAGGAGTCCATCATAATATCTCTATAATTTGAGCCGGTTTTACGCAGGAATTTCAAGATACTATCTGCCCGACGGAGTTTAAATTCTCGTTTTAAGAACTCCCAAAAAGCGATGAGTTCAGGCATGGCAATATCCGCATGCTCTGGCTGGGCGAGTGATATTTTGCGAGGGAATAAATTGATCACAACATCCTCAACTTCCCAAGCCGTCATACTCGGAATGGTGTATCCCTCATAAGTATACCCATAATGGATCAGTTGCGCGGCCCAAAAGCCAATATCCTCTTTTGGATAGGCCGCCAAAAAAGCTTTGCCTTCTGGGGATTCGGCAAATAACTCTATAAGATCATCCTCGTAATCGTCGAGGTCACTGTCGTCGTACTCTGTTTTACTGAGTTGGTCAATGTTAAATATCATGGTTAAACCTCTCTTTTTAGATTTCCAGAAATACAAATCGTTGGGATGATAGCATATAATTGAAAAATCAACGAATTCTATGGCGTGTTATCAGCTTGATTACGGTGACCCTGCGGTAGTTTGACTGTTACTCTGCGTGATCTGGTCTAACAACCCACGGTGTACCCAGACCCATGTTCGAGGTGCATCATCAGGCAGAGAGACTCGTTTTTCGACTGCGGTAATACCAGACGCGGCCCAATTGAACATCCAGTCTGCATCAACCGGCGACATATTGACACAACCATGCGACTTGTAGCGGCCAAAATCATCATGCCAATAAGCGGCATGGAAGGCATACGACTCGGTGAAGAACATCGTGGCTCGAACATCTTCTAAATAGTAATAATCGTTCATACCGCCTCCAGCCATTTTGCCATTGATCCGAGCCGATTTAATATAGAACAACCCCGGTGGCGTACGCCAACCATCAACCTGCCGACCCGATGCAATTAGGGTGGCATAGATCATGCGGTCTTGCTCGTCATAAGCGGCAAAAGTTTGCTCAAATAGATCAACCTCCACCCAGCGTTCACCAGCCGGAACATTGGCTGGGCGAGGTTTGAGGCTGACCTTGCCTGTATCGTACAGTGCAACCCACTGATTATCACCGATCCGATGCCAGCCCCACTCACCGCTATATTTGGTCTCGTAAATCGTGATCATGCTGTACCTTTTTAGATATTGTGTCTGCTCTGTTTCAACCATGCTGGGTGCTGACAGAATCGGTGTGTCACGGATAACCCAACCAAAGGCTTGTTCTGGTTGACGGATGATTTCGATGCCCGCAAACTGAGAGGGAGTAACGGGGTTGATATGCTCAATCCGTACATACTCATTGGCATTGATTTTGTAAAGTGACACCCCTGCATGGCTAATCGGGATCACTTGTTCAAGACTAACAAAGTAGAAACCACGCGTCAATTTGCGTCGGTAGGTGATGGTAGGCGATGTGCCGTGGACAAGCCGATATACCGGTGCGTCATCTGTCATTACACGAGCATAAGGCAGAGCAGTAATCGAGTTAGTGGCGACTTGAGCGGGTCTATAAAAAGGCTCATTAGCGGGAGGACTATCTATTTTTGCTGATGTATCGGTACTACCCACAGGAGATTGAGCGATGGCGATACTTGTCATAGCACTCAAAGTGAGTAATAAGCCCAATAGAACCGAGCTAAGAACATGCTTAAGGTGTGGTAGGGTCATAATGTTTTTCCTTAACTTGACAAGGCTAAATCAAACAAATATTCTAAATATTGACAATGATGAATTTCTAAAAAAATAAGCCTCCCAAAAGCTGAAACTGCCTAATAGACATGTTCGGGAGTAACTAACTGTCTTGTAAAAGCTCAAAACCGAGAGGGATGGAGTTCAAAAACAAGAAATTTTTGCGTGTTTGTTTCTGGCAAAAGCAAGAATCTTTTGCACTCCTTTATTCCCGAACAACTCTAATTATAATACATCCATTGTTACCTCCATAAATTTTAATTTTTATAAAACTGCATACAATATAGTTGTCGTTTGTGAAATTTGCAATAAACGAGTTCTGGAAAATGTAGTCTCGATTTTTTAGGTAATCATTCACGTTTCTTAAGGTTAACTTTTTTCTTGGTGATGGATATTAATTAAGTTGTGCATGTTGTCGGGAGAATGGCTCAATCTTTAAGATTGAACCATTCTGAATCACATAACTTGTTTAGGCCACATTCCATTACCCCAATTATTTAACAAAGGAGTTACATAATGATGATAAATATTGCACTAATTGGTCCTCCGGGAGTGGGTAAACGGACTCAGGCGGATCGATTAACCTATCGGCTTGATTTGAACCATATTTCTACGGGTGATCTATTTCGGGAAAACTTAGTTCAGTTGACCGCATTAGGGATTTTGGCTCGACGTTATATGGCACTTGGTGAACTCGTGCCAGATGAAATTGTTGATGCCATGATGGAAGAACGGCTTATGCAATCCGATAAGCGACAAGGTATTTTGTTTGAGGGTTTTCCTAGAACAACCTTTCAGGCTACTTTTTTAGATGAAATACTTGTTGAGATGGATCGTGGGCTAGATGCAGTTATATATTTACAAGCTTCTGACGAGGTAGTAACGCAACGTTTGGTGGAACGGGTCAACTGTCGTTTATGCGACTCTCACTTTCATAAAATATACCACCCTTTCCGAGAGTGTGCCCATCATCGTTGCCAAGGTGAACATCTATATCGCCATCATGATGCTGACGATATAGCACAGCGGGCTAAAGCGGCTTTACGGACGTTTCACCGATCAAGCGAGAGGGTTATCGACTATTATCAAAATGCGGGTAAATTGATTGTTGTTGATGGTGAAGGAACTCTACCCACGGTAAATCGGGCAATTATTGACGCTATAGATTCTGTCTTACGGCGACAGTTTCCGGTTATATCTCCAGCCCAATCTGCACAACTTCATCCTCCAAAACCGATTGATGTTACCCCTACAACCAAACGGCTTCACCCAAGTTTGGATATCGTGTTTGTAGGTGCTCCAGGCTCAGGTAAGGGGACTCAGGCCACTCGGTTGAGCAAACATCTAAACCTACCTCATATTGCTACAGGAGACTTGTTCCGAGAGAATCTAAAAAATAAAACGGAGCTTGGTGAGTTAGCTCAATCTTACATGAACCGAGGTGAGTTAGTACCGGATGATGTAACCGAGTCGATGGTACAAGAACGATTGGCTCGTGCCGATACCCAAGAGGGGTTTATTTTAGATGGTTTCCCGCGTAATTTAGACCAAGCAAGGGCATTAAACGATATTATGGCTGATTTGAATCGCCGTGTCAATGCTGTATTATATATAAAAGTACCCGATGAGGATATTGTCAGCCGTTTATCCGGTCGGGTGATTTGTCGAGATTGTCAGACCCCGTTTCATAACACGTTTCAGCCATTTGTCACCTGTCCACATGGACGCTGTCAGGGTGAGCATCTTTATCAACGAGATGATGACAATGTGCATACGGTCAGTAATCGTTTAAGAACGTTTC
The DNA here is from genome assembly GCA_030377865.1 of Anaerolineales bacterium HSG25. Taxonomy (GTDB): domain Bacteria; phylum Chloroflexota; class Anaerolineae; order 4572-78; family J111; genus JAUCGB01. The sequence continues at coordinate 11,938 of JAUCGA010000086.1, read as the reverse complement.
ATGCTAAAACCACGCCATTGCTTGACTACTATCAAGAGGCGGGCATACTGATTGATATTGAAGGTGTGGGAGATATTGCCGATATTACAACAAGGATTAAGGCCGCGGTCGATACGGTTCAACAAAGCCGTACTGTGGCTCTATGACTAGGAATTGGAGGCAGTGAATATGATTAGGGTGTGACCAAACTGAGTTGAGCAAAATCAGACAGCAAGCGGAAGTTCGTGACAGTTAGGCAGACGGAAGAAATAAAACATCCCAATTGAGGAGTCAGCATCCGCGGTGCGGCACGACGCGTGCCTACTCCACGGGACAATTATTTTTTTCCACGTGCCTTATTAGAGGATGGAATAGGTTCAAGGGGTTTTGAGAGTTGATGTGGTTTGGTGTGGTAAAAGATCACAGTCGAGAGCTTGAAGCTCTAGTTGTTGGTTTTTTCGTAAAAATTCAGTAAAGTAGCTCCAGAAACCCGATTTTTTTGAAAAATCGGGTTTCTGATGCTCTTTCTGGCGAGTTCACTGAATATTTACGTTCTTTCTTCTGGTGTTTCTAAAGATGTCATGGGTTTTTACGTTTTTACCTCAATAGTACCTGACATTCAAGAAACAAAGACAAGTTTTCGTCACGAATTATACCAAGGAGACAGTCAAACAGGAAAAATGACCAGTTACGCGGAATCAAAAAGCCTCTATATTAAACAGAGGCTTTTTTGGTTAAAACATCAACGGCACCGCTCATAATCAAGCCAAAAATAGGTATTAAGAATACATGTTTGGTTGACAGTCGTTGTTTGAGCAAAAGAACAGGATGTGTGGAATGACACTGATTAAATCATACCAAAATCAGTGTCATTCCACGCATCCTGTTCTAAAACAACTGAAACCAAAAACGGTTGAACAATAATCATCACCGAAAGTGTCAACCGAATTGAATGACTAAAATATGTTCCGTGAGCGGTCTCGGTTCAATCATCAAATTGAATAACAATGGCTGTGATATTATCTTTACCCCCACCTTCGTTAGCCGCTTCAATTAAAGCAGTACATGCTTGTTGAGGGTCTGGATATTTTTTGCTAATTTCTAAGATGGCCTCATCTTCGATCATGCCACTTAACCCATCAGAACATAAGAGGAGGCGCTCTCCGGGCTGTAGTGGTTGATTATAAATATCGACTTGCATCTTTTCAGGATCACCCATCGTACTATAAATTACATTCCGTTGGGGATGAGTACGGGCTTCGGCGGGGGTAATTTGCCCCAATTCAACAAGTCGCTCAACAAGCGAATGGTCGGCAGTAATCTTGGTGATAGCATTATTCAGCAAATAAGCTCGACTGTCGCCCACGTTGGCGATATGAGCCTTACCTTCAGATACTAACGTCATGACAAGTGTCGACCCCATTTTTTCGGGTCGTTTTTGGTCAACCTGCTTTTTTATAACTGCCTCATTGGCTGTATTAGTCACGCTCTTTAACCAGCTTTCAAGTGCGCCTTCACCCGGTGCAGGAGGGGTATCATAAAATTGACTAGTTATGGTCTGTACGGTAACACTACTGGCTATTTCGCCACCTTCATGACCGCCCATACCATCGGCTACAATATACAAACCGCAGGGGGTATCATTCGACAATAACAGTTCAGCCTTACCCCAACTATCTTCATTTAGCTCCCGTTTCAAACCAACATCGCTCATTCCAATAGCTTGCCAGTTCATGTTCGGCAACTGATTAGAATCGGACTTAGGTTGAGTGGGTATTGCGGCACCCTTTTGAGCCTTCATGGTCTCTTGGATACGCATAACATTTGGTTGAGTCCGAGCATGGTCAGAGTTACGTCTTTGCTTGGGTGGACGAGTGGTTGATAATCGAGCTGTATCTTCATCAAAATCAGTTTGTTTGGGTGGTATGGGCATCATTTCTTCCGTGGAGGCATTATCATCAACTGTAGAATGAAATTGGGGTGAAGATGAGGCAGACGATTGTGTATCTTTACGTCGATTAGGCATCACCTTAAAAACAACCACCAAGCCAACAATACTAACCACAACAGCGGTTATTGAAATGAGCAACACAGTTCCATCTGGAATTCCAGATATTCCATCCATATTCCATCTCCATTACATTTGCATGTTGTAAATTGATGATAGTTAACCTAGAAAATAAGGTTGAGGATTTACGCGGTCTTAATTTATCTTCTTAAGTTTAGCACACGATTAACGGGTTTGCAATAATCAACTACCGTAAATGGGTTGATACCCATTCCGACGCTTTACAGAATATTCAAATTCGTTTATACTTATGTCAACACGATTGATGGTCTCACAAATTTTTTATCGTAGGATATCAATCCCACCAATAGTGAAAATAATATTTGGAGGCACGTTTCATGGCCTTAGCAGAAACATTAGATAAACATCATTTAACCAATTCAGATGGTTCTCCTTTCTTTATTATGGGGGTTAACTATCATGGCTATTTTGACCGAGTTTGGCAGATGTGGCAAACATCGTTGTTTGATTTGGAACTCATTGCTCGGGACTTTCGCAAAGCCAAAAACAGCGGTTTTAACACCTTACGCCTTTTTGTTGATGCCACCTTAAATGAGGAGATTCAACAAGACAAGTTTGATAAGCTTGACCAAACGCTTGATTTGGCACAAGAGCAAGGGTTACGTATCCTTCTAACCTTAAATGATAGCCATGACCTTGATTTGGTACAAGTTAATCAAATTAGCGCCAAAATCGTTTCGCGCTACAAGAACCATGAGGCTATTTTAGGATATGATTTGGAAAACCAGCCAGCCTTTTATCACCTTGCCGCGGCTCAATATCCAACTGATAAAACAGTTCCATTGCAAACAAGTCAATTAATTGATCATTACGGTACTCGTGTTTCGGCAGATGAAGTGGTCGAGTTAAAAAGACGACGACATATCCCCTCGCATCTTAATGATGAGTTGGCGCTATATTACATCAATGCATTATATCTATTTCGAGAATATAGCACGGCCATCCGAGATTTTACCGCCCAAGGACAAGGTACAGTTTTCGATTTTATCATCTCGGCAGAAGCGGCGCAATGGCATCCGCTCATCGGTTGTTTGGAAGAAACGATTGACCTGTGGCTACAAACCCGCATGGAGCCAATTCGGGCTACAGGTTCTGAGCAACCACTCACGGTTAGCTGGAATCAGCTTGAATTCGCCCTCCTACCCTGTAACTATAGTCTTGACTTCCAAAGCTATCAACAATATTCCAGCCCCTCACTCGTTGAGTTTCAATCGATGCTAACCCAATTGGGGAGTTTACATCGAGCCTTTCCTGATCACCCAATTTTACTATCTGAGTTTGGCTGGCAAAATCAATCAACCAATAAAGAAGCACTCAATCCTGAATTGACTGCATTATACGAAGGCGCATTATATAGTTATCTTCGAGCAAACAATTTTGCCGGAGGCTGTAAATGGGCACTCAACGACGCGCAAAGTGATACGGAACAGCATGAGTCACAGGCTGGCGTATTTAAAATTGGCGATACAGCCAAACCAATTAGTAACTTAGTCCAACGATTTGCCGAAAAGTGGCCGCATGTAACAGAACAAGCTCTATTTTTCAATGTTTGGCGAGACTTAGAAAGTGGCCTCACTTATCGTTTCGATTTACCGCAACAAGTAACCGTAGGCGGGCACCTATATCAAGATAACGCCATTAGTTGGCAAGCTAAAAATCTAGTAGGGCATTGCTTCATCAAACGAGATTTGGAAAAAATATTCATCGAAGCCCAAGGTGCCGGGCAGTTGTCAATTGACCCGTGGAATATCGTACCGATTTGGCAAAAAAATCGTCATGCCGAACTGTATCGGGTCTACAGTGATACTTCCCGCACACGTCAGGCAATCTTTTTACCGGGTGAACCGGTTGTTGTTGATGTATGTTCGGGCGCGACTTACATGGTTGTTATGGGGGTTGAAGAAGCTGAGAATAGGCTTAATAAACCATCTCTTAGTCAGCCAAAACCGGGTGAGCATGTTCTCCTGTTAGGCCAAGCTGATGAAAACTTCTCTGCCGCAGTAAATTACATTCAGCGTTTTGCGCCTGATATTAGTTTTAACCATGTTGATATTGCTGGCCGATGGGCTTATGTGACTGTTGTTGCCTCGATTGATGAAATTACCGACGAGCAGTTAGAGGATATTCGGGCAGTTGGTACAATCGTTGTGGAGCGGATAAGTGATAGCCCTCAACAGATTTTGGATGATTTAGCAAGACGCGGCCAACGATTTCTAAATGGTACAGGGGCTTCTGATGATACGCCTCAGCTTGACCAAAAAAGTTACACTGTCCAGCCCGGAGACTCGCTGATTACAATCGCTCAACAAATTTATGGCAATCAACAACATGGCTCATTGCTATTTGAAGCAAATCAGGACAAATTAACACCCGCTAACCCACTACGAGTAGGAACGGTATTGCGTATTCCTGAATTATCTTAATCCTTTCAACTAACTTTCAAAAAGAAAATAAGGGTTGAGAATGTTTACAAACAAGCATCTCATCCCTTATTTTTTACACATGTCATGACAAATACCATAATTCCACCAAATCGTCTTAAACGAGCCATACACGCGGGCCAACATGTCGTTGGGACTATGCTCGCCGAAATACGCCAGCCGTCCGTAATGCAACTATTAGCCAATGCCGAGTTTGATTTTGTGATTATTGACAATGAGCATGGCGGTTTTAATGTTGAAACCTTAGCCGATTTGAGCCGTGCGGCGCAATATGTTGGCTTAACTCCCATCGTCCGTGTCCCAGATTTAAGCTACGCCCATATTGCTCAAACACTTGATGTCGGGGCACAAGGAATTATGATTCCTCGCATCACTTCGGCTCAACAGGTGCGTGACGTGGTTGACATGATGAAATATCCACCGATGGGTATTCGCGGCAATGCCTCAAGTCGAGGCTACACCAACTTTAAGTCTGGCCCCGTTGAAGATATTATGCTAACCGCCAACGAAGAAACCATACTGATTGTACAAATAGAAACCCGTGAAGCGCTCGACGAATTGGAAGAAATCGTCAACACTCCCGGCGTATATGCCATACTCGTCGGGCCAAATGATTTATCAATCTCTCTAGGCATTCCCGGTCAATATAACAGCATGATGATGCAAGCCGCAATTCATAAGGTGATTACGGTTTGTCAAAAACACGGCGTTTGCCCCGGTATCCACATGAATAACCTCGACTTGGCTACCTATTGGGTCAAAAAAGGTATGCAGTTGATTAGTTCCGGCTCTGAAATAGGATTCTTAACCAAAGGTGGCCTAGATTTGACCAGCACAATCCGCAAAACGATTGAACGTGAGTTCACCCCGAATGGATCATAGTTACCATGAATCAATCTCGTCAGCCTGACGAAATAACCCTCACGATTGAGCAAACTACCGCCTTGCGCCAAGCCTTCAAATATTGCCCCCGTTGTCGCACCGAAATGGTTACTCGCCTGATTTATGGTCGAGAGCGTCCTGTCTGTCCAGATGAAACATGCCGATTTGTTCAGTTTATTGACCCCAAAGTTAGCGCGGCGGTCATGGCGTTTCAGCAAGAAAAAGTACTGCTAATCCAACGCAAGGTAAGACCGGCCAAAGGCAGTTGGTGTTTTCCCGGCGGTTTTATGGAGATGGGCGAAACCCCGCAACAGACTGCTCAACGAGAGTGCAAGGAAGAATCGGGTTTTCAGGTCGAGATAGGACATCTGCTTGACGTGCATTACTATGAAAGTTTTCGTGGTAGCGGTATTTTAATCCTCTATCAAGGACAAATCATCGGTGGCACTGCTCAAGCGGGGGATGATGCCAAGGCGGTTGGTATCTTTGCTCCCGATGAACTGCCAAAAAACATTGTGTTTGAATCGAACCTGATTGCTCTAGCGAATTGGACAAACCGTGAAAACAACGCGAATACAGCGTAACAAAAAAGCCTCTTCCTATTAGGAAGAGGCTTTTTTGTTTACAATTTAACGGTCACCGTGTTCTTGACACGCTCTATGATGCCCTCGTTGGGTAAAAGTTCAGTAAAGTAGCTCTAGAAACCCGATTTCTCAAAGAAATCGGGTTTCTGATGCTTTTTCTGGCGAGTTCACTGAATATTTATCTCGTTGGTAACCCTTTTATTCCTAACCCTACCTTTTAGGCAGTTCCAACTTTTAAAACCTCCCAAAAATCGTTGGCTGAGCTTGTCGAAGCCAGTTCCCCTTCGACAGGTTCAGGGGACGGTGGGAGATTTATTTTTCTGGAACTGCCTTAGTTCTAACTCCCTAAACCCTGCTGAAGCCATGCTGATTTTTCCTCGCGCCTAAGAGGGGTGAGCAGTTACTTTTTGGGCTAGCATGTTGGCTTTTAACTTTGGGAGGCAAAGCCTCCCGGAGGTTAAGATTTAGGCACGTGGAAAAAAATAATTGTCCCGTGGAGTAGGCACGTGTCGTGCCGCACCGCGGGTGCTGACTCCTCAATTGGGATGTTTTATTTCTTCCGTCTGCCTTAACATGTTAGTTCCGAAAACTACTTAAGTTGATGAACTCCGTCATCTTGACGGATGTTCTTAGGAAAACCTACTTCACAACAGTTGGTAGATAAGTTTCATTTCCAGACAATGTGGTAAATGACCATGTAGACGGCACTGAACCAACACCCATTTGATTTCCTAGCTTATCTGTCGCACCGGAGATAGTAACAGTAATCGTTTGACTAGCCACAAAATTCCGGCTTGTTGTACTAACAGTGTATTCGACGAATTTGTCATCGTTATCCCATTCTGGAGTAAAGGTCAAGTTGGTTGCTCCCTGAACCTCAATTTTGACCGACTCTCGTAATACCGGCTTACTGAATGAAACCTCAATATTTTCATCTAACGATATACCAGTTGTACCAGACTCTGGATAAGTGTAATCCACATAAGGATAGTTTGTAGCTACCCCAAGTGGCATGGCCGGGTCACCAAACAGGATAAAGGTCTGTACCAATGTTTTCCAATCCTGGTTTTTTCCATAAAGGGCCAATTTAGCTTCATCAGCCGCTTGCCCTATTGGATATGTATCATCCTCAAAGAAATTGTTATAGAAACCACCTATCAAAGTTCGGTGTCCCGAAGGAAAATCAAGCCATGAAGGAGCCCAAACAGCCACAGCCCCCTTATTATCAGCCCGCAGAAAAGTTTCGGCCATTGAATCGGTCTGCTTCACACTGGAAAAGAAACCACTCAAACAGTTGGCTACCGTAACTAAGGGTAACTTATCACCATTACTAAGACTGTCAATATCAGATGATTGGAAAACAGAGTTAAAGTCCCATAGCCCCCATGCGGTAATGGCTCCATGACCGGCATAGTTGATTAGCAAAGTACCATTGTTGATATGCTTATTTATATCTTGCTTTGGTGTCGTGGTAGAAGAGTCCGAATATTGGGTGAAATATACTTTATTGGCTGTGTAATAGTGAGGTATAGCAGAGGCCAGTCTTTCTGAAACAGCATCAAAAATCGGGTTGGGCAAAGTCTCTTTACCATCATTACCGTCATCAGAAATCAGCAACACATTTTTCTGCCAAGCATCAGTCGTCTTATAATTGATAATCTTATCAACCATTGTCTTGGCCTCTGTACTACTTTGAGCCGGTAAGCGACCAATCATCATATCCGGCAAGACATCATTACCGCTGACCTCCACAAACCAGTTATCAGAAGGCGTTTGTCCATTATCAATTTCACCAGCAATTTCTATCAGTTGTGGTGGGATGTAGTTGGTCATATCTTTACTCTGAGACAGCAATTTTCGATAATCATCAATCCCATCACCCAACAATAGTACATAGTCAGGACGATTGTTAGAGCTATCTTTCCAGTTTTCATAAGCGTATGTCAAGAAGTCACGAATCGCTTGTGGGGTAAAGATGCTGTTGCTGAACTCGTCATATACATCATCTATTTTAACCACTCGTACAGTCCGAGTAAAGGCATCGCGGTGATATTCAGCCAAACGCTCTGCATCGGTTAGAAAATCTTTATGGCTGATAATAATATAATCAGCATAGCTATTATCACTCTTCAAAGTAGAGACTTCATCAAGTTCGATATTGCTTGGGGTTTGATACCGCGCCGAAGTGAGAGCCAGATATTCGGTATCTTGAGCCGTATCTTGAAACTGTAGCTTGCCATCGGTGACAGTACCACCAGTAATACGAGCCACTTTATTAGGGTCGGTAATATCAAACAGATCAACGTTGTCACCGCTAAAACCTGTCACTTCAAATTGGAACGAACCAGCATTGGGCGCATTAAAAAACAGTTGATTATTATCAGCTTTATAGGTACCAAAATAATCAATCTCAATCCAGTTGATATAGACCGATTCAATACTAGCCTCCGTACCACCGGGCGTTTCAACTTTGATAGTATTCTCACCCTCTGTTAACTTGGAGTGGTCTATTTCAACAGTATGGGTATAAAAAATATTCCCGCGCCAAGTTTGATTATCTACCTCGCTACCGTTGAGAGAGATTTTGGTGTTATGATTTGGCTTATCGACAGCAAGAGTCTGATCTGTATCTTTGCCATACACCTGTACTCGAACCGTTGCTGAAGTAGCTGTGTTTGAAATATTCTTGAGTGTCACCTTATAATCACGGCTGGGTGACAATTGACTAGTATTGGGTGCGATTAAACCACCCCAAAACCAATGATCTTTGCCTTCACCATCAGGTATTGTCCGATAATTATCAGTATCCTCTTCAAAATGGGCTTCGATAGGAAACTCAGTGGGCACTGTGCCACCTTGGGGAGCGCCATCACGGCTAGACATCGGCTGACCAGCCTCACCAACGGTCAAAAGATATACATTTTGGGTCGTGTAGATGCTTTCGATTGCCTGACCATAAAAGAGAATAGAATCCCCAGCCTTGAATGTGCTACCATCGGCGCTAATCACCTGAATATCAACCGTTTGACCAAGGTGGGTCATCTTTATATTAGTCGGTGTAGCCCCACTTAAATCTAATCCGGCGGTAGTTAAACTTTCATAACTGACGTTATAGATACCATTGTTTTCTACACTAATTTTGACGGTCTTGGATGTTTGTTGGGCCTCAACGTTGGCTCGTCCCTGCGGGGCCGGTTGAGCGGTCTGAAGATTCAGTTCATCATAATTGAGCAGAATATTTTTATACATGCTATCATAAGCTGGGCTGACAGTTTGCTCTTGAGCAGTTCTGGCTGAACCATCCCATGTAATTTCAACCAAAATCCGCGTGTAGAGCCGTGTTTCACCTGTCAGTGGGTTATGTTGTGCCGCATAAAACTGCAATTGAGCTACGGCTTGCTCACGAATCTTGCCTGTATCACCAAGCGTAGCAATTTCACTTTCATTAGGATAGAAGGCATCGGTATTATACGTTTGCTCATCAAGAGCAAAAACCTCTTGAGCATACTGTTGGAGACCTTGGCCGACAATCTTTGTTGCCGGGGCCGGATATAGCGGATAACCCGTCAATATTTCAGATTCGGTTTCAACTATCTTGACTGAAACATCATTGGTGGTTGGCACACCCAGCCAAGTTCCTAGAATCGGCAGTTGAGGTTTGCCAATCTTAGTTGACTGAACTGTTTCTAGAACATTTAACCGCTGGTATGTTTGACCATTGTGAGTGATAGTCTCAAATTGATAATCATCAATAGTCAATTCAACCAAAATCTTTTGGGAATTATTTGTGATAACTTTCAGACCTGCACCAGCATGAGAAAGGTTAGCCCCATCAAGTTCAGGCTCTTGAGCCATAACCAATGAAGCTGAACCAATTACCAACAACGTAACTACTAAAACAACAAAAATCTGTTTGTTCTTCATAGAATCTATCTCCTTAAATATTAGAATAGTACTCATCCCGATTGTAACTTACAGTTTCATCAAAAGCAATTTTACTTTCAATTTTTATAGAGAACAACAGCGAAGGGGGAATATAGCAAACTAAAACAGACAACCCACCATAGTTAAGAATCTATAGGTGGGTAGGTGGGTTTTGTTCCCGAATAAACTAGTACAGCTCGGCAGAAGTCCCTCGGTAGTTATAGGAGTGCAAAGCTTGCTTTGCCTGTGGTTTGCGGTTTGATTGATGATCTAACTATGGAAGGACTTACGCCACCTTGTACTAGTACACCCGCATCTTGCGGAGCCGTCAGGATGACAGTGTTCCGTACATGACACGAAAAAGGCTCGGCTTCATAAAGAAACCGAGCCTTTTAACTAATTCAGGTTAGTTGATTGTTGGTCGCATTGGGTGGTAGTTGAGACTACGTGTTGGTAAACTATTTTTGAGAGAGGTTTGAACTGGTTCGTAAGAGGTTGCCACACCGAAGGTGTCAATATCTTCAAGGACGTAGAAGTAAATGCCAACAGCCGGTGGTGTATCTTCAAAACTGTAGACTGCGCCAGCCAAATCACCTTGAGCACCAATTAGCAGGTCGTTGACTTTCTCATACTGACCATTCAGAGCATTGGTTCGGTAGATGTTAAAACCAGCGTTATCAACCTCAGCCGCGGTTTCCCAGTTGATGATAACTGTGTTGCCTTGAATATCAGTAGTGAATGATTTCAGGGCAATGGCGGTTGTATCGTCAGTTGTTTCGTTGTCGCAATCAGGACCGATTATCTGAGAATAGGCACTAACTTGACCAGCTTTGGTGGCTGTGTTGATTGTTCCTTCGCCATAATTTTTATCTAAAGTGAATACAAAGGTAGTCGTTTCGATAGTCTTATCTTCACCTAATCCAGGCTCTGTAGTATCCATCTTATAACCAAAAGTACCGGTCGTTGGGTCTACTTGGAGTTGACCATCAGTGTGTGTGTAACCACCACGGCCGTCACTCCAAGATACATCTGTTGGATATGCACAAAGGCCAAATACAACGTGGCTCAATGCTTTGGTTTGGTTATCATCATCGCTAGTAACCGTGTATGTCCATTCGTTGCCATCGTGACTAACAAAGCAAACGGTGAAACCATCAACATTTGTATTACATGTATCGGCAGTAGGTTCTGGCGTAACCGTCGGTGTGTCGGTTGGTGTATCGGTTGGCGTATCAGTCGGTGTGTCGGTTGGTTCATCAGTCGGTGTGTCGGTTGGGGTATCGGTTGGTGTATCGGTTGGTGTATCAGTCGGTGCATCGGTAGGTTCTGGTGTAGCCGTCGGTTCATCGGTAGGTTCTGGTGTAGCCGTCGGTTCATCAGTCGGCTCTGGTGTAGCAACATTGTCACAGTCAGGGCCGGTTACATAAGAATAGGCACTAACTCGTCCAGCTTTGGTGGCTACTTCCATACCTGATTTTTCAGCATACTGCTTATCGAAGGTGAATACAAAAGTAGTCGTTTCGACAGTTTTATCTTCACCTAACCCAGGCTCTGTCGTATCCAACTTATAACCATAAGTTTGGGTAGTCGGATCGACTTGGAGTACACCATCTGTATGTGTATAACTACCACGACCGCCACTCCAAGTTACATTTGTTGGATAAGCACAAGAAGAAGCAAAACCAAACACGACATGACTTAGAGCTTTACTTTGCTGTTTATTATCACTGGTAACTGTGTATGTCCAACTAGTACCGTCGTTACTAACATAACAAATGGTGAAACCATCATCATTTGTTTGACATTCATTACCTTGTTGCCCTACAACAACTTCCCCACCCGTATTTTGTCCCACCGGGCCTCCACCAATTGGGTCTGGCTCATCAGCCAAAATTGGTGTTACTATCATAAAAAACACAAGCAAAACTGCTAAAAATTTTATTTTTTTCATTTTTAATTCTCCTAAAATTTCTTTAATTCTTGCTAATTCCTGTTAAACTAATTAATTTTGCTATTTCCCTAAGCGAGAGAATAGATTT
>JAUCGA010000085.1 GCA_030377865.1 Anaerolineales bacterium HSG25 | reverse complement strand
CATGCTAACGATAATTTTCAGAAACGCACCTACAAAAGAACGAAATCGGATTAGAGACGATTCCACAGGTTTTTTAACAAAAAATTCAAATTTGTCATGGAATCGTCTCTAATCGTCTATAAATCACTCGCTGTGTTTGTTACAAAAAATTATTTGTAATTAGCTTGACATAACTGTCGAATAATTTTGTTTATTTGATTTAAAATGAGCGAATGAGGGGTCAAGTAGATGTCTATGAAAAGAAATTTCCGGCAAGTCGATTAAATCAAGTTTTTACGCCAACCGTGTTGCAAGAAAGCACACCTCGGAGGAGGCGGAGTCGTTCTCCTACGTGCCAGCTTCATCGGTATCCAAGGTGCGTAGTTTGCACCTTGGAGGTGTTGGCATGTGAAAACAAAAAGCGTCTCGTTCCCAATTTGGGAACGAGACGCTTTTCACTATTCACTATACGGGTAAATTTTTACCAAAAAGTAGCCCAATAATTGACTTCCTGCGAAATTTAAAGGTTTTTCCTACAGACAAGCAGACTTTTTTGTGTTATCAATTCCCAATTCATAATTCCCAATTCCCAATTCCCAACTATCCATTCTCCATCAAAGTCGCGAACTGCTCAAAGAAACCCAGCGCATCGTGCGGGCCGGGAGAGGCTTCGGGGTGGTACTGGATACTAAAAATCGGTTTGGTTTTGTGACGTAGCCCCTCAATACAATCATCATTCAGGTTGACATGGCTAATCTCGACCTCGGCGGGTAATGATCCAGCCGAGACCGCAAAACCATGATTGTGGCTGGTAATCGCCACGGCTCGGTTGGCTTGGTCTTGCACTGGCTGATTACCGCCCCGATGTCCAAATTTGAGCTTGTGGGTTGTACCCCCCAAAGCCAAGCCCATAATCTGGTGTCCCAAGCAGATACCAAACATGGGTAGGTCGCTCTGCAACAAGTCTCGTACCGTGTCGATGGCGTAAGTCACTGCCGCGGGGTCGCCCGGGCCGTTGGAAAGGAACACGCCGTCGGGGTTAAGGGCCAGCACCTCGTCAGCACTGGTCGTGGCCGGAACCACCGTCACCCGACATCCGACCTCGGTCAGCCAACGTAAAATATTCTGCTTGATGCCAAAATCGTAGGCCACAACATGGTATTTTCGATTGCCGATTTTCGATTGCTGATTTTCGATTTTTGACTGCCGATTGTCGGTTTTCCATGCGGGAATAATCCCCTGATTCCACTGATACGATTCGGCACAGGTCACGTTTTTGACCTGATCAAGCCCTTCCATCGAGGGGGCGTTACGGGCCAAATCAACTAAATCATCGGCAGAAAGCTTCTCATCAGCCGAAACCGTGGCCATCATGGCTCCTTGAGTTCGTAAATGACGCACCAAGGCGCGAGTGTCGATTTCGGTTAAACCGGGCAAATTCTGTTGTTGTAGATAATCGGGCAGAGGAATCTCAGAACGCCAATTGCTGACTCGGCGGCTGACTTCGCGCACAATCAGACCGCTCAACCAAGGGCGGTTAGCCTCTACATCTTCACTGTTCAGGCCGACATTGCCAATGTGGGGACAGGTCATGGTGACAAGTTCCCCACAGTAAGACGGGTCGGTTAATATTTCCTGATAACCGGTCAGACTGGTGTTAAAGACCACCTCACCCGTAACCGTGACTGGCGCACCGAAGGACAACCCTCGAAAGGTCGTTCCATCGGCTAAGGCGAGCGTAGCGGGAGGAAAGTTTTTCATAGTACAGTCTTTCAGATAATGGTTTTCAATTCAAGGCCAACCGTCGTAAAAGTTCAGTAAAACCGCCCTAGAAACCCGATTTCTCAAAGAAATCGGGTTTCTGATGGTCTTTCTAGCGAGTTCACTGAATATTTACAACCTTCCCGCAAGTTTAGAACTTGCGGGAAGGTGATGGCTGAAAATATTTATCTGAACATCTATAGCTCCTATCTTGACAATGTTAGATTACAAGCATGTCATACTGAGCGAAGCGAAGTATCCCCCATGATGATACTTTTGGGTGGATTCTTCGCAAACGGCGCTCAGAATGACATAGCATAGTAGACTTAAATGCTAATGTGACATTGTCAAACTATCTATTTAATAATCTCACGTCCGCCCATGTAGGGGCGTAACACCTCTGGAATAACGATACTGCCATCGGCTTGTTGATAGTTTTCCAGAACGGCAATTAAAATCCGCCCAGAGGGCAGACCACTGCCGTTGAGGGTGTGTAGATATTCGGGCTTAGCGCCGCGCTCACGCCGAAACTTAAGGTTGGCTCGGCGAGCTTGGAACGCTTCGACGTTGCTACAACTGCTAACTTCCATCCATTCGCCTTCCCCGTTTTCGCCCGGAACCAGCACTTCAACGTCATACTTTTTGGCCGCGGCAAAGCCTAAATCGCCAGTGCATATCTCAATGACCCGATAGGGTAAACCTAGCTTCTTACACAGGTTTTCGGCGTTACCAACAATCATCTCCAGATGGTCGTAGCTATCTTCGGGCAGAGTGTAATGGTACATCTCTACCTTTTCAAACTGATGCACCCGTTTGATACCCCGTACATCTCGTCCGGCGCTCATTTTTTCGCGACGGAAACAGGGCGTATGAGCCACATATTTAATGGGCAACTGCTCGGCATCAAAAATCTCATCGCCAAAAATGTTGCTGAGCGGAACTTCGGCAGTGCCAATAAACCAGTAATCATCTTCGGTATCGTAATACATGTTGTCTCGAAATTTGGGTAGGTGTGCCGCGCCAACCATCGCTTTTTCGCGTACCATAAAGGGCGGGTAGATTTCAGTATAGCCATGCTCATTGATGGCGGTGTCTAAGAACCAATTGACCAAGGCCCGATGCAGAGATGCCCCCAACCCTTTGAACAGATAAAACCGAGACCCGCTAATTTTTACGCCTCGTTCAAAGTCGATGATGTCCAGATTGGTGGCTAAGTCCCAATGAGGCTGAGGGGCAAAGTCAAACTTCGGCAGATCACCCCAGCGACGAATCTCAACGTTGTGATGTTCGTCTGGCCCAACCGGAACCCCCTCGGTGGGCATGTTGGGGACGTACAGTTGTTTGTCCGTTAAATCAGCTTCAATTTGGCGCAGAGTCTCATCGTACCCTTTAATTTCCTCGCCGATGTCGGTCATGCGCTGTTTTTGGGCGTTGGCTTCCTCTTTTTTGCCCTCTCGCATCAGTTGACCGATGACTTTACTGCCGCTGTTCCGCTCGCGGCGCAGTTCTTCGACCTTCTTTAATAGCTCCCGCCGTTTCTGGTCAAGATCAAGAATCTCGTCGATGGGGGCGGTAATGTTCAGGTCTAATAAGGTTGTTTTGACCTTATCAGGATTTTGACGAATAAAGTTTAAATCTATCATGGTATTTTCTCCGTTACATTAAAATATATCTGAATTTTATCCCTTTACCCAAAAAAGACAAACGCCCAACAAAAATTGGGGTAGTGATGACGGGCGCAGGAAACGGTTCGAGGGGATATGACCGCCAATCAAAAAGCTCGTCGTTGCGATTATGTAATCGCAACGGGTATTTGTCGGGTAACAAGCTCTCCTTTAGGCACGTGGAAAAAAATAATTGTCCCGTGGAGTAGGCACGCGTCGTGCCGCACCGCGGGTGCTGACTCCTCAATTGGGATGTTTTATTTCTTCCGTCTGCCTTAAGTAACTTTCATTTCTAAGTTGTCACTTTTCCCGGAGTGCAAGAATTCCATTCTTGCTGTCAAAATACAATTTTGACACTCCTGTTTTCCTGATCGTTGCGATTATGTAATCGTAACGGGTATTTGGCGGGTATATACCCGCCTATTATGGGTACACTTCTGTTTTTTACAAGTTAGTTCTGAAAACTACTTAAACAAAAAGAGGCTGACTCATCATCAGCCTCTTTTTGTTTAATATTACAAGCTACCAATAGCTAAGGCAATTCCAAGAAAATAAATCTCCCAAATTGAGCAGAGTCTCTACCCCCCTCAGTCCCCCCTGCTAGGGGGGAAGCGGCTCCTCCCTCTAGCAGGGGAGGCTGGGAGGGGGTAGAGTGTCACAATGGTTTTGGGAGGTTTTAAATTCTGGAACTTCCTAGCTAGAAGCTATTGCACTCCGATTACCCACCTTGAACCATTTTCTGAATTTCTTCAACAATGTCAGGGTTGGCTAGAGTGGTCACATCACCGGTGTCTTTTCCGTTAGAAATAGCAGACAAGACCCGACGCATAATTTTACCGGAGCGGGTTTTGGGCATGTCACGCACAATATGGACATGAGCCGGTTTGGCAATCGGGCCGATTTCTCTAATCACGGCATCTATAATTTTCTTTTTCAACGCGTCATTGGCTTCGTAGCCGGGCTTGAGTGACACATACAGATCTGGTACAACGCCTTTTAGTTCGTCAGCCATCGACACGACCGCAGATTCGGCCACTTCTTGCACGACCAAACCGGCAGACTCAATCTCCTTGGTTCCTAAACGGTGTCCAGAGACGTTAATCACATCATCAATCCGACCTAAGATACGGTAGTAGCCATCTTCGGACAAGGTCGCGGCATCGCCGGTCAGATACGGCCAATCACGCCAATCTTTACTGTCGGGATTGGTGTTATAACGGGCATAATAGTTCGTTACGTAACGGTCACGGTCGCCCCAAATTGTTTGGAATGCGCCCGGCCACGGGTTTTGGATGCAGATATTTCCTGCTCCGCCGCCTGCGCCTACTTCTTTGCCATCATCATCATAAATAATGGGGTGGATACCGGGTACGGCTGGGCCTGCGCTACCGGGCTTCATGGGTTCTAGGCCGGGCACGGTCGAGCAGAGGAAGCCGCCCGTTTCGGTTTGCCACCATGTATCAACAATAGCCGCTTCACCACGTCCAACCACTTTGTGATACCAACGCCATACTTCCGGCTCAATCGGCTCACCGACGGTGGTCATGTGCTTGAATTTGTAGTTATATTTGGCTGGCTCATCGGGGCCAACTTTACGCAACATGCGGATAGTGGTCGGAGCCGTATGGAAAATGTTCACATCCAACTGCTCGGCGATGCGCCATGCTCGACCCGGATCAGGATAGACTGGCACACCTTCAAACATAACGGTGGTCGCGCCCAAGGTCAGCGGGCCATAGACAATGTAGGAGTGACCGGTAATCCAGCCGATGTCGGCCATACACCAGTACACATCTTCGGGATGAATATCTTGAATATATTTGGAGGTGCCTGCCGCATAAGCTAAGTAACCGCCGGTGCTGTGCTGACAACCTTTCGGTTTGCCGGTTGTACCGCTGGTGTACATCAAGAACAGAGGATCTTCAGCCGGAACCCAAACTGGGTCGATGCGTTTGCCGCGGTACTCTTTTAAGACATCGTAGGTGAAGTAATCGCGACCATCAACCATCGGAGTTTCTGAGTTGTACTTGTCACGATAGCGTTGCCAGACCAATACTTTGTCAACCTCTTGCCCTTCTTCGTTGGCAATGGCGACGGCCTCGTCAGCTTTAACTTTATGATCGAGCAGTTTGCCGTTTCGATAGTAAGAATCCATCGTGATGAGAACATTACTGCCAGAATCGGCGATTCGCTCACCACAGGCTTTACCACTAAAACCACCAAATACTACTGAGTGGATCACGCCCAAGCGAGCGCAGGCCAACATGGTAATGGGTAGTTCCGGCACCATCGGCATGTGAATCGTGACTCGGTCGCCATGCTTGAGGCCACAGAAATCTTGTAATAAGGCCGCGGTTTCATTGACTCGAACATACAGTTCTTGATAGGTCAAAACCAGATGGTCTTCGCTTTCTGGTTCTGGTGCATAGATGATGGCCGCTTTGTTTTTATTGTCGGCCAAATGACGATCAACACAGTTGTATGAGACATTCAACTTGCCACCGACAAACCATTTCCAGCAAGGCGCGTCGCTGGTATCAAGCGTGGTGTGCCAATATTCATACCAGTCTAACAAATCAGCATACTGCTTAAAGCAGTTGGGAAATTTGTCTAACCCAAACTGATCATGGATTGTTGGATCAGTCATGTTGGCTTGGGCAATAAAATCAGTCGTCGGATGTACATACTCCTCTTCTTGCCAATGGACAGCAATCCCTGCTTCATTTACATCAGTTGTCGCTTTTTCACTCATAAAAAATCTCCTTGTCTATTTACTTTCAACATTGAATTTATTTAAACAGTACGTCCAGCGTACTATCGTTAACATTTTACTGATATTATCCTTTATTTGGATAGCCAAGCGTCTCCAGATCGGAGGTGATCTCACTTAAAATTACCGGATCATCAATGGTAGCTGGTACTTTGTACTCGTTACCATCGGCAATCTTTTTGATAGTGCCGCGTAATACTTTACCGGATCGGGTTTTGGGTAATCGCTTGACCACCGTTGCTATCTTAAATGAAGCTACTGGGCCGATTTTGCCTCGGATCATCTGAACAATCTCTTTGACGATATCTTCATCAGGACGATCTACACCTGATTTTAAGACCACAAACCCTACAGGTATTTCCCCTTTTAGTTTGTCTGCCACGCCAACTACCGCGCACTCGGCCACGTCAGCATGATCGGAAATCACTTCCTCCATGCCACCTGTTGAGAGGCGATGTCCGGCCACGTTGATGATGTCATCCGTGCGGCTCATAATCCACAGATAACCATCTTCATCAATAAAGCCCGCGTCGGCGGTAGTATAATACCCATCATACTGGCTCAGATAGGAGCGTTTGTACCCTTCATCATTCTGCCATAGGGTAGGTAATGTACCGGGTGGTAAGGGCAGTTTAATCGCGATTCCGCCAATGTCACCGGCTGGCATTTCATTTAAACTTTCATCCAACACTTTGATATCGTAGCCCGGCAGAGGTGTGGCGCATGAGCCTGGTTTTACCGGAAGTACCTCAATACCGATGGGATTACAACCAACCGGCCAACCTGTTTCTGTTTGCCACCAATGGTCGATTACCGGCACGTTAAGCTTCTCCTTGGCCCAATGAAGGGTAGCAGAGTCGCACCGTTCACCCGCCAAAAATAGCGCACGGAAACCATCAAGGTTATAGTTTTTGAGATATTCGGCATTCGGGTCATCTCGCTTAATGGCACGGAAGGCTGTCGGAGCAGTAAATAGCACATTCACCCCATGATCAGAGATGACTCGCCAGAACGCGCCGGGGTCGGGTGTGCCAACCGGCTTCCCTTCGTAAAGAATGGTCGTACAACCATGAAACAGCGGGGCATAAACGATATAAGAGTGCCCAACCACCCAACCGACATCAGACGCGGCCCAGTAAACTTCGCCCGGTTTTACATCGTAACAGTTGCTCATACTCCACTTTAGGGCGACCAAATGTCCGCCGTTATCCCGTACTACACCTTTAGGAACGCCAGTGGTGCCGGAGGTGTACAGAATGTAGAGTGGATCTGTCGCCGCGACCGGCACACAATCAACTGGCTCAGCAGAGGCAACGGCTTGTTCCCAATCAATATCGCGCCCGTCAACCATACTGGCCGTTACTTGAGGACGTTGCAAAATTACACAGGTTCCCGGCTTATGGTCAGCAATTTCAATAGCTTCATCTAAAAGCGGTTTGTACTCGACTATTCGATTTGGCTCGATACCACATGAAGCGGAAACAATCGCTTTTGGCTCGGCATCGTCAATACGAGTAGCGAGTTCTTTGGCCGCAAAACCCCCGAACACCACCGAATGAATGGCTCCGATTCGAGCGCAGGCTAACATGGCAATGGCCGCTTCGGCAACCATTGGCATATAAACGATCACTCGATCACCTTTTGATACACCTTTACTAGCTAACACTCCGGCAAATTTAGCCACTTCGTCACGCAGTTCGGTGTAGGTATATTTGCGGACGGTGTCGGTTACGGGACTGTCATAAATTAAGGCCAATTGATCGGCTCGCCCATTTTCCACATGGTAATCGAGGGCGTTGTAACAACTGTTTAGCTCACCGCCGCTAAACCAGCGGTAAAATGGGGGATTAGAATCGTCTAAGACTTTATCCCATTTTTTATACCATTGTACATCTTCTGCCACCTCACCCCAAAAGCCATTTGGGTCTTCAATCGAGCGTTTGTAAATATCTGAGTACGTCATTATAATTTCTCCTCTTTAAGGGTTGGAGTGCAATAATTTTTTGCACTCCTTCGTTGTAAAAGTTCAGTAAAACCACCCTAGAAATCCGATTTCTCAAAGAAAATCGGGTTTCTGACGCTCCTTCTGGCGAGTTCACTGAATATTTACCCTTCGTTAGTATTTAATTCGAGCTTGATAGGTTTGTTCTGACGCATTACGAGCTTGCGCCAAGGTTGTAATTCCTTGCTCCAGTAACAAAGGAATCATCTTTAAAAACACTTCTCCGGTAACAATTGCATCTCCCAATGAGGTATGTCGTCCGATAACGGTAATTCCCAATCGTTGAGCCACAGTGTCCAGACTGTGGTCTTTTTCGTGTGGGTGCAACACTGCTGAAAGAAGGAGTGTGTCTAACACAGGATTAGTAAATTGGATGCCGGTCGTCTGTTCCTTTACTTGCAACATCCGCATGTCGAAGGCGGCATTATGAGCTACCAAAATGGTATTTTCAACAAAACGATGAAAAATCGGTAATACTATATCGACTGTTGGTTGCCCCTCTAGCATTTCTGGTAAAATACCATGAATGGCGATGGAGCTTTCTGGCAGATGACGGCGTGGGTCTATCAGTTGATCGAACACTTCTTGCCGTAAAAGTCGGCCATTCACAATTCGGATGGCACTGGTTGAGATAATCTCATCCCCACCAGACGGATTTAGACCTGTTGTTTCGGTGTCGAATACGGTGTAAACCAGCTTACTTAAGAGACGTTGGTCTTGCTCGGCAGTTTGACCAGCTTGACGGAACAGGTCAAAGTCGTAATATTCGGGCCGGTTGTATTGATCAGATTTATTAAATTGATCAACAGCTAGGATTGGTGAAGTTCTTGGTTTGACGGTTGGTAGTAATAGCCGAAAATAAGCCCGATTAGTCTCTTTATCGGTTTGACACCATACCTCACCACCATGCTGTTCGGCGACCTGACGTAGGGTAACGGTCTGGAGTTTGGTCTGGTCAGAGTTCTCCAATGTTTTGTTTTGCCATGACCACAATGTATCCATATCGACTCGGTCATCTTCCCAAACCAGATCTAGGGCGGCGTACTGCCCCGTTTTTTTGAGGTACAGTACCACTTTTGCAAGCCCATAATCAGCCTTAAGTTGCTGTATAATATGGGTCATAGCTAAAATGATTGAATAGCTGTCAATCCGTAACCAGAGGTTTGTTTCGTGATTTTCTAAGCTGGTTTTGACCTCCAACGTATCCTCAAAACGGCGTTGAATCGCCCATAACAGATCATTGACCAACATTTCTTCCAACTGCCAGTCGGCATTGAGGTCAGCGGCATAATCGACCGTGGTTTGATTGAGTTGACTGCTAAGAGTTAGCGCTTCATCAGAAATCACCTTTCGAAGTTGATACTGTTTATCAGCGTCCATGTCTGGGTATTCTTCGATGGTTTCGATAGCGGTGCGAATATTAGCTAACGAAGCCCGAATTCCCTCGGTAAGTGTGCGGAGTAGTTTATCGCGTCGGACAACGCTTTCGTTTTGATGGGTTACATCCTCTAAGGTCAAAATAAAGCCACTAATATTATCGAACGACTGGTTGTTTTGAGCAGGTAAAATCGGAGCTATTCTGGCTCGAATCAACTGCCCATTGGTAGCGGTAGTTACAAACTGAGCAACCGCTTGGTCTGCATGTTTTTGTCGCCGATAGATTAAATCCTCAAGGGCATGGGTGATAACATTTCGGTCAATCAAGCCAAATATCGAGCGCCCTAATCCTACAAAACCACCGATTGTTCCATTTTGGCTCTGTTGTAAAGGTGAGCCAAGTAAACGTTTGGTTCGGTTATTATAAAGTAAAATCCGCCCTTCACTGTTACAAACTAACACCCCTTCAGTCAGTTCTGACATGAGCGTAGCAAGCCGTGTTTTTTCAGCCTCTAAATCAGCTTT
This sequence comes from Anaerolineales bacterium HSG25, assembly GCA_030377865.1. GTDB lineage: Bacteria > Chloroflexota > Anaerolineae > 4572-78 > J111 > JAUCGB01. The sequence continues at coordinate 11,016 of JAUCGA010000085.1, read as the reverse complement.
GGCTTGCTCTATTTGGTCGGCTTGAGTGTTGGCTAAGGTTTGAAAACGATCGGCAAAGGCATTGACCTTTCCGGCTAAATGGTCCATCTCGGGGGGGCGTTTTAGAGAGATTCGATGGTCAGGATTAACCGTGACGATAATCGTTAGTTCATCGGCTAACTGCCGCGCTCCCAAAATGTAGGTTTGAAAGAACAGGCTCAATCGCAACCCCACGGCCATCATCAGCATGATTGAGACACCAAAAATAACAACCAGATAGGCTGTGCCTAACCACGGAATGACTAACATGGCTAAACCAAATCCAAGGAAAAAGGCGACGCTCCCAATGAGTATGGCAAATAGTTCGAACTGTTGGCGATCCATGAGAAGTTAATCTTCCAGATGTTTTTTTATCTCAGCCATTAATTCTTTGGTGGAAAAGGGTTTGATAACATAAGCGTCCGCGCCTAAATCTAGTCCTTTTGTCATTTCGACCTCACGACCTTTAGCTGTTAGCATGATAATTTTGATATGTTGCCAAGCCGAATTCATTCGTATCCTCCGACAAACCTCAAACCCGCTAATTTTGGGCATCATTACATCAAGCAGAATTAAATCTGGCTCAAACTGAGCCACTTGGGCTAAAGCCTGCTCACCATTGTTGGCGGTGCGTAGTTCGTAGCCTGCTCGTTTTACTAAAAATTCTAATGATACAACGATATTTACTTCATCATCAACGACTAATATTTTTTTTGCCATAACTCACCTACTGTTGCTTCATTCATTCATTATCAATCGTTAATTACTTACTAGGGTTGTTCAGCTCTCCATGCTTGTCACGCTACAAGCGTGACCTACACGGCCTCATGTCTGACAAAATTACTGTAGGTGACGCTTGTAGCGTCACGATTATGCCCATATAGGTTAGAACTGAACAGCCCTTAATTACTTACTTAGAAATCGGGATTAATTAACTTGTGTAATTCGTTATGAGAGCAGTTTAATCTTAAAAATTGAACTATTTTAGAATAGATAACTCGTTTTAGACCTCATTCTTTATTGGTAAGGTAAAGGAAAAGGTTGATCCAGAACCTGGGTTGCTTTCTACCCATAATTTACCATTAAAATGGTCGATGATATGGCGACAGATTGGTAGCCCTAACCCTGTACCCTGTGGTTTTTCGGTCAGGGTATCCCCTACTTGTCGGAATTTCTCAAATATAACTTCTTGATCGTCAGGGTGAATACCAGTTCCGTTATCAATCACATCCACTTGCAAAATATCTCCATAATTTTGTAGCCAAATTTCAACCTGTCCATTTTCAGTGGCACAAAACTTAATAGCATTAGAGATAAGATTTAACAAGACCTGTATAATTCGGTCACGGTCGGCCATAACTGGTGGAACCTGACCGGGTAAATCAAGAATCAATTCGATATTTTGATCTTGAAATAATCGGTCGGTAGATATGACGGTTTCTGAGATGATGGCTCGTAAATCGACCTCCGACATGATCCATTCCATTTGACCCGATTCGATTTTTGACAAATCTAGGACTTGGTTGATAAGCCGAGTTAAGCGCTCACTTTCTTTTAGGATGATGGCTGAGAACTGAGAACGTTGTTCAATTTCTAAATCTGGGTTATCAGACAGTATCTCAGAAAACGCCCGAATTGAGGTTAGGGGTGTACGAAGTTCGTGGGTGACGGTTGATATAAAATCATCCTTCATGCTGTCTAGCTCTTTAAGCTGTTCGTTTGCGGTCCGTAACTCAACACTTGCGGCCTCTAAGGTTTCTGACTTTTGTTCCAGTTCTCGACTATGAGCAATGACCTGTGAGGTTTCATCCAGAATATCCATGACCTCTTCCATGCTCAGGCTTTCTTCTTTGACTACCGAAGAGACCATAACTCGGGCGGAGGCGGCTCCAATGACCCCTGCTAACTGTTTTTCGACAAAATCGACGAGGTCGGCATCGGCGATAATATCTTTGGTCCAGTCGAAGCCGCGTGCCTTGGCATAGTCGGTGAACATGTCACTAACTCGTTTGGGGTCTAAAAAACGACTGAGTAGGGAGCGTAATGAGTCAATCGTGGCACTGCCTCGCCAGAATTTTGCTGTACCATTTTCACTATCTAGCTCAAATACATCGACAAATAAAGTGGCCTGACGATGTTCTAACACTCGTGGTTGGCTCAACAACGAGACGATGACATATCCGCCAAGGTTGACCATCATGCTCCACAACATGGCATGCGAGATGGGGTTAACTCCCTGTAGACCAAATAGCTGGTATGGTTTTAACAAGGTGATACCAAACGGCCCAGCAGTAATAAAACTTGCCGGAAGCAGGTTGGCTTCGGCCAAGGCAGGCAAGGGCAGAGTATATCCCCAAACCATAAATCCTAAACTTAGCCCGACCAATGCCCCTAACCGAGAGCCTCCTTTCCAGTAGATACCACCTAAAATTGCAGGAGCAAATTGAGCAACTGCGGCAAAAGAAACTAGTCCAATTGAGACAAGGGGTTGGGTATTGCCAATGAGCCGAAAATAGTAGTAGCTCAACATCAAAATGATGATGATTGATAAGCGCCGAATGGTCAAAATAAGACCGCCTAAATCATCTCGCTTGGCCAATTCTAACCATTGCCAACGTAACAACACTGGCATGATTAAATCATTAGAAATCATGGTGGTCAGGGCGATGGTTGCCACGATAACCATACTGGTGGCGGCAGATAATCCACCCAAAAAGACCAGAAGAGCTAATAGCTCTTGTCCTTCGGCCATCGGCAAAAGCAAGACAAAGGTATCGGGGTCAACTGCTTCATTCGGAAAATGTAGCAATCCACCCAAAGCGATGGGTATCACAAACAGATTGATTGCTAGCAAATATAATGGAAAAAGCCAGATCGCTTTATTAAGGTGCTGTTCGTTGACATTCTCGACTACCGCTATATGAAATTGACGAGGCAAAAAGAGAATGGCCATCATCGACAAGAAGGTGAACCAAGCCCAGTCGGTATATGCGTCGCGAGCAGTAAAGAGTGCCGTTAACTCTGGGTCGGCAAAGGCTCGGCTCGATAAGTCTGTCACACCATCATACAGACCATACGTTACAAATATGCCGACCGCTAAAAAGGTAAGTAGTTTGACCACCGATTCAAAAGCAATGGCGACGACTAATCCTTCATGATGTTCAGTGGCATCAAGATGCCGCGTCCCAAATAGAATAGCAAAGGCGGCTAATAGTAAGGCAATATAAAAGGCTGTATCGCTGGCAATAGTTGGTGCGGCAGTACCAATAATTTTTGACTGGTGCCAAATTACCTCGAAACTATTCGAGATGGCTTTTAGCTGGAGTGAGATGTAAGGTGTAATACCCACCACCGCAATCACGGTCACCAATCCGGCTAAGGCACTACTTTTGCCATATCGTGAAGCGATAAAATCAGCAATAGACGTGATTCGATTAAGTTTGCTAATACGGATCATCTTCCGTAATACAAACCACCATAACGCGGCCATTAAGGTTGGGCCAAGATAAATCGGTAAAAAGTCAATACCCGTACGAGCCGCTCGGCCTACACTACCGTAAAATGTCCAAGCGGTGCAATAAACACCTAACGAAAGGGCGTAAATGTACGGGTTACTAATGAGACTTCGTCCCGCATCGGCACGTTTATCGCCATAATAAGCGATAGCAAAAAGAAGACCAATATAAAGAAACGAGACGAGGAGAACAACGCCACCTTGAAGCATGATTATTAGGAGTAGAGTGGCTCATTTTTTGAGAATGAACCGCTCTGACACCTTACTTCTTATCACGTCTCTCTATAATCAAGGCCATCAATATAATGAGTGCTAACCAAGCGGTAAAAACATAAATATAAAGGACTGGAATCCCGCCGATGATGTTATTAACACTAAATAGCTGTAGCAAAGGATAGTTAAACAGTAGACAACCCACGATAAAAATAGCAACTAATCGTTGTCCTCTTACACGTTGTTGTTTCTCCATACAATTACCCTAATCTATCCGTATGAAATCGTCCCGATAGATAACCTTGATAATCCTGAATTACTCCAAATGCCTCTTTAAGATGGCGACGGTCTATCGGGGCAAGATTATTCCAAACTACTTTATTGCCCGGTTTGGTCTTGTTTTTATAAGCTAGGAGTTGTTCTTCTAAGCGCAACTGTAATATAAAACGAAATGTTTCTGACAGGGTATCACCACCATCTTGGCTCAGATTGCCTGCCGATACAGCCGATTCAAGCCGCTCTAGGGTGGAAGGAAAATAAACCCCCGCCTCCATGCCATAGACACGAGCTAGGCTGACAATTGGGGTAATACCTCCTTTTTTTAGGTTGACACGTCCCTTTTTGTCTTTTCGAATACCCCAAAGAACACCTAATGGTGGAACAAACTGTAACGCGGACCGAGCCAAATGAGCTAAAAACAGCTTATCACTTCTTGCTTCCAATATAATATCGTCTAATGATTTAACGGATAAATCACCATGTACAGCACGAAAATCAAAAAATATAGCTGCCTCAAGTAAGGCTTGCGGTTCTGGTGTTAAAATCCATTTTTTGAATAACGCTTTCCAGTGAGCGAGCGGTTTGTGCCAATTGGTGGCCATGTAACCACCGGGGCAGAGCGGAAAACCAGCCTGAAGCAATCCATCTACCACATGTTTGGTAAAGGTGGCAAAGTAGGCGGCGGCCTCTGGGGTGTCATCTTGATAGACTAATGCGTTATCTTGGTCGGTCAACAACAGTTGTTCCATGCGCCCTTCTGAGCCAAAAACCAACCAAGTATAAGGTGTTGGTGGTGGCCCCAAATGATCCTCGGTCAGTTTGAGGATCCGTTTAAGAAGAGCATCATTTAAGCTAGCTACCATGCGACCAATGGCCGTCACATCAAGTCCACCATGAAACAATGTATCAACCGTTTTAGCCACTTCAAACGTATACTGTTTTAATGTTTCTGGGTCTTCGAGCCTTTTTAGCTGACGAAAGAGATAAAAGGGATTGGTGGTTTGGTGGCGCAGTAGGTCGGTGGCACTAATAACACCCGTAATTTGACCATTTTTCGTGATCGGAACCCGATGGATCTCCTCTTCTAGCATAAAGAGCATGGCACCATAGATGGGAGTATCGCTCGGTAACGTTTTGACTGGCCGACTCATCACTTGATGTACTGGCGTGTCTGGGCCTAATCCTTTGGCTAAAACCCGCACCGTAAAATCATCTTCAGTCAAAATTCCGGATGGATTACTCTCGACTAGTACCGAACCAATCTTTTCTGCACGCATCTTTTGGGCCGCGTATTGCACCATGTCATCCGGTTTAACTGTAACTGGCAATTTGTCGATGAGAGTTCCGATTTCGATGGTTAAGTTGCCCGTAAAAGCAGAGACTTCAAAACGGTTAGTATGTCTTAACCTGTCGGCTAATCCGTTTAAGAAAAACTCAGCAAAGAGCTTGTGCTCGTTTAAAAGTTGCTTAAATACAGGTTGAGAAATCGCGTATAACTCTGCGGTTTCGTCACATATCGCATCAACAAGGGGCGGAGATTGAAACATGAGAGAAGGGTAGCCAAACAGTTCACCTGATTCAAGAAAATCGAACTGTTGTCCATCCCGTACTAAACGTATCGTACCTGTATGAATAAGGTAAAGATTCATACACGGAGATCCACCTTGCCGCAAAATATATTCTGCGGGTGTGTACTGTTTAATTGTAATCTCATTAATAAGGGTTTCTAGCGAGGGGGCAGGCAGTTGGTTAAACGGGGGATATGTTTTGACGAAATCAATTTGGTTCATAATTTCTCAACTTGTAAAGCTAACTCATTTCCCGTAAGTTTAGAACTTACGGGAAATTGAGCCGTATTTAGAGTGGCTCAATCTTCAAGATTGGGCCACTCTTATGATAGTTCTGGATATTTCTTAGTGAGCTGATTGAGTCGCGGTTGCACCACGTGGGATACGAACGTTTTCAACCATCTCTTGGATATGATCTGGTGGCTCGTCGGTGGATCGTGAGACACCAAAGGCAATGGCGAAGTTGAGTAACATGCCAATCGAACCGATACCTTGGGCGCTAATGCCGAAGAATGGGCCGATTAATGCTTCATCGGTGCCCATAAGTTGCACGGAACGCATACCGATAATCATGATAGAGGTGAAGACGATCCCGACGATCATTCCGGCAATCGCACCTTTGTCATTCATGCGTTTGTCGAAGATACCGAGGATGATAATGGGGAAGAAACTGGCCGCGGCTAAACCGAAGGCAAAGGCGACCACCTCGGCCACAAATCCCGGTGGGTTAATTCCGAAGTAACCCGCTACTACAATCGCCCCCCCGATGGCTATCCGTCCGGCCATCACTCGAGTTTCCTCAGAGGCTTGCGGGTTGATCATGTGATAGTAGATGTCGTGAGCAAAGGAGCTAGAGATAACTAGTAGCAAACCAGCCGCGGTAGAAAGTGCCGCCGCTAGACCACCAGCCACCACAATCCCCACGATGGGAGCGGGCAACCCCCCAACCTCTGGGGTAGAGAGGACAATAATGTCTCGGTCAATGTAGACTTCGTTGACGCTGTCCGGATTTGGATTGTCGAAATCTTTCTTGATGAAAGCATCGCCGGGGCCAAACTCAAACTTACCATTACCGTTTTTGTCATGGTAGCCAAGCAGACCTGTTTCGGCCCAAGTGCTGGCCCAAGCCAGTTCGCCACCGGGTTTAACCATTTCGACGGCGTTTTCGCGACCTAACTGCTCAATCAAGTTGAGTTTAGCAAAGGCGGCCAAAGCTGGGGCAGTGGTGTAAAGCAAAGCGATGAAAAACAAAGCCCAGAAAGCAGAGTAACGAGCCGCTCGAACGGTGGGAACCGTATAGAAGCGAACAATTACGTGAGGTAGACCCGCCGTTCCCACCATCAGTGAGAGGGTGATGGCAAACACATCTATTAAATCCCTATTTGAAGTGGCATAAGCGGGCAAGCCAAGGTCAAGCTGAAGCTGATGGAGACGAGGTACAACATCGGTGAAAGATAACGCGGCTTGAGGTAGTGGGATACCGGTTACTCGTCCGGCTAAAAAGATAGCTGGTAATAGATAAGCGAAAATAAGCACACAGTATTGGGCAACCTGCGTCCAAGTAATCCCTTTCATACCACCTAAAATTGCGAAGAAGGCTACAATAACCATGCCCACAATAACCCCTTGCACAATTGTTAAACCCAAGAAGCGGCTAAATACAATTCCGACCCCCCGCATCTGTCCAGCTACGTAGGTGAAAGAGACGAAAATGGCACAAATCGCGGCCACCAAACGGGCAGTTTGGGAATAGTAACGCTCACCGACAAAGTCAGGAACCGTATATTTATTAAATTTACGGAGATAAGGGGCTAACAAAAGGGCTAACAATACATAACCACCGGTCCAACCCATTAGGTAAATCGCGCCATCAAATCCCATAAATGAGATAAGACCAGCCATACTAATAAATGAAGCGGCTGACATCCAGTCGGCCGCGGTGGCCGCACCGTTCGCAATGGCCGGGACACCTTGTCCAGCCACATAGAAACCTTTTGTATCACGAACTCGGTTCATGTAACCGATATAAAGATACCCAGCAAAACTTAAACCAACAAACAAATATGTCCAAAATTGTGCATCCATTATTATTTTTCTCCTTTAGTTTTTACTCGTGAACGTCATATTTTTTGTCTATTTTATCCATTTGGACAGCGTAGACAATAATCAGAATAACAAATGTAAACATCGACCCTTGTTGAGCGAACCAAAACGGTACGGATAGTTGGGTTAAGGGCATGGTCACGCCTATTAACACAGGGTAAAGGATAATCGCCATTCCGTACGACACAAAGGCCCATACCGCTAACAATATACCAATAAATGTAATGTTCTCCTTCCAATAAGCTTCAGCTTTTTCTTGATCCATCTTCTTACTCCTCCTAAATTTTTTTTTTGCCACATTAGAAAATGTAACGACAACGATTTATGTTGCGACACTGTCTCTTAACATTACCACGCGAAAAAACACGGTCATGTCACTAGTTACCGTGTTTTCCATAAGTTTAAAATCATCATTGAATAGTTTATGCAAATCATCATTGATAAAACCTTTAGTTGTTAAGAGCTTGTTCGCTTTAATGTTGTAATGAGTTTATCAAAATAACGGTTAATTGTCATCACCCTTGTAGGGTGAATTTATCTCCCCCCTTAAGGTGAAAAAAACATCCCCCTTAGGTGGGATGTTTTGCTTAAACTCTAAAATTTGTTATTATAACTCCACGTTATTTGTTAACTAGTTTAGAACCTTATATTCTGTCCGCTTCATCTACCCATTTCAAAGGAGAAATGCCTCATGACCCAATCCTCAGCATTGAGTGATAACCCCAGATTGGGTGATAAAACAGGTTCATCCCCCGCAAAGATACAGGCTTGGAAGCCGTATTTGTTTCGGATATTGCTGATTTATCGTTGGGGCAGTCTGTTACCTGCCTTAGCTATACTCACTCCCCTAAGTGATACACCTACCTTTTTGATAGAGCCTCTCTACATTCTCCTTTTTATGACCAGCTTAAACATTATTATCACCCTGTTTCAACCATCATTTAATACCACCGCTGATAACGCACTGTATCTGTTATTGGCAGATATCGTTCTTATGTTAATGGTTTTAATTAGTAGCGGCGTAACGGATAGCCCCTATTTTTTACATGCCCTGTCACCGTTACTAATGGCCGCCTTTTTACTTGAATCGCTCCACTGGATATTATTGACCACAACCTATACAGCTGTCTATCTCGTTGCGACCTCACAGTATCAGAACACGGGACGGGCTATCAATATCCCACAACTTCTTAGCCAAATTAGTCAAATTTTGTTCTTTACCTTTGTGGTTGGTTTAACAACCAGACTCCTAACCACCTTTGAGCGGAATCAGCAACGGCTCTTCAATCATAATCAACAACTAAGCCAACGAAATAATATGCTCGAAACCCAGCACCATCGTTTAGAGGTGGCCCATGAACTGACCTTGTTCCTCCACTTATCTGATAGTCAGTCGGTGCAACAACGTTTGCTCCGAGCTGTGACTAAAGACCTAAACTTTAGTCAGGTTGTGGTAGGGTTGGTTAATCCGATTCTGAATCGAATTGATGATTGGCAAGCCGAGCCGATGCTCATTAGTCAGGCCACCCCGCTTTCGTTAACCGAAGAGGGGGGATGTATTGCAAAGGCAGTGCTAAATCAACAAGCGCGTTGGTATCTCCCACTGACCCCTCAGTCAGAAGCGGGAGTCGCGCTGAACACCGACGACATGACCATGTTTAATCTACGCGTTAGCCCCACCAACGACCTGCTGACTGATTGGCTTGGGTCGGGTGGCTGGTTAGTATTACCCATGACTTGGCAACAACAACCCGTAGGCGTGTTACTGGTTGCGGTTGAAACCAATAGTACAATTGACATCTCTGATGACCGTTGGGCTATCTTAACCTCACTGGTCAGTCAAGCCGCGGTCGCGTTAGGCACAATTGACCGTACTCGGCGTTTAGCCGTTGAGCAAGAAAGAAACCGAATTGCCCGCGACATTCATGACACCGTCGCTCAATCGTTATTTGGCATGGCCTTTACCTTAGATGCCTGCACAAAACTCTTGCCTGACCATGTAGAAACTGTTCAGCAAGAGCTTGCCGAATTACGGGACATCGCTCAAAGTACGCACACCCAAGTTCGCCAGTCTATTTTGAATATGTGGCCTTCTAAATTAACCATTACTGAATTTCAGGTCGATTTAGATAAATATGTAACCCATTGCGCGCCTGATCATGTTTTTCAAGTAGATTATGTTATAGAAGGTGACTTTGACGGTTTATCAGCAGGTATACGGCGCAATCTATATCGAGTATCGCAAGAGGCGTTGGCTAATGCGGCCCGTTACGCCGGAGTTAATATGGCTCGGCTCTATTTGTGCGTTGAACCTAATGAGATTTCGCTTAGTATTCGAGATAATGGCATGGGATTTGATGTGAAGCAGTCTATGGCTCGTGAACGAGACCGAGAGCATTTTGGTTTACGAGGTATGCAAGAACGAATTGAGGTACTTGGCGGCAGTTGTGATATTCTTAGCCAAATGGGGTATGGTACCCAGATTTTAGCTCGAATACCGTTGAAACAGAGGAAAAAACATGTTTGAAGAAAAAATACGAATTTTACTGGTTGATGACCATGCTGTAGTACGCAAAGGGCTGATGATGGTGTTACGCATGGAGCCAGATTTTGAGATTATTGGTGAGGCCGAAAATGGAGTCAAGGCACTTGAATTTGTCAAAGTTGATCAGCCTGATTTTGTGCTACTTGACTTTATGATGCCCGAAATGGATGGCGCGGCCACCGGCGCGGCGCTCAAGGCCAACTATCCTAATATAAAAGTCATGCTCTTAACCGGTATCGAACTAGATGACCGAGTGCTTGACATGTTAGCCGCGGGTGTGGACGGCTACGTGATTAAGGATATTGAGCCACATGACCTTGCTGAGGCAATCCGTACAGTAGTACGGGGTGAGGCCTATTTACACCCGACCTTAGCTCGACGGGTTTTAAGTCGTATGACAAAAAAACAGAAATCCCCCCCCAAACCAAAAGTGAGGCTCACGCCCCGCGAAAAAGAGGTGCTACGTTGGATGGCAACTCCGGCTACCTACCGCCAAATTGCCGAAAAATTGTTTGTTGGCGAAGAGACGATTCGCAGTCATGCCAAACATATTCTTAGCAAACTACAACAACCTAACCGCGCTCAATCTGTTTTGGCCGCGGCTCGTTTGGGATTGATAGAGTTGCCCAAAGATTAAGCAATTTTCAACTCTAAGTTGTCACTTTTCCCATCGGGTAGGTCGGAGGCTTGCGCCTCCTTCCCCCCGTTGCCGCAATAGGGTTAATTCCCCATATTTCCCAGCGTACGGCTTTCCCGTACTGGGCGGCTTCCAAATG
>JAUCGA010000084.1 GCA_030377865.1 Anaerolineales bacterium HSG25 | reverse complement strand
GAAAATAAATCTCCCAAATTGAGCAGAGTCTCTACCCCCCTCAGTCCCCCCTGCTAGGGGGGAAGCGGCTCCTCCCCCTAGCAGGGGGAGGCTGGGAGGGGGTAGAGTGTCACAATGGTTTTGGGAGATTTTAAATTCTGGAACTACCCTAAAGGTTTTAGAAACCTTTAGGGGCCATTCGCCCATTCGCTATTCGCCCATTCGCCCATTCGCTATTCGCCCCTACAAATCGACTTCATGTAGCCCCGTAACCAAGACCACTTTGTTATTCTGATTCAACTGGCGCAGAGATTGAATAAATGCCTGACTTTCATCTGGCTTTTTTAGCTCCACGCTATATATTAGCTCGGTTAAAGTTCCGGCTTGCACCGTTTCAATGGCAATCAAATCGGCTCGGGTCAGATGAGTCAGAAAGGTTTGGTCAAACAGGGTTTGATACGGCATGTCGCTCGGCAAACGGATTTTCAAGACCTGCTCTCGAATATCTTTGGCGAACAGGTTTAAATTGAACATGCCCCAAATTAGGGCACTAATCAAAAGCGTGGCGACGGTGGCGACCATATAAAACCGTGTCCCGCAGGCCATGCCTATCGCCATTGCATAAAAGATAAAACCAACATCCCGCGTATCTTTGACCGCATTCCGAAAACGGACAATCGACAGCGCCCCAACCAAGGTAAAAGCTCGCGCAATGTTCGAACCAATAATCAACATGATAACCGCCACCACAAGGCTGACGATGATCATGGTGTGTACATAAGACTGGTTGTAAGAGATGCCAGTGTGAGTCGCTCGGTACACCCAAGCAATCAACAATGACAAGACAAAGTTCAGCGTAATCGTAAATATGACATCGTTTATGGTGAAGACATCGGTGGTTTGTTGGAGTTGTTCCAAAAATTGTAAAATTTCCATGTTATTTCCTAATTATCCTCAATCATTCGTTGTTGATATAAAGGTAGTTTTGCCTCTTCAAGGGCGGTGCAGTACTTTCCAACACGACGTAACACACAGCCATGTTTACCTAGCAGTTGCGTCACCCAATAGGGTACTCGGTCATTCACTTTAACTTCCATAACTACCCATTGAGGCGGTGCAAAATAACGGTTGGCCGTATACCCCAACGAGCAAAGTGTTAAATCCTGCACTCGTGACTTAAGGTGCATATCAAAAGTAATTCGCAAGCCGGGGTCAAAGTCAGTCCCAGCAAAAGCTAAACGCTGATAGGCCACCACACAGGTAGGACGTAAATCAAGCGTATTGGTTAGATATTGAATCTCATCAACCAACGCTTGATCATCGCTCTTAATTTCGGTTGTGACCACTCCCTGACCACATAATGTTTCAGCGGCCTGATAAGGCATAATAAGCCGCCGTTTTTGTAGGGTTTTGTTGACCCGTTGCTTAATCTCGATAAAGGCGGGGCTGTCTTCGGTAACCACGTCCTCGCCATAAACCCGAATCCGCAACTTGCGCCGAAAGCGATGGCCTTCAATTTTATCCCAATATGATTTATAGTTCGATGAGTCGTAATACAAACTGGTAATTAAATACCCCTCACCATCGTCGCCATGTCGATCGGGTAACATATAGTCAGTCAACGCAGTAGCAATCTCTACCTTTTGAGAGACGTTGATCAGATATTTCAGTTCATAGCGGTTAAACTGTTTAATCGTTGCACTCATAATCTCAATATCTCAATCGTTACGCTCATAATGAGCGGGGTGGTCTGAATTGCCTTGACTCGACAGGGCAATTTGTTTTATCAAATAGAGGTTCTCTTCCAATAAACGCCGATTCAGACTGACCAGATCGGCCAATACGCCAAACAGAAAAATCAAAATACCAAGGGTGAGCAAAGTGCCGCCCAACACTACCGACTGTACATACCGAGCAATACCGGACTGGTCGGTGGCATACAGGTATAAAAATCGAGCAATGGCTCCCGAACCAAGTAACATAAAAGGTAAACTGACATAAAAAAATGTCCGAAGTGGCTCATACAAGGCATACAGTCGTAGAATCGTGGCTCCTGAGCGTCGTACATAGCCCCATGTGCTACCGATGAGACGGGATTCTCGTGTTTTTTCACCCGTTTGAATCGGGACGTGGGCGATAGATAGATTCTTCTTACCCGCCTGCACAATCGTCTCTAAGGTATAGGTGTATTGGGTCAGCACATTGAGGCGTAAAGCCGTCTCACGCGAAAAAGCCCGAAAGCCACTCGGTGCATCCGGTACTTTGGTTGAGGAGACAATCCGCACGGTCAAACTACCAAAGGCTTGCAGAAGTTTTTTACTCGGCGAAAAATGGTCGATATCATGCACTTGACGGTCGCCAATCACCATGTCGGCCTGACCATCTAAAATTGGCTGGATCAGCACCGGAATTGATTGGCCCGGATATTGATTATCTCCATCGGTGTTGACGATGATGTCGGCTCCCAACTTAAGGCAAGCATCTAAGCCAGTCTGAAACGTTTTGGCTAACCCTTTATTGCCAATATGACGTACAATATGATGCACTCCTTGTCGTCGAGCTACCTCAATCGTTTCGTCCGTTGAGCCATCATCAATAATCAATAACTCTATCTGATCGACCCCCTCGATGCGATGGGGAATATCGGCTAAGGTGAGGGGTAAAGTCTCAGCTTCGTTAAAACATGGGATTTGAATAATTAGTTTCATGCATTATATAAGATAAAAGCGACCTATTGGCCGCTTGATGATACAATCTTAAAGAGGGCGTAGTGTACCTGTTTTAGATGGTTTTAGCAAACAATTTTTGGCATGATTTTAGACTGAAAATATCGTTGTAAAACACAGTTTATTGTTCTATACGAAAATTTCTTGACACACCTCCTTATCTGTGTTATTCTCCACACTGTATTTTTAAAATTTTAGTTGCAAGGGGCGTTTTAATGCGGCGTGAACGTGTATCTGATGATATTTATGTGTTCACCAGTGATTTATATGCTCAAGTGACCGCCTCCGCGGTTGTCACTCGGGGCGGGATTGTGATTGTTGACACTTTGCCGTTTCGGTCGGAGACAGTTGAGATGATCGATTATCTCAACTCGCTCGGACAAGGGCCAATTAAATATCTGGTCAATACCCATTGGCATGGGGATCATACCAATGGCAACTGTTTGTTTGATGAGTCGGTTGAACTCGTGTGTCATCGTAACTGTCAACAAGCGATGATGCAATATAGTGAAGCAGAGTTAGCGGCTTCAAAAGAGGCGACTCCGCTACTGGAGGGAATCAAGGTTAAAATTCCCGAAGTGGTCTTTGAAGAAGGCAAGATGGTTATACACGTCGGCAACAAGTCGATTGAACTGATTCTGTCACCCGGACACACCTTCGATTCGACAATGGCTTATGTACGTGAAGATAAAGTACTCATCGCGGCTGACACGGTTATGCCTGTGCCTTATTTTGTATGGGGAGATCGGCATGTCTTTCGGCAATCTTTGGAAGCTTTAAAAACTTACAATTTAGAGAGTATTGTACAAGGACACGGTGAGGTATTACTTCGAGGTGAAATCCCAGGTGCAATCGACTCAAATATCGAATATTTGAATATTATTGAGAAAAAAGTACAGGAAGTAGTCAACAAAGGAAAAAGCAGGCAAGAGTTAAACGAACTAACCATTGACCATTGTGGTAAAAGCCGAATCCCGCTCAATGGTCTGGTGCAAGATTTACATTTGGCTAATATCCAGTATTTGTATGATGAGTTTGTACGCGTACGGGATGGTGTAGAAACGGAAGAGGATGGGGCGGATGAGGTAGAGCATGTCCCAGACACGGTTGTAGAAGAGGCGGGTATGGACATGATCGAATCTATAAAAGAGGGCGAGACAGAAAAAGTAGCGGAATCTGTACTCTGAAATCATGAGGCAAGAAATCTCTGGCAAATTGGACTAGCCAGTGGGATGGATAGATTTTTTACAAGTTAGTTCTGAAAACTACTTAATTTACACAGGTTTTGAATCAACACAAGCTAAAGAATCTAAAAGAGGAGTTATCTTATGATAACTCCTCTTTTTTGTTATGGTTTATTCTCCAATACGCTCTATCTTAGCCCCAAGTTGAAGCAATTTCGTCTCAATATCTTCGTATCCTCGGTCAATTTGTTGGATATTGTGCATTATCGTTTTTCCTTCGGCGCACAAGGCCGCAATCAACAAAGCGATTCCGGCACGAATGTCGGGGCTAGAGATGCCCTGTTTATCACCACGTAACAGGCTAGGCCCTTGCACCAAGGCTCGATGGGGGTCACACAGCACGATTCTGGCTCCCATGCTAATCAGACGATCGACAAAATAGAGCCGACTTTCATACATTTTCTCATGGAACAGCACCGTACCAGTGGCCTGAGTAGCCGCCACAAGAGCCACGCTCATCATATCAGCCGGGAAGGCGGGCCAAGGGGCATCATCAATTTTGGGGATGGCATTACCAATGTCGGACATGGTAACCAGTGGCTGATTATCGGCCAAAAACAGGTCTTGACCTCGTATCTCCGGCTCAATACCCAGCCGTTTAAAAACCATCAAGGTCATCCGTAGATGTTCGGGAGCCACATTTTTTATCAGCAGTTCCCCTTCTGTAACAGCCGAGAGGGCGATAAAACTGCCCACTTCTAAATAATCTGGTCCCAAGGTATATTCAGCACCACCTAACGAATCAACACCTTCAATTGTCAATACATTCGAGCCGACTCCCTGAATCTTAGCACCCATCTGCCGAAGTAATAGACATAAATCCTGTACATGTGGCTCGGAGGCGGCATTACGAATGATCGTTTGTCCTTCGGCCAAGACCGCGGCTAAAATAGCGTTCTCGGTAGCGGTTACACTGGTCTCCTCAAGGAGCATGTCTACGCCGCGCAACTGCTCGACCTGCAAAACAAAGTCTCCTCCTTGATACTTAAACTCGGCTCCTAACGCTTGCAAAGCCGAAATATGGGTATCGACTCGCCGTCGTCCAATTTGGTCACCCCCCGGCTGATTTAGATTGACCACACCTTCGCGGGCTAACAATGACCCCATCAGCACCAACGCACCCCGTATTTTTGCAAATCGATTGGGATCAGGTTCTGTTTTGCCTAATGCTCCGGCTCGTAAGGTTACATTGTGAGGGTCATGCCGAGTAACCTCAACACCCAAATCTTCGATAATTTTTAACATGGTGCAAACATCGCCGATGTTAGGTAAATTATGTAAAATAATAGGCTTATCAGTTAGTAACGCGGCAGAAATAAGCGGAAAGGCCGCGTTTTTATTACCACTTGGTGTAACCACGCCATTTAAGGGCGATTTACCTTCGATTAAAAATGCGTCCATAACATGAAAATGTGAAAACGTAATGCGTGAGACATGAGACAGAAGTTTATCATTTCAACATGACTAAAACAATATCTGACAGGATTAACAGAATTGACAGAATTAAAGGCAAAAAATCCTGTTAATTCTGTTAATCCTGTCGAAAAATGATTTTGGTTTTATCAACATGTCAGGTTATGAATGAAACGACAAACTTTTGATGAGAATCACGTATCACGTTTTCACCAATTACGAAAGTTGTCTACTCGTAAATATTCAGTGAACTCGCCAGAAAGAGCGTCAGAAACCCGATTTCTCAAAGAAATCGGGTTTCTAGGGCAGTTTTACTGAATTTTTACGTCTACTCCTCGTAAGTCGCCTGTTCATCGGCTAAAATATGTTCTGATTTTAAGTTGGTTGGATTTTTTATAGCCCCTAATAACTGTTTTTGCAATCCGTCGGGGCTAGTGGGGCTAATTTTCTGACCGTTAACATATACATACTGCTTCGAGACCCCAATAAAAATACATTGTTCAGCCTCACCCATAACTCGAGGACGGCTAGGATTAACTATGGTTCCTCGCCACAGCAAGGCCAGAATCAGTTGATACGGGTCAACCTGTTCAAACTTTTGGATCATGGCCTGCCCTTTTAAGACCACTTTTTGAATGTCACGCAGTCGATGCAAGGCTTTGACCCGTTTCAACAGGTCATCCGGGTCAGGGTGAACAGTTTTTTTTGCTGATACGGTCGGTTTGCTGACCTGTTCAGCCTCCTGTCGAATCGCGTTCAGATTGGTTAACCAATCATCGGTCGCAGGTTCTTGGATTTCATCAACAACCAGTGACGAAGCGTCAGTTTGAGGTGGTAGTGCTGACGAGGGGCTATCCGGTTGTTTGGGAGGTGGCGTATACATTTCTGTAGGCATAGGCAAATACAGCGCCTAAGATTCTTAAATCTTTAGGCTTAGATTTCTTAATATTTTTAAGGCTCAGTAATCATTATCTTATCAATTTTGATCGTAGTTGTTTTCTCTGTAATTACAGAAAAACCCACTGTAGCCGTATTAAAAGCGGCTGTATCAATATCGGTTTCGGCAACTCTGCGTTGGTTCACCGAGATAATTAACCCGTCATCCGCACGTTTAATTTGGATATCATTTGGCGCACCTGGATTAAAGACAGGTAGTTTACCTTGACAATTAAATCGCCCACTACGGCTAAAACTATCTACATGAAATCGCCCATCATTTTCTATCTCCACCGACAACTCATCAATTTGATTTTTCAAAATAACAGTAGCCGCAGAAAAATGTGGGGAAATCTCTGGCACGAGTTCAAACAAAATAATAAACTCTTTGGGTAAGGTCAATGGATCATCAGAACGAAATATACCACGTGTTCGAAGCAAGTTCTCAAAGGTGTGATAGCCTCTCACATCAGTGAACAGGGAGGGCAGGCTTTCGATATAGATGGGGGTATTATTTACGATAAATTGTTGTAAAGTGACAAAATCCTCAGCATTAAGCTGTTCTTCCAACCAAGCTATGTCTGATTGGTTCAATAACTGATTCAAATTGGGCGGTTGTTCGAGAAAATTAGCCGATAAGATGTATTGTCCTGATTGAACATCAGCCTGATAGGTATTATACAAACCAGTTATATCGTCACCAACAACCCAACCTCGACTGTTGTCATCAAACGGCTCATTATAAAATAATTGAGCCGTATCAACTGGTGGTGCATCAATTACCGACACCGTGTCGATGCACAACATGGCAGGTGGCCCACCTCCTGATCCAGAAGCTGACGGTTTACCGCCCGGTGCAGGTAAACGTGCGGGGCGAGACGAATCGGGTGCTGTGTCAGACAAATTATCAGCCGGTGTTTCGATGACGACTGTTCGAGGTTCATCATCCTCAATTTCTCCAATTTCTGAAAACAGGTAGGTAACCGCAAAAAAGCCTAAACCGCTAAAAATGCAAATAAATACCACCCCGATTGCTATGCCCATAAAAAGGTTTTTATTACCCTTATTGATAAACGGCGTGGCTGACGTGGGTGATGGTTGGGTTACTGTTTGAACCGGTTTCGTGCCGGTTGTGGGTGGAATATCTTGCGTGTTTTGAGGCCGAGTGATCTGACGCATGACAATGTTTAACGCTTTTTCAAACTCAGCCGCAGACTGAAATCGCTCGGCAGGGTCTTTGGCCATGCCCTTAACCAAGATTTGCTCAATCGGTTCAGGAATATCGGGATTAATAGCACGTGGCGAAGGAACTGGATCACGTACATGCTTAATCGCGACACTCATTGGGGTATTACCCTCATAAGGAGGATAACCTGTCAGCATTTCATACAATACAACCGCTAACGAGTACAAATCACTACGACCATCGAGTTTGTTATCTTGAGCCTGCTCTGGTGACATGTAGTCAGGTGTGCCCATGACTAAACCAGTGCGAGTCAGACGGGTACTCTGAACCGAATCCATAGATTTGGCGATGCCAAAGTCGGTCAATAATACTTCGTTTAGTTGGTCAATTAAAATATTGCTCGGTTTAATATCTCGATGAATGACGTTTCGGGAATGAGCATAGTTTAAGGCTCTGGCAATATCAGACGCTATTTTGATAGATCGCTCCAAAGATAATTGCGACTCTTTCTCTAACAGGTCCGACAAAGTACCGCCTTCGACATAGCGCATAACCATGTAATAAAAGCCATCCTGAGTACCAAAATCATGCACCGGCAAAATGTTAGGGTGTTCTAATCTGGCAACTGATTTGACCTCTTGCTCAAATCGTTTTACAGCCTTTGAGTTTTTGGCAAACTCTTCGGTCAACACCTTTATCGCTACCTGACGATCAACCGACTCTTGGTAGGCTTTATAAATAGTGGCCATGCCACCTTCACCAATTTTGCTGGTGATTTCAAATTGACCTATTTTTGTACCAACTCGTAAATGTGACATTGTTTTATCGTTCTATCAAAAAGAGCTAATAATTTCTAATACTTCGGGCAACAAGGTTTGAGTAGTCGCCAAAGATTCATTACCATAAATAGTACAATTTCCTTGCCAATCACCAAAATAGCCCCCCGCTTCACGCAAAATGGGAGGGAAAGGGGCACAATCCCAACTATCCATAATCGGGTCAAGCATCAACTCAGCCCGTCCAGTAGCAACAAGCAGGTAGCCATAAGCATCACACCAACCGGCTCGATATTCGGCAATGCTTTGGAAACGCTGCCATTCATCGGCTCGATTATGTTTGGCAAAAGCGGCCGCGTCATAATGAGCCACAAGACCATTTTTAAGATGGGCAGTATTGGAGACTCTAGCTCGACGGCCATTCCACCAACAACCTTCGCCAGTTGCCGCGGCTAACATTTCATTAAGGGCAGGAAAATGAGCTACACCCACCTCCACCTGACCTTCAATCTCTAGGCCAATCAACACCCCATACAGGGGAACACCTCGCACAAAAGAACGAGTCCCATCAATTGGGTCGATAAACCAACGATGACTCTGCCCCATTGTTTCGGTATGGCCGAACTCTTCTCCAACGATGGCATGACTAGGAAATCGTTTTTCTATACGCTGACGAATTAACTTTTCGGCTTCTTTGTCAGCCACAGTTACCGGAGACGCATCCGCCTTAAATGTCGGTCTGATGTCGGTCTGAAAGTAACCTAAAGTAAGCTGTCCAGCTTGCCAAGCTGTTTCTATGGCAAAATCAAGATAGGGTCGTAATGGTTTAGACATGGGTATCGTTATGTTGAATAAAAATCGGGATTAATTAACCTGTACGTTTACACATAAGAATGAATTCTTATGCTGATACAAGAAACCTGCTTAAGCAGGTTTTCCGTTTAAGACGCTGATTTCAATCAGCGGTCATAAGCACAATTTAATTATGCTCATTCCTAATAAAAATGCTATGCTGTCATAGCATAGCATAACACAAAATCAAGTAATTGACTATTGGTCAATTTATAAAACTGAGTTATTTAGTTTTAGAACATATAGACACTATATTTTTGATTAGCGGCACTGGCATCTGTATTCCATTCTGACAGGTATGACGCAGATTGGGACTCAGCCAAGGCTTTTGCTTCATCGGGGCTACCAGCTTTAACCGTCATTTCCCACTCTTGACCATTCCACTCAAAAAACGCTTGGGCCATATATTCTTCCCCAATTGGATTTGGATTGACTTCAATTTCAACTAATTCCATAACTCTAAAACCTCCAATCCTAGCACGATAGACAATAATTTAACACAGAAGTTTATCATTTCAACATGGCTAAAACAATATCTAACAGGATTAACAGGATTGACAGGATTAAAGGCAAAAAAATCCTGTCAATCCTGTTAATCCTGTCGAAAAATGCTTTTGATTTTATCAACATATCGAGTTATGAATGAAACGACAAACTTTTGTTAACAATTTGCATTATAGCATATTTGGACGAAGCTCAAAAATAAAGAGTTGTTTCTTGCAATCAGACAATTTCAATTGTTCCACCACGACGCTTATCACCCACGGCAGTCCATAGTTGGGAACCAGAATCAGACCGAGCAACGGCATGGGTACCACCAAAAAACATGTTCTGCTTGGGCCAGCGATTGATTTTGTAACCAAACGCCTCAAACTTATCGGCCACCGTTGGTGAAATGCCCCCCTCTAATTGTGTTATACCGGCCTCAAAGTGGATTCGAGAAGCATTCACGGCTTCATCCAAAGGTAAATTAAAGTCGATAACATTACTCAAGAGTTGCAAAATAGCAGAGCGGATACGATTACTCCCGCCACTTCCAACCGCCAATATCGGCTCTCCATCTTTTAATACTACTACTGGACACATCATGGTAGTTAACCGTTGTCCGGCAGGTAGTTGATGAAACCCATTCGGATGCAAATCAATCTCACCCAGCATATTATTAAGCATAACTCCTGTATCGTCAATGACAAAACCTGCATTTTCTCCAGCAGATGTGGTAATCGTGACCAACATGCCATTTGCACCGGCAACACTAATATGAGTTGTGTTCGATGGGCCGGGCGAGGGTTTCGGTTCAAGCCACGGTGAATCGCCAGCCAAAATTTGAAGCAGTTTTGTTTGATACCTTTCAACTCTTGCCAGAGACAAGAATTCAGCAACAGCCTCTTTTGAGGTTATCGTATCAGTGGTTTGAGTCTGCTGATACATCTCAGCCCACTCTGGGCGACTAATGTTGGTTAAGCGCATCACTTCTGTTAAAACACGCAGATGCTCAAAACTGTTATGGGTCATGGTTGACAAAGGTATTTGAGCTAATACATGCAAGGCAAAAGCAATTAAAACACCACCGACCGATGCTGGCGGTGGCAACAAAATTGTATAGCCACGATACGAGACCGAAATAGGCGTTTGACTGATAACGTGGTATGATGCCAAATCTGTTTTGGTGAGCAGGCCACCATGTAACGTTTGGTCGGTCACAATTTTTTGAGCTACTGCCCCCCGATAAAACAAATCAGCCCCATTTTGGCCTATTTGTGCCATTGTTTTTGCCAAGTCAGAAAAGTATAATTTTTCACCAACCTTTGGTAAGCGCCCTTGAGGTGTATAAATTTGAGCAATAGGTGGCGTATCCGTTAAAATTGGCTCTAATAACTCCATCACATAAGCGGAGGAAGCGGTGACAGTTGCTCCTTGTTTAGCTAACTGAATTGCTGGTAATAATGTTTTTGATAAAGGTAGCTTCCCTGCTTCTGTTGCCATCTGGCACAGCCCCGCAACCACACCGGGTACAGCGGCACTAGCTCGTCCGATGTAAAAAGGTTGCTGGGCTGAACCAAAATCAATAATAATTTGCCGAAAATCAATATTCGCCAAATCACGAGAACCATTGAGGCCCGGCATCGTACTAAAAAAATCATATACCACTGGCTGTTTGGTAGATGGGTTATAAAGTTGGGCAATACCTCCACCGCCAATATTAACCAACGACGATTCGGCAATAAAGGAAGCGAATGAGGCCGCTACTGCGGCATCAACTGCATTACCACCTTGCTTAAGAATTGTTGCTCCAGCTTTTGCTGTTTCTGGATGACCTGCGGAAATTACACCGTGCACATGTTTACCCTGTTTGATAGAATTTAGCTGGCTATTCTAGCATATCTTTAAGAATTGGCGAATTCATACATTTACAACCCAAAGTTAATTAAAAAGCATTTTCTATTGGTATGAGTCTATTGCCCCATACTTAATTTTTTAGTATAATCTGAGTAATGGTTTTATTAGGATAACCTGACGTATTAAACAAACAGCAAATATCTTGCCCAATTTTTGTTAAATATTAACATTGTTATATACTTGTAACAACAAAGCCTAATTATTCTATATCATACATAGTTACTTTGGTAAATAGTTTTGCCCAACCAATTAGATATTAGTAATAATAGCTTTGTCTCCTCAAAAACAAGTTTTACCCAGAAAATAATTAAACATAGAGGCCATTTTAGATGGAAACAGCGCAAGTCCTTGACAAACCTGTGACCAATAAATCGGATTTAGAACAGACACTGATCAAAGCCAACCGTAGGGCGGCTTTACTTAGCGCGGCAACACAGGTTAGCCGTAGCTTAACATCTATCTTAGATCCAGACGAGTTGTTAACAAAAACTGTTGACATTATTTGTGATGCCTATGGCTTTTACTATGCTGGTATATTCCTAATTGAAGATGCGTCTGATGGTCGCCGATGGGCTGTTTTACGTGCCGGAAGAGGACGTGCCGGGCAGTTAATGATGCAACACAAGCATAAATTAGAAGTCGGTGGGCGCTCAATGATTGGTGCCTGTACTTCTTTAAACGAAGTACGCGCCGCATTTGACGTAGGTAAGGAGGCTGTCTGGTTTAATAATCCATTCTTACCTGATACACGTTCTGAAATGGCATTACCTCTAGCGATTGGTCGAGATGTGATCGGCGCGTTGACGGTACAAAGTGTTGAAGAATCAGCCTTCTCTGACGAAGATATCTCCTCATTGCAAGCCTTAGCTGACCAACTCGCGGTTGCTATTAACAATGCTCGCTTGCACCAGCAAAACATGGGTCTACTTCAACAAGCGGCTCGTCGAGCCGCTCTGTTACAAGCTGGAGCGAGGGTAAGTCGTAAAATTACCTCAATTTTAGATTTACACGAACTTGTGTTTGATACGGTTGAGACAATATGTACAGAATATGACTTCTATTATGCAGGAATCTTCTTGATTAACGAAGACCCAGATGATGACGGTCGTACTTGGGCCATCTTACGAGCCGGTAGTGGTGAAGCAGGACGTATTATGATGGAGAATAACCACAAGCTTGAGGTGGGTGGTAACTCTATGATTGGTGCGGCAACCGGTTTAAACGAAGCCCGAATCTCACTAGATGTTGGTGAAGAAAAAGTTTGGTTTAACAACCCATATCTCCCCAAAACACGCTCCGAAATGGCCTTACCGCTACATATTCACAGCAAAGTTATTGGTGCATTAACCATCCAAAGTGAAAAGGAGGCCGCCTTCTCCCCCGAAGATATTTCATCGCTTCAGATTATGGCTGACCAATTAGCCGTTGCTATCAATAACGCTCGTCTATTACAAGATTTAGAAGGCGCTAACAAAGAACTAGTCCGTACCAAGACATTTGAAAGTATCGCTACAGCAACAGGTGAAACGATCCATTGGGTGGGTAACAAAGCCGCTCCAATACCAGCCTGTGTTAATCGTATTCGAGAAGATTTAGCGAACTTTTTATATATTTCAAAAGAACTTATTGTAAATGCTGATGATGAAGTACAGAATGTTCCCGTAGCCCAACTGTTAGTTGAAACGGGTGACTTAGTGGAAGAACGCTTCCCTGAAACAGAAGTCCGTGTCAATCGTCTTAAAAAAAGACCGCTCAAAAAGCTACGTCGTATGCTTGATATTGAATCAGTGTTAGAAGATTTAGAGATTATTGAGAATAGTGGTAACACAATTCTCCAAATTAAAGAGGATTTGATAGGTCCGGCTCGACGACAACGCTGGCGACAAGCTAATGTTGTTGAGATTATTCAAGATAATATAAAAGGTATGGCTCTACCCAAAGATACAGTTATTTATAGTATTGAGGGAGGGAATATACCCACTGTTAAAGTTGACCCAATGCAAATGGGACGAGTGATTATCAACTTGGTTAAGAATGCTATGGAGGCGATGGATGACCAACCTCATCCTCAAATTTTCATTGCGATGCGCCAAGAAGATGATGATTTTGTCGTTGTTGATATTGCTGATAACGGGGGGGGAATTCCAGAAGAAGAGCTAACCAAAATTTGGTTAACGTTCCATACAAGTAAAGCTAAAAAAGGTGGCACTGGTCTTGGCTTGCCAGCCTGTTTGCAGACCATGGAACGAATGGGTGGGAAAATTGCAGTTACGAGTGAAGTCGGTATTGGTTCGACATTTACTCTACACGTGCCGATTTATAAACCCGGTGATGAGGATCAAGAAGGTTAAAAACAAAAAGCAAAATCGAAAACCTGCTTTGTTAATGTAAATATTCAGTGAACTCGCCAGAAAGAGCGTCAGAAACCCGATTTCTCAAAGAAATCTGGTTTCTAGGGCGGCATTACTGAACTTTTACTTGTTAATGATAACCTTTTTTGCAAAAAGTAGCTGTTTGTTTATTATACGCAAGTAAATCATTCTTAAATAGGGGGAATTGAGATGGGCTCAACCCAAACAGATGCGAATATTACCTTAGAAAAAGCATTACGAAGGGCTAACTTATTAGCGGCCGCCACAGAAGTTAGCCAAAATATCTCGCATATTACAGATATTGATGAATTATTGCCTAAAACTGTTGACATTATTTGTGACGCCTACGATTTTTATTACGCGGGTGTATTTTTAGTTGACAATGAGGGCGAGTTTGCTGTTTTACGAGCTGGTCGTGGCGAACCGGGTCGTATTATGATGGAAAATAACCACAAACTAGCTGTTGGTGGTAACTCGATGATTGGAGCGGCAACGGCATTAAATGAAGCTCGAATCTCATTGGATGTAGATACAGAAAAAGTATGGTATCCTAACCCAGTTTTACCTGAAACACGGTCAGAAATGGCCTTGCCGTTAGCTATTGGGGATAAAGTTATTGGAGCAGTCACTGTACAAAGTACAGAAGAAGCGGCTTTTTCTGATGAAGACATCTCATCGTTGCAAGCAATGGCTAATCAGTTAGCAATTGCAATTGAAAATGCTAACCAACGACGAATGTTAGTTGATGCTCATAACGAACTAATACGGACTAAAACGTATGAAGCCATCGCAACCGCTACAAGTGATGCCATTCACTGGATCGGTAACAAATCAGAGCCGATTCGTAGCTCTGTAAAACGGATACAGGATGATTTACAAACCTTATTGTGTGCAATTGCCGATGCGCTTGTTGATGCACCAGAAGGAATTAAAGCCAATCCGGTTGTAGATTTATTGATGCGAGAGACGGAAAATGTACATCAAAATAATCCAGACATGGAAGATATGCTGGAACGAATTAAGCGTTTCTCACCCAAACGATTAGCTCGACATTTGAGTATCTCGTCCGTACAGGAAGACCTACAGATTATTGATGAGGCCGCGGTCTTAATTCAGCAGATTAAGGAAGAGCTAATTGGTCCAGCTCGTGAACAGGCTCCGCGTCCAGCTATGGTCAGTGATGTCTTTCAAGATGCAATTAGTGGCTTAGGTCTACCAGAAGAAATTAAGATTGAAACCGACATGCAAAATGATTTACCGCTTGTTATGGCTGACCCGTTACAGTTAAATCGTGTGTTTGTTAACTTGTTAAAAAATGCCTACGAGGCCATGGATGAACAAAGTTCACCTTTAATTAAGGTTAGAACTCGACTTAATGCCACTGGTCACAAAGTTGTTATTGAAGTTGAAGATAATGGCGTTGGTATTGAAGATAGTCGTCAAGATAAAATCTGGATTAGCTTCCATACCACAAAAGGGCTAAAGGGGCATGCAGGATTAGGTTTATCAGCCTGTCGATTAATTATGGAACAGGTTAACGGGGAAATCTCGGTAGAGAGTGAACTGGGTAAAGGTTCAACCTTTACCGTAGAACTACCTGCTTACACAGGTAAAGAAGTCCGTGAAAAAGGCGAACTAGGTGAAGGTAAAATTCTTATTATTGATGATAAAGATGGTTGGTGCCAGTTTGCCGTTGAAACCTTAGAAACTCATGGCTACACAGTTGATCTATGTGATGACGCATATAAAGCTGAGGATTATGGTGCCTATAATCTCATTTTGTTTGACGATATCTTAATGAATGCTGAATCAGGAAAGGTGCTAACAACCGTTCGTGAATCAGGGGCAATCAACAAAGCATTAGGAATGACCTCAAACCCACGGGTAGAGCGTACAAAAGACCGAAAACTGTTAGGAGTATTTGATTTATTACCAAAACCATATACCCAAGCTGATTTATTGAATAATGTTAAAAGTACTGTAGAGCTATTTACAGCACTTAGTATATCTTGAGAATGGAGCTAGATATCCAATGGATATAGAACCAAGAATATTAATCGTTGACGACGAAGAAAACCTATTACGAAGTATGGAAAAAACACTCTTTCGAAAAGGGTTTGATGTTGATACCGCTGGTGGAAATATAGAAGGGCTTAACACCTTTAAAGAAGCAGCCGAAGATGAAGAGCCATTTAACTTAGTGATCGTCGATTTAAACATGCCCGATTTTGATGGAAATGAGCAAAAATACGCAGGTTTAGACCTTTTAGCCGCAATAAAAAAAGAAAAGGGTGATGATGTACCAGTTATTGTCAACTCTGCTTGGGATGAAGTAGAGATTGCTAAAAAATGCATTGATGCAGGTGCGTCTGACTATTTTGTAAAAGGTCGAAATGAGGAAATGATAAGAAAAATTCGTGCCGTACTTGAAGGTGACGAATAATCTTATCTAGATTGTAACTATTAACAAATAGGGACGTTTAATAAACGTCCCTATTTTAGCTTATAGTGAAATTATACGAGAGGTACTGTGGCTAAAATCACGATTATTGATTACGGTGTTGGGAACTTTAGAAATGTCCAAAAAGCATTTCAGTTTGTTGGAGCAACCGCTGAAATCACAGATTCCATAGATGTCGTAAATCAAGCAAAAATACTTGTTTTACCCGGCGTGGGTGCATTTGGAGATGCTATGGATAATTTACGAGCACGTCACTTAGATACACCTGTATTAAACGCCGTAAAAGCAGGCAAACCTTTATTAGGAATTTGTGTCGGTCTACAGCTACTTTTCGAAGAAAGTGAGGAGATGGGGCATCATACTGGGCTTGGTATTTTACCCGGAAAAATAGCTCGTTTCCCAGAAGGACAAAACCTAACCATCCCTCATATGGGATGGAATCAAATTGAAACTCAACAGAAACACCCAATTATGGCCGAGATTGATGAGGGTGACTTCGCCTATTTTGCCCACTCTTACCATGCGGTTCCAACCAACACAGCTGATATTATTGCTCAAACTGAATATGGAACGTATATTCCATCAGTTGTTGGACGAAATAATGTTTGTGCCATCCAGTTTCATCCAGAAAAAAGTCAACAGGTAGGGTTACAAATTCTAAAGAACTTTGTCACTTTTGCCGGAGGTATATAATGGATATTTATGCCGCGATAGATCTAAAAAATGGTAAATGTGTTCGCCTTGTACAGGGCGATCCAAACCAAGAAACAATTTATAGCGATTCACCTGCCGCCATGGCCGAACGTTGGGAAGAGATTGGCGTTGATTGGATTCATATTGTCAATCTTGACGGAGCACTTGGGGATCCAGACAAATCAGCCAAAAATGTTGATGCTCTACAACGAATATTAGACCGAGTCACCACCCCCGTACAGTTTGGCGGTGGCTTACGCTCTCCAAATGACATCGACCGAGCCTTATCTATGGGAGTTAGTCGGGTAGTAATAGGTTCGATGGCGGCGGATAGACCTCGTCAAATGTTAGATATTTTAGGACAGTTTGGCCCCGAACAGGTAGCACTTGGCTTAGATGTACGTGACGGAAAAGTCGCGACAAATGGTTGGCGCAAATTGGCCGAAACCGACGCAATTAAACTAGTCCAACATATCCAAACCGCAGGGTTAGCCCATGTTATCCACACTGATATTTCTCGTGATGGTATGTTAACTGGGGTAAATTTGGAAGGTTCGATTGATTTAGCTCAGGCAGGATTACATCCTGCTGGTGATAAAACACCATTTAAAGTTATTGTTTCGGGTGGTGTAGCAGATATAGAGGATGTAAAGCGAGTCAAAAAAGCTGAGAAAAACGGACTAGAAGGACTTATTATTGGTAAGGCTTTGTATACCGGTGCAATTGATTTAGCAGAAGCCATGCAGATTGCCCATGCATAGAACAGATTAGGGTAAGTAATTTTGAGGATGGGTTGAAACGAACGTAAATATTCAGTGAACTCGCCAGAAAGAGCGTCAGAAACCCGATTTCTTTAAGAAATCGGGTTTCTAGGGCGGCTTTACTGAACTCTTACAAACGAACAGTAAACTTGAACCAACCCCAGAGGTGTAAAGAAAAACAGAAATTTACAACTTCTTTCTGCGATATAATCCATAAAACAGGTGTTAATCACTCAGGGAGTAGACATGGAAACTGTTTTAGAATTAGATGATACAGAAACCGTAGCAACGCGCCCAACAAAATTATTGGCGAAAGAGGAAAAGTTGATATGGCCTATTAACTCCATGCCCGACCACACCCAACTACCAGAGGAAGACGGTACATTCGTGAAAAACTTTCAAGAGCATCCTCAAAGTATCCTGATGACAGAACCCCTTGAGCCTGTATTGCGACAGATTCATCCCGATGGACAATATTGTATTGGGCAAGATAGTGGTATCTACTGGCGCATAACAGAACCACCCGAACGAGGAGCCGAAGCACCGGATTGGTTCTATGTACCCAATGTTCCTCCCTTATTAGATGGAAAGGTAAGACGCTCCTATGTGATGTGGAAGGAATACATCGCGCCGCTCATCGCACTAGAATTTGTATCGGGTGATGGCAGTGAGGAACGGAACCAGACTCCTTTAACTGGTAAGTTTTGGGTGTATGAGCAGGTGATTCGTCCAGCTTTTTACGGTATTTACGAGGTGAATTTAGAACGAGTAGACCTATATCACCTGATAAATGGGAAGTATAGACTGTTGCCAGCCAATAAGCACGGCCATTATCCCATTGCACCATTAGGAGTAGCGTTGGGAATTTGGTCGGGAGAGTACCAAAATATGACGCTACCTTGGTTGCGCTGGTGGGATTTGGAAGGCAACCTGCTCCCCTTAGATGCAGATCGCGCCGAGCAGGAACGCCAACGTGCCGAGCGCCTGTCTGCTCAATTACGAGCGCTTGGTATTGAACCAGAAATTTAGCCTGTTCCTTATGGACACAGACTAATAGAGTTGTTGCGAAATTAAATTGGGACACGGATAAACGCGAATTAACACGGATTAAAAGCAAAAACGGGTAAAAAATCCGTGTCCGGTTTCTCTGTTTCTTATTCCGCAACATGTCTAGTGATCAAGATGATGTCGGAGTGCAAAAGCATGTTGCTTTTGCCAGCAATAGCGCTGTTTTCGAGAAGCGTTTCAGCTCGATTTGGATATCCGAATCGAGCTGTTTTTGTTAACCCATCTTAAACTAATCTGCTTGTCATAAAAACATTAGTAGTTAAAGGATATCAAACACGATAACCGAATAAATGGGAATTTCTGCAAAATAAAAGGCTGGTATACCAAAAAATTAAGCTTTATTATAATTTTTGACGCGTTTTTTTTTTTTTTTTTTCGCTAAAAAAACATGGGTTTAATATAATAAAGTGAACTTTACTTTATTAAAAAATTATATATAATGTGGCTTATATTTGAATCTATTTTATTATATCTACATTTAACAATTTTTATCCTAACCGTTAGCTGGTTAAAAAATTTTACCACTTAACTGTTGTGGTAAAAATCACAATAAAAAAAGCGAGATACCATTCTACTTAAAGGGGAGAGGGTATCTCGCTATACCTAGCCTTCAACCTAGACGGTTTCACGCGTCCTGTTGTACTTTTTTTATTATAGCACAAATACAACTTTTTCAAAAGGAGGTGGAAACCCCACTGTTGGGGCATGAGGGATAAACGTAGTCGTGCGTGTGAATTTTTCACACACCAATATATCGTTTGTTCTTATTTATGTATTAACTCGTACTTATGAACCGTTAAACTGTTTCAATGACTGGCGTGGTTTAACAAAAAAACAGGATACCAAAAATGCTAACCATGCCCCAAGCTACCATTGTTCAGAACAGTACCCAGCCACAAGTGAACCAAAAGATTCTCAATGGTGTTGGTTTGCCCCTCTCTAAAACAGTGGTCCTGATACCGGCTTACAATGAGGCCAAACATATTGCGGATGTCGTTGAGCAAGCCTTGCCCTATGCCGATCGCGTGATTGTGATTGATGATGGCTCTACCGATAGAACAGCACCGATTGCCGAGCTGGCCGGGGCAGTGGTGGTTCAACACAAGCACAATCAGGGTAAGGGTGCGGCCTTGAGTACCGGCTTTAAGTTGGCCCAAGAGATGAAGGCTGAGGTGGTGGTGACAATTGATGGGGACGGTCAGCATGACCCGCGCGAGATTCCACAGGTGATTGAGCCAATTGTTAACCAACAGGCTGACCTTGTTATTGGCTCTCGTTACTTAGTGTCAACCAGTATTGTGCCCCAACATCGAGTCTGGGGACATCGGGCCTTTAACTTACTGGTTAATCTAACCTCCGGTATTATTGTAACCGACTCGCAAAGTGGTTTTCGGGCTTTTTCTCCTCAAGCGATGCGGGTTATTACGTTTCGTTCAAAAGGGTTTTCGGTTGAATCAGAAATGCAATATATCTCTAACTATCATCGCTTACAGGTGACAGAACAACCGATTACTATTCGGTATGATGACCCCCCGAAACGAAATGTGTGGTGGCATGGTCTACAGGTTTTAATTGGAATTTTGTTTATGATGCGGATTTATCGCCCCTTTGTGGGATTAGGGCTAACCGGATTGCTACTAAAACTGTCTAGCATATTGGCGATGGGAGTTTTTTTGGGAAGTAAGCTGATGTTTTTGACGACTGTTATGTTTGCCATAGGCTTGTGGGCGTTTGTCGGGGGAACGTTAGCTTATTTAGTGCGACGGTATCAATTTAGTTTAAGCGGCTTAACCACGACAATGGGTAAATTTTGACCCATGCCACTTAGAGCCTCAATTATTATCGTTAGTTATAACAGCCGTGGCGACTTGGCCTATTGTTTACCAGCTTTGTTAGCTGACAGTCGTCCTGATTATGAAATCATTGTGGTGGATAATAACTCTCAGGATGATACGGTTGCTTTTGTGCAGACCTATTTTCCGACAGTTAAACTTGTCTTAAATGCTCAAAATAATGGTTTTGGGGGGGGATGTAATCTCGGAGCCAAAGAAGCAAGCGGACAGTTTTTAGCCTTTCTTAATCCAGACACCTTAATAGAAAAAGATTGGTTAGCCCCTCCAGTCGCGCACCACGCGCCTTCATTGTTCAAGAAACAGGGTTTGCGCTACCATGGTCATGGTTCAGACAGTTAAGACCGGAATTCGCTTGGTGCGTTAGTGCCCGTTGGTT
>JAUCGA010000083.1 GCA_030377865.1 Anaerolineales bacterium HSG25 | reverse complement strand
AGTCTCTACCCCCCTCAGTCCCCCCTGCTAGGGGGGAAGCGGCTCCTCCCCCTAGCAGGGGGAGGCTGGGAGGGGGTAGAGTGTCACAATGGTTTTGGGAGGTTTTAAATTCTGGAACTTCCTTAATAGTTCGTCAAAAAACAACCAGTATATATTGGTTAAGGCTCGATGATTGAGTTGTTACGCCTAACTCATAGTTGTTTTTTGAATGTTGTACAAAATAGGTATCACGACAGCGGGGGTGGTATATATACTGATCGCATTAAAGCGAAAGGGACGCTGGGAAGCCTCCCCGCTGTCTTGCTTAATTCCTCTCCCACCAACAATCTAGGTGGATTATCAACCCGCTCATGAATGGCTTTAAAAAAGAGATTACCGCGATTACCAATGCTCAATGGATGGTGTTGATTTTGTTATCTCTCTCCGTCAACTTGATTGTCGTTGTTGGCGTAGTTATGCTTCTTGCCCCTTCTGAATTACCTCAATTATTAGCCCAAGGCCCCCTTCCGACGCGGACATCTTTTCCAACATTTACCTCTACCCCTACTGGTACCTCGTTTGCAACCGCCGAAAGTACAAGAGTGCCAACATGGACTCCAACGATTACGCTGACTCCACGCCCCACCGAAACTCCAACAAATGTACCGACAAGAGTTTTTGTTCAGCCCGCGGCCATTGCCTTGCCTACAGCCACTCATACTCCTACACCCCAATATGATTATGTTGGCACTATTCGCCAACTAACAGCTTGCGAAAATCAAGGCAAGCATCATATTTTTGCCCATGTACGCGATCGAGCCGGAAACGGTATTCCCGGTATTCCTATGCGAGTTTCTTGGCCGGGAGGAGAAGCCTCATTAACTACAGGCACCAAGATGGAAGACCCCGGTTTGAGTGATTTTGCCATGTTTAAAGGCAGTTACTATATTGAAGTGTTAGATGGCTTAAGTCAAGTGGTTGGCCCTATTAGTCCCGATATTCCCCTGAACGAACTGTGCAAAGAGAACGGTAACACCCAAGCCAACTCGTTATACCACTACTCATTTGAAGTTGTGTTCACAAAAGTCAGATAGAGCTTGATAAATCGTCCAAGAGTTTGTCGATTCATTCATAACCTGACATGTTGATAAAACCAAAAGCATTTTTTGACAGAATTAACAAGATTAACAGGATTACAAGTGAAAAAATCCTATCAATCCTGTTAAGCCTGTCAGATATTGTTTTAGTCATGTTGAAATGATAAACTTCTGAATCGTCATTCCCCTACCTGTAACTCGCTTGCATTTATCCGATAGGTCGAGTACAATCCAAACTTCGATTACAGCTTACAGGTAAAAATTCAGTAAAACCGCCCTAGAAACCCGATTTCTCAAAGAAATCGGATTTCTGACGCTCTTTCTAGCGAGTTCACTGAATATTTACGCCTACAGGACTGTTTTGAGGAGGCGAGTAGTATAATAATATGCTTCAAGAAATTGCAGAAGGTGTTTTTGTTGACTTAGATTATGAAGGAGCCAATGTTGGTTGTATACTGACGGACGCGGGCGCGATTGTGATTGATACGCCCATGATTCCGGCTGAGGCCAAACATTGGGCCGAAACCGTTTTTAGTTTGACGGATAAAGTTTTGTACGTGTTTAACACCGACCATCATCGAACTCGGATTATGGGGAATCAATATTTTGATACCCGAATTATCGCCCATGAACTAGCTTGGAAAGAGGTGGCTAGTTATAAAGATACATTTATTGAACGAACCAAAAATCTGTTCAAAAAACGCCCCGAAATTCAACGCCAGTTTGATGAGATAGAAATCATCAGACCTGAACTTTGTTTTACAGGTAGAATGGTGATGGAGAGAGGAGGACGAGAACTGGTATTTGTTCATTTGGGAGGACATACTCCGGCCACTAGCGGATTGTATCTGCCTGATGAGAAGATTTTGTTTACTGGAGACCTCTTAGTTGTTGACGAACACCCCTCTTTGGGGCAGTGCAACAGCGAGATATGGTTGAAGAAGCTACGCTGGTTACGGAAGCAAAAATATTCTATGCTTGTACCGGGGCATGGCTCGATTTGCAACGTTGATGCCAGTGAGCCGTTATCTGAGTATATTCGAACCATGCGAGCTAAAGTTCGTAACCAATATAAATCGGGACGAACCAAGGCCGAAGCGGCTGTAGTGATTAGCCAAATGCTAGACTTTTTTTACTATCAGTCGCCTCGAAAATCGTTGATTGAAAAACGGATCCGAGCCGGAGTTAGCCGTGTTTATGATGAAATGAAAGTTATTTACGGTAAGCATGATATTCCAAAGCGTGCCCCTAAAGGAAAAGGGAAAAAACGAGCTTCTAAAGCGGCTTAAATTTTGGAGTGCTGTTTTTGACAGTTAAAAAACGTTTTGGTATAATGCTTTCTTGTTGTCAGGGAACTTTCCCTCGGGATGTAGCGCAGTCCGGTAGCGTGCTTCGTTCGGGACGAAGAGGTCGGCGGTTCAAATCCGCCCATCCCGACTGTTTGTCTTAACAATTTAACGGAGCGTGGCGCAGTCCGGTAGCGTGCTTGAATGGGGTTCAAGAGGTCGGCGGTTCAAATCCGCCCGCTCCGATTTTTCTCACCCCGCCCACGTAGCTCAGAGGTAGAGCAACGCCTTGGTAAGGCGTAGGTCGGCGGTTCAATTCCGCCCGTGGGCTTTTGTAAAAAAGGCTCTCCAATTTTGGAGAGCCTTTTTTGATTCTATATTCAATTGAATCTTTCAGAAGTTTATCATTTCAACATGACTAAAACAATATTTGACAGGATTAACAGAACTTGATTTTTAAGTAGAAAAAAAATACTCTCGCGGAGACGCAAAGGCGCGGAGAAAAGCATAAAAACTCTGCGTCTCCGCGCCAAGGGTTGTTCAGTTCTAATCTATATGAGCATAATCGTGACGCTACAAGCGTCACCTACAGTAATTTTGTCAGACATGAGGCCGTGTAGGTCACGCTTGTAGCGTGACAAGCATGGAGAACTGAACAGCCCTACCGCGCCTCTGCGAGAATTTTACTACGAATGGAATTTTGCATGGATACTCTACCGCGACAAGGCAATAAACGCTTGCGCCATCAAGACCAACGCAACATCCGGTTCATCGGTATTGGTCAAAATAACCAGTCCAACGTTACGTTTTGGTGAAAACATAAGCAGTGAGTTAAAACTGTCATAACTACCCTCATGGCTGATGACACGATCCCCATTGTCCATGCGTATCTCCCAGCCAAGGGCATACTCCTCAAGATAAGGTTGCCATGTTTCATGTAAACTATCGGCTGAAACAATTCGCTGACCGTTGGGAGCTACACCATGATTGAGTTGGGTGCTGAGATACGCGGCCATGTCCTGTACATTCGCCTTTAGTCCACCCGATGGGGCTAAGGCATCTCCGACAACGTCGTACGATTCGGCGACAACAACCTCGTCATCGTCATTATAGATATGCCCCACCGCGTAATCAGGGCGACGACGAGCCTCATCAACCGACAAGGTCGCGTTTTGCATGCCGATGGGGTCGAGGATGCGACGTTGTAAAGTGGCTTCATACCCCTCATACAAGTTAGCTTGGTCGCCACCATCGGCCAAAACGGCTAAATACCCCGCCGCCGAACTGGTCAGATTACTATAACTGAAATCCTCTCCCGGCAGAGCGGATAACTCAGCCTCGGCCAATAAATCAAACAGGTCAGTTGGGGAATCATACTCAGCATCAAACAACGCCTCCGTATCGTCGGGTATACCACTGGTCATGTTCAGCAGGTGATGTAGACGAAGTTGGCTGGTCGCTTGCGGATCAGACAGCCTAAAATCGGGGTAGATGTCAGTCACTGGCATATCCCAATTAAAACGATCCTCGTCGATAATTGTGGCCCAGAGCATGGCCGTGATTGATTTATGAGTCGAGCCGATATGAAACAACGTCTCTGGTGTAACGGGTTCCTGCGTATCTAAAGAACGTACCCCGAAGCCTTCCACGAATATTACCTGATCCCTTTCAATAACGGCTACCGCAATACCGGGAATATTCGCCCGTCGCTGTTCTGATTTGATAATGTTTCGCAATTTTTGTAACTCTTGCGATGTAAATCTCGATTCTGTGTTGGTCGCTTCCGACACAACCGACTTAGATTTTAGTGCAGGTGGTGTCGCTGGAGTATCGGCGGTATCGCATCCAACCAGAAACAATAGGGTAAGTAAGACAAAAAATGGTGCAATTTTCATAACTCTCGGCTCGTTAAGTAACGTTCATTTCTAAGTTGTAACTTTTCCCGGAGTGCAAGAATTCCATTCTTGCTGTCAAAATACAATTTTGACACTCCTGTTTTCCTGATCGTTGCGATTACATAATCGCAACGATCAGGAAGCGGCCTAAATAGCTGGCTTTAGCCTGCTTTAGCTATCAGCATCGGGATTTATTCCGATGTGTTTTGTCGGTGCAGACAAGGATGTCTGCGCTCCTCAGTTTGTTTTCTGATAATTACGCAGAACTCATCCAATGACTATTTTAGAGCAGAATTTCAAGAATGGGAGAATTTTAGCTATCAGCATCGGGATTTATTCCGATGTGTTTTGTCGGTGCAGACAAGGATGTCTGCGCTCCTCAGTTTGTTGTTTTACAGTTGATTCAAGGCCACCGGCTCTAAGTCGGAGTTATCGTTGGCCTGCCGACCAATTTTCGCCATGTTGACCCACTCACCGTTGATTTTGACCTGCACCACATCGGCGGTGAAATCGGTGTTGGTGCCCGTCGCCGAGTCGTTGCTGACCAAACTCGACCCCACGCCGTACACGTCAACTGGCACATTGAGCGATTCAAACCAAGTAATCTTCTTTGGATTAAAGCCCCCGCTGACCACAATCTGCACCTCTCGACAGTACTCTGCGGCTCGACCATGCCACTGCGGCTCTAAATCCCATGCCTGCCAGGCGTTGTCTAGGGCTTGACGAATTGTCCAACAGAGGCGAGGGTTGACTCCATTGTCCAATTTTTTGTCCCCCAATGGTGGAATACTGACATCACGCATGGTGCCGGAGGTGTCGAGCCGAACGCCATATAGTTTGTAGCGCACCGCGTCGGCCTGACCCAACTCTAGCGCCTCATGGTAACGCTCAAACATGGCTTTTAGAACGGCCAAACTAGTTCCAACTGAATCGTTATTAAAGTCTACCAAGGCGATACGAGGAATCTCTGATGGTTGCACCGCCGAGAAGGCCAACATGGCTTCAACCGTGTCGCCCAAAAAACAGGCGATGGCGGCATGAGCTACCGTCCCCCCGCCAAAACCACCCCACCAATCGCCCTGCGCGTCGGTCGAAACAAAGGAGCCGACATGTTGCTGATAATCCTGATTAAACCGATTAACCGCGATGTCGTAGGCATACCCGTCGGCGGCCTGTACCTCATGGGCATCAAATCGAGCCGGGAAAAACAGTACCGGCTTGCCTCGGGCGGCCTCTAAGGTGTTATAGACGTTGGTCGCCACCCGACTTGCCCGCGTCAGTGCCCCCAAAATTGGAGTCTCTAGCAGGGCAAAATCGCGATAAGGGCCACGTACTCGCAGAACCGGCTCAACTTGGCGCGCATCGCCTCGATAACGGGTGATGATTCCATCCTGTACCGCTTCCACCTCTAGGCGTGACCATGTTTCGTGAAAT
Source organism: Anaerolineales bacterium HSG25 (assembly GCA_030377865.1). Lineage (GTDB taxonomy): Bacteria > Chloroflexota > Anaerolineae > 4572-78 > J111 > JAUCGB01. The sequence goes on along the minus strand of JAUCGA010000083.1, from coordinate 16,295 downwards.
TTATCCTTTTCGTCAGTATAGCCGGTACAGTGCCGGAGCATGCTCAGCGCCTTGTCTACACCGGCAATCAACGTCCGCCCACGGCGAGTGAAAACCTGCATTTCTACCTCAAGCTCTCCGGTGGCGAGGTCACTTAAGTCAACCCCAGCTTGCATCAGATGTTTGGCTTGCCCCGAAAAACGGTAGCCTTGTTGAGCCAAGGCTTGCAGGGTTTGGGCGATATTGACAAAATATTTGTCCGAATACCAGCCCTGCCGCATGCGTTCAATATCAAGCTTAAAGGTTTCGTTAGTCAATCGTTTATGGTTGAATATCGTCATGATAAAATCCTTAAAAACTAATCTACCCGCAAATTCTAAATTTGCGGGTAGATTAGTGTCAGAAACCCGATTTCTCAAAGAAATCGGGTTTCTAGGGTGGCTTTACTGAACTTTTATGTTTGATTCGTCAAACCATCGGGTGTGCCCTGTTTTTATGATTGGTGGAGTGAAGGAGAGGTTAAACCGGGCACATGAATTGGATGGGGGGAAGGAAAGGACATCGAATTTAGGGAACAACGAATTTTGCTGTAAGAGTAATAATCGACCAAGTTCAAACCATTACTCGCTGTTTGTATCGGTCAATCATTCGTTTTTCCCCTCATTCGTTGTTCTCCCCAACGGCTACATGCATCTGGTTAAACCTTGTGCTTAGGGGTCTCCAAACTCTTTCATAAATTGCTCGTATTCAGGACTGCCCTGTTTATATAGTTTTAGGTCGATTACATCGTCTCGATTACCTGAGCGACCTGCCCCACTACCACCTGAAACTAAGCCAGAGCCAGTAGTACCTTCTCTTGATTCAAAGAGTACATCATCGATAAAAAAGCTACTTTCTAATTGAGAATCAGTTTTAATCTTAAACTCTAGCTTGACCGTTTTTCCGGCGTATTCGTCGGTTATATACCTTATTGGTCGCCAGGCCGTATTTGTATACTGGTCACATAGATAAAAATTGCCTTTTGTACTGTCCGCACTTAGGAGACCAACTCCAACATCTCCCGTTTCTAAATCGGTAATTACCAATCCGCCTAAATCAACCCCAACATCATTAGTTGTTGCTTCTTGCACGGTGTATAAATGGTTAGCCAGAGCAAACCAGTTAACTTGGTTGATCCTGGTCGGATCAGCAGGAAGCCATGTATCATAAGGATATTGCTCTCCGGCGCAGACTGTATCATAAGAATGGGTAGCGATTTGGTGAGTTATTTTAGGGCATCTGGGGGGGATAGTGACAATACGGGAGATCGTGTTGATCTCGTTGTTATCACCGCCTAACCAAGCGGCCCATTGACCTTCATACGGAGCGAACGGTAGTTTTACATGGGGCGCACCATTCGGGTGATTTTGATTATCGCCGTGGGTGCGTTTGCGGTGGGTACGGTCATCGGAGCGAAGGTCTTGATGACCAAAGATTTAACCCACAACTGGAGCATCTCCAAACCAGCCACCATTGGGCTAGAGGTTAATCCAACGGTTGGCGATGACATGATCACCACGTTAGAACATTTGCGAGGCATCGAAACAGTAATCGGCTGGCAACAACAGCCCATCCAGTTCCGCCGCACCCCAGACGGCCCTAAAGAAGCCGGAACACTAGTCGCCATAGATGATTACGAAACCCAAGACATCCGCAAAATCTTCAAAGATGCGGGGGTTTGGCCGGAGCGTAGAATGATGGGTGTCCAACGGGGACGTGGTTTTGAGGTTGGCGACCAAGTCTATCTCGATATCAATGATAAACTACATCCGGTTCAGTTCAATGGCGAGCTATATAATATTGCTTTGCCACCGGCCATGGTCATTCCTGAACCAATGTTTTTCACCACCCGAGAACGATTTGAACAGTTGACGGGAGAGACGAACTACAGCATCGTTCTGGCTACCATCCCCAACTTTACCTTGGCACAAAACGAAATCGCCGCCGACCTGATACAAGGCGAGTTAGAAAAACAGAATGTCGAGGTCAGTCCGGCTAATCCCGCACCGGGCGGATTTAAGGTACGTACCAGCGAACCAGACCGATTTATCGTTCAAGACACGCTAGACGGGGTGTTTTTCATCTTAACCGTCATGGCCGTTTTGACCCTGATTTTGGGACTATTTCTGGTCTACAACACCATCAACGCCATCATCCTACAACAGGTCAGCCAAATTGGAGTTATGAAAGCCATCGGAGCCAGATTCAGCCAGATATTAGGGATATATACGGTTATGATCTTCGTATATGCTTTGTTAGGGTTACTTCTGGCTATCCCCCTTGGCGCGCTTGGCGCACATGGTCTGCGGGTGATGATGATTGTTGGGCGCATCAACATGATTGCTGGCCCTTTTGAGATTGCCCCGCAAGCGATTTATGCTCAAGCGGTCGTGGCGCTTTTATCACCATTGTTGATTGCAATTGTACCAATTATGTCGGGGGCACGCATCACCGTGCGAGAGGCGGTTAGCTCCTACGGATTAGGTGGTACGTCGGGCTTGCTTGACCGTCTGCTGGTCAAATTTGATGCCCTGCCCCGTCTGTTGGCCTTAACCGTGGGCAACACCTTCCGCAATAAAAAACGGGTCATGCTGACTCAAATCACCCTAGTTGGAGCCGGAACTATTTTTATGATGGTCATGAGCGTGCGAGTGTCGCTGGTACATACCTTTAGCGAGGTCATCTTCGACATCTTTGAGGTGAACGTTCTACTCGACCTTAAGAATGCCCAACGAATTCAGGAAATCGAACTATTGACCCTCGCCCATCCAGAGGTAAAGGCGATTGAAGTGTGGACAATCGGCCAAGGAACAGGGCGTTTGATGGGACAACCAGAGCGAAACGATGACAACCAACTAAACCTGCGGGGCATCCCCGTACCGTCAACCATGTATCAACCCATCATGCGGGGTGGGCGCTGGCTTCAACCCGGCGACGATCAAGTAATTGTCCTGAATCAAGCGCTGGCCGCGGAGATGGGGGTCTCGGTAGGCGATTGGATCACCATCGACATACCGACCAAACGAGACGCAAATTGGCAAGTGATTGGCTTACTCTTTGAACCGCTCGACCAAACCGCGGCCATGGTTCCGCAAGCACCCCTCCAACGAGAGCTACGGCAAGTCGGGCAGGGCAAGTCGATCAAGATACAAACATGGCACGGTTCAGCCGAGACCGAAGCCGCCGTCGCCGCTGAGTTACGGGAACTCTACGAGGCCAATAGCTACAACGTCATCGCCACCGCCAGCGATACCGCTCATCGTACCGCCGACCAAAAAATCACCCAGATGTCGGTGTTACTCGTTTTGTTGACCATGATGGCAGTGATGATTGCCATTGTCGGGGCGATTGCCTTGAGCGGAACTCTGGCCATCAACGTGATGGAACGGATTCGAGAGATTGGGGTCATGCGGGCTATCGGAGCCTCGGCCTTTGTGATTAGTGTTCAGTTTGTCGGCGAAGGGTTGATTCTGGGCTGGTTGAGTTGGCTCATCGCCATCCCGCTCAGTATTCCGGTTAGTCGTATCATCTTGAGCGCTATTTCGGGACTGCTCAATATCGAACTGGTCTATCAGTTCTCGCCAATTGGGGTGTTTTACTGGTTTGCGATTATCACCGTTTTGGCCGTGATCGCCAGTTGGTTTCCGGCTCAAAAAGCGGCTCAGACCAGTGTTCGAGATAGTTTGGCCTATGCCTAAAACGTGATACGTGATACGTGAGGAGTGAGGCGTGAAACGTGAGGAGTGAGGAGTGAGGAGTGAGGAGTGATACGTGTTGCATGATGTTGGCTGAAACTACGGCCATCTCCATTTTTCCTGCCTTCCTAACGCCTCCAATCGGGTGTTGGGGATAGATATCGCAACAATCAGAACTTGCTAAATATCCGTCGTTATAGGAGAGCGGTGACTAATGTCATCGCTCTTTTTGTTTCATTCTGTAGTGGTCAGCTTGATGTTGAAAAAGATTATGTCACCCTGAGCGTTTTTTGCGAAGGGTCTCACTCACCCGAATCTAGGGAGATTCGGGTGGATACTTCGCCTTCGGCTCAGTATGACATGGTTTTCAACATCATCTTGACCACCACACTTTTTGTTTCATTCCCCTCTGAATATAAAAAATGGAAAATAAGGCGTATAATACATGAATGCTCTTTTTGTGATAGCCTAAGAGAATCTATATAATACCTAACGTGAAACGTGAGGCGTGATAAGTTAGTGCCTATCACGCCTCACGTTTCACGCCTCACGTATCACGTATCACGCATCACGTTTCACGTTTCACGCATCACGTATCACATATCACATATCATAAGGTATCATACATGTGTAAAATCTTGGCAATAGAAACCTCCTGCGACGAAACCGCCGCGGCGGTTATCGAGAATGGAAAAACGATTAAATCAAACATTGTCGCCTCTCAAATCGAAATACACCGCCGATATGGGGGTGTGTTTCCAGAGGTGGCCTCACGGCAACATATTCTAACGATCAGCACTGTCATTCAAGACGCGTTGATTAAGGCTCGCACCGGCTGGAACGAACTGAGCGCCGTTGCCGTGACCTACGGACCGGGATTAGTCGGCAGTCTGTTGGTCGGAGTCAACACCGCTAAAGGGTTGGCCCTGTCATTGGGAATCCCGCTCATCGGCATTAACCATTTAGAGGGGCATCTTTACTCAAACTGGCTCCATACCGAGCGAGAGGAGAGCAAGGCCGACATTAAGTTTCCGAATCTGTGCCTCATCGTATCGGGCGGACACACCGAACTGGTGCTGATGCATGATCATGGCAGTTACGAGATTTTGGGCCAAACCATCGACGATGCCGCGGGTGAAGCCTTTGACAAGGTGGCCCGCATGATGAATTTGGGCTTCCCCGGTGGGCCAGCAATTCAAGAAGTAGCCAAAGAAGGCAATCCGCAGGCGCACAACTTCCCTCGCGCTCGGCTGGGTAACTCGCTTGACTTTAGCTTCTCTGGCCTCAAGACCGCCGTGCTACGGGTGGTGCAAAAACATGGCAAATCATCGGCCAAGATTCTACAGCACCCCGCCGCCGCCGCTCAAGCCAAACCGAAGCTGAACATCCCTGTGGCTGACATTGCGGCCTCGTTTCAAATGGCCGTGGTTGATGTGCTGGTCAGCAAAACCAAAGTCGCGGCTGATAAATATAACGTGACCGAAATTCTGGTTGCGGGCGGCGTGTCAGCCAACGCCCTATTACGCAACAAACTCATGGCCGTGGCCGAACGACCCGTTCGAGCGCCTGCCATCCACCTCTGCACCGACAACGCGGCCATGATTGGCGCGGCCGCCTACTGGCGCTACCAAGCCGGTCACTTCTCCGACTGGGATTTGGACGTTATTCCGAATCTCAAATTAGTATGAAACGTGAGGCGTGACTACGTGAATATGTAAGGCGTGAAACGTGAGATTACGCCTCACGCCTCACATATTCACGTAGTCACGCCTCACGCCTCACAAATTCATGGCAAAAGCAAAAACCCGATATGTGTGTCAAGATTGCGGCTCTGACTATCCGAAATGGACGGGTCGCTGTAATAACTGCGGCGAATGGAACACCCTCGTCGAAACGGTCATCGAACCAACTCGTCCCGGCAAGGTGGCCCGCGCCGCCCAATCGATCCTTAAACGTAGCACCCCCGTCGCCCTGCCCGACATCCCCGCCGACAGTTACCAACGCCTGCAACTCAGCATGACCGAGTTTAACCGCGTCTTGGGCGGCGGCCTTGTCCCCGGCTCGCTGATTCTGATTGGCGGCGACCCCGGCATCGGCAAAAGCACCCTCCTCCTGCAAGCCTCCGCCAGCCTCGCTGAGATGGGACAAGTCCTGTATATCTCTGGCGAAGAAAGCGCCCAACAGATCAAACTGCGAGCCAGTCGGCTCAAGATTCAGGGTGACAACCTGTTCATTCTGACCGAAACCAGCATGAACGCCATCCTCGATCAAATCGAAAAGAGCAAGCCCAAATTTCTGATTGTCGATTCGATTCAGACTGTCTATCTGTCTGACCTACAGTCTGCCCCGGGCGCGGTCAGCCAAGTCCGTGAGTGTGCGGCTCGCCTGCAAGAGGTCGCCAAACAACAGAACATCCCCACCTTTTTGATTGGGCATGTCACCAAAACCGGAGCCATCGCCGGGCCGCGGGTGCTAGAACATATCGTCGATACGGTGCTATATTTGGAAGGCGAACGCTTCTATACCTATCGGCTGTTGCGGAGTGTCAAAAACCGCTTCGGCGCGACCAACGAAATCGGCGTGTTCGAGATGAGTGACGAGGGCATGACCGAAGTGACCAACCCCAGCGAAGCCCTGCTCGCCGAGCGATTACCCAACGCCAGTGGCTCCTCGATTCTGGTCACGGTAGAAGGAACTCGCCCGTTGTTGGTCGAAGTGCAAGCCCTCGCCAGCACTACCTCCTTTGGTAACCCTCGCCGTACCGCCAACGGCATCGACTATAATCGTTTACTACTGCTAATTGCCGTGTTGACCAAACGAGTCGGCATCCAAATGGCCGACCAAGATGTGTTTGTCAACGTCATCGGTGGCCTACAAATTGACGAACCCGCCTCCGATTTGGCCGTGGCCGCGGCGCTGACCTCCAGCTTTCGCAATCGGCCCGTCGCCGCCGATGTGGTGCTTGTCGGCGAGGTCGGCCTGTCCGGCGAGTTACGAGCCATCGGCCATTTAGAGACCCGTCTCAAAGAAGCGGCCAAAATGGGCTTCAAACGTTGTATCCTACCCGCCTCGACTCAACTGAAACAGTTGAAAAATCTGCCGCTTGAGTTACTTCCGGTTCGGTCGCTAGAAGAGGCGTTAGAGTTGGCGTTGGTGTAACATGGGAGCGCAGGCATCCTGCCTGCTACACCTTAAGGAGTAATGTCATGAAAAAACGTAGTCGAGTAATGAGGACACTCTATGACTCTATGGAATATATCGATATTGGTTCTGATTTAAAGGTTCGATTATTAGGGTTTGATTTAGCAGGATTCAAGGCATTTCAAGAACTGACCTATATCCCTATTAATCCTATTACAGTGTTAGTTGGTCTAAATAGTCGTGGTAAAAGTTCGGTTATTCAGGCTCTATTGTTACTTAAACAGACCTTATTGGCGGAAAAACGGGTTGGAGGTCGTATCACCTTAGATTGGGATGGTTCCTTCTTTCAAGTTCATCAAATCGAGGAGATGATCTATAATCAAAACGATCATGGTACGTTCAGTTTTGGTTTTTTATCTTATTGTAAAACTGATGAGCAATATCCAACAACCGTTCTTGGTATTATATCGTCAGATTTGAGCCAGTTTTTTGTAAAAACAACCTTTATGTTTCATACGAATTTACCGGACGAATCGGCCTTGCGTTTAGATGTCTCTTTTGAAGTTATTGATGAATCTGAAAACCGTTTGCTTACGGTTACAGTTACTGAGGTAGCAGACAGTGATAATGTTCGGATAAAGTTTTATTTTGATAATGAAACCAAAATGAACAGAATATTTTTTACCGAACAAATTCAGTATAGCTATTTTATGCCGATGTGGAACTCTTCCATACCGAAATTTGATGCTTCAAGCCAAGAATTTGAGGTGTTTCGATACTCCAGCGTTTATCATGGTTTATTTCATCCGATTTTAAAAGCTATTCAAACTGAACTTATCAATAACCTCAAATATGTTGGCCCGTTACGGGAAGAGCCACAACGAAGTTACATCAATAGAAGAATAAGAGGTGACGACATCGGAGCAATTCGCAATTCGCCAATTCGCCTAATCTCTCACCCCAGCGTGGTTGCTCCCTGTTTGAGCTTACCCCGCGCTGGTCAGGTTAACCGTAGCCACGTATCGTAACCCGTTGCGCTCGCCCATCAAGTTCTAGGTGGAACTGGTTGAGCAAATCTCGACCGATGATAGCATGTTCAAGTTCAGTAGTGATGACCTTGATTTCAGGAAAAGCAGTATCAACCATTGTAATCCGCACTGTATAAGTAGTTTTCAGAACTAACTTGTAAAAAACAGAAGTGTACCCATAATAGGCGGTATATACCCGCCAAATACCCGTTGCGATTACATAATCGCAATGATCAGGAAAAATATAAAAATATTAGAACCTTAGATGCAATTGCCCTAGCCGTTAACCTCCCTAACATACTCCAAAAGTTTGTCGTTTCATTCATAACTCGACATGTTGATAAAACCAAAAGCATTTTTCGACAGGATTAACAGGATTGACAGGATTTTTTTGCCTTTAATCCTGTCAATCCTGTCAGATATTGTTTTAGCCATGTTGAAATGATAAACTTCTGATACTCTTGTCAATTATACCCAAATCACAAGGTAACGCCAACTAAAAACAGCCCCGACTCGTATCGAGTCGGGGCTGTTGATCCTCAGAGGAGGTGAATAAGGGCAGTTGATGATGTATCACTCTGTTCTACGTATTACAAGGGTCTAGCGCCGCTAACTGTTCCAATTTGCAAACTTTGGTTAACGGCTTATCATTCGTCACCATGCAGGTTTGGGGAAAGGTTTGACACAGTTGCTGAAAAGTAATGAACTGTAAGGCATCGGGAGGCTTTAAGCTCGGACGTGCCGTAACATCCAACGGGTCAATTGCTAGTCGAATAATCAAGCCACTCATATCAGCCCGCCACTGGACGGGAATGGGCATAATGATAAAGAGACGACTTTGCAGATCATTTTGAAATCGCTGATAGAGACCATAAAACTGGTTCTTACGGGTTTCTTGTTCGGCTTTTTTTACTCCATCGGCTTGAATATATTTACGAAAAATTGAGATGAACTCCACCACGCTCCACTCGGAAATAAAGCAACGATAGGGATTATCTTGCACCAATTGCCGCACCGTCTCTGATCCAGCCTCATCTTGATAATATTTATAAATCGCGTTGGCATCAAAAAAATAGGCAGAACTCATCGGGTCTCCTCACGCGCCATGTTGATCTCATCACTGATCGAAAAGGGAAGTTGATCGGCCATAGCCCGCACCTCAGCCAACGAATGGGGCAGTGTGTTGGGCATATCGGGCATAATTAGGCCCATCTCCTGCACGGCCCGAGCCACCGCGTCCAGTAGGTCGGGCAACATATTCGAGCCGCCTTTTTCGATGTAATCAAACGCGTGCAGTTTCAACGATTTGATGGCATCATCTTTGCGGCCATGTCCGGTGATGATGATCACCTGCGTTTGGGGCCACATCTGCTTGATGTCGGCTAATACTTCTAAACCATCTTTGCTTTTAGGCATCCGCAAATCGGTTATCACAATCGGATGTAACTTTTGCTGAAATAGATTCCAGCCCTTATTGCCATCCTTGGCTAAATCTACCTCGTACCCCTCATCAGTTAAGGCGTTATGCAGTTCTGATAAAATATCATCGGCCTCATCATCTATAACTAGTAACGGTAAATTAGACATAATTTTCTGTGAAACAGAGTGGCAAAACTTGTTTTGTCTGTACATCCAGCAAAACAAGCTTTACATTCCTGTCTTATCGTCTTATCCTTTTTGTTTTAAGGGCACAGTAATTGTAAAGGTGGTTCCCTCTGTGACGTTGCTAACAAAGTTAATTGTCCCCTGCCAATGCTCAATAATCGTTTTACATAGCCATAACCCGATGCCCGTTCCCTGTCCTTTGGTGGTAAATAGCGGCTCGAACACACGGCGTTGAACGTCGAGAGCAATACCCGAGCCAGTATCATGGCAGGTTAGCACCATGGCAGGCGCAACATACTGAGCCGCCAAACGAATCGTGCCGCCCCCTTGCTCTTGCAGGGCATCAATAGCATTACTCAGTAAATTGGCTAACACCTGTTCTAAAGCAACGGTATTAGCCTCTAACGATGGCAAATCGGCTGGCACATGCAGGTCAACTGTAATCTCATTGATCGATAACTGCTGTTGAAATCCCTCTAAAGTTTGCTGAAATAACGGTTCAATCTGAATCAGATCAATCGTCGGTGGTTTGGTCGGGTCTAAGGTATCTTCGGCCAATTTACGAGCTTGGCTAATACGTTCGTTAATCCGGTCGGCATTATTTTGAATTTTCTGCAATTTACCCCGCAGGATGCTCACATCAAACGTCCCTTTATCTAATTTGCGTAATAAATTGCTAACGGTCAACTGAATGCATGCTAAGGGGTTTTTGATCTCGTGAGCCAAGCCGGTGGTTAAGGTATTGGCCGATAGTAAGGTTCCGACCCGAATCAACTCGGCAGTATGATGATTTCGTTCCTGCTCTAGAGCGCTAATCCGTTGTAATAACTCTTGGTTCTCGTTATCAATTCGCATATTTCTATTTTAATTTGTAGTAGATGGGATGTCAAACCAGCCCCGAACTCACATCGAGTCGGGGCTGGTTTAGTGAGAGAGGCAAATCCTCTTGAGTTTACGACTTGGAAATCAGCACCCGAATCTGTTTAGTTGATCGGGTGCGAATCGGCGCGGTGGGCTACTTCGTCTCTGCTTTAGCCGCCAGAATCGCATCATCATATTGGGCGAGGGTTTTTTCCAACCATATCATAGAGCCTTCACCATGTTTGCGTTCAACATCAGAAGGTTTTCGGCTATGTTTGATAGCATTTCTTAGTTCACGATAGTTTCCAAAGTGCTTTTGGAAGTTATTTTTGTCCTTAAACACCGCTTCAAACAATGCCCAATTCTTTTTCTTAACGATAATCTGTTCATATTGGCCTACGGTACAGTAATCTAAATGTTTACGGCCTGACTCATAATCAGCTGGATTTTCGTAAGGGTGACTATCAAGATGCTTTTTTATGTGTTTCTCTACACCGGGGATAATGATACTCGGTGCTGTTTGGTGCCAGTAATCTGGCCCGACTTTCAGGGTGAGGTAATAATCAATAAAATCTCGGAACTTAATCTCGAGGCGGTCAACGGCACTATTTAAATCATTAGCCTGTTCCTGCCTGCTGGCTTTGTTTGGGGCGTTGTCCACTGAGGAGGTGTCTTGCTTGTTACTGGCTATTTCCGGCCAATCTTTATAGTTGGCCGTCACCTGATCCATAATCGCTTGGCGGACGGTTTTGCGGGTGGTTCGGTCAACATAATTACGCAGGATAGGGCGTAAGCCTTGCTGTACTTTGGCCGAAATATCTTTACGGTGCGGTTTTGTCCAATCCACCTCTAGGGTGTTGTGGAGCAAGGTTACAATATCTTTGGCTAACTCAGTTAAAATGGCTTCATCAACCGCTAGATGTTTTGCCAAAGTATCATGAAAGGCCATTTGTTCGGTATTTAAGCCTAAATCGGTTTTGCGTTTTTCTAGTTTGGCTTGTTCCTCTCGAATGTCGAGCATGGTTTGAACCAGCTTATGGGCGGGGGTTTCGCGGTTGTTATAGCGGGTTATGGCCTGCTCTAACATCTCCTTAAAGGAGCGATATTGCACAATGTTTTCGTGTTCTCGGTAATGAAGTTCATCATTGAGCAGTTTGTACAAAAGCCTAGCTTTAAGGTCTTGGTGGGGTTGGTCGGCAAACTCATCTAAAAACTGACGGTCTAAAATATTGATGCTTGGTTGCTCTAAGCCTGCGGTGGTAAAGATGTCTACCATATTACCAGCCTCAATACTTTCATCCAACAAATCCCGCACGGCTTGTTTCATGTCCTCAACACTTTTACGGATTTTTGGCTTTAGGCGGCGGAGTTGTTGGCGTACCATTTGATAAAACTGAACCTCATCACTGTGGGGCTTAACGATGGGCAGATGCTGAATCAGGCTATGGGCTTTAGAGAGGCGGTGTTCTTGGGTCAGATAGTCGTCTCGGAGCGATTGGTTGGGGGTAAAAATGCCGTAACACAAGGCTAACAGGTCGCCCAGTTGGATGGGGGTTAGGGCGCGCCATTGGCTGTAGATTAAGCTACCCGCAAGGGAACTACCCGCAAGTTTGGAACTTGCGGGTAGATGACCCGACCTACCCGCAAGTTTGGAACTTGCGGGTAGATGACCCGACCTACCCGCAAGTTTGGAACTTGCGGGTAGATGACCCGACCTACCCGCAAGTTTGGAACTTGCGGGTAGGTGACCCGACCTACCCGCAAGCTCAGAGCTTGCGGGTAGGTGATCGGCACGAGGCATGAGCGCCCGTACCCGCGCTAACTGTTCCTTAAAATAGGTCACCGCTTTGTCTCGGAGGCTTTCGGTTAGCTCCCCTTTGCCGCCACTTTGGGTATATTTTTTGGTGGCTATCTTTAACTGGTCGCCAATGCCCAACATATCGACAATAAGGCCGTTGGGTTTGTCCTTAAAGACCCGATTAACGCGGGCGATGCCCTGCATGAGGTTATGCCCCTTGAGGGTTTTGTCGATATACATGGTGTGTAAGGGAGGCGCATCAAAGCCGGTGAGCCACATGTCACACACAATCACAATTTTTAGCGGGTCGTCGGGGTCAATAAACCGAGCCTTGATTTTTTGGCGTTGATGTTTGGTGGTTATGTAACCCGCCTCAGACCATTGGGGTTTGTCCTTGGCTTGTTTGCCGGTCATGACGATTTTGGTTTCGGGACAATCCTCAAGCACGGTCATGGCCTCATACAGCCGGACACAATGCTCTCGGCTCATACAGGCCACCATGCCCTTACCCGCCACCCCACCACGGCCAGTACGTTTGTTAAAATGTTTCACAATATGGCGACCCACAATCGCCACCCTCTGCTTATCAATCGCCAACTCTTGAATAGTGGAAAACTCCTTTTTCAACAGTTCCGACTGTTCGGGTGGGACTTCGTACTCTTCGGTTAGGCCGTCCCATTTCTCATCAATACGATCGTTGTCTAATTTTAGCGGAATATGGCGCGCTTCGTAAAAAATCGGCACCACCGCGCCGTCTTGAGTGGCTTGCTCCATGTCGTAGGAATGGATGATCTGACCAAATATCTGTTGGGTATCGCGGTCTTGTTGGTCAATGGGAGTGCCAGTAAAGGCAATAAAAGAGGCGTTGGGGAAGGCTTGACGCAAGCTTAGGGCGTACCCTTGGCTCGTTTTGGTCGAACCATCCTCTTGTTTTTCGGCTTTGGTAGATTTTCCATATTGGGTACGGTGGGCTTCATCGGCAATCACCAACAGGTCATGGTCACTGTAAAGGGGCGGGTGTTTGGTTTCGCCATCTTTAAGGGCAAATTTTTCGATGGTGGAGCAGACGACGCGCCCCGGCTCGGTAAATAGCTCCCGTAAATGGTCAACACCTTCGGCCTGCTCCACACTGCCGACCAACGCTTTGGCGGCTACAAAATGGTCATAGAGTTGGGTGTCTAGGTTGGCGCGGTCTACCTGAATTAAACAGGTGGGGTTAAAGTTTTGGTGCTGACGCAAGATGCCCACCAAAAAGACCATCTCTAAACTTTTGCCTGAGCCTTGGGTATGCCACACCACCCCAACCCGTTTATCACCCTTGGCTAAAGGCCCCTCCTCAATCCTTCCTCCGGTCGCCAAAGGGGGGGAAGCCAGTTCTCCCTCCCCTTGAGAGGGGGATTGCATGGCATTTAATGAACGCTCGACGGCAATTTGCACCGCGAAAAACTGATGGTATTTGGCCGCTTTTTTGGTAATCTTGCCCTCGTCCTGTTCGTGGACAATGTAATGGCGCAGATAGGTTAACAGCCGCTCTTTGGGAAACAGCCCCTCGAACAGAACCCGTAAACTGCTGATGGTGAGCGGGGCGCGGTGATGCCCATCAATCGATTCCCACGCCGAGAACCATTCAAAACTAGCGGTATGTGGCCCATGCCGAGCGTGGGTGCCATCAGCGACCACACAAAAACAGTTAAACTCAAACAGGCGGGGGATGTCGTGGCTGTAATGTTGAATCTGGTTATAGGCTCCGCCCACATCCACGTAGGCATCTTTGGGGCTTTTTAGCTCAAACAAAATAAGCGGCAGACCGTTAAGATAGATAATCACATCTGGTCGGCGGTCGTTGCCCTCGCCCTGCACCTTAGCCCCCTGAATAGCAAGTTGATTAACCACCAGCCAACGGTTTAGCTCTGGTGATTCAAAGTTTGCCAAATAGAGATGGGCCTCTTTCGGCTCACCTTGCTCACCTACCCGCAAGCTGTCAGCTTGCTCACCTACCCGCAAGCTGTCAGCTTGCGGGTAGGTTGCTTGCGGGTAGGTTGCTTGCGGGTTGTCAGCTTGCGGGTAGGTTGCTTGCGGGTTGTTTGTTTGTGGAGTCAGCGACTGTTCATAACTAACGGTAATCCCGTTACGGAACATCTGCTGAAAGGCCATGTTACGCTGGAGGGTGTCAATACCGCTAGGGGTGCGGATGGTATCAATCGCTTTGTCGATGGCTTGGGGTGGGAGGGTTTTGTATCGACGGCTAAGATAAGTTCGTAGCTCGTCAAGCAACAACACCTCATGCGGCGCTCGCTGACACTGCCCGCCCGGTTGATGGGGATAACCAAGCTGACCAAGACGGTCTATTGTTTCCTGCTCAAAATCGGCTTCGGTGCCGGTTCTATGGGACATGCGAAATCTCCTTTTTGATTTAGCAACCCGCAAGTTCAAAACTTGCGGGTTGCTCGCTTGCGGGTTGGTGTGACGGATCAGCTACCCGCAAGCTCTGAGCTTGCGGGTAGCTCGCTTGCGGGTAGTTCGCTTGCGGATTGGTAATAGGTGGAACTTGGATCAGCAACCCGCAAGTTCAAAACTTGCGGGTTGCTCGCTTGCGGGTTGGAGTGACGGATTAACTACCCGCAAGTTTGGAACTTGCGGGTTGCTCGCTTGCGGGTTGGTGTGACGGATTAACTACCCGCAAGTTTGGAACTTGCGGGTAGTTCGCTTGCGGGTAGCTCGCTTGCGAGTTGGTGTGACGGATCAGCTACCCGCAAGTTTGGAACTTGCGGGTAGATAGTTATTCTAACAAATACGGCTGTAACTTTTCGTTAATATGGGCGGGTATTTCGCTCTCCACAAATTCAATGTAATCAGCGGGGGTGAGAAAATATCCAGTGACAAATTCATGATCAACCAAAGTACCCTTTCGTTGCTGAATCCACTCTAAATAGTTGCTAAAAGGCCAGTCATGCGGTTGAGCAACCAGCCCAGCCTTAACCGGATTAAGATGCACATACCGACAGAGGTGTAACACATAAGAGTCAACATCAACATGAATCGATTTGAAACGACCACTGAATAACGGCCCAGTACGTCCCTGCTGTTTGTTGTAGGCTTGGCTGTATGATTTGAACAACCACTCGATGAAGACCGACAATGACTGATCCCCATCTTGGCGTATGACAAAGTGGTAATGATTGGGCATGAGACAGTATGCGATCATAGTTAGTGATAGCTCGGTCAACAATGGCTTCACCTTTTTTAGGAGGTAAGTGTAGTTATCGGCATTGCTGAATATATTGGCTCGGTTAACACCCCGATTGTAGAGATGATAGATGTTTCCAGCGACGAATTTTGTTTTACGGTAGGACATGATAATACTACCCCACCTACCCGCAAGCTAACAGCTTGCGGGTAGGTTAGACGGTCTCCTTAACGGCTAGTTTGCCACTTAGTAGGCGGGGGAGTAGATAGTCGCGGGTGGTGGCGAGGTGGCGGGATTCTTTTTCGGTTTCGACTAATAGTTGATAAATACGAGTCAATTTTGGTTCAAGTAATGCTATTACTTCTTTTGGTGGAAGTGCAATTAATTTTTCTTGAAGATGACTCTTTTTGATATGCCCCATTGTAGTAGCTCTAGCCGCGGCAATGGAAACAAATTCGTCAATAGTTTGGTGTAACATGAAATAAATTACTGATTTTGGTAACGTTCCGTTGGGTGTGACATTAAAGATGTGCTGGTTGAGCAACGCCTTCCCTCCAGTCCAAAGATATATGCCTAAAGATGCTGACCATGCAAACAGTATGTCTCCTGTTTTTAATTCGTACTTAGGTTTGTAATCGTCTAAAAAATATCCAGTCCCAGAGGTTGTTCCCCCTTGTCTCAATTCACGTATCTTGATTACAGGTAATCCATCGTTAGGGTTATCAGATACTTGTTTGGGTTTCACAGCCATCCCGTTTAAATAATTTGCCAAAGAGTAAACGGATGCAACCTCCCACCCCTTCGGAATCAAGCCCAACTCGCTCTCGACAAACTGGCCGTCCTGAAACGGGCCAAAATCGACAAACCAGTGCTTATACAGGCTTTGGGCCATTGTCTCTAGGGTGGTGTTTATGCGGCGGTTTAGCTCAATTTTGTCGTCAAGGCGGCCTAGTATCTCGGCA
>JAUCGA010000082.1 GCA_030377865.1 Anaerolineales bacterium HSG25 | reverse complement strand
TGGGTTCGCAAAAAAAATGTCTAACTATTTGATATAAGGAGTACCTATTTTTACGATGAATTCTTCATTGTCTATTCAAAATTTAAGTGTCAGTATCAACGAAAAACAGATACTGAAACAGTTTAGTATTGATGTAAAACCGGGCGAAGTGCATGCTATTATGGGGCCAAACGGTTCTGGAAAAAGCACGATGGCTTATGCCTTAGCTGGTCATCCTAACTACGAGGTTGAGGGTGGCGAGGTTTGGATGGATGGTATTAACTTGCTAGAACTTCCCCCTGATGAACGTGCCCAAATGGGATTGTTCCTCTGTTTCCAATACCCGACCGCCATTCCCGGTATTAGCATGGCAAACTTTCTTCGGACTGCCTTAAACGCGGTTAAGGGAGAAGTCAACGATGATGGGAAACGCAAACCCATCCCAATTACTCAGTTCCGCAAAGAACTTCGTAGTAAAATGGAAATGCTCAAAATTGACTTCAGCTTTGCTCGTCGTTATCTAAACGAAGGGTTCTCTGGGGGTGAGAAAAAACGAGCCGAAATTTTACAGATGGCCCTGTTAGAACCAAAAGTAGCAATTCTAGATGAAACCGATTCAGGGCTTGATATTGATGCCCTAAAAGTCGTCTCCGAAGGAATCAACAGCTTGCGTGATGAAAAACGATCCTTCATCGTAATCACTCACTACCAACGAATTTTAAACTATATCAAACCAGATGTGGTACATGTGATGTATGATGGCAAACTCGTGGAAACCGGTGGCCCTGAACTAGCCGCTCGATTAGAAGAACAAGGCTACGACCATTTATATAAATAAGGGGATGGAGGATGGTGGATAGAAATATAATTGGTTATTGTTAGACCTCTATCCTAATATATTATGACTGAAACAACATTAGTTAATCTCGAAGAGTACAAATACGGTTTTAGCGACCCTGAAAATTATGCATTTAAGGCTGAAAAAGGGCTAAACGAAAAAATTGTCCGGCAAATATCAACTATGAAGGGTGAGCCGGACTGGATGCTAGAGTATCGTTTACGCGGCTATCAGCACTTTTTAGAACGCCCCATGCCACAGTGGGGTGGGCGAGGCATGCTCGATAAACTAAACTTTGATGACATCTACTACTATATCAAGCCGACTGGTTCTGATAAAGCCTTTGAATCGTGGGACGATGTCCCCGATGATATTAAGAACACCTTTGACCGTTTAGGAATTCCCGAAGCCGAGCAAAAGTTTTTGGCTGGTGTCGGGGCGCAGTACGAATCAGAAGTTATTTACCATAGTATTATCGAAGATTTGGAGAACAAAGGGGTTATATTTATGGATATGGATGCCGCAGTACGAGAGCATCCTGACCTTGTAAAGGAATATTTCACCACCATTATCCCCATTGAGGACAACAAATTTGCGGCCTTAAATACGGCGGTTTGGTCAGGAGGGTCGTTTATTTATGTACCCCCCGGTATACATATCGACCTACCTCTGCAAGCCTATTTCCGTATCAATGCCCAGAACATGGGGCAGTTTGAGCGTACCCTGATTATTGTAGACGAGGGCGCGTATGTTCATTATGTTGAGGGCTGTACCGCGCCAACCTACTCCACTGACAGCCTGCATAGCGCAGTGGTAGAAATTATCATCAAAGAAAATGCTCGTTGCCGATACTCCACCATTCAAAACTGGAGTCATAATGTCTATAATCTGGTCACAAAACGAGCACAAGCCTACAAAAATGCAACAATGGAATGGGTTGATGGCAACTTGGGCAGTAAAATGACGATGAAATATCCAGCAGTATGGCTAATGGAAGAAGGCGCACATGGTGAAGTCCTATCGATTGCCTTTGCTGGCAAAGGTCAACTGCAAGACGCGGGAGGCAAAATTGTCCATGCCGCGCCCAATACTAGCTCAGTTATTACCAGTAAATCAATCAGCAAAGGCGGCGGACGAACAACCTATCGCGGCCTGATTAAGGTTGCGCCGGGGGCAAAAAATAGCAAGAGTAATGTCGTTTGTGATGCTTTGGTACTTGACCCTGAATCCTCGACCGACACCTTCCCTTATATTGAAGTTGAAGAGCAAGATGTGTCGATTGGGCACGAGGCCAGTGTCTCTAAAGTGTCTGAGGAGCAACTATTTTACCTGATGAGCCGTGGTATTCCTGAAGAACAAGCGGCCAATATGATTGTCAGCGGCTTTATTGAGCCGATTGTCAAGGAACTCCCTATGGAGTATGCCTTAGAGATGAATCGACTTATCGAGATGGAGATGGAGGGATCAGTTGGATAGCATGTCAACAACATTAACCACACCTAAAGATGCACTGTTAGATTCTGGATTTTTTAGCCGAGCCGATGTTGAGGCTATTTCTGACCAACTTAATGAACCAGATTGGTTGCGCGAGTTTCGGCAGTTGTCATGGACAGTCTTTGAAGATATTCCCATGCCGACCAGTTCTGATGAGGCTTGGCGACGAACCAACTTGCGTAAGATTCGTTGGCCCAAGTTTAATATCACCCACACCTCAACACTCAGTCCTGTTACCGACCCGACAACCTTACCAGATGATGTCCAAAATGCCCTCGATCTTGACCGTCCCGCGGCAGGTCGCATGGTGATTGTCAATAACCAAGTAATTTACCATGAGCTTGATTCTAGCGTGGCCGAAAAGGGGATTATCTTTACCGACCTATCAACCGCCGCCCGTGAGCATACTGAGTTGGTGCAAAAAAGCCTCGGAAAAGAAGCTGTGCCACCCTCAAATAGTAAATTTTCTGCCCTAAATAGTGCTTTATGGCAATGTGGTATTTTCCTATATATTCCCAAAGGGATTGAATTAGAAGACCCGTTTCAAGTAGCACTGGTGCTAGAAGGTGAGGGCAGTGTCATCATGCCTCGTACCCTCATTGTAGCCGAGCAGTCGGCTAGTGTTAACTACATTGAAGAGAGTCTGTCCCACGGTTCGCATGGTCAAGCGCTAAATGTGGGTGTGGTCGAGTTATATCCGGCTGAAGATGCTCAAATTCGCTATGTTGACGTACAACAATGGGGCGATGATGTCTATAACTTTAATGTCAAACGCTCTGTCGGGCCAAACGATAGCGTGGTAATATGGGAGACCGGTCAACTTGGAGGACGGTTAACCAAAAGTTATTACGATAGCTTAATGCCCGGAAATGGAGCCAACGTAGAGTTTAATGGTGTGTTCTTTTTACAAGGAAAACAACATTTGGATATTGACTGTTTACTGCGCCATACAGGTCTAGCCACCAACGCTGACCTGTTGTTACATGGCGCGCTCAAAGATAAAAGCCGCAGTGTCTTCACAGGTCTTATCAAAATCGACGAGACCGGACAGCAGACCAACTCCTACCTTAAAAATGAGAATCTGATGCTAGATGAGACCGCACGAGCTGACTCAATTCCGAGTTTGGAGATTGACGCGAACGATGTTCGAGCCTCACATGGGGCGACCATCGGCAAAATTGTAGAAGAGTATGTCTTCTATCTTATGAGCCGAGGTATCCCTCGCAAAACCGCAGTCAGAATGGTAGTTGAAGGATTTTTCTATAAAGTATTTGACCGCATGCATTACAATCGAGTACGAGACAAGCTGTTTAACGCAGTCTCGAAAAAGATTGGTAACTAAGCGTAAATATTCAGTGAACTCGCCAGAAGGAACGTCAGAAACCCGATTTCTTTGAGAAATCGGGTTTCTAGGGCGGTTTTACTGAATTTTTACGACTAAGCGCTATACAGACCCTAAAGGTTTACAAAATCTTTAGGGTTTTTTGAACTCAGGTTTAAAAATCACCTTGATTTGCACAATTTTTATAATACGTTACACTACACCATTCCACAATCTTTTACCGTATAGGAGAATTAAACAATGAGTTATGCGAAACCAGATGTATTAATTAGTACCCAATGGGTTCAAGATAACCTTGACTCTGCCAATATCCGTATTTTAGAGTCAAATGAGAATATTTTGCTATATGACACCGGTCATATTGAAGGTGCCTTAAAGATTGATTGGATGAATGAGTTGAATGATCCTATTATTCGAGATTATCTTGATGCAAAACAATTTGCCCAATTAATGTCTAAAAAAGGGATTAGTAATGATACAACCGTTGTTCTTTATGGTGATAAAAACAACTGGTGGGCCACTTATACCTTTTGGGTGTTCCAACTATTTGGGCATACCAATACCAAAATTATGGATGGTGGTCGCTCAAAATGGATTGAGGAAGGTCGTCCGTTAACCAAAGATAAGCCGACGGTTTCGCCAACAGCTTATAGCGCTTCTACCCGAAATGATAGTGAGATTCGAGCCTACCGAAAAGATGTGTTAGCCCATATTGAAAAAAATGGCACCTTGGCCGATGTCCGCTCACCGGCTGAATATAGCGGCGAACTGCTCCACATGGCCGACTATCCACAGGAAGGTTCTTTACGAGGCGGTCATATAAAAGGAGCACGTAATATTCCTTGGGTCAAAGCGGCCAATGCCGACGGCACCTTTAAGTCGTATGAAATGCTAAAGGTCTTATATGAAACAGAAGGCGTAACCCCCGATAAAGAAATCGTCACCTATTGTCGGATTGGTGAACGTAGTAGTCATAGTTGGTTTGTGTTGACCTACTTACTTGGTTATAAAAACGTACGTAACTATGACGGTAGCTGGACTGAATGGGGTAATTCGGTTGGCCTGCCGATAGAAAGATAAACGATTACGGCAGTGCTTAAATTGTTTATCCATAAGTGTCAATTTAACGTTTGTAGTAGGCGATTTATCGCCTTCAAAGGCACTGGGGCAATCTTCCCGCAAGTTTAAAACTTGCGGGAAGATGATGATACAATCATGACGTTTGCACGGAAAGCCCCAAAGAGCCAATTGTTTATCACACTACAAACGTGACAAATAATATCGTAGGTGACATTTGTAGCGTCACCTGAAAATCGCTTCTAAGAGACTGAAATAAACTTTAATATTCTAGTGATACTAAACTATGTTTAATACAAAAAAAATTCGTCAAGATTTTCCGATTTTAGACCAAAAAACCAACAATAAGCCCTTGATCTATTTAGATAGTGGAGCCAGTTCTCAAAAACCACAAACTGTCATAGAATCGATGGATACCTACTATCGACAATACAATGCGAATGTGCATCGGGGCATTTATCAATTAAGCGAGAAGGCTTCAGCCGCGTATGAAAACGCCCGTAAAAAAGTGGCGCGTTTTATCAACGCCTCAACATGGCGAGAACTAATTTTTACCCGTAACACCACCGAGAGTATCAATCTGGTTGCTTATTCATGGGGACTAGCCAACATAAAACCGGGCGATATTATCATCACCACCGAGATGGAACACCATGCAAACCTTGTGCCGTGGCAACAACTAGCCGCTCAAACCGGTGCAATGGTCAAATATATTCCGATTACAGAGCAAGGCTATCTTGATTTGGCAAAGTACGAAGCATGGCTTTCTCCGGCAGTTAAACTGGTTGCCATCACGCAGATGAGTAATGTTCTGGGTACGATTCCACCTATCAAAACGATGATAAAACAAGCCCATGCTGTAGGCGCGTTGGTTTTGCTTGACGGGGCGCAATCGGTACCACACATGCCGGTTGATGTGCAAACACTCGACTGTGACTTTTTGGCCTTTTCGGGTCATAAAATGTTAGGCCCAACCGGAATCGGAGCGTTATGGAGCCGGAAAGATATACTCAGCGCCATGCCCCCCTTTATGACTGGCGGAGACATGATCAAACGAGTCACGCTAGAAGGCTCGACATGGAACAGTTTGCCGTGGAAGTTTGAAGCTGGCACCCCGGCCATTGCTGAGGCGATTGGTTTTGGCGAGGCCGTTGAATATCTGGATGGACTGGGCATGGCGAATATTCGTCAGCATGAGATTGAACTGACCAGCTATGCTTTGGAGCAGTTGAATCAGGTTGAAGGATTACAAATCTACGGGCCACAAAATCCACAAGATCGAGGCGGAGCCATTGCCTTTACAATGGGCGATATTCATCCGCATGATATCGCGGCGGTGCTTGACGGCGAAGGTATTGCTATTCGAGCCGGTCACCATTGCGCCATGCCACTCCATGATAAACTTGGTCTACCCGCAACCACACGCGCCAGTTTTTATATCTACAATACGGCTGAAGATGTAGACCGTTTAGTTGAAGGCTTGGACAAAGCGAGAGAGTTGTTAACCAGGGACTGAGTCAAAGTAACGCATTGACCAAACTGAAATAAAGGTCTCCGCCATGTCATGCCCGAATGTCTTTATCGGGCATCCATTCGTATGCAAACAGTGGATTCCCGCCAAAAGCATGCGGGAATGACATGGTAAGTAGCTCCCATTTTAGAAGGGTCATTATCCTTACTTGACGGACTCCCTGTTAACAATCTCTCGCTAACTTATTAGAGCTGTTCGGCAATAAAGGAATGCAAAAGCTTCTTGCTTTTGCCGGAGACAAACATGCAAAAGCAAGAGTAAATATTCAGTAAACTCGCCAGAAAGTGTGGTGGTCAAGATGATGTTGGAGTGCAATGGGTTCAGCCATTGCCTGTAGCAACGGCTAAACCCGTTGCACTCCGTTTTCAACATCAAGCTGACCACTACAAAACTCGCCAGAAAGAGTGTCAGAAACCCGATTTCTTAAAGAAATCGGGTTTCTAGGGCTACTTTACTCGCAAACCTCGAATTTGAGTTTTTATGCGATGATAAATTATTACCGAACAACTCTATTGATACAGGGCGTTGCCCGAGCCTGTCGAAGTCAACTGAAACCACCCTTCGGCAAGTTCAGGGACGCTATTACAGTCTTTCAGATAATAGTTTTCAATTCAAGGCCAACCTTCCCGCAAGATGACACATCGGAATAAATCCCGATGCTGATAGCTAAAGCAGGCTAAAGCCAGCTATTTAGGCCGCTTTTAGCGGTCTTGAGTTTTTAGCCTTGTGGCTTTAGCCCAAGGCTATCAGTCAACACGTCAACACTACCCTTGCGGGAAGGTGATGGCTGAAAATATTTATCTGAACATCTATAGGTAAATAATGGACGAATTATATCGACAAAATATTCTCGAACACTATCGTAACCCCCACAATGAGGGAACACTCGAAACCTATACCCATTCTCACATTGAACATAATCCTTTATGTGGTGACAAGGTTCAAATCGACCTGTTGGTTGATGACCAGCACCGGATTGACCAAGTTGCCTTTAGTGGTAAAGGGTGTGCCATTAGTCAGGCTAGTACCAGCATGTTGACCGATATGCTCATTGGCAAAACGGTCGAAGAGGCAAAACAGATTGATAAAGAGGCAATCTTAGATGAACTAGGCATTGAAATTGGCCCAGTTCGCTTAAAATGCGCCTTATTATCACTCAAGGCAGTCAAAATGGCCTTATATGGTCTTAGTGAAGAAGAGTGGGACAACGAGGAGGATGATTGGTAAGTATGGAATTTATCAAAGTTGCTACCCTGTCCGAGATTCCCATTGGAGAACGGATTTTAGTAGCATACGAGGAAGATGATGTGGGTATCTTTAATCTTGCTGGCAAATTATACGCCATCTTGGATATATGTACCCATGATAACGGGCCACTCCTCAATGGGAAACTCGATGGCGATTGTGTCATCTGTCCGCGGCATGGGGCGCGGTTTAACCTAAAAACGGGTCAGCAAACGATGCCCGCCTTTTCACCTGCGCCACGCTATCACGTTAAAATTGAAGGGGATGATGTTCTTATCGCCCCTCTGCGTCTCCACGAGAAATAATTAATTATTTCTCCCGCAGGAGGTCAAGAATGACAAACCAGCCAATACCGTTAGTTCCCGAAGACGAAAAGTTGTTACCCATTGAAGAAATGGTAGCCTACGAAGAGTTTACTGGTCGAGTAGAGGTTTTGCGGGAGTTAGATAAATGGGTCAAAAATATTCAGCGCATGGCCTCACGCAGTACGGCCATCATTGCCCCACGTCGCATGGGTAAGAGTGTCTTGTTAGACCGATTGGTCAACACAGTCTTTTTTAAACCGGAATATCGCGTGGCTCCGTTCTATATTCGCATCAAACGAGATGACGTTACGTTGCATGATTTTCTATTAGAATATGCCACTACTTTCTTCCGGCAATATATCGCCTATTGTCTACAAGACCCCGCGTTATATCGGCAAAAACGGCTCGACTTAGAAGAATTATTGGACTATCAAAGCAATCATAAGGCTGTTAAACTGGCCCAACAGTTTATCCAAGAATTTCTGGAGCGTTACCACAAAAAAGGGCCAAAGGATGCCCGTATTCATTGGGACAACTTTGTTTCAGTGCCGGAAGATTTAGGTTCTTTTTCGGGAACCAGAGTGGCGGTGATCATAGACGAGTTTCAGGATATGAGGTTTTTTATTCATGATGTGGCAAAGGAACGGTTGGGTCACATCCTGACTGAACGGAAAAATAATCCTGATTATAGTGACATCAATCTGACTGCCTCATACGGCCATCAGTCCCAGAGCCGTAAAGCCCCCATGCTGGTTTCTGGCTCTGCCGTCACCTTGATTTTCAAAACCGTGATGGGTGGGGCCTTGGCGGGTCGATTTAATTTCAGATATCTTAAACCGTTATCGATTCCAGATGGGGCGACGTTGTTACAGACCTTGCTGAAATTGTATACGGATAACGCGCCCATATCTACCGAGAATGCCTTGTATGCCAGCGCCCAAGTTGGCGGACATCCCTACTACCTCTACTGTCTCAGCACCTCTAATTCGGGGATTAAAGCATTCAAGAGTCGGGCGGCGATTGATCAAATTATCCAATATGAGTCGGAAGAGGGGAGTATCTACGGTTTTTGGCAAACCCATTTCGATAACAATCGGCGATATATCAACGCTGATGATGATGCTGAGTTAGGCAAAAAAATCATCTATTACTTTACCAAGTATAATAATTTACCTGTTGACACTAAAGAGATTGCGGCCAAACTCCAAGTGACCAAACAAGCTGTAGACAAAAAAATCAGAAAGCTTCATCAGGCTGATTTGGTTTATAAGAGTGCGGCCAGATTCTACACGTTCAATGACATCTGTCTCATGCGGTTTATTAAATTCCTCTACACGCAGGATTTAGAGGGGTTGGAAGATATTGACCTGAGCGAACAAAGCCGGTTTAATAACCTGAAAGGCCGTTTTTTGGAAGTGGTGGTGCAGGTAACGATGATGAAGTTTAACCATGAGCAGTTGACGGGAATCTGGTTTGGTCGTCCTAACGAAACAATTAAAGTGCCGCTTTTTCAGATTGTAGATACCAAACAGGTCAAGGGTTATACCACCTCTTCTTATCAGCTTGATTTGGTAGGACGGACGCATCGGCAAGACCTGTTTTGGGTCTGCGAATGTAAGTACACCAAGAAAAAGATGGGTCTCTCCCAAGTGCAAAAATTTGAACAGGCGGTGGAAGCCTTCAAGCAGGAGCTTTTAGAGGCCGACCGGTCCGTACCTCAGATACAATTATGGCTGGTTTCTACGGGTGGCTTCACTGACGAGGTGCTGAATTATGTTGAGAAGCGGTCAGATATATACTTCTCCGACCATGCCGGAATTAACGGTATTTTCCGAGC
The DNA here is from genome assembly GCA_030377865.1 of Anaerolineales bacterium HSG25. Lineage (GTDB taxonomy): Bacteria > Chloroflexota > Anaerolineae > 4572-78 > J111 > JAUCGB01. Next base: position 12,374 of record JAUCGA010000082.1, on the reverse strand, counting down.
TTATGGCGGAAACTATAATATTCCATTATTTGAGCGAGTGTGAGCAATAAACAAATGGCAATGATTTGCCGAACAAACCTTAAATGAGCAAGTTAAAAGGATAAAATTATGGCTGAAAAAACAGTTGTTGAGGATGGAAGCATCACCAATGAGAGCGTACGAGAAGCACTCCGAGCGGTGATGGATCCAGAACTACATTTAGATGTAATTGCTTTGGGATTGGTTGAATCGGTCAACCTAGAACCAGACCCGTTAGAAGTAAAAATGATACTTACCACCCCCTTTTGCCCCTATGGGCCGTGGCTGGTACAACAGGTCAAAGAGACGGCTGAAGCGGCGGCGGATGGTCGAGAGGCCAAGGTAGAGGTTCTGCCCAAGCAATGGACTCCCGAAATGATGGAAGACCCAACGTTGTTGGGGTTTTTCTAAACGTATACGTTTACTCTGCCAAACACCCTGCTCAATAAATTGAGGTAAAAGTTCAGTAAAGTAGCCCTAAGTAACTTTCATTTCTAAGTTGTCACTTTTCCCGGAGTGCAAGAATTCCATTCTTGCTGTCAAAATACAATTTTGACACTCCTATTTTTAACAAGTTAGTTCTGAAAACTACTCAGAAACCCGATTTCTTTGAGAAATCGGGTTTCTAACACTCTTTCTGGCGAGTTCACTGAATATTTACTAATTGAGTGGGGTGTTTTTGCTCAACGGCAAGAGTAACCAAGCAAAGGGCGTATACACGTTAGTTTGAACACTATAAATTTTTGGTTCTCTATGAAATACATTCTCCGTATTCTATCTTTTTTTGCAATCCTCACGATAATCCTCCTCACCTATATCGGTTGGCGTTACGCCTCCCGACCAAGTTTAAGCAATTATCAAGCCACGCTCTTTCAGGGGATTGAGTATGAGCGCCGTTTGATTTATGAACCGCGCCAATTGCTTATGCACATCATCAAAATTGACCTGACCGAGCCAACCCTCCGTTTTTTCGTTACCCCCGGCATCACCCCCGGCGATAAACGGTTTAAGGCTCGAACCACCACCGAGTTTGTTGATGAGTTTAACCTGCAATTGGCGATTAATGCCAGTTATTTTGGCCCTTTTTATTCTAACCACCCGCTAGACTATTATCCACACAGTGGCGACCCCACCAATGTTAGAGGGCTGGTGATTTCTGATGGTATCACCTACTCGCACAAAACACTTGATTTACCCATTTTTTGCGTTTTACCCGATAATCAGATACAGATTCAGCAACGGACATGCCCCCTATCTGTCGAGCAAGCAATTGTAGGCGCGTCCTCCTTAATCGAGCATGGTCAGCCGATTCCCATTCCAGACAAAGCACATTATCATGATTTGAAACCACGGGTCGCGGTGGGGCTTGATAAAACCGGCCAAACCTTATGGATACTGGTCATTGATGGCCGACAACCTTATTATAGCGATGGAGTCACCATACCAGAAATGACTGAACTTCTTCTATCATTGGGTGCTTATCAGGCCATAAAGTTTGACGGCGGAGGGTCAGCCACCTTGGCTGTAGCCGACGAGACCGGAACACGCCTGCTCAATGCCCCAATTCATGCTCGTGTACCCATGTGGGAACGTCCCGTTGCCACCCATCTAGGAATCTATGCCGAGAAATAAGCCGAGAATGATGGATAGGCGAGTTTTCTACTCCGACAGACTGCTAGTGTGTGGTTTTCAACATCATCTTGACCACTACAGAATATTCGCATATTCGCACATACGCCATTCGCACATTCGCACATTCGCCATTCGCACATTCGCACATTCGCATATTCGCATATCCGCCATTCGCACATTCGCACATTTGGCAAATGTCACGTTCAATCAATCCCATCCTCTTCTTCACCCCGCAACATGCTGACACGAGTCGCACGATTGGCACTCAAGGTCTCTTTATCCTGAAATCCCATCGCGGTGTAGAACTCTTGGTCGTAGGTACGAGTCTGGATGACCACCGGCATGGGCACGGCATGCCCCATAATGAGCGCCTGCTGTTTGGTGTCGAGCCGAGCCAGCACCTCTCGAAGTGCGCCCGCCCCCGATACACCTGTAAAGACCGCGCTAATGTCCTTCTCGTTGTCGAGCAAGGCGGTGACACGAGTACCGACTTGGCTCATAATCTCCTCGTCGATACCGGAGGGGCGTTGGTCAACAATGAGTAAAGTAACATTATATTTACGCAATTCGCGGGCTATCATGCCAAAAATCGTTTGGCTGGCGACTTGTGGGTCAAGAAACTTGTGTGCTTCCTCAATAACAATCATCAACTGCGGTGGTTTGTCCCCCCCCTTGCCGAGTGCCTGCTCAACTTTGTTGACGTACATGCTATGAATCCGCCGCGTTAGATAGTTGGCGACTAGCATGTAGGCCGTCAGTGAGTTGCCGTAACGGCCAAACTCTAACACCACACTTTTACCGCCATCCAGATACTTCAAAATCTGTTGCGCCGAATCATCCGGCCATTCATCCATGATAAAGTCGAACTTCTCCAGCCGTTCTAAGCGCCGACTGAGGGCATCTAAACTAGAGCGACTGACACTGGTATTTTCAGCCAACTGTTTCAGGGTATCAGCATCAGCCTCTAAAAACTCCCGAATCCAGTTTCGCCCCCACTCCCGATAAAGGGTGTAGGCCGCGCCAATCATGTTGTCACTCAGGTTGAGGGTAGCCCGCAGAGTCTCCATGTCCTCCGGCAAAATATCTGTCCATTTGAGCTTCACCGCAAAATCATAAACCGCCCGCCGCCGTTGACTCGACTCCTCGTCGAGGGTAAAAATCGCTACTTTTTGTTGATGTTGAAACAGTTGCCCCAACCCTTTCACCTCAGTCCGATTCTCGCTTTGAGCGGCCCAGCCGTAGTCATTGTGCATGTCAAAAATTAGCACCACCGCAATATCATTTTTGATGACTCCGGCCAGTAGTAACCGCGTCAGGAAACTTTTGCCGGTGCCGGTTTTACCGAATACGCCTACGCTCCGCTCGACCATGCGCGACAGGTCGATATTAACTCGCACATCCTCCATGTCGAGCGGCTCACCGATATGAAAATGCTCGCGGTCTTCCGCGCCAAACACTTGGTTGACATCCTCCTCGGTGGCGACACGCACCAGCGCAAAATGGTCGGGAATTGTCTTTACCGGGCGAGGTTCATCTTCATTCTCGTCGATAATCAGCATGGGCGAAACATGGATTCGACCAAAAGTGCTAATTCCGGCATATACCTCTCGCAAAAAGGGGTCACTCACATCGGGTGGAGTCTTCTCAAACAGGGGGTTGGTGTTGTCGAGAGCGACATCGGTAATCATGCCAAAAAACTTTAGGTCGCGTCCTTCGATAATCACATATCGCCCTACCGCGACCTCTTCGACAGAAGAGGAGGCATCGAGTTTGACCTCTAGCCCTTTACTGAGTGCGCCACTAGTCACCAAACCCAATTGACGGGTCGCGGCGCGAGGAATAAATTCATCAAGTTCGCTCATGGTTTTTCCTTATGGATTAACTAGGAATGGGGATTAAATAAGTTGCGCGTTTTCACATAAGAATGAATTCTTATGCTGACACGAGAAACCTGCTTAAGGGATTTCCAAGAAAATAAACCTCCCAAATGTCATGCCCGAATGTTGTTATCGGGCATCCATTTGTATGCAGAATGTGGATTCCCGCTAAAAGCATGCGGGAATGACATAGAGAATTTAATCAGTTTGGGAGATTTATTTCCTTGGAAATCCCTTAAGCAGGTTTTCCGTTTAAGACGCTGATTTCAATCAGCGGTCATCAGCGGTCAAATGCACAAGTTAAAAAAATCTCATTCCTACAGTCTTTCAGATAATGGTTTTCAATTCAAGGCCAACCTTCCCGCAAGTTTAGAACTTGCGGGAAGGTGATAGCTGAAAATAAGTAACTTTCATTTCTAAGTTGTCACTTTTCCCAGAGTGCAAGAATTCCATTCTTGCTGTCAAAATACAATTTTGACACTCCTGTTTTCCTGATCGTTGCGATTATGTAATCACAACGGGTATTTGGCGGGTATATACCCGTATGGAGTCTTAGGAATCGGGATTAAACAAGTTGCGCGTTTGACTGGAGCGCTGGCTTCCAGCCAGCATGCCGACTGGAAGCCAGCGCTCCGACTCCCCAAATATGCACAGGTTAATTAATGCTCATTCTTAGCTGTCCATGCTAATCCAACAAACTATCCTCTTGACCACCAAACTTCTCTTCTAAGAACCGGCCATGCACCAACATCTTCTCCGCTTTACGGTGATGATAGTCGTTTGCCAAGCCAGTCATCTCGTGCGATAGTAGGTCAAGCTGTTCCAGAAGAATCTGCCGTGCTGTTTGACCGTCTTTAAGCGGCTGTTGGGTAGCAAATTTTGGCGGTAGGTTCATGTAGTTTTGCAGAGCCTCGGGCAGATATTGCAGAACTGTTTCGCGCAACATGTAAACATTCGGGTCACTGCTGTTGATGTCGTTGATGTACGGTAACGCATCCTGCATCGCGCCCTGAATATCTTCGACCTTGGCCAGCACATCTCGCGATAACTCCCCTTTAATCGCTTTAATCATGTCACTAAAGGCACCGCTAACATCATCCGGCGTAATCCTATCTTGCAACAATAACTGCTGATTTTTGCTCATCAGATCAACCACTTTACGCCGGTATCGTTTGGTTCGCCCCACCTTTTCGACTGACTCATCGGCCTTACGCCACGGGAGATGCGTTGAGCCGCGTACCGTCTTAATCATCTGGCCCAATACCGACTCTTGGGCGTTGTAGCCCAAGGTATAACTCCGACCCGACACCAACTGCCGCGTCGAGATGGTAAAGCTGACGCTCGTGTCTGTCACCTCATCGGGCGAGGCGATAATATTGAAATCATCCGTTTCATCAATCTGCTCCACCAATACCGGCATACCTGTTGATGAGCCAGCATGTTCGATAGCGGTGCGGTCAAAGCGTAACGTCACCTCGCCACTGTTGTCCTCTTTATCGGTCAGGTCAAAGAACCAAACTCGCTCCCATCGCTGGCCAACCTTATCATCCATGTTGGAACTGGTTTTGGCGTTAGTCGGAGATTTATGCCCGACCAATAGGTAGTCGCCGCGGTCTTTAAGGAAAGAGCGGTCGATAACGGCCAACTCTGCTGATTGAGCGATGGAGTGACGGCCATCCGCTTCGTAGCCGATTCCAGCCACGTCGAGAGTGTAGCTCCCATGTTGGGGGAAGTTGCCAGAGTAAATGTCTTTACTGGTTCGAGTCCGAGGAAGCGGAGCGATACCATATTTGGCGCTCAGGTAGTTCTCGACAATAATTCGTTGCGCCGTGTTGATGGTGTTTTGGTAGATAATTAGTTCGGCGATGTCACCATTAAACCAGTCACCGACCAGTCCATGACGTTGGTGCAAACCAATTTTTAGAGAGCGTCGATTCGGCAACATTTGGAATCGATCTTTGAAATAGCCAATCAAATTGCCATTCAGGCCAAACACACCCATACGGTTACGCGTATCAAAGGAAAAACTCAAAATTGAGGATTTGGTGGGCACGGGGTTAGAACTGGCAAAATGCCACCATTTACGGTCATAATGCTCAAATTGAAGCCTCTGCTGTTGAGCCTTAATCGTCAGGGCATAATTGCCTGCGTCCTTATTGGTCGGCCCTTTAGAGAGTAGGCCGCTATTGGTTTGCAAGTTATGAGGCTTAAACACCATGAACACTGTCAGACCCTGTTTCATGTCGAGGCTAGGGCTGTGAGCAATGCGTAAAAAATGGTTGTAGCCATTAAAATTCACCGTCGGCATGCCGTTAAAGTCGGGGTTACTGGCGACGAAGGTTGGCTGGTGCGACAAATTCGACTGCCGTCCGTGGTTGCCACAGCCCGACTGGTCTGCCCACCACACGACACGTCCATTGTTGGTGGTCACGTCGATGTCGCCGCGTAGCCACAATTTTAAGGCCGATGTACCGCTCTTGTTACCAATGCCGCCGGGGCCAGTGCCTTGTCCGCTAAATTTTTTACTCATGGTGATACCTCCCCATTTTTATACTGGGTAACTAATTGCCCTATTGTAGGACTTGAAGAGTAAAAGTTCAGTAAAGCCGCCCTAGAAACCCGATTTCTTTGAGAAATCGGGTTTCTGACGTTCCTTCTGGCGAGTTCACTGAATATTTACCTTGAAAATTTAGATTAGGAGTGCAACGGGTTTAGCCGTTGCTACAGGCAATGGCTGAACCCATTGCACTCCGTTATTCCCGAACAACTCTAATGTGGAATACCGGCGTTGATTGTTTGAGTTAAGAATGGCTCTCTGGTAGATTCCGTGCAACTCAAAACTACGCCTTAAATTAGATATTTTGATGGGCAATCTTCCCGCAAGTTTAAAACTTACGGGAAGATGATGACACAATCATGACGTTTGCACAGAGCCGTTAAGAATTATTGGGCAATCTCAAACGTTAAATCTATTATAACATAGATTTTTTATTTTTGCAATACCCAACTACTAAAAAAAGTAGTCAATTTAAAAATTGAGATAGTTCCGTGTCAACAAAGAGGTTTTTTGCGGAGTTGAAGCAGTTAAAAACGTAGACAAGGGCAATCAACATTACAAATCCGTTCAAGCGTAAATATTCAGTGAACTCGCCAGAATGAGCACGTTCCACGTTCTACGTTCCACGTTCTACGTTCCACGTTCGTATGCCTGCATGAGTGCCACAAACTCCTCTGGTTTGGTGCAGGTGACGAGTTGATGTTTGATTTTTTTACTGCGAACTAGCCCTCGAACATATTTGGCGACATGTTTCCGAAATAAAACCAAGCCCCGCTCTTGACCGTAAAACGCAAGCATGGTATCTAAGTGGCGATAGATTAACTGAATTTTATCGGTCAGAGTGACATGGTCTATATCTTTACGCTGGAAAATCCAAGGGTTGCCGATGGCGGCGCGGCCAATCATGACCGCATCGCAATTTGTGAGTTGTTTGATACGATTGATGTCGGTCACCGTTTTTACATCGCCATTGCCCACAACTGGAATCTTGACCGCCTGTTTGATTTCGGCGATGGCATCCCAATTCGCCACGCCCTTGTAGGCTTGTCCTTTTGTGCGACCATGCACCGCCACCAATGCCGCGCCGTTATCCTCCATGACTTTAGCCACCTCAAGATAGTTCAGCGACTCCTCATCCCAACCGAGGCGAATCTTGCCCGTCACCGGAATCGAGAGCGATTTGCTCAAACGGTTGAAGATACGCCCGATTTTGGCTGGGTCGCGTAATAAGCCCGCCCCTGAGCCACGCCCAGCCACCTTTCTGACCGAACAGCCCATATTGATGTCGATGATGTCCGGCCCCAGCGGTTCAATCTGGCGAGCGGCTTCTTCAAACATATCCTCATCATTGCCGAAAATCTGAAATACCATCGGACGTTCAGATTCATCAAAATCGAGCATTTGCAGAGTGCGCTCATTGTTATATACAATCCCGTCAATTGAGATAAATTCGGTGTAGCTCATGGCCGATCCATACTCTCGGCATAAAGTCCGGTAAGGTTTATCAGAAAAACCGGCCATAGGCGACAGGATTAAATCGCCATAAACGGGAATGTCTCGAACCATGAAGGTTGGTTTTGTTGTGGTCACGAGTACAACCCCCGATGCTCGTCGCACAGCCACAAGATATTACCATCCTTGGTGATGACCTTGGTCAGACCAGCCCAATGGTGTGACGAGTCAACTTGGTTAAGCAGGGCATGCAACGCCCGCAAACTCGGCCCAACAGCCAGATTATCCTGCCCCAAGCCAGTCACATCATCCGACTCGGACAGGTGATTATTTTCAAAGGCAAGCACTTGCAAATTAGTCAGTTGTATAATTTCTGCTGGTAAACTGGTTAGTTGATTATTACGGAGGTTAAGCTTTTGTAAATTGGTCAATTGCCCGATTTCTGCTGGGAAACTGGTCAGTTGTTGATTAAAATTGATGCCCAGTTTAATGAGACGGCCTTGATTATCATATTCAATTTGGTCTGGTTGCCCACCAATTTTGAACATTAGTTTAGCTAAACGTTCCTTATCAGTCATATTTATAGAGTTACTCCTATGTTGGATTTTTGGGGTGTATCGTTGGTTAGGACAGTGAATTTGGGAATCAACGAATTTTTGTGGTGGTCAAGATGACGTTGAAAACCATGTCATTTCGAGGAGGAACGACGAGAAATCTACTCAGAACTATGTTTCACGGGGGATTCCTCGCAGAGCTTCGGAATGACATGGGGCCATGAAACTTTTCAACATCAAGCTGACCACTACAGAATCAACGAATTTTTGTCCTATCCCAACGCCTGTTCAAGCTGTTGAATGACATACTGCATATTGGACACAAAAGAGATCCCTTCAACTGATCCATCGGCCAGATGAACATCATGGGGCGCGTGCGGTAGATTGGGGAAGTGAGGTGCATTATCCCATCGTTTTTTCAGGTTTCCCTGTTCATCTTGCCAATGAAAACTGTATTTTGCCGACTCAATAACGCCATTGGCTTCGGTTACATCTCGGCCAAGCCACCATCTTTTAAGGTCGCTTTAAGACGTAATTTCCCGTCCGTAGGGCCAATTTCTCGTCGTATAATTTGATAATTGGTAATCGCTACACTTTGTAACAACTATAACTCTATGGCGTTAAAATATTGTTCGATACCTTGATTCACGATACCGGCTCTATATTAAGCACAGTCAATCGTTGGTTAATATTGTTGACCATCTCTATGGTAGAAGCCCACTCCATGAAATCAATCTCGTCACCCAACTCTCCGTTTTCGTAACGAGGGTAGAACTCTTGCGATTTGAGATGATACTGCTTCTCAAAGGTTTGTAACTGTTTCACTAACCGTGCTTTGAGCGTTGCCACGCGATTAAATTCGCGGTGCAATAGCTTCTCAAGGGTCATATCGAATACTGGGTCAATGGCCGTTTGGTCAAGCAGGATATATTGTTCAAGACGTTTCAATTTTTCTAAGGTTTGCATTGCTGGTTACTCCTGTCGTTTTAGAACGCTGATATGGTGAATTTAGCGGATTATCCGTTCCATTCATCGCGTTCTTTTGTTTCTGTTAGGACAGTAAATTTTGGGATTAACAAATTCGCTTTATGTTCCTATCGTTACTCAGAAGTTTATCATTTCAACATGACTAAAACAATATCTGACAGGATTAACAGAATTGACAGGATTAAAGGCAAAAAATCCTGTCAATTCTGTTAACCCTGTCGAAAAATGATTTTGGTTTTATCAACATGTCAGGTTATGAATGAAACGACAAACTTTTGGTTACTAAAGATATTTGCCAACCTCCGAGGTCAAAAACAGACCTTGGAGGGACATTCAAATATTATTACCCTCTCAATTAAGTTTTGTGCTATTTTGTATCCGCGGTGGCAACACGCAACACGAATTACGCTCCCACAATATGGATTATCTTGCCGTCTATCTGATGAGTTTTCCAGAAAATCTTCTTATCCCAAGTTGGTTTTTTGCGCTTGTCAAAGACAATCAGCCAGCCCTCACGACAGCCCATTTTATCCATGTAGTCGGTCAACTGCTCCTTGCCTTCCTCGTAGGTCTTATCACTATAGCGTAGCTTCAACTCAATCGGATAGCTGAATTCACCATAATGGACACACAGATCAAGCCGTCCAGTTCCTTCGGCCAACTCCCGTGATATTCGCCCACCGGCATTGATTACTCGTTGCAAAAAGGCTTGTAGTACCAGATGGGGCGCGGCTTCTTGATACTGATACCGTTTTCGCCATATCTCGCTATTTTCTCGCCAGAATTGTTGAAAATCGCCGAGTAACCGTTTCATATCAAGCTGACCATCCACCAGATAGGCCGGCGCGGTTAGAGGATAGCCGCGCATGTCCATTTCGTTTTGGGCCAGCAGAGACAAGTAACGGACGATGACCTCGTTGTAGATAGGATTTGAGGGGATGAGACGTTTATCAGCCAGACGAAGTAGGCCAAGGTCAAGCACATATTGGTAATCATCGTCAAGTGGGTCATGCCCTTGGCTTTCACCGATGATGATCGATTCAACAAAACGTTGCACTCGTTTCTCTTTGAGCCGTTCCATCAGGCTGTCGATGTGGGTATCACGCCGTTTAATCAACATTTCTGCGGCCTGTTTGACATGCTCTACGGTGACAGGCTGAGAATAATCAAACTCTAATATTTTCTCGACAATTTGTCTAGCTAAAGCATTGACTAGCCACGGTTGTCCTTGGCTATAATGATAGACGGTTTCCAATACCTCCGCTGGAAATTGTTGCTCGGTCTGCTCGGTGTGTTGAGCATATAATCGGACGACTTCCTCGTGATTGAAGTTACGCAAGGTAAAAACATCGGAGGCGATGTTAAACGGGCTAGAACTGCCCAATGTATCTCGATTATCACGAACCCTAGCCTTATAGTCGCGGATATTTCGCATACCGACTAGGGCCACGGAGTGAACGAAGGAAGCCCGATCTCGATTAATATAGCCGTAACGCAATTGTCTCAAGAAGGAAATTAATGTACCGTTGGCTAGACAATCTACCTCATCAAACAGAATAACTAGCGGTTTATTTAGCGATTTACAAAAACGGAAAAGGGACATCCGTAGCATGGTGTTGAAATCAGAATGATGGACATCCTGAGCAAACGGATAGTTTTCTAATGATTCGTGAAGTTTTATTTCGGCGGCTAATTCTCTAACAATGGCCGGAATCCCCTTTTCGGCTTCAATAATTCCATACGCGCTTTCCAATGAACAGTATAAGGCATGATAATCCCCCGATTCATTCAACTGTTGCATCAAATCCAGCAACAGCGTAGTCTTACCGGACTGCCGTGCCGCATGGATAACGAAATATTGCTCTCGTTCAATCAGGCGAAGCAATCCCCGACACCGTTCCTGGGCCGGAAGTATGTAATGTTTGCTGGGCCGACATGGCCCTGATGTGTTGAAATATTTGTCCATTGTTACTCTCCTGAAACGTGAAGACGTGAAACGTGAAGACGTGAAGACGTGAAACGTGAAGACGTGAATATGTGAAATGTGACTCTCACGCCTCACGTATCACTTCTCACGTCTTCACGCCTCACTCCTCACCCTGCAACCAACCCTCATACCGCTCCATATCGGCTTGAGCCTTGTCCAACTCTCCCAACTGCATGTGTATCAAGCTCCGAGTATTATAGTACAATCCATTCGTCTCATCCAAAGTAATCGCTTCGTTGCAGGCCAAAAGCGCACGCTCACTGAACCCATGCTTGACCCCGACCCAACACAATTGATGCCACGATTCGGCAGAATCCAGCTTTTCGGCCAAGGTAAAGGCTTCGGTGATGGTGGCCGTCGCCGAAACCGTGTTCTCAGCCTCCATAAACAGGCTGATACGGGTGATGACATGGGTATAGGTCGGCTCGGCCAGAGTTTTGGCATGCGCTTCTGGCTTTAGCCTGAGGCTGGAGTCGATGTTGATTGCCTCCCTAAACTTGGCGATGGCTTGGTCAAGCTCTCCGGTTAGGGCGAGGGTTTTGCCGTCGTCGATGAGTTCGGTGGTGTGGTCGTTCATGAGGCGGGTGGCATGGGAGATCGCCAAGGTCGAAGTTGTTGGGTTGGTGGAGTCTAGCCCCCCCTCAATCCCCCCTACAAGGCTGGCAGAGTCTCTACCCCCCTCAATCCCCCCTGCTAGGGGGGAAGTCGCGTCAGAGTCGGAAGAACACTCATCCGCGGACGAACAAGCTTCCCCCCTTGTAGGGGGGACTGAGGGGGGTAGAGTGCCACTCAAACCCAAAAGCTCATCCTTGGCTGATTCCACCAAACTCGGATCCAACTCAAATATCCGCCCAAACAAAACCACCGCCTCATCCAACTTGCCTGCCTTAGCCAACGATTCTGCCTCATCAATCACCGAAGAATGAATAGGCCACTCCGCACAGGTACGGCGGTATGTCGTAATCTTTTTCCCCATAAACTGTTGCCATTCTTTGATACCCAAATTCCGCCCCACCACCTGACAGGCGGTCTGTTGCAAATCAGCCAACTGCACCCGCCACAGGACGGCTGTATCCGAAACCAACCACTGCCCATCTTCGCTGAACTCGACCAAATTACTCCAATTACCCCCACTCAGAATACGGGGTTCTGCCTCAAGATTGCTCATATCCCACAAACGAATACTCCCCATTCGCTAGTATGAAGTAGTATAAAATGAATAGTATTAGTAGAAAGTAGCGTTTTGCACCCTACTTGAAGTATAATATCTCATAACCTTAAAAGACAGTGGGGAGGCCACGATGTCACAA
>JAUCGA010000011.1:68813-77222 GCA_030377865.1 Anaerolineales bacterium HSG25 | reverse complement strand
GGGGGACGATGTGGTCATCAAGGTGAAGGTTACAAATAACGGCGAGGTACAAACTAGGAATCAATTCTATGTAAACCTTTACCTGAACCCCGATGGCACCCCCGCAGTAGGAACGTTCGACAAAAATGGGGCAGGTTTTTGGAGGAGCCTAGGCACATCACTTGATCCAAGACAGGGAATTATTTGGCATGTCAAGATGGCAATCAATCCGGGTGAGAGCCTCACTCTGACCTCGGATAGTAGTGATAGTAGTGGGGCAATTAAGCCGTTCTCAGATTATACAGAATGGACTGGTAGTTTTGTGGATGGTACCACAAAATTGTATGTCTATTTGGACTCTCTGAGTAAGTCTGGGACTAATGGCAAAATCCTTGAAAGCGATGAGAATGATAACTTAATTGAGCTTGATTTGAGCCTACCACCCGCCCCGACGGACACGCCAGGGCCAACGGCCACCCCAACCCATACAGCAACCTCAACGCCCACCTCCACTCCTCTGCCCGTGCCGGCCACCAATACCCCAACTCCCACCCCCATACCAACGACTATTCCTACCCTTAATGGGCCAAACTTGGTTGCTAGTTTTACCCTTAACCCACCTAACCCCAGAGCTAACCAAAAAGTGGTAATTACGGTAAAAGTAACAAATATAGGTAATGAAAACTCCTATAGTGGTTATGTGGGGCGTGTTATATTCTACCCAGGGCCAAAGAAAGAACCACAGGTCGGCACTCAGAATAATCAAACTCTAACATGGTGGCCAAAGGTGGGTGAACAAGGGTTAGTTTGGGATTTGCAGACGTTAGACCCAAACGAATCTGTTACCTTATCTAGCAATTTTGTGAAAAGTAACTCAGGGTGGTCGGGAAAATTTTTTTCTATGACCGAAGATTTGTATCTTATTGTCGACCCTTTCAACGTGCTTGATGAAACAAACGAGAACGATAACAAAACCTATCAACATCTTACCTCTACTGGTGTTTTCCCAGAGCCTGAAGTTGACCTTAATGGCTTCCGGCCCCAACCAAATGGTCTGAGCTATGCGAATTACGGCTTGAGGTATAAGAAAGGTGATACGTTACATTCAAATTACGTAAAAGACTCAATCCTTGTTGGAAGGCACTCTCCTTATCCAAAGGAAGCTGAAGTCGATAAACAGATGATGATTGAGTTCTTTGGTACTAACAGTGTTTGCCGAGGTTATGGATGTAAAAACCTCACGGCATCTGCCGCGGCGTTTGCTAAAAATAATGCAGAGAATGGGAAAGGAGGACACTGCTATGGTTTTGCTACGTTTAGTCAGGCACTTTTTCATGGCATGGTTGCCCCCGGTGATATTCAAGCCGGAGCCACGACGGCTTATGACCTCGAATATACAAACCCAGAAGTTCTCAGAAATATCAAACACCATCATATCAGCCAAAGCCTTGATCCGGTAGATGGTGACAACGGGTGGGTAGTGAGGGGGCGAGATAAAACGACTTGGACAGATCAATATGGCAATATTACAAAGGTGGAGTGGGAAAAGAACAAACCCTCTGAGGTATTAAACCTAATCCGCAAATCTTTTGAAGGGGGAGAAACTCCCTATGTTTTGGCCTTTTATAAACGTGGGGGTGGAGGTGGTCATGCGGTTACGCCTTATGGAATTACCGATAGGGGAAACGGCATTTATTGGTTACATGTCTATGATAATAATTTCCCCGCAGGTACTCGACGTTATCTTGAGTTTGATACCATCGACGAAACTTGGCTATATACGGGGGGGGGAACGAACCCCGATACTTTGGGCACAGATTATGAGGGAGATGAGACGACAGATACATTAGGGCTACGTAATCTCTATGTCAAATCAGGTTGGGGAATCCCAGAAGAGAGACGAAATTCTGCCCCAAGACAAGGAGCGTATGTCTGCCCCTTCTGTTCTCCTGCTGGTATCGGTGCGTCCCAAACCGACTCACCGATGGTACAGTTTCAACTATTTGGCGAGGGGGGGATGTTGGTGGTCGCACCCGATGGCAAACGAGTCGGCTATGATTGGGAAACCTTGCAAGAGGTGAACGAAATCGGTGGTTCAGAGACAATTCCAATCTTGGATGGTTTGGGCAAAGAGACCTCCCCCCTGTACAAGGTGCCATTGGCAACCCAAGGCGATAATCCGTATACCGTGATTATCTCTAGTAAGGTCTTGACCGATGTATCTGCTAATCTCAACATGACTGGGCCCGGTTTTGTGGTTGGCTTTGACCATATCTCACTAGATATACTTGAGGTGATGACCATGACGATTGCTCCAGATGGGCGCACCTTAACCTTTGAAGCCAGTGCCGATGCTAAAACACCGGCCATTACCTTTGGGCTTGACCCCGAAGATATAACCAGTGATAGCCCTAGCTATCTTTTGGATATAGATGGTATGGAAATCGAAGAGGGTAAACTGGTCACAGTGACGTTTGATATAGACAATGGGAAGGTCATTATTAGTGACAATGATGATAGCCCAGATAATTACGATATTGATCTAACCCGTATCAACGGTGATGGCACAACGGATGTTTATCAGCATGAGGATGTTTCACTGAACGGTGGAGATAGTGCGCAGGTAAACGTCGGTGATTGGGACGGTGCTAGTGACCCCATGCCAATCTTGATTGATGACGAGGGCGATGGTTTTGAGGATGAGACACCCGTTATGTATGATAACCAACGACCTCTGGATAGTATCTATCTACCGATAATTGTTAGGTAGTATAGAATGTATGATAAGGAGTGCAAAGCTCGCTTTGCAGGCCAGGCAAGCCTTGCACTCCGTGTTGGCTATCCACTTAAGTGCGACACGATGGTAGCGGATATGTATCCGCCAAAGGCCCGTTGCGATTACATAATCGCAACGATCATCACTGTCTCGGCTTAAGTTGGTAGCCTCCGTGTTTGAAGTAGTATAGAATGTGTAATAGGAGTGCAAAGCTCGTTTTGCATGCAAGGCAAGCCTTGCACTCCGGTTTTTAGTTCTGATCGCTCTGTTTGTTGCGATTATGTAATCGCAACGAGCGAGTACAATAATGACTCCACTGAAAAAAGCCTCAATTTAGCATAGGTGACGTTAAAAACGTCACTTCATCTATCGTTACGAAATAAGTGACGCTACAAGCGTCACCTACATAAAAGTGACCTTTTTCAGTGAGGTCATTAATAGGAGAATAAAAATGTTATATCAATTAAGAAACATTACAGTTGTAGTAATACTCGCAGTACTCGTTCTAATCGGAGCTAGCGTGTCTCCGGTCGGCACAGTTTTGGCCGACTCACCATTGGTTGAGCCTGTCGAAACCGACATGTTGCCTTCGACAAGCTCAGGCAACGATTTACCGAATGTAGTCGTAGATAAAGCAGTTATCATGGAAGCCTACGGTCAAGTTCCCCTATCTTTTATTCCCAATAAGGGGCAAACCGATTCTCAAGTGCAGTTTACCGTTAGAAGCCTTGGGGGGACGCTTTATTTCACGCCGCAAGAGCTGGTTTTGGCTTTGCCGAATCCTTCGTCGCCTGAGCCTTCGTCCCCTGCCGAAGGGGACATGTTGCCTTCGACAAGCTCAGGCAACGCGCTGGTTGAGCCTGCCGAAACCGAGCCTGCCGAAACCGCACAACTCCCTCCCCTGCGCCAGATATTTGACGGCTCGAACCCTAACCCCACCCTTAGTGGTGGGGAGCTACTGCCGGGCAAAGTTAACTATTTCATTGGCAACGACCCCGACAACTGGCAAACCGACCTGCCCACCTACGCCGGGCTAGGTTATCAAAATCTGTATACCGGTATCGACTTGCTGTATGAAGGACAGGACGGCCAACTCAAAAGCACCTACACCGTTGCCCCCAACATAAACCCCGACCAGATTCGGTGGCATTATAAAGGGGCCTCCGACCTGTGGATAGACTCGGAGACCGGGGATTTGGTGATTGAGATTAGCCCCCTCCAGCAAGAGACCTTCAATACCGATGAAACTGGCATGTGGGAGCAAAAAACGCACCTTGAAGGACGCGAGGACACTTTGGGTGAGGGCAAACACACCATCCGCGAACAGGCCCCCATTGCCTGGCAAGATATTGCAGGCCAGCGGGTGCCAGTAGAAGTAGCCTTTGACCTAGCCGCCGACGGCAGTTTAGGCTTTACCTTGGGCGTGTACGACCCCACCTACCCATTGGTGATTGATCCGGTAACCCTAGCCTACAGCACTTATCTGGGTGGCAGTGGTGATGACATGGGCTATGGCATCGCGGTAGATGGTAGTGGTAACGTCTACATCACCGGGGAGACAGCCTCCACCAATTTTCCAACCACTGCTGGGGCCAAAGATGAAACTTATCTTGGTGGTACTGAAGATGCATTCGTGACTAAGCTCAATACGGACGGTAGCGCGTTGAGCTACAGCACCTACCTTGGTGGCAGTGGTTTTGACGAGGGCTATGACATCGCGGTAGATGGTAGTGGTAACGTCTACATCACCGGGGAGACAGCCTCCACCAATTTTCCAACAACTGTCGGGGCCCATGATGAAACTTATCTTGGTGGCAGTTCAGATGCTTTCGTAACTAAGCTCAATACGACTGGTAGCGCATTGAGCTACAGTACCTACTTAGGTGGCAATGCTACTGACGAAGGAACTACTATCGTGGTAGATAGTAGCGGCAATGCCTATGTCACCGGGTATACCACGTCCACCGATTTTTCAACAACTGTCGGGGCCAAAGATACAATCTTTAATGGTCTTACTGATGCTTTCGTGACCAAACTGAATGTGGCTGGTACTGGACTGATCTATAGTACCTATATGGGAGGATCGTGCCTCGGTTTCGAACAAGGCCGTGACATCGCGATAGATAGTAGTGGCTTTGCCTACGTCACCGGGAGGACCGACTGTAACGATTTTCCAACAACTGTCGGGGCCTATGATACTTTTTTAAGTGGCGCTTCTGATGCTTTCGTGACTAAGCTCAATGCGGCTGGTAGCGACTGGGTCTACAGCACCTATCTGGGAGGGTTGGGTATTGACACCGGAGACAACATCGCGGTAGATAGTAGCGGTAATGCCTACGTCACCGGGAAAACGAACGGTTTGTTCGTAACAACTGGCGGGGCCTATGATACTACAAGCAATGGCACTTCTGATGCTTTCGTAACTAAGCTTAATACAACTGGTAGCGGACTGACCTACAGCACTTATCTAGGTGGTGCTGGTGATGAGAGTGGCAACGGCATTGCGGTAGATAGTAGCGGCAACGCCTATGTCACCGGGTATACTACCTCCTCCTCCGGTCTAGCAACTGCCGGTGCTTATGAGAGTGCATTAGGTGGTACTCAGGATGCTTTCGTAACTAAGCTCAATGCGGCTGGTAACGGACTGATCTACAGCACTTATCTAGGTGGTGCTGGTACTGAAACAGGATGGGGCATCGCGGTGGATAGTAGCGGCAATGCTTATGTCACTGGAGAGACGGCCTCTAACGATTTTCCAACAACTGTCGGTGTTAGTCAAGGTAGTTCTGGTGGTGGTACTGACGTTTTTGTGGCTAAGGTTATCATTGTCCCCGAGATTGGGGTTACAGGCAACGGTGCAACCATCATTAGTGGTGACACAACTCCAAGCACAGTAGATCATACTGATTTTGGGCTTATCCCTGCCTCAGGAGGATTTCTCATGGCGCGTACCTTCACCGTCAACAACACCAACAGTAACGGTGTCGCTGATTTGACAGTGAGCAATCCCACCTTCAGTGGCGGCCAGCCCAGCCATTTTAGCCTAACTCAAAATCCAGCCGCTACCATTAGCAGTGGTAGTAGCACCACTTTCCAGATAACCCTTGCCCCTTCTATTAGCACTCTGACCACCACCGTCGACCTGACCACCACCGTTAGCATCTCGAATAATGATTCGGATGAGAACCCTTACAGTTTTGTGATTAGTGGCACGGCGTTTCCACCACCCGTGGAGTTCAACGCCGCCGCCTATTCGGTTAATGAGGGTGATGGCAACGCCACAGTAACAATTGACCGGCCTTTTGTCTCCGTCGGCATTTCCAGTGTTGATGTGGTGTTTATAGATCATCCGGCAACTACGGCGATGGGCAGTGGCACAGATTATATCAGCACCACCAAAACCGCGAACTTCAACAATGGTGACAGTAGCGCGACAATAACTGTGCCGATTATTAACGATTCAATTGATGAAGACAATGAACTTTTGGTCATGATTTTGGACAATCCCTCTAATGCGCTAATAGATCCGGGTATGCAGGTTATAGCGGGATTGCTGATTATTGATGATGATGTGGCGGGCCTGACCCATACCATGACCGCGATTTCAGTTGATGAAACCGGGCCAACCAGTGATAGCTACACCTTGACCTTAACCAGTCAACCAACTCAAACGGTACAGGTTGATGTGACTACCGATGCCCAATGTAATGTTACCGCTGGCAATCCGACCAACTTTGGTGCGGGCGATTGGAACAGTATCAAATCGGTCACCGTACAAGCAGTGGATGATGCTTTATCAGAGGGATCTCCTCATAGTTGTGTGGTTACACACACCATGTCTAGCAGTGTAGATACGAATTACAAGGCTCTTTCACCCGTAACCATAGCGGTCGATGTGACAGATAATGATACACCCGGCATCACCATCAACCCGACCAGTTTGACGGTGGCAGAGAACGGTGGCACCAGCAGTTTCACGGTTAAGCTGGACACCCAACCAACTGTTGGAAACAATGTAATCATTCCCCTATCCTCAAGTAATGTTAGTGACTGTACCGTCTCGACCAGCACCCTGACCATCCTCAACGCCAACTGGAATGTTGACCATACTGTAACGGTAACTGGCACCAATGATAACCTTGATAATGCTGGTAATCAACGAACATGTACCATCACCACCGGCGACCCAACCAGTACCGACGGCACCTACGATGCTCTTGTCGCGGGCAGTGTAGCCGATGTGACCGTCACCGTGAATGATGATGATGGACCGGTCGCACCACCCAACACCCCACCCATCGTCCCCTCACTCCCCGATAGAACCATGCTCGAAAATACATCCATCTTGGTTACAGTCGTCTTCACCGATAACGCGGCTAGTTCTGCTACGGTACAATGTGCCTCATCCAATGATACTCTGGTGCCGACCAACAATCACCCCCACTGCGCCATAGCTGGTCAGGTTGATGGGGCCGGCTTTGATCTTTCCAGTGGCTCTAACAACGTCCGCATAATCCGGATTACTCCGGCTAAGGACCAGTTTGGTCAGACCAACATCACCCTGACCATCAATGATGGACAGTATCAAACCTCGACCAGTTTTCTCTTAACGGTTACGGAAGTCAATGCCCCAATAGCCCAAGTTGATGCGTATAACACGGCTGAAAATACGGCCCTTATCGTAACTGCGCCGGGGGTGTTGGCTAATGATTCTGACGTAGATGGTGATAGCTTGTTAGCGATATTGGTTAAAAACCCAATTAGTGGTTCATTAACCCTGAACCAAGATGGCTCTTTCTATTACAATCCGTTGCCAGATGAGTCGGGAACGGACAGCTTTGTCTATCAAGCAACTGATGGGGTTGGTAACTCAACACCAGTAACGGTCACTATCACTATCGGTCAACTGGATCCACCAATAGCCCAAGTTGACATGTATAATACGGCTGAAAATACGGCCCTTATCGTAACCGCGCCGGGGGTGTTGTCTAATGATCATGGTGATAGCTTGTTAGCGATGGTGGTTAAAAGCCCAGTCAGTGGTTCATTGACCTTGAACCAAGATGGCTCTTTCTATTATGATCCACTACCCGGTGAGTTGAGAACAGACAGCTTTGTTTATCAAGCAACTGATGTGTTTGGTAAATCAACGCCGGCAACGGTCACGATAATCATCGGTCAACCGGATCCACCAACAACCCAAGTTGATACGTATAACACGGCTGAAAATACGGCCCTTATCGTAACCGCGCCGGGGGTGTTGTCTAATGATTATAGCGCGTATGGTGATAGCCTGTTAGCGATGGTGGTTAAAAGCCCAATCAGTGGTTCATTAATGCTGAACCAAGATGGATCTTTCTATTATAATCCATTGCCAGATGAGTCGGGAACGGATAGCTTTGTCTATCAAGCAACCGATGGGATTGGTAATTCAACGCCGGCAACGGTCACTATCACCATCGGTCAACTGGCTCCACCAATAGCCCAAGTTGATGCGTATAACACGGCTGAAAATACGGCCCTTATCGTAACCGCGCCGGGGGTGTTGTCTAATGATCATGGTGATAACCTGTTAGCGATATTAGCTAAAAGCCCAATCAGTGGTTCATTGACCTTGAACCAAGATGGCTCTTTCTATTATGATCCACTACCCG
>JAUCGA010000011.1:0-68714 GCA_030377865.1 Anaerolineales bacterium HSG25 | reverse complement strand
GCCTGTTAGCGATATTAGCTAAAAGCCCAATCAGTGGTTCATTGACCTTGAACCAAGATGGTTCTTTCTATTATGATCCACTACCCGGTGAGTTGGGAACGGACAGCTTTGTTTATCAAGCAACCGATGTGTTTGGTAAATCAACGCCGGCAACGGTCACTATAATCATCGGTCAACTGGACCCACCAACAACCCAAGTTGATGCGTATAACACGGCTGAAAATACGGCCCTTATCGTAACCGCGCCGGGGGTGTTGGCAAACGATTCTGACGTAGATGGTGATAGCCTGTTAGCGATATTGGTTAAAAACCCAATCAGTGGTTCATTGACCCTGAATCAGGATGGCTCTTTCTATTACAATCCATTACCAGATGCTTTAGGAACGGATAGCTTTATCTATCAAGCAACCGATGGAGGTGGCAAGTCAATACCCACAACGGTCACTATCACTATCGGTCAACTGGATCCACCAATAGCCCACGTTGATGTGTATAACACGGCTGAAAATACGGCCCTTATTGTAACCGCGCCGGGGGTGTTGTCTAATGATCATGGTGATAACCTGTTAGCGATATTAGCTAAAAGCCCAATCAGTGGTTCATTGACCTTGAACCAAGATGGTTCTTTCTATTATGATCCACTACCCGGTGAGTTGGGAACGGACAGCTTTGTTTATCAAGCAACCGATGTGTTTGGTAAATCAACGCCGGCAACGGTCACGATAATCATCGGTCAATCGGATTCCCAAGTTGGCAGGAATGGTGACGAGACAGCCATTATGTTTGATAATCAACGACCTCTGGACAGTATCTATCTACCGATGATTATGAGGTAGGCGTGGGACGTATTGCGTGAAAACAAAAAGCGTCTCATTCCCAATTTGGGAATGAGACGCTTTTTCACTCTTCACTCTTCACTCTTCACTCTTCACTCTTCACTTTTCACTCTTCATTTCCCACACCACCCGCTCAAACCCCACCGAGACCACGGTGTGGCTTTGCAAGCGTAGTTTATCCCCGTAAATCTCCTTTAGTCCCTGTTGGTAGCGGCTCAGTTGGCTATCGGCAGAGTTCAACTTGGCCAGAACTGCGGGCAAGGCCACCAGTTCTGTCTCACTCAGGGTGCGCACCTCCGCCCCACTTAAGTAGTTTTCAGAACTAACTTGTAAAAAACAAAAGTGTACCCATAATAGGCGGGTATATACCCGCCAAATACCCGTTGCGATTACATAATCGCAACATCAGGAAAACAGGAGTGTCAAAATTGTATTTTGACTAGCAAGAATATAATTCTTGCACTCCTATCAGCCCGTAAATACCCGTTTTAGTTATTGCCGAACAACTCTATTTTTTGAGTAAAAAAAACACTCTCATGGAGGCGCAAAGAAAGACATAAAAGCCCTGCATCTCCGCGCCTTTGCGAGAATTTTACTATAAATTGGAATTTTGCACGAAAACTCTTAGAGAGCCTTGGGAGGTTTTAAAAGCTGGAACTACCTTATCTTGACGGCGTTGATCTTCATTTGGGCCATAAGAACAGGATGCGCGGAATGACACTGATTAAATCATGCCAAAATCAGTGTCATTCCACGCATCCTGTTCTAAGATTGGCCGAAACAAAGACTATAGCCATCTTGACAATGTTACATTAGCGTTTTAGTCCGCTATGCCATGTCATTCTGAGCGCTGTTTGCGAAGAATCCACTCAAAAGTATCATCATGGGGGATACTTCGCTGTACTCAGTATAACATCAGAAGTTTATCGTTTCAACATGACTAAAACAATATCTGACAGGATTAACAGGATTGACAGGATTACAAGCAAAAAAATCCTGTCAATCTTGTTAATCCTGTCAAAAAATGCTTTTGGCTTTATCAATATGTCAGGTCATGAATGAAACAACAAATTTTTGTGACATGATTGTAATCTAACATTAGAGTTGTTCGGCAATAACTTGTCATCGCATAAAAACTCAAATTCGAGGTCTGCGGAGTGCAAAAGCTTCTTGCTTTTGCCGGAGACAAACATGCAAAAGCAAGAAGCTTTTGCACTCCTTTATTGCCGAACAGTTCTATTGTCAAGTTATTCATGCTGTTTTTACAAAACGGATAATTTCTCGTACATGATTGAGGAACTGTCCATCGACAGTAATTTGAGCGATGGCTTGCTCGGCCTCACGAGTCAAACGGATATGATCAGTTTGATTGCTGACACGCAGGTCGTTCAAACTAACCTGAACTTGGTCTAACTCCTGATTTAATCCATTTAGCCTAGCTTCTTGTCGTGTCGCCCATGACTGTTTGTTGCTGGTATCCATCTGATCTTGTAATTATTTAACAATTTTCGTGATTTGTTATGCAAAAGTTAGGAATATCGTCACCAAGGAATAAGTATTAATTAACCTGTGCATAAGGCCGCTGATTGAAATCAGCGTTTTATACGGAAAACCTGCTTAAGCAGGTTTCTTGTATCAGCATAAGAATTCATTCTTATGTGTAAACTAACTTGCCTTTCGAATATCTAAAACTTCTTGTTCCTCAATCTGCTCCAACACATCTCGAACCTGCTCTATAGAGGCGTTAGGCACTTTGACCACCACATCATAATAGCCCGGTGAACGCGGCGCGGGAAATGTGCCAATCCCCATCACGCCCCACTCCTGCTCGGCCAAAATAGCCATCAACCGAGCAAATTCACCGGGTCGATTCGGCATGCGAACCGTCACCCGAATCCCCTCTGACGGTAGCCCCAACATCAGTTGATAACTCCGCAGAACATCATGCTCGGTGATAATCCCGACCACAATATCCTCATCCTCCATAACCAACAGACAACCCACTTTATGTTCGGCCATGTATTGGGCCGCCCGTTCGATGGTACGATTGGCGGTGATGGTAAAAACCTCTGTGGCTTTAAGCATCACATCGCTGACGGTTAAGGTACTGAGATATTGGCTAATCTCCCAAATCGACAGGCTACCGAGCGTGTCCGGTTTGACATGCAGACGTTGGCGAGTGACGAGTCCTTCTAAACGCTTACCATCGCCCACAATTGGCAAATGGCGAATATTGTTCTCTGCTAAAATCTGTTGCGCCGTCACCACCGAAGCCGAGGATGGTAACATGATGGGATGACGGGTCATGCAATTTTTTACTAACATGGGATAGGATTCAATGATTCGGCGATTCAGCGATTCAGAAGATTCAAACGATTCAGTGATTCGTCGATTCATTCATGCAATAGAGTTGTTCGGCAATAAAGGAGTGCAAAAGCATCTTGCTTTTGCATGTTTGCTTCTGGCAAAAGCAAGATGCTTTTGCACTCCGCGGATATTGATAAAATGGCGTACAAAACTTCGACCTGTGCGGTTGATCACCTGCAAGGTCTCAAAGACCTGTAAGTATGTCGTTGAAGTCTAAAAGTTCAGTAAAGTAGCCCTAGAAACCCGATTTCTTTAAGAAATCGGGTTTCTGACACTTTTTCTGGCGAGTTTATTGAATATTTACCTTACAGGAGACTCACGAATTACGAATTACGAATTACGCAACACGCCTCACGTCCTAATCACCGGCTCAAACTCAACCAGTGTTTCTTTAGAAATATGGCACAAAATATGATGTTCCTTGGCTATTTGTTGCCATGGGGGATTTTCGGTCTCACAGATTTGACCGTTATTGGGCAAATGTTGGCGACGGGGGCACCGAGTATGGAACCGACACCCGCTCGGTGGGCTGATGGCGCTGGGCACGTTCCCCTCAAGCCGAATTCGTTTCTGTTGTGCAAACGGATCGGGAATCGGTACCGCAGAGAGCAGAGCCTCGGTGTAGGGATGGTAGGGCGGGGCATAAATCGCCTCGGCGGGGCCAAGTTCCATGATCTGTCCCAAATACATAACCGCCACATAGTCAGAAAAGAAACGCACCACACTTAAATCATGGGCGATAAATAGCATGGTCGTATTATTCTCGGCTTGCAGTTCGAGGAGCAGATTTAGCACTGCCGCCTGCACTGACACATCTAAGGCGCTGACCGGCTCATCACACAACACAAGGTCGGGACTACTGGCGAGGGCACGGGCAATGCCGACTCTCTGCTTCTCCCCGCCGCTCAACTGTCGAGGCAGACGGTCGATATAGGTTTCACCGAGTCGTACCGCCTGCAACAGTTTGACCACCTCAGCCCGAACCTGATCTTTGGGTACGGTCTTAAATCGTTCCATGGGACGACCAATCTGTTGCCCCACCGTGTAGGATGGGTTCATGGTCGAATCGGGGTTTTGGAACACCATTTGTAACTCCTTGATGGTGCTCTCATCCCGTTCCGACAGGTGGGTGGTGATGTCCATGCCCAAAAACTGAGCCTCACCGCTGGTACTGCCCTCAAGGCCGATAATCGTCTTGATAAGGGTGCTTTTGCCACAGCCCGACTCGCCCACAATGCCCAAGGTACTGCCTTTGGGTACAGAAAAACTGGCCTGCTCCAACGCTTTGACATAGCGCGGTTCACTCAGACCGAGCATGTCACGTAAAGAACCACCTTGGGCGGTGTAATATTTTTGTAATCCATCTATTTGTAAAATTGGCGCTTGATCAGTTTTCTGGCTGACTTGAGGCGGCAGAACATCCGCGGTGGGTTCCCAGGCAAACCAATCAATCTCCTCGGCAAAGTGACAACGCACCGATTGCCCGTGTGATAAATGGCGCAAGGGAGGACGTTCCTGCTCACATTTGGTCTGTCGATAGTCACAGCGCGGGCCAAAGATACAGCCCACCGGACGATTGTTGGGCGGTGGCACTCGACCCCGAATCGGGTACAGGACACTGCTGGCCTTATCTGCGCCGAGTTTAGGCACACAGCGAATCAACCCTTGAGTATAAGGATGGGTCGGGTTTTTGTAAATCTCAGCCACGGTGCCCCGCTCGACCATCTCGCCCGCATACATAACTCCGACATGGTCGCACACCCGCGCCACCACGCCCAAATTATGGCTGATATACATGATGGCGGTGTCGAACTCGCGCCGCAGGTCGGCAATTAAGTCGAGTACCGTAGCCTCGACGGTCACGTCAAGCGCGGTGGTCGGTTCATCCATAATCAGCAAAGCCGGATTAGTCAGCAGGGCAGTGGCGATGACCACCCTCTGCTGTTGCCCACCCGATATTTGATGCGGATATCGTTTCATGACGTTGACCGCGTCGGGCATGTAAACTCGCTCTAACATTTCGATACAGCGAGTTTCGGCCTCTTTATCACTCAAATTTCGATGGACGGTCAGCACCTCTTTCATCTGGCCGCCGAGGGTCATGGAGGGGTTGAGGGCCTGCATGGGGTCTTGAAAGACCATCGCAATCTGGTCGCCCCGCAAACGGCGTAACTCCTCACCGTCCTTGCCGATCATCTCCTGCCCCTGGAACTTGATACTGCCCCGTTTGACGTACCCATTGCTTCCCAAAAAGTTGACAATGGCCCACGAGATGGTGCTTTTCCCACAACCTGACTCGCCGACAATACCTTGACTCCCACCGCGCGGAATATCAAACGAGACATCCTGCACCGCTTCGATTTCGCCGCCTCGAATTTTATAGGCGACGGCTACATTTTTTACACTTAAAACTGGTTTTGAACTCATAGAATTAGTTGAGAATTTTGAATTTTGAATTATGAATTATGAATTGTGAATTGTGAATTAAGAGTCCCCATGATGATCATTCAGAGCGGATTCTTCGCACAGTCTTTCAGATAATGGTTTTCAATTCAAGGCCAACCTTCCCGCAAGTTCTAAACTTGCGGGAAGGTGATGGCTGAAAATATTTATCTGAACATCTATAGCTACGCGTCGGCGCTCAGAATGACATGTGTAAGTGACCGAAACGAAAACCAAGGCCGAATTTCACGCCTCACGCCTCACGCCTCACGTTTTCACGCCTCACGTTTCACGCCTCACGTTTTCACGCCTCACGTTTCATCCCTGTTTCAGCCATAACTCCTTCCCTTGAAAAGCGATGGCTAACTTTAGAATATCGGTCACACCCGCCGCGAGTAGTTCGGTGGCGTACCCTTTGTTTTCAATCTGTTGTAAGGCATTTTCTATTACTGTCTCTGGTTTTTGATCGTCATATACTCGCTTAAACTCGATGATGATTCCTTGCCTTTCTCTCGTCCCATCATCTTGTGGCGTAGCTCTGGGTTTGAACATCATGTCATAACGACCATAACCAGCCTCTCGATTGGTGCGAATCTCATATTTCGGTGACAGCCAAACCAACATGCCCAACACCAAGGCCTGATACACCCTTTCCGGCTCACCGCTCAAATCGTGGTAACTCATAACCTCCAACACCACAAGGCGTAACATCCGCTCAAACAGATGGATGTCTGCCTGTTCTAAAGCGGTCAACATCGTTTCCAGATGGGGCAGTTTTACCTTCTCTTCAAACCATATTGTAACCAGATTTTGGTAAATTTGAATGACTTCTTTGTTCGGAATCTGGAGCTTGTACTTATCGTAATAGACCTTTTCAACAGCTTTCAGATAACCGCTATACAGCAAAAAGCTCCATAACAGATTATCGCGTCGGTCTAAATCTCGCATGACGATGCTATCATAAATGGGTTGGGTGATGGTTCGTCCAGTTAGCAGTTCCTCTAATTCGTAACGTAGCTCGGCTCCGCCACGAGTCACCAGACGGTCAATCAGTTCGGTACTACCGGTGTTTAGCCAATATGGTTGGGGGCCTTCCTGATTGATGACATAGTTCAGCACCGACCACGGATTATAAATCACCTGCCCGCCAAATAGATAGCCATCATACCATTGCGCCACCTCTTCATAACTATCGCTCATCCCGTAATCATCAAGCAACGTTCTAACTTCCGTCTCGGTAAAGCCAAATTTATCAGAATATTTCCTATTCAACACCGTAAAGACACCGATATTGTTCAAACTAGAAAAGATCGACTCTTTGGCGACTCTGAGAATACCTGTCATGACTCCTTTGTACAGATACTCGTTATCTTTGAGACCACCGCTCAACAAGTTCCACATAAAGTCCAATACTTGTTGGTAATACCCCCTCAAATAACCAGCTTGGATGGGCGTGTCATACTCATCAATCAGAATCACCACATCTTCATCATAAAAACGGGCTAAAAATGCGCTCAAAGAACAAAGAGCCTGACTATAATCTGCGATATTACCTTTACTAGCCAAAATATTTTGAAAGTAGGCTTTTTGTGACACATCCAATACATCACCTTCTAAAAGATATTCGTGCCGTTCAAACTCATCACGGATCAAGCTACTCAACATATCCAATAAGGCTGGCCAGGTGTCAGCTTTTTGGTCTTTGAAGGTCAAAAAAATGACCGGATAACGGCCTTGATGTGTTTCAAAGAGGGGGGTATCTTTGATGGCTAGTCCCGTAAATAGGTCTGCCTGACTGGTTTCGTTTTTCTCGAAAAAGTAACGCAACATGCTCAGATTGAGCGTCTTACCAAATCGCCGAGGACGAGGTAACAATTGAACGAGATAGCCTGTTTCGATGATCTCTTGAATGAATAGGCTCTTATCAATGTAATAGCCGTCATTTTTCCTGAATTGTTTAAAATCGGATTGTCCGATGAGTAACGGTTTGTTTTTGCTCATGGTTTACATTTACTATGTTCGACAAGTTGACTGTCTTAATCCACGCTAAATAACTGTTTGAAACGACGCAGAGTGTTGGAACGAGATAAGAGGAAGACCGATTAAGTAACACCTCCAAGGAGAAATACACACCTTGGAGGAGACCATCACGTTTTACTTCTGATATCGCGTTAACTCTTCCCGATAGCCGTCGGCAAAGAGATTCAGGCCAATCACTAGCGAGGCGATGGCGATGGAAGGCCAGATAACCGGCCACGGAGTCACAAAGATGAAGGGGCGGGCCTCGTTGACCATGTTGCCCCAATCAGGGTCGGGCGGGGGCAAGCCGATGCCCAAAAAGCCGAGCGTACCGATAGCGAAGATGGCATAACCGACCCGCAACATGCCATCAACCAGCAAGGGGCCGCGGGCGTTGGGCAGAATCTCCCAAAACATGATATACCATACACTTTCGCCCCGTGTCTCTGCGGCACGGATATAATCACGGGTTTTGATGTCCATAGCTAAACTGCGTACCAGCCGAGCCACGCCGGGCGCGCCGGTAATCGTAATCGCCAGAATCACCACCAAGTCCCCTTGCCCCATAGCCGAGATGACCACTAGGTATAGCACAATCCGCGGGAAGGCAATCAGCGCGTCCAAAATCTGCATGATGATGGTATCGTTCCAGCCGCCACGATACCCGGCCATCAGCCCCAACACCGAGCCAAGGGTCAGTGAACCGAGTACGCCCCAAATTGCCACGCCGATGGGCATGGGCCAATCGCCAAAGGGCAACGAATAGCCGAACAGTTCATCGGGTAAACGGGTTTTGACCAAAATCACCTGCGTGCCAACCATGAGCCGCGACAAGGTGTCACGCCCCAAATGGTCGGTGCCGAGCGGATGAGCCAAGGTCGGCGACTCGTTCTGGATGAAGTCGGTGGCGTTGGCTGGATAGGGTGTCCAGACCAGTGAGAGCATGGCTGTCAATAGCCAAAACGCGACCATGACCACGCCCACCGTACCAACGGTAGAATCGAATACAATGGAAAAACTTTCCCAAGCCCGCTGAAATACTGAGGGGCGTTTGGGGAGGGTACTGCCTATGGTTGGTTGAATAACTGTCATAATTGGTTGTTCCGTAAGTGTAAACTTAAGAAGAATGAAAGTCCAGACCTGACAGGTTTTCGAAACCTGTCAGGTCTTAAGTTAACGACTATGGTAGTTGTCCTATTATTGCTCAAACCATCGTGCATCTGTACTCCAGGCAATGTCATACTGACGGAAAAAATTCAACGTTTCGGGTGGAAAACCAGCTGTACATATTACGAACAGCACTGCTGATTTAATCTGCTCTAGTTCCATCACCTTGTCGCTTTTTTCATGGAAGTGAGTGGCCTCTTCTAGGGTAAACTTGGTAGTGGCTCGATTCTTGACCTCGCCAATCAGACATGGCTCATCCGATTTGGTGCGAGCCAGTACATCGACCTGGATACTCCGTTGCTGAACGGGCGAGGCACTGTATGACCAGACTGATTTATATTGGCTGAACTGAAATCTGTCCGGTAGATTCTCCATCATTCCCAAATAACGGGTCTGATGTTTCCAAACCTGATATTGGAGCTTATTAATCACCACATATTCAGCAAACTTACCCTTAAAATGGCCGTACTCACCCGACAGTTGTCGATATTTCTTCTGCGCCGCCTTGAGCAATGCTCGGTAATCCCGCCCGATCTCTGCGGGGTCGAACTCCTGAATATCATCCGCATATTGACTGCGGAACACCTTGTCGAAAATATTGTCCTGTACGCCCCGATAGTAAAAATTACTACGACCATATTCGATGATGTCGCTATAAGCCAAGGCCAATAGTCGTTTGTTCAACTCGGCATCAGTCATCTCTAATGTCAGTTTCTCCAACAACTCCTTGCGTCCCACCTCTCGGTCACGATGTTGGCACAGATACAGCACGATATTTTTGGCGTTCTGGTCATTGATTCGATGTAAGGCCGAAGCAACGTACTCCATCCATGTCCCTCGAATCATGCCTTGTCGGTTGGTCGTCTCAAACTCTAGGGTTTCATTCAATCCTTCTAGTGTGGTAAAATCCTTCTCAAAATAGATGGAACGAAACAAGGTACTGATATAAAAGGGGTTGCCCTCGGTCAAGTCGGCCATGATGTATGCGACTTCATCGGTGATGGGTAACTCCTCCGTGTGAGCATATTTGAAGATCATTTCCACCGACTCATCCTCTGGCATATCTTGTAATGGGACAAACTGAAATCGCCCCGGTAACAATCTTATCAAATCGTCCATCAGCCAGCCCACCCAACTCCCAGAGACCAGTAACGGGGCATGTTTGTATTCGGCGGTGTGTAGATAA
Organism: Anaerolineales bacterium HSG25; assembly: GCA_030377865.1. Taxonomy (GTDB): domain Bacteria; phylum Chloroflexota; class Anaerolineae; order 4572-78; family J111; genus JAUCGB01. The sequence continues at coordinate 58,697 of JAUCGA010000011.1, read as the reverse complement.
GTTCCCGGCAGTTCGGATAAACGGATCGTGCAATCTCTATCTCGATAGATATATCGACTGAGATGCTGAAACTCGTCAACGAACTGCACAACACGCTCGTTATTTAACGCGGCGATACGTCGAGGAGTATCACGTGCAATATCCCACATTGTCGGACTTTTTTCTACCTTGGCCTTAACCGCTGAATCTATTGTTCCTAATAGTGCGGTAAAGTCAGTCTGTTCAATTGCCCGACGAGCCTCATCGAAATTAGTGAACGGATTATCTACATAATCGGTTTGACGGGTTTTAAATGCCAAATATTGAGACACAAAAGCCAGCAAAAATTCTTGGCTGAAATCGAGTAACCACATCGGACTTTCTTGAATCTCAAAATAGAACGGTACGACCATGCCATTTTTGTCAAAAGTCTTATTGTAAAGCCGTTGCAAAATAGCCGATTTACCGGTTTTACGCCGCGATAGCAACGCTTGGCTCATGGAGAGTTCCGATTCTATCCGGTTGATCCAACGCTCAAAATAAGCCATCTCCTTTTCACGTCCAGTAAAAAGTTCTGGTAGACCAATTTTTTCTTTAAGATAAATCTGCAAGGTTGACCTCCACACTGAGATTACGAATATCGTATTCTAGGATTCAAGAAGGTATAGGCCAAGTCACCCAACAGACGGGTGACAACGGCGATGATGACCGTGATCATGGCCGCGGCCAGCACGGCACTAAAGTCGCCAAAAATGGCGGCATCGTAGATATAGTTTCCCAAACCGGGATAACCAAAAATCGCCTCGACCACGACTAACCCACCAACCAACCAGTTGACATGCAACATAATGACCGTAATCGGAGCCATGAGCGCGTTACGGATGGCATGCCGGATTACTACACGACTAAAGGGCATGCCCTTGATGACGGCGGTACGAATGTAGGCCGTGCCCATCACCTCGACCATGCTGGCTCTGGTCATTCGAGCTATATAACCGACCTCAATCAAAGTTAAAGTCAACAAGGGCAATATCAGCATCTCTGGATTTTGGAATATCGCGTCATCGGTTAGAAAAACGGCTACAGGTGGAACGAGTTTTAGCCATATTCCTAACACCAAAATCAAGAATATACCGCTCACGAACTCTGGGGTGGCGGTAGCGGCCAAACTGGTCACAGAGATAAACCGGTCAATCGGCCTACCTTCGCTGATCCCGGCAATAATGCCCAAAAACAGCGCCAGTGGCATAATCAAAAGAAAGGCGGCAAAGGCTAAAATAGCAGTGTTACGTACCCGCGGCCATAAGGTCACGGCCACTGGACGACGGGTCTGCATTGAGCGCCCCAAGTCACCCCGTAACATGCCTTTGCTGAGAGGAATGTATTGGGTCGGCCCATCCTTCACTTCTCGAATTCCGGCCGCGGTTCTGATAAAAACCGATACTCCACTGCCCCGTACCCATTTGACGGCACTGTTGGCGTTGTTCAAACCCCAAAAAATCTCTTGCTCGCCGTCTTTTTGCCAGACATCACCAGCCAGTTCTTTAACTGTAGAGTCGTCAGCCTGATGTTGGAAAGCAAACAGTTCGCCATCTTCCATCGCCCAGCGAGTTGGCTGTCCGTTTACGTCGGCCCAGTATTCATTTTCGCCAGTTTTGGCATTGGTTACAGAGATAATCGGGTATTCAACGGGAACCCACCAGTCATTACCGATCAACCAGGTAGCATAACGAGTGATGGTCGATTGGTCGAGTCCTAACTGCTTGTGGAGTGATTCTCGTTGTTCGGGGGTGGCCTGAATCCCCAATATTTTGACGGTTACATCACCACCCCCAACATCTACTAGGAAAAACAATACCATTGAGACCAATAGCATGGTAACAACGGTTGAAGCAAAACTTCGGATAAGGAAACGAACCATGTGGCCTCCTAAGACCTGACAGGTCTTAAAAACCTGTCAGGTCTATATCTATCGTGATTTAAAGATCGTTACGCCAAACTTCGGTCATCAAGTCGTAACTAGTCGGGTGTGATTGAACTCCCTCAAAGTTAGAGCGGGTGATATTCCACATCTTTTTCCAGAAAGCATTTCCAATTGGGCCACGCTCCTGCATAATAGTCTCAAGTTCGCAGAAAATTTTACGTCGAGCCTCCACATCAAGTGTTGCTTCGGCCTCGCGTAATTTGGTGGAGAACTCTTCATCAACCCAGCGAGTTTCGTTCCAAGGAACCGGCACACCTTCTTCATCGGCGATGTAACCCAAGGCTAGAACCATTGTGCCGAGCGGACGATGTGACCAAGCGGTGACACCTAAATCAACATCAGCCCACCGTTCCCAATAACCACCCGGCTCGGTAATATCAAGCTGAAGATCGAATCCGGCAGGAGCGGCCATCTCTTTAAGGGCTTGAGCGATGGCGGGTTCAGCTTCATCATTTTTGGTGACAAGGGTGACGGTTAAACCATCAGGATAACCAGCCTCGGCCAATAATGCTTTGGCTCCTTCGGGGTCATATTTGGGGATGGGTTGCTCACAATATGCCGGATGAACTGGAGCGACATGAGCATCAATCGACAAATCTCCTTCGCCAAAGTAGGCCAGTTGCAAGATTTTTTCACGGTCATGACACATTTTTAGAGCATTACGAACCCGCACATCAGTCCACGGTTCAAGATCAACTCGCATACGGGTAACATAACATTGGGCAGTACTGACCGGACGAACCGTCAAGCCCGGTACATCTTTCAAGGCTTGCCAGTCGCTAGGGCGAGGTTGGAAAAGAGAGTCAACCTGTCCTCCTTGAATGGCGGCAACCGACGCATCACGATCAATCGAGATATAGGTTAGCTCATCCAAATAGGGCAGGGATTTACCGTCAGCACCATTTCGCCAATAATCTTCGCGTCGCTTGAATCTGGCTCTCTCACCTTCGGCATACTCTTCTAAGGTAAATGGCCCTGTTCCCACTGGCTGTTTGATGAAGTCGCCTCCAAAGTCACGCGGCAAAATAATACCCGGATAGTGGAACAGATGCTCAGGAACACCGATATTGCCGGCTGATAAATGGAATTTAATAGTATAATCATCCACTTTTTCGACACTCTGCATACCATCTAGGTACGAGAGAAGTCCCAACATCGACGAACCAACATCTTCATTGAGCCATTCGCCAATGGTAAACATCACATCGTCAGCCTGTAGCTCTTGACCATTATTGAAGTTGATACCTTTTTTAAGATACAATGTCCATTCGGTTACATCGTCATTAGCTTCCCAACGCTCTAATAGATATGGACGGGTGATGTTGTCGGCCCCAGTTTCAGTTAGATATTCACTGACTTGGCGGACAATATTGGCTCCTTGTGTCCATGACAGACGAGCCGGATGGTCTATCGCTTGTAGTTCCATGGCTGAGGTCCAACTGCCACCCCGTTTGATACTGCCTGTCGCGCCCGATTCGGTAGCTTCGCTTCCAGTAGAACTTGCTCCTTCGCTTCCACTAGGAGCGGCTGTATCACCACCACAGGCTGACATTATTGTGGCCGTTGCGGCAGACGCACCGAGTAAGGTAGCAAATCGCATAAAGTCACGGCGATTCATATTGCCTTTTCTTAAACTACTTTGCATGTCCCAAATTGCAGGATGTAATCCATTTTTTCGTTTTTTCATAATCTCCTCTTTACTTACTAGTAATGTATTATCTTGTTACTCGACAAAAAAGCACTATAAACATTCAGCAAATTCACTAAAAGGGCACTAGAAACCTGATTTCATAAAAAATCAGGTTTCTAGTGCGGCTTTACTGAGCTTTTACAGTGTTATCGCTGATATAGGCAATTCCAAGAAAATAAATCTCCCAAATTGAGCAGAGTCTCTACCCCTAGCAGGGGGACTAGCTACGCGTCGGGGAGGGGGTAGAGTGTCACAATGGTTTTGGGAGGTTTTAAATTCTGGAACTTCCATAGAGATAAATTCTGACCAAATGTTAGAGTTGACAGGTTTGATAAACCTGTCGAACTGGGCCAGAGTTATAAATCTTGGAATGACAAAAACATCTGCTTATTCAGATAGTGTAAATCACACACTATACTAATTCAAAAACCTACCTAAAAAATAGGTTACAAAATTAGAATGGCTCATTTTTAGCCACGCAACCACGCCAGTCCCAAAATATGGTCTGCCATCGTCGTTGAGGCTTTGGTTGAATACGGTATCAACCAAAAAAAACTAAACCATTGATGATGTTTTGAGCAATTGATGATTTATAACTATGTTATTGTTTAATGCTGGGGATTACTTACGTGGAAATTGCGTCAACAGTAATTATATCAACTGTAATCACTGTGTATTATTGATAAAAGGTTGAAAAGTGACTTGCAAAACAATAATTTCTACCTTTCTGTGGGCTATAATACCATGCTTCGACAGAGTTGCCAAATCATTGTAACTGCAATGGTTCATTTTTATTTTGAATCATAGTTGAACAGATTTTGCTGTTTCTGAGGTTGTGATTAAGATTGAAAGAGTTGACAAGTTTTTTAAACTTGTCTTACTGCCCGACAAAAAAATTTAGCCAAAGCTAATATCGGACAGATTAACATAATTGATAAGATTAAAGGCAAAAAATTCTGTCAATCATGTTGATCCTGTCGAAAAATGTTTTTGTTAATCAACATGTCGGGTACTAAGATAAATTCAACAACCTTACCGAACAAAAGAGGAGTGTAATAGCTTCAACTATTGCCAGCCAGTTAGGCAATTCCAAGAAAATAAATCTCCCAAATTGAGCAGAGTCTCTACCCCCCTCAGTCCCCCCTGCTAGGGGGGAAGCGAAGGGCGGTTCAATTCTAATCCATGTGGGCATAATCGTGACGCTAAAAACGTCACCTACAGTAATTTTGCTGGAGATAAAACCGTGTAGGTCACACTTGCAGCATGACAAGATGGAGAACTGAACAGCCCTTGGGGGAAGCGGCTCCCTCCCCCTAGCAGGGGGACTAGCTACGCGTCGAGGGTAGAGTGTTACAATGGTTTTGGGAGGTTTTAAATTCTGGAACTGCCTTATTGCGGCAAAGGTTAAAGTGTTATATTCCTCATTTACAGAGGAAACATAATCTTGCAAGAAAAATTAAACACCTTAAAAAGCAAACTTAAAGATATTACCAACTTACAGAAAGCGGCCGCCGTATTAATCTGGGATCAAGAGGTCAACATGCCTCCCGGTGGCGCAGAGGCACGGGCAGAGCAGTTAGCAACCCTGCAAAAACTGAGCCATGAAATGTTCGTTAGCGATGAGATCGGCGTTCTCCTTGGGGATTTGGCACAGGTCGATTTCGACTACGATTCGGATGACGCGGCCTTAATTCGAGTGACACGCCGCGACTATGACAAAACCCGCAAACTCTCCACCGAACTGGTCGAGGAGATGAGTCGCACTTTTGCCTTGGGTCAACATGTGTGGGCCAAAGCCCGTCAAAACAAGAACTTTGCTGAGTTTCAAGATACCCTCGCCAAGGTAGTTGATCTGAACATTCAGGCCGCCGAGGCTTACGGCTACGATGAGTGTCTGTATGACGCTTTGCTCGACGATTTTGAGCCGAACATGAAAACAAGCGAAGTCCGCACCGTGTTTGATGAGCTAAAAGCGACGCTCGTACCCCTAGTTGCCCAAATTTCAGAACGGGTCGATGCCGTTGATAACTCGCTTTTACAGCAAAACTACCCCAACCAAGCCCAGTGGGATTTTAGCATGGTCGCCTTAGAAGCGATTGGCTTTGACCTAAAGCGAGGGCGACAGGATAAATCGACGCACCCTTTCTCCATTAGTTTCTCGGTTAACGATTCCCGTGTCACCACCCGTATCAGCGAAGACACCTTCCCTTCATCATTATTTAGCACGTTGCACGAGGGCGGGCATGGTATGTACGAGCAGAACATCGGCCAGAGCTTAGACGGCACGCCGTTGGCTGGGGGAACCTCGCTGGGGGTGCATGAATCACAGTCTCGCATGTGGGAAAATATTCTCGGACGAAGCCAACCCTTTTGGCAGTTCTACTACCCCCAACTACAAAACGCTTTCCCCGACCAACTTGGTCAAGCTGACATGAACCAGTTTTACCGCGCCATCAACAAAGTCGAACCATCTCTAATTCGAGTCGAAGCAGACGAAGTGACCTATAATCTGCATGTCTTTTTACGCTTTGAACTGGAGCAGGAACTGTTAGAACAACGCCTGAAAATTGCCGACCTGCCCGCGGCATGGAACGCTAAAATGGAAGAGTATCTGGGCCTCACTCCACCCGACGATGCCTTGGGTGTTTTGCAGGATGTTCACTGGTCAGGCGGTATGATGGGCTACTTCCCGACCTATACCTTGGGCAACATTATGTCGGTACAGTTCTATAATCAGACTCTCAAAGAGATTCCAGACCTACCCCAGCAGTTTGCCAGAGGCGAGTTTGGGGCATTGTTGAGTTGGTTCACCGAAAACATTCATCAGCATGGTCGCAAATATACGGCTAACGAACTGCTTAAACGGGTCGCCGGCTCTGATACAATAGATGCCAAACCTTATTTAGGCTATATTCAACAGAAATTTGGTGAGATTTACAACCTGTGACTCATTTAAAGAACGCCGCAGGTCAGGTTGATAATCGCCTCTTGGTGATTGTCGGCCCGACCGCGGTCGGCAAAACTGGCCTGTCGATAAAATTGGCGCAACAGTTTCAGGGTGAGATTATTTCGGCTGATTCACGCCAAATCTACCGTGGATTAGACATTGGTACGGCCAAAGCAACCCCCGCCGAACAGGCCACCGTATCCCATTTTATGATTGATGTGGTCGCGCCCGATGAAGTGTTGACGCTGGCTGAGTTCCAAGAGCGGGCTTATCAACAGATTGACTCGGTGTTACAACGAGGCAATCTGCCCATGTTGGTGGGTGGCTCAGGTCAGTGGGTAAAATCTGTGGTTGAGGGGTGGGGCATCCCCAGAGTCTCGCCTGATATGGCCTTACGGGCTGAGTTAGAGGCGCGAGCCGAATCAATCGGCGCGCTGGCCTTCCATGCTGAGTTGGCGCAGATTGATCCTGGCGCGGCTCAAAAGCTGGACTATCGCAACGTCCGGCGGGTGATTCGAGCCTTAGAGGTATATCACAAAACTGGCATCCCGATTTCAGTGCATCAGCGAAAAAATCCGCCCCCATATCAAATCATCCAAATCGGCCTGACTCGCCCGCGTGAGGAACTGTATCAACGCATCGACCAACGCATCGGTCAGATGATGACAGACGGGCTGGTGACCGAAGTTGAAGCATTGGTCGAGGCCGGATACGACTGGCAACTCCCGGCCATGTCGGGTATTGGCTATCGGCAGATAGGTTTATACCTGCGTGAGGAGGCTACTCTGGAGGAGGCGGTGGCTCTCATCAAAAAAGAGACCCGCCGTTTTGTCCGCCAGCAATATAACTGGTTTCGGCTGACCGATCCTAATATCAAATGGTTTGACTTAAGTGAGGTTGATTACGCGGTGATTGAGAGTTATACAAAAAATTTTCTTGTATAAGGCAATCTCCTAACCGACAGTTTTTGGTTTTCTTTTCAAGAGCAGTATAATGTTTAGTAGTCAAGATGATGTTGACGGCTACCAATTTAAGGTGCGACAAAATACATCGGAATAAATCCCGATGCTGATAGCCAAAGCAGGCTAAAGCCAGCTAAATAGGCCGCTTTTAGCGGTCTTCAGCTTTTAGCGTGGGGATTTATTCCCACGTTATCTGTTTCGCCTTATGTTTATAGCCATGTTGACCACCATAGAATCAAATAAGTTGCATGTTCCAGAGTGGCTCAATCTCCAAGATTGAACCACTCTGGTGACCAAATAAAACGAGGGAAAACAATGATGACATCACCCTTTCCGGGCATGGATCCCTATTTAGAACAATCGAGTTTATGGGGACAAGTTCATTATGATTTAATGGGACAAATCAGGAGTTATCTCCTACAAAAACTAGCTCCGCATTACTATGTGGGCGTGGAACAAACCACCTATCTGTCGATTATGCCACCTCATAACGCTCCAATTGGCCGTCCTGATATATTTATCGCCAATGATCCAAACGGTACTGCGGTTGCGACAAAGGTAAAAACCAGCTCTACTGGCATAATGATTAAGCCAAAGCAGGTTGAAATTCCTCAGCCAATAGTCGAACGTCAACATCGCTATTTAATCGTTCGCCATATTGAAACCCAAGAGCTGATCACAGTGATTGAAATTGTTTCTCCCGCTAATAAAATTGGCCTCATTAAACGCAAACTGTACGAGGATAAATGTTTGCAAATCCTCAATAGTTTGACCCATTTTGTAGAGATTGATTTATTGCGAGTTGGTGAGCGTTTGCTTGTCACCACAGAAGAAGCAAGCGATTATCGGATTTTGGTTAGCCAAGCCCACAAGCGTCCCCAAGCCGACATCTACCCGTTTAACTTGCCCGATATTATCCCCGACATCGCCATTCCGTTACGAGAGCCGGATGAGAGCATACCACTACCACTCAACCAGATTTTGCATGCCATGTACATCGAGCGGCGGTATGATCTGATTATCAATTACGATAAACCGGTCAGCCCCAAACTATCTGACGAGAATCAGGTTTGGGCGACAAAATTGACTGAACGTGGCTGAGTCAAATGACCAACCTATCTTTGCCCAAACGCCTTCCCTCTGCTAAGATAGGTGATTGCTTAATAATGTCGATTATGAAGCCTCGACCCATCTATAGGTCGGGGTTTTTGTATGTCAATTAGTTATATCAGGAAGATAAGATGAAACGAACAGAGTTACGAAATATTGCAATTATCGCCCATGTTGACCACGGTAAAACCACCTTAGTTGATGGTCTATTGCGACAGGCCAAGGTTTTTCGTGATAATCAACATATCGAAGAACGGGTGATGGATTCCAACGATTTGGAACGAGAACGAGGAATTACCATCCTCTCAAAAAATACGGCCATTACAATATATGATTCTGCAACGGAGCAGGATGTGAAAATTAATGTGATTGATACACCCGGTCACGCCGATTTTGGCGGTGAGGTTGAACGGGTCTTAAATCTGGTTGATGGGGTGTTACTGCTGGTTGATGCCGCAGAGGGGCCAATGCCTCAGACCCGATTTGTACTTAAAAAGGCGCTTGAGTTGGGACATCGAGCCATTGTGGTCATCAACAAGGTTGACCGTCGCGATGCCGACCCCGGCCGAGTATTAAATGAAACCTTCGACTTGTTTATTGAGTTGGGGGCAACCGATGAACAGGCTGATTTTCCAGTTGTTTACAGTGTGGCTACCGGTGGTAAAGCAGGTTTAACCCCCGACCTGACTGAAAATCTGCAACCCATGTTTGAGACGATTTTGAAAGAGGTCCCATGTCCCGATGTGGATGTGGATGCACCTTTGCAGATGCTTGTCACCACACTTGATTACGACCCCTACCGAGGTGTAACCGCCATTGGACGAGTTTTTGCCGGAACGATTACCCAAGGTCTAGCAGTCGCTCGATTGACTCCCTCTGGAGACAATTTGCCCGAAAAAGTGCGCTACCTATATCTACATGAAGGGTTGCAACGGGTCGAGGTGGAAAAGGCCGCCGCGGGTGACGTGGTCGCCATTGCAGGTTTAGAGGCGATTGCCATCGGCGATACTCTGTGCGACAAAGAGAATCCAGTGGCTCTACCTGCCATCACTGTAGACGAACCAACCGTAAGCATGAGTTTTGGCATCAACACCTCTCCCTTTTCGGGACGAGAAGGTAAATGGGCCACTTCGCGTAAATTGCGCGACCGTCTGTATGAGGAGCTAAAACACAATATCTCGCTACGGGTTGAAGATACCGATAGCGCTGACACTTTCATTGTCTCTGGCCGAGGGGAACTTCACTTAGCGATTCTCATTGAAACTATGCGTCGCGAGGGATATGAGTTCCAAGTCTCTCGACCGGAGGTTATTTTTAAGGAAAGCCCCGCCGGAGAAACCTTAGAGCCGTATGAAGAGGTCTTTATCGAAACCAGTCCCGATACCGTCGGCGCGGTGGTCGAGATGTTGGGTAAACGAAAAGGTGAAATGGTTACTATGGAAAATACCAGTACCGGTAGTACTCTGCTAACCTATGTTGTTCCCACCCGTGGTTTGTTAGGGTTTCGCTATCAGTTCCTAACCGCTACCAGAGGCATGGGTATCATCAACTCGATTTTCCATAATTACGGCCCACTTGTTGGTACCATTAGCTCCCGTAGTAAAGGGTCGTTAGTGGCTTGGGAAAATGGAGCGACCAACACCTTTGGCCTGAAAAATGCCGAAGAACGGGGCACGTTATTTCTGGCTCCCGGTATTCCGGTGTATCAAGGTATGGTCGTCGGCGAACATCAGCGCCCCGGTGACCTTGATGTGAATATCTGCAAGAAAAAACATTTGACCAACATGCGGAAATCGGTACGAGATATTGATGTTCGCCTGACCTCACCTCGAGAGATGAGTTTGGATGAGTGTATCGAATATCTGGTCGATGATGAACTGTTAGAAGTAACTCCGACCAACTTGCGGATTCGTAAGCGAATTTTGGACAAAAATCGGCGGGCCAGAGCCGGTAAACAGACGAAAGTGATGATGGACAAGTAAATAATCGAAACGTGAAACGTGAGGCGTGGTTGTCCCTGAAAAGGGTTGTTCAATTCTAATCCATGTGGGCATAATCGTGACGCTACAAGCGTCACCTACAGTAATTTTGCTGGAGATGAAACTGTGTAGTAGGTCACGCTTGTAGCGTGACAAGATGGAGAACTGAACAGCCCTTGTCCCTGAACCCTCATGTATCGCCTCTCACCATAACAAATGGGTGTCCTGTTGAAAACCCCCGAAATTCAAGACCAACCTTCCCGCAAGTTCAAAACTTGCGGGAAGGTGACAACTGAAAAGGTTTATGGCTGTTCCAACTTTTAAAATCTCCCAAAAACGCATCGGAATAAATCCCAATACTAATAGCTAAAGCAGGCTGAAGCCAGCTATTTAGGCCGCTTTAGCGGTCTTAAGCTTTTAGGGTGAGGATTTATTCTCACCCTATTTTGGGAGATTTATTTTTCTGGAACTGCCTATCTGAACATCTATAGTTCTTGAAGACTCCGCACAACTCAAATAGTCCACAGTATTTACGCTGTTTAGAGCAGAATTTACAGGATAAGAGAACTTTTATTCTCCTATCCTGTAAATTCTGCTCTATAATAGTCATTGGATGAGTTCTGCGTAGTTATTAGTATAGTTCTTTAACAAAAGGATTAACGACTACACCATCCGGCTAACATTGTACCCGTTTTAGGAGCCGACAAAATCGAACATGTTAAAACTGCCCTTGAGACCGAAAAACTAAACCTTTCTAGTCAGCAGTGGTTTATGATTTGGCAAGCCTCAATGGGGATTGAAGTTCCATAATTTTATTAACTAACTAAAAAAAGGATCAACGAATGACCAATCAACGCTTAACCCGTGTTTTACCCATCATCATGCTCGTTATGATGATGTTGATGACCGCTTGTGGCGGTGGAGCCGAACAGCCAGCCTCCCCTACCGAAGCCCCAGAACCTGAGCAGGAAACCGTTGTTGAAGATGCAGTCGACGAAGATGCAGTCGATGAAGAAGCGGAAGAATCAGAAGAATCAGCTTCCGAAGCAGAGTCCGAATCCGAAACTGAAGCAGATGTAGCAGATAGTGAAACCGAAGAGAGTTCGGAGAATACCAATACAGAGGAAACGACAGAAGACATGACGATTGATCAAAGTGCGCTCCCCGACAGTGATGAAGGTGTTACCACAGATTCGGGGTTACAAGTTATTGAGATTGAGGCTGGCGATGGTGAAAAACCAGAGCCGGGTGATGAAGTACTTGTCCATTATACCGGAACCCTTGCCGATGGAAGTAAGTTCGACAGTTCGGTTGATCGCGATCAACCATTTGGTTTTACGTTAGGCCGTGGACAGGTGATTGCTGGTTGGGATGAGGGAATTGCTATGCTGAACAAAGGCGGCAAAGCCAAATTGGTCATTCCATCAGAGTTAGGGTATGGAGCCGGTGGTAGCGGCTCGATTCCGCCGAATGCAATCTTAATTTTTGAGGTGGAATTGATTGATATCATAAAGCCTCGGTTACCGCAAGAATTTGATGAAGCCGACTACACCACCGCCGATAGCGGTCTTAAATATTACGATTACGAAGTTGGCGATGGTGAAGTAACCGAAGCAGGTCAAAAAGTAACGGTTCATTACACTGGCTGGCTCGAAGACGGTACCATGTTCGACACCTCGTTAGAGCGAGGTCAACCCATCTCGTTTGTGCTAGGCTCTCAACAGGTGATTCCGGGTTGGGATGAGGGTGTGGCAGGCATGGCGGTTGGGTCTCAGCGACAACTGGTTATTCCATCTGAGTTGGCGTATGGTGAAACCGGTGCAGGTGGGGTCATTCCTCCTAAAGCCACGCTCATTTTTGAGGTGGAACTACTGGCGACCGAAGACGGTCCACCACCACCACCCGAAGCACCGCAAGAAGTGGATGAAGCCGATTACACCACAACTGAAAGCGGCCTCAAATATTATGATTTTGAAGTTGGCGAGGGTGACAGTCCTACTTCTGGACAACCTGTAGCCGTGCATTACACCGGCTGGCTCGAAGACGGCACTCGCTTTGATAGCTCGTTATTGCGGGGCGACCCGTTTGTCTTCCCTGTAGGGGACGGGCGAGTAATTCCGGGGTGGGATGAAGGCGTAGCCAGCATGAAGGTTGGCGGTAAACGTCAACTGGTTATCCCCTCCGACCTTGCTTATGGTGAAGATGGTGCGGGTGGAGTGATTCCGCCCGACGCGACCCTTATTTTTGAGGTTGAGTTGATCGAATTGCAATAACAACCAACACTCTCTATAAATCAAAGAGGCGCATGGAAATCCATGCGCCTCTTTTTTGTTTTGATAATCGTAGAAGCGACTCCGGTAGTGATACAGTTTGACCGTGGTCTGATTGACAACAGCCAAACAACTGGATATATTTTTGACATGGCAAAAGATATTATTCATGATGCAGTTAAAAACGCACTCATTAACGATGATTAAATCAAGCCAAAATCAGTGTCATTCCACGCATCATGTTCTTGATAACTGTCAACCAAACATGTGTTCTTATACCTGTTTTTGACTTGATTAAGAGCGGTGCCCTCTTTTGATGAGAAACTGCTAGAGAATTACGACTATAACGTCTCGCTCGATTTTAAGGATAACGAACGCATCAGCAAAATTGAGGAGATAGCCCTGCGTCAGAGGCAACCATGCAAACATGCAAAAGCAAGAACCTTTTGCACTCCGGCGCGTCGGCTTTTAGCCAACGCGCCATTTTCAACATCATCTTGACCACTACAAAAAAAGCCGGATAGAGGAGAAGGCGTTACCTCTTTCCCCCTATCCGACTTCTAAAAACGACTGAAACGTAAATATTCAGTGGACTCGCCAGAAGGAGCGTCAGAAACCCGATTTCTCAAAGAAATCGGGTTTTTAGGGCGATTTTACTGAACTTTTACCATCACCGAAAGTGTCAATCGAACTCAATGATTAAAATATGTTCCGTGAGCGGTCTCGATTAGACAATCATCAACAAAACTGCATTTTGGTCAACAGTATCACCTGCGTTTACACGGATATTTTTTACTGTGCCATCTCGAGGTGATTTAAACTCGTTCTGCATTTTCATTGATTCCAAAATGAGCACCACATCACCTTTTGCCACCTCTTGTCCTACTTCGACCAGTATCTCAACAACCACACCGGGCATGGGGGCTTTAATGGTAACTTCACCTGTAACGCCACTACTACCTTTTAGGCCAGCTAATCGTCTCGTACGCTCGTCTTCAACCGTCACATCGAATATTTCACCGCTCAATAACACTTCATACTCATCCTCTTCGACAGTCATGCGTATGTCATGAGATTCCCCGCCGATGATGATAGAGTACATTGTGCTGTCAAGCATCTGCTCTATTTCTATATCAATTACCTGACCATCGACAGTTACTTGTCCATCACGGTTGATATCAATGGTAAACTGTTTATCGTCAACTGTTGTAATATATTTCATAATTTACACCTTGTGACAGTTGGCAAGTAACAAATTGTATTGCTTAAAACTGATTTGCCACTTGCCACTTGTTATTGGTTACCGAATTCTCCTGTCAAGTACTTCTCGGCGACCGTATAGTCGCCACGGGCTTGGCCCGCCTTGGTGTAGCAAAATTGCTCGTTTGTTACGTTGGTGGGCTAGTAGTGTCGCGGCGATAGCGGCTACTTTTTGGTGTTCAGGGTCGGCTACTTGATTAAATTTAAAGATTTTCTCCAAGTAAGTGGTGTCGAATTGAGCAGTATGAAATCGTGGTGAGGCCATTAACTGAATATGGAGTGGGATTGTAGTTTTTATACCTGAGATACGGAACTCTTCGAGGGCACGGCGCATTCGTAGAATCGCCTCGCCCCTTGTATCACCAAGTACCACAACTTTAGCGATCATCGAGTCATAGTAGGGTGTAATTGCTAACCCATAGTCAATACCGTCATCAATCCGCACCCCCGGCCCAGACGGTTTGGTCATGCCGCTAACTTGTCCAATTGAGGGCATAAAGTTATTACTTGGATCTTCGGCCAATATACGACATTCAATCGAGTGTCCTTTGACCTGAATATCCGACTGTTTGTAACGCATCCGTCGGCCTGAGGCAATACGGAGCATTTCTTTGACGATATCTATGCCTGTAACCCGTTCTGTAACCGGATGTTCTACTTGTAAACGAGTATTCATTTCCAAGAAATAAACATTTTTATCTTTATCCATCACAAACTCAACGGTGCCAGCCGAATAATAATCAACTGCTTTGCCCGCTAAAATTGCAATATCACCGATTTTTTGTCGAAGTTCAGCATTAACAACTGGTGATGGTGCTTCTTCAACTAATTTTTGGTGTCGTCGTTGGATTGAACATTCTCGTTCACCAAGATGGATGATGTTTCCATGCGAATCACCTAAGATTTGTACTTCAATATGACGAGCATTCTCGATAAGTTTTTCGATATAAACTCGGTCATCACCAAACGCGGACTGTGCTTCTCGGCGGGCACTTCGGATTGCCTCTGGTAACTCTTCAAACGAAAATACACTCCTCATCCCTTTACCGCCACCACCCGCGGCGGCTTTGACTAGTAACGGGAAGCCTATACCCTTACTGGCGGCAATTAAACCGTCATCCGTTAGCTCTTCTTTGTCCCCTTTACCCATACCGGGTACTAAAGGAACGTTTGCATTGGCCATGGTTTCACGGGCTGTCACCTTATCACCCATTAGGGTAATGGCTCTTGGTGATGGCCCAATCCAAGTAATTCCGGCATCAATGACTTCTTGGGCAAAGGCGGCATTTTCAGCTAGAAATCCATAACCGGGATGAATTCCATCAGCCCCTGACATTTTAGCAATTTCGATAATTTTACTACCGAGAAGGTAGCTTTCTGTTGCCGCTGGAGGCCCAAGCAAATAAGCTTCGTCGGCCATACGTACATGAGGAGCTAAACGATCTGCCTCTGAATATACGGCCACCGATTTATGACCAAGTTCCTGACAAGCTCGGATAACCCGAACCGCGATTTCACCTCGATTGGCAACGAGGATTTTATTAAGTTTTTTGAACATATTAGTATCCCTTATAAAAATATGGTTAGGGTTTTTTAGAGTAGGTGTTGTTACAGTGGAATATTCCCATGTTTTTTAGGTGGGTTTTCATCCCGTTTGTTCTGTAACATTTCAAGTGCATTGATTAACCGTGGACGAGTTTGGCTTGGCTCGATTACATCATCCAGATAACCCCAACTTGCCGCTACATAGGGATTAGCAAATCTGTCACGGTATTCTTGAACTAGCTGGGTGCGTAGTGCATCTGGATCATCGGCCTCAGATAATTCACGTCGATATAATATATTGATAGCTCCCTCTGGCCCCATAACCGCTATTTCTGCTTTGGGCCATGCGAGATTGACATCACAACGTAAATGCTTACTACTCATTACGTCATACGCCCCACCGTAAGCTTTACGGGTGATGACTGTAATTTTAGGAACAGTTGCTTCGGCAAACGCATATAGAAGTTTGGCTCCATGTCGGATTATTCCGCCGTGTTCTTGTTCCAAGCCTGGTAAAAAGCCGGGAACATCTTCAAAGGTAATTAGCGGAATATTAAAACAATCACAGAATCGAACAAAACGAGCCGCTTTAACCGAAGCATTGATGTCCAATACACCAGCCAGAATATTTGGTTGATTGGCGACAATTCCAATACTTCGACCATTCAGTCGAGCAAACCCTACAATGATGTTTTTAGCATAATGTTCATGAACTTCAAGAAATTTACCGTCATCGACGACTCTGTTGATCACTTCATGCATGTCATACGGTTTATTAGGATTGTTTGGGATTAGGGTATCTAAATCACTATCTGTCCGTAGTGGATCGTCTTGGCTCGCAAATACTGGCGGGTCTTCCATGTTGTTACGCGGCAGATAGTTCAGTAAATTTCGGAGAACATATAGCGCATGTTCTTCACTTTCTGCGGCAAAGTGAGCGACACCACTCGTTTCGTTGTGAGTCATTGCCCCACCAAGTTCCTCAAAGGTGACCTCTTCATGGGTGACAGATTTAACTACATCTGGCCCGGTAACAAACATGTGACTAGTTTCTTTTGTCATGATTATGAAATCGGTTAGCGCAGGGGAATAAACTGCTCCGCCTGCACATGGGCCTAAAATGCAGGATATTTGCGGGATAACGCCACTACTTAAGGTGTTTCGTAGGAATATGTCGGCGTATCCACCTAAACTAACGACACCTTCTTGAATACGCGCTCCGCCTGAGTCGTTAAGACCAACTAAAGGAGCACCATTTTTTAAAGCTAAGTCCTGCAATTTTATAATTTTATTGGCATGTACTCGCCCTAAACTCCCTCCAAGTACAGTAAAATCTTGTGAGTATACATATATCAAACGTCCATCAACCGTACCATAGCCAATCACGACGCTGTCGCTAAGATATTTCTCTTCATCAGGATTATCACTGATTCGGTCAAATACAAATGCATCCATCTCACGGAATGATCCTTCATCTAGCAAAATTTCAATCCGTTCACGAGCAAGGAGACGGCCTTTTTTGCGTTGTCTTTCAATCCGTGCTGGACCGCCACCTTGGATCGATTTTTCCTTCAATGTTCGTAGTTTTTCTATTTCTGGACTTAATGTCATAACATTCCCTCCGTTTTTTTTGTATTCAAGCAGAAGTTGTGTGGTGTAATTTTTCAAAATTAAAGTACCTTGCATCTCTAAAGATGCGAGATACTTTAATAAAGTGCTAACTATACAATAGAGTTGTTCGGGAATAAAGGAGTGGAATAAAGGAGTGCAAAAGCTTCTTGCTTTTGCATGTTTACCTTTGGCAAAAGCAAGAAGCTTTTGCACTCCACAGACCTCGATTTTGAGTTTTTAGGAGATGATAAGTTATTGCCGAACAGGTCGCAATCTTGGCCAACCATTAAGTATTTAGCTAAAAATTAAACTAGCAGAATTTATGCTTGCCTACTTATATGAGAGTGAGCAGATTATACCATGCTTTTAGCTTTGGTGAAATGATACCAATTAGTTTATTTAAGTAACTTTCATTTCTAAGTTGTCACTTTTATCAGCATGTCATTCCCGCATGCTTTGAGCGGGAATCTATATGTTGTCAGTGGATTCCCGCTAAAAACGTGCGGGAATGACAATTTACAAGTTAGTTCTGAAAACTACTTAATTAAACTATTGTTATTCTCGCTAACACTTGTTTAATAAGTGACGGCAACGTTACTGTTGCTCATCAGGGTAGTTTGTGGTAAGATACCTAGTGATAAACTTCACAAATAAGTTAATGGTTTGCAATATTTGCAATGAGTTGTATCCTCTTATTTGGATATTTGCAGGAGATTGTTACATGTCACGTTCTCGCGTACCTGATATAGTCGTTGGTCGATTACCTATATATTTACGTACCTTACATCAATTAGAAGATACTGGG
The DNA here is from genome assembly GCA_030377865.1 of Anaerolineales bacterium HSG25. Lineage (GTDB taxonomy): Bacteria > Chloroflexota > Anaerolineae > 4572-78 > J111 > JAUCGB01. The sequence continues at coordinate 40,555 of JAUCGA010000011.1, read as the reverse complement.
TATACATTTACCTCATCTCAGGAACTCGGTAAACGTATAGGGATTAGCTCTGCCCAAATCCGTAAAGACTTGGCTCACTTTGGTGAGTTTGGTAAGCAGGGAACCGGTTATGAAGTGAAATACCTTCAGGAACAGATTGCTAAAATATTAAATGTAGACCAAGATTGGTCAGTGGCATTAGTTGGTTTTGGTGATTTGGGGCAAGCACTTAGCCGTTATAGCGGTTTTGCTAGAAAAGGGTTTCATATTGATGTTGTTTTTGATCAAGACCCACAAAAAATTGGTAAAAAATACCATGAAGTAACTATTTATGACTTTGAGGAGTTGGCTAAAATAGTGTCGAGCCAAGGCATTAAACTTGCGATAATTGCTGTACCGGGATTTGCGGCTCAAGATGTGGCTGAAAAACTTGTTGAGGCTGGGGTCAGAGCAATTCTAAATTATGCACCTGTAAAACTGTTTGTTGATGAAGGTGTTCGGGTAGAGTATATTGATCCAATTGCTCACTTGCAACAAATGTCCTTTTATTTGACCTAAAAAAATTTAAATATCCTTGTACCCGATATTTTGATTAGAGAAAATATTTTTTCGACAGGATTAACAGAATTGACAGGATTTTTTGCTTTTAATCTTGTTAATTCTGTTTATCGGGTAGTAAGTAAATATCTTGCATTGAAAACAAAAACTCCTAAATTTAGGAGTTTTTTTGTTGGATTAACTTTAAATAAGGTCAGCTGTCGATGCTCTATCTAGGGCTTTTCGCATATCTAAACCACGGCCTGCACCTAATGCAACACAGGCTGTAGGGTTGTCAGCAACATAACAAGGTACTCCTGTCTGTTGAGTCAGTAGCATATCGATATTTCGTAATTGAGCACTCCCGCCAGTAATAATTACGCCACGGTCAATAATATCGGAGGCTAATTCAGGTGGAGTTATCTCTAAGACACCTTTAGCAACAGAACTAATTTCTAATAAACGTTCGTTTAATGCTTCAGTTATCTCATCTGATGTGATTTTTATGGTTTTGGGTAACCCCGTAACTTGATCTCTTCCCTTCACTTCCATAACCAATAGTTTTTCAAGCTGAGTGGCACTACCAATTGTTATCTTGATTTCTTCAGCCGTTTGCTCGCCAATAATTAGATTATTGTTACGCCTAACATAACTAGTAATCGCATCATTTAACTTCATCCCCGCCACTCGAACAGATTTCCAAGTAACAATACCGTTCATAGAAATGACAGCCGCTTCACTGGTTCCGCCACCAATGTCGATGACCATGTTTCCCGTTGGAGTATTTACTGGAAGACCAGCCCCAATTGCGGCGGCTAACGGTTCTGGAATAGTGTAAGCCTGTTTCCGAGCGGCTTTACGGGCCGCGTCTTCTACGGCTCTACGCTCTACACTCGTAATACCAACTGGTGTACTGATCATAACATCTGGTGAAAACAACCGTACATTACGGACTAAACGGCTGATAAACTCGATAAGCATATATTCAGTTAATCGATAATTAGCGATAACACCATCTCGTAGAGGATGAATAACTTCGATTGATTCAGGTACTCGTCCTAACATAGATTGAGCCTTATACCCAGCCTCGACAATTTTATCATTACTAGTTATAGCTACAACCGAAGGTTCTTGTAATACAATACCTCGGCCTTTCATATAAATTAGAGTGGTTGAAGTTCCTAAGTCGATACCTATCTTTTTTTCAAACATATATATTCTTAGCTATAGACTAGAAAAAGGTCAGACATTGACATACTCAATGTCTGACCCTAGTTATAGACACGTCTTGTTTTTTGAGGTTGTTCGTCATAGATAATCGCTAATGTTAACCACGACTACGACGACCGCGCCGTTTGGCTATTTTAACTCGTAATGCTGAACGTTTTAGAGAATCTTGCGCTTTTTCAAACTCAATTGTTTCGCCTCGTTTTTCTAACGAACTTTGAGCGCGGAGACGCGATTCTTCGGCTCGTGAAACATCAATTTCGTCTGCTCTTTCAGCAGAATCAGCCATAACAACCACATGGTCAGGACGAACTTCAATAAAACCACCACCGATAGCAAAGAACTCATCCGGTTGCCCAGATCGTTTGACCTGAAGTTCACCGTAGTTCAAGGTCGTCAATAGAGGAGCATGGTTAGGTAGGACACCAAATACACCTTCTATTCCGGGTGCTACAACCATGTCTATTTCTTCATCGAAGAGCTTACCTTCTATTGTTAATATTTCTAGACGGATTTTTGAGACCATTAAAGTGTAAAGTATTGATACGTGACGCAAAATATAAGTCAAGATTATACATTTTGCGTCACGATTTCATAATAAGTTAATTTGATTTTTGATGACGTTCTAACACTTCATCAATATTACCGGCCATATAGAAATGAGGCTCGGCAACATCATCTAATTCGCCATCCAAAATTTTCTTGAAACCCGATACTGTTTCAGCAATAGGAACATAACGTCCGGGACGGCCCGTGAACTGCTCGGCCACACTAAATGGTTGGGAGAAGAAACGTTGTGTTTTACGGGCACGGGTGACAATTTGTTTATCATCTTCTGATAATTCATCGACTCCTAAAATGGCGATAATATCCTGTAAATCTTGGAAACGCTGTAGTACACTTTGAACCTGACGTGCTACATTATAATGTTCTTCACCCACAATTAGAGGGTCAAGAATACGGCTGTTAGAGGCCAATGGGTCAACCGCAGGATATATCCCTAACGAAGCAATAGAACGTTCAAGGGAGATAGTCGCATCAAGGTGAGCAAAAGTTGTTACTGGTGCTGGATCGGTGTAATCATCAGCAGGAACATAAACCGCCTGCATACTGGTAATTGAACCTCGTCGAGTTGAGGTAATTCGCTCTTGCAAACCTCCCATTTCAGTGGCAAGTGTTGGCTGATAACCAACCGCACTAGGCATTCGACCTAACAGTGCCGATACTTCTGATCCACTCATAACAAATCGGAAGATGTTGTCAATGAAAAGGAGTACGTCCTTGCCTTCATCACGAAAGTGTTCAGCCATCGTTAAGCCTGTTAATGAAACCCGAAGCCGTACCCCAGAAGGTTCGTTCATTTGACCAAAGACCATGCAGAGTTTGTCCAGAACACCAGCTTCTTGCATTTCTTGATAGAGTTGGGTTCCTTCACGGGTTCGCTCACCAACGCCAGCAAAAACGGATAGTCCACCATGCTCACGGGCCAGAGAAGCAATCAGTTCTAGAATAACAACCGTTTTACCTACACCAGCACCGCCGAAGATACCGGTTTTACCACCTTTTGTGAAGGGAGCAATCAAGTCAATGACTTTTACACCCGTTTCAAAGATTTCTGCTTTGGTCACTTGGTCTTCAAATTTGGGCGGGGATTGGTGAATAGAGCGAAAATCTTTTGATTCCACAGGCCCTTGGTTATCAACAGGGCGGCCTAATACATTAAAGATACGGCCTAGAGTAGGGGCACCGACAGGAACACTGATTGGCGCGCCTGTCCCTTTAACAGGTTCACCTCGCCGTAATCCTTCAGTAGCATCCATAGCTACGGTTCGTACTGTATCGTTACCCATATGTTGCTGAACTTCGAGGACAAGAGAGTCCTGACCTTCACGATCAATCTCTATTGCGTCATAAATTTCAGGTAAATTTCCGGGTGGAAACTGAACGTCAACCACCGCCCCCATAATTTGGGCTACATGGCCTATTATTCCTTTTGCCATTTAACTCTCCTAGAACAAATATTCAATCAATTTTCAAATTAGTAAACGCTAACTCAATAGTTATCAGATTAAGAAGCTTGTGCTAAAGCTTCTGCACCACCTGCGATATCCAACATTTCACTGGTAATCGATTCTTGACGAACTCGGTTATAGGTCAAGGTTAAATCACCAACCAGTTCGTTGGCACTTTCCGTTGCGTTTCGCATAGCGATCATGCGAGCCGATTCTTCACTTGCTCGTGATTCCAAGTATGCTTGGTATATCTGTAACTCAGTGAGACGAGGTAAGATGGTATCTAAAAGTTTGGTCGGATCATCCGGTTCATAAGTGTATACTGAGCCTGAGGATAAGGGTTTCTCATCCTTAGCTAGATACTTTTCCATAACCTTACTATCAACCTGACCGGGCTGAATTGGGAGCAACAATCGCAACGTTGGTTCTTGAACAAGGGTATTAACAAAATCAGTATAGGCTATATATACTTCATCATATTCCCCAGACAAAAAACCGTCAATTACAATATGAGAGATGGGTGCTATATCTAAGGTTGATGGGCGAGCAGGAATCTCTGAAAATTCGGCTACTACATTACGACCATAACGCACCATAAAATCACGTCCTTTGCGTCCAACCGTGATCAAACTAGCTTCTTGATGATTGCTATCTTGCATAAAAGCAGTTGTTTTACGGATAGTATTGCCATTATAACCGCCCGCCAACCCTTTATCAGAGGTAATTAACAAAATAGCTACTTTTTCTACTTTTTCTGGTTGCATCAGCAATGGATGTAACTGTGAAACGTCACCAGCTTGCTCAACCAAGTGAGTCAGAATCTCCCAAGATTTGGCGGCGTAAGGACGAGAGGCAATAGCCTGTTCTTGGGCGCGACGCATTTTAGATGCGGCAACCATCTGCATTGCTCTGGTTACTTTACCAATATTTGTAATACTTTTAATACGTCGTTTTATATCTTGAAGAGAAGCCATTCAATATATGAGGTACTGTGCAGTGCATAATATAGTCTTTTTCATAACATGACCATATTACCCATTACCCATTACTACTCAGGAATTTTATACCCCTGTGATTGATTATAGGCGGCAAGACCAGCTTTTAGAGATGCCTCAATGTCATCAGTCAAGACTTTTTGATCCATAAGTCCTTGACTAACCCCTGAATAATTGCTTTTCATAAACTGAAGTAATCCAGCGACATATTCAGTGATTTTTTCAATCGGAACACTTTGACCATATCCTTTTGTGATGGCGTAGATAGATATAACTTGCTCATCAAGAGGGTTAGGTTGGTACTGAGGTTGTTTCAACAACTCTGTAACACGCGCCCCTCGGTCAAGCTGTTCACGGGTAGCCGCATCTAGGTCAGAACCAAATTGAGCAAAGGCGGCTAAGGCACGGTACTGCGCCAAATCAAGCCGTAACTGACCCGCTACCTTTTTCATGGCTTTGGTTTGGGCATCACCACCTACACGAGAGACGGAGATTCCTACGTTCAAGGCCGGACGTTGACCAGCATTGAATAGATCAGTTTCTAGGAATATCTGTCCATCCGTAATGGAGATGACGTTCGTGGGCACATAAGCACTCACATCACCTGCTAACGTTTCAATAACAGGTAAGGCAGTAAGAGAACCACCACCATTATCTTTTGATAGTTTCGCCGCTCGTTCTAATAATCGCGAGTGAAGATAGAACAAGTCACCGGGGTATGCTTCACGTCCGGGAGGGCGACGAAGCAACAGGGAGATTTGGCGATACGCCCAAGCATGTTTACTTAAATCATCATAAACAATGAGTGCTTCTTTTCCCTGATCCATGAAGTACTCACCCATAGCACAACCGGCATACGGGGCGATATACTGTAGGGGAGCGGGGTCAGATGCGCCAGCAATCACCACAATCGTGTGATCCATAGCCCCATATTTTTCCAATGTGCCAACAACTTGAGCCACCTGCCCCTGTCGTTGACCAATGGCGACATAGATACAAATTAAATCTTTGCCTTTTTGGTTGATGATGGCATCTAAGGCAATTGCTGTTTTACCTGTTTGACGGTCACCAATAATCAATTCCCGCTGACCACGACCTACGGGAATCATGCCATCAACTGCTTTGATACCTGTTTGAACAGGGGTATTAACATTGTCCCGTTCAATCACACCGGGGGCAATTTTTTCAATCGGATAGAAACCATCATTTTGGATGGGGCCTTTCCCATCGACTGGCTCACCAATGGCATTGACAACTCGACCGATTAAGCCTTCCCCAACAGGGACGGATGCAATACGTTTGGTACTTTTGACCGTATCGCCTTCTTCGATATGTTCGTAGTCACCCATAATCACAGTCCCAACCTGATCTTTCTCAAGGTTAAGGGCAATGCCTAACACACCACCGGGGAACTCCAACAGTTCAGTAGCCATAACATTGGTCAAGCCACTAACCCGCGCAATCCCATCACCGACGCTGATGACGGTACCAATATCTGCCTCTTCAACCGGTGCTTCAAAATTATCTATTTGTTGCCGTATTTGGGCAGTAATATCATTTAACTTAAGAACCATTATACCTCTCAGTTAAGAAAAACAGAGCCATTTGGTATGACCTAGTTGTTTCTGTATTCTTACCACACCTTATTATGCTTTAACACCTAATGCGTTGCTCATGGTGTTCAGTCGGGTTGCAACGCTACCATCAATCAGTTTATCACCAATTTGAATAATCGCGCCACCAAGGATTGTAGTATCTATTCTAAAGACAAAATCTAAATTATCACCATATTGACTACTTAATTTTTGGCGGAATTTATCTTTATCATTATCGGATAGTTCGACTGCAGTGGTTACATAAGCTACTTGAACCTGTGTTCCACCCGTTGACATTCTATCTAAATCAGATGTAATCTCGTTTAACAAGCCAACATCACCTTCCCGTACTAACATGTATAAGAAATTACGGGTAGGTTGAGAGCAATCTTGGGGGATTACCTCATCAATCGCGGCTTGTTTTTCGCTAAAGGTTAAACTTGCATTTTGTAGTTTTTCTGACAATCCAGAATTACTACTTAAACTGCTTTGAACAGCACCTAACACCGTTAGCCAGTCTTCTAAGGCATGACTAAAGACGGCGTAGGCATATTTACGTGACAGTTCTTGTACATTCACTAGGCATCTCCTAAGCTAGCCAAAAACTGATCGGTTAACTTGCGCTGGGCTTGTTCATCAATCGCCTCACCGACAACCTTACGTGTAATCTGCATGGCTAATTCAGCAGTTTGTCGTTGTAAGTCAGCGGCAAGCTGTTGACGTTCTTGTTCGGCCTCTTCTTTGGCTCGAACTTTAATATCCTCAGCTTCTTTTTTAGCCGCATCGATAATCTCATCTCTCATTTTGCGCGTTGCTTCAGCCTCTTTTTGGGCATCGGCAAGAGATGCTTCACGAGCTTTGCCTAACTCCTTATCAAACTGTGCTCGTTGTTGAGCCGCTTCTTGTTGTGCTTTTTCAGCCGCGGCCAACCCTTCAGCTATTGTTTGCTTACGGGTTTCAAGCATATTAGATATTGGGCCGTAAGCCAGCATCTTTAACAAGAAAAACAGAATGACAAATTGAATCGTGTAAACTAATATCGTTAAAAAATTAAATCCTAACGCTTCCAAATCATGACCCTCCTTTATTTTTCATGGATTTGCCCTCGCCTGTATATATCATAAGGTATCATAATCTACCCCATGTATATTAGAAGGTATACAAAAGGATCAAACAGATAACTAGACCAAAAATAGCCAAAGCTTCTGCGAACGCGATACCCACGAACATATAGGTAATAACATCATTTGACTTGTCCGGGTTACGAGCCATTGATTGAAGTGCGCCACTAGTGGCAATTCCAATCCCGACTCCCGGCCCAATAGCACCTAAACCGACGGCTAAACCAGCCCCAATGAGTTTTGCTGCTTCTGGTTCCATAATGAACTAAATCCTCCTAAATTGACTAATCAAAATTTATATAAAAGGCGTTTGGAAAAATCATCTCACTAATTTTGTAGGATGATTTTTTTAGTGTGCCTCATCACCGTGAGAAGCGACAGCCAACGTGTAAAATGCAACCGATAGGATGAAGAACACGAAAGCCTGGATAAATCCTACGAAAATCTCAAACCCTAACATAGGCAGGGTTAAAATCAAAGGAACAAAGAAAGTCAAAATCATGACCGTTACCTCACCGGCAAAGATATTTCCAAAAAGCCGGAAGGTATAGGCGACAATTTTAACAAATTCACTCAAAAGTTCTAGTAACCCGACTAAGAAGTCGATCACTCCTAAAAAACGTTCCCCAATCGTTGCCCCAGAGATCATTTTCTTCGTCACAAAAAACTTGCTGAAATATCCGGCAAACCCTAAAACCATAATCCCAAATGTCCAAGACATAACCTGAGTAACAAGGGCTAAGGATAGTGTATTATTCAAGTCGGCACTAGGAGACCGAAAGAGGGGAACGACATGTTCGCCGGGAGCACAGGTGGTCCACATGCTACCCGAAGCTTCTTCGGCATGGCCTTCATCAGCATGACTATCTTCGGCGTGAGCTGTTTCTTCAGCATGATGAGCCTCTGTACACAGACCTACCCCTAGCAGAGGAAAGCCGGGGAAAAGGGCAAACCAGTTTGAGACTAGTACATAGATGAATATTGTTGCGGGGATGGCGAAAAACCGCTTGACATGCTCTGGACCAGCCACGTTTTCGGTCAGGTTATATAACCCTTCATACAAAAACTCTAAAGCATTTTGTAATCCCGAAGGCTGTTCACTCATGTTGCGTAATCCAACCCCAACAAAAACTAGGATGATAACTATTACTACCCAAGAGGTGAAGAGAGAGTTGGTTACGTTAAGTGGCCCAACCCAAAACAAATGCTCTGCTGATACAGAAATAACGGGCTGTTCATCTCTTAAGAAGAGGACGCTTAAGGCCATAAGGAGTATGGCCCCAGCAAGATACGGTAATGCTGATTTTAGTTTATCCATCTTTCTTCCTTAATTAGTTGCGATTTTTCTGTGTTTGTTCGCGCACAGCGCGATATATTGAAAAAATTGCGAAACACAATCCTGCAAACATGAGGCTAAACATCAACCACGGAGTGGTTTCATATTTGCCATCTAACCATATTCCCAGTCCAAGGGCAATTACAGGACATTGAAGCGTCCCGCTTATCTGCATGGCTAAATAAAAGTGTTTGAATGGTTCAGAGGGTTTCTTCACTTCGTGTTTTTCTCACAAACGAGCGCAATTATACCACCTTATTTTGTATCACGCAATTTGTTTGTGAAGAATTTCTCAAAGTAATTTGATTTTAATCATTGGAAATTGTTTGGTTTTTGTTGGGCAGTAGAATTAAGCAGATAGTACACTATTTCAGTCTATTTGTCCAATTCAAAAGTGTAAACTAAAAAGCATTGACACACTATGCGCTTTGACATACAATGGGTGTTCAAATTTTTATGGAGGGAAGATGATGTATCAAACAAAAGAGATTATTAACCATTTGGATAATATGTTTCAGATCATTCGCCGAGCTACTAATAAATCGACTCCAGAAGATTGGCATACAGGGCAGACAAACGCCAAAGGGGATCAAGTAAAATGGTTTGATTTGGCCGCAGACGAGGTGGTCTGTACCTATTTGGATCAAAAATTTCCATATGCAGTCAATCTATGGTCGGAAGAAGGTGATGAACCGAGACAATTTGGTCGGGGGAAGCCAGAATTTACCATGGTACTTGATCCCGTAGATGGATCAGAAAATTTTGCTCGTGGCCTTGCACCTGCTGGAACAGCCTTTGCTTTATTTCCCGCTTCTGAGCCGGTTTCTGTTGAAACAGTACAGCATGCTTTTATTGGCAACCTTTTTACGGGTGATAGTTATTGGGCCGCCAAAGGAGAGGGTGCATTTTTTAATGACACGCCGCTAAGACCTATGGTTTCGTCAGAACTAGAAAATGTTTTTTTGAGTTGCGATACAAATCGATATCTGATTCCTGATCATGTTAATCGATTTATGACTCAGTTTCGCGGGGTGCGGAGTTTGGGCGCGGCGACGATAGCCCTAACCATGGTTGCCACCGGAAGCTGTGCCGTTCACCTTGACAGTCGTGACAACCTTACGCCTGAGAATTTTTTAGCTCCCGCGCTCCTTATCAATGAAGTAGGGGGTGTCATTTTGACCATGAGTGGTGAGCCGATTTCGGCTATAAATACCCTCACGGAGTGTTTTAGTTTATTGGCCGCCACCACGCCTGAACTGCATGCGTTAGCCTTGGAAACATTACAAAGTTAAGATAGGAATGACACGCTTGTTTTTGGCAAAAGCAAGAAGCTTTTGCACTCCGTTATTCCCGAATAACTCTAATATAGAACTTGTTACCTGATAAAAATTTTCAGTCAAAACTACTTATCTGACAGGATTAAAGGCAAAAAAGTCTTGTTAATCCGATTAATCCTGTTGAAAAATGTTTGGCTTTTTGGGGCTTTCCGTGCAAACGTCATGATTGTGTCATCATCTTCCCGCAAGTTTAAAACTTGCGGGAAGATTGCTCCATCAAGGTATCTAATTTAGGATGCAGTTTTGAGTTACACGGAATCTACCAGAGAACCAAATTTAGGAGACAATCGTATGACTACAAAAGAAGTCCTGACCAGCGAAACTGTTTTACTCGCCGATGACCATTTTTTGCAGACCTTACCGCGTGACGAATTGTTCATCAAATTCATCAACAACGTCAGACCGTTGGATTGGCAGAATCCCACTCCGGCTGAAAAATACAACCTGCTGGTGATTGGCGGAGGCAGTGGTGGGCTACTTGCCACCGCTGGAGCTTCCATGATGGGAGCTAAAGTGGCCTTGGTCGAGAAGAACATTATGGGCGGAGACTGTCTCAACACCGGCTGTGTTCCCTCCAAAGCGATTATCCGCTCGGCCAGAGCCATGTATGATGTGGCTACGGCGCATGAGTTTGGAGTCAACGTCCCAGAGGGTGTGACCCTTGATTTTGAGAAAGCCATGCGCCGCGTTCGACAGGTAAGAGCCGACATCAGCCATGTTGATTCGGTCAAACGATTTACCGATTTGGGAGTCGATGTTTTTTTAGGCAGTGGTAAATTTACGGGCCGCAACAGTTTTGAAGTTGATGGTAAAACAATCTATTTCAAAAAAGCAGTCATCGCCACCGGTTCGCGGGCTTATCACCCACCCATTGAAGGATTGAGCGAGGCTGGATACCTAACCAACGAAACGGTCTTTAACCTCACTGAACAGCCGAAAAGCATGGCTATTATTGGGGCGGGGCCGATTGGCTGTGAGTTGGCTCAAACCTTTAGCCGTTTTGGTACCAAGGTGACAATTATTCAAGACTCGCCCCATATTTTGAATCGTGAGGATGCTGACGCGGCGGAGATTGTGCAGGAGACATTCATTAAAGAGGGGATTGGTCTGGTGTTTAACGCCAAAACCACCCATATCACCGTCGACGAAACGGGCAAAACGCTCCATGTGGAGAATTCTGACGGAACTCAAACAATCACCGTGGATGAGATTCTGGTCGCCACCGGACGGTTACCCAATGTACAAGGGCTAGGGTTGGAGATTGCCGGAGTTGACTACACCGAGCGCCGTGGTGTCATCGTCAACAAATACCTACAGACCAGCAATCCGGTCATTTACGCCACAGGTGATGTGACTTTGGCTCATAAATTTACCCACACCGCCGATGCCGCCTCACGGATTGTGTTGCGTAACGCCCTGTTTGCAGGCTCGATGAAACATACCGACATGGTGATTCCGTGGTGTATCTATACCGACCCAGAGATTGCCCATGTGGGCATGTACGAGGCCACAGCCAAGGCGCAAGGAATTGAGGTCGATACCTTTACCGCTCATTTTGACCACAATGATCGAGCCATTGCCGACGGCGACCAAAACGGTTTTGTGAAAGTGCATGTCAAAAAAGGTTCAGACAAAATTCTGGGAGCGACCATTGTCGCTCGCACCGCCGGCGACATGATTAACGAGTTCACGTTGGCGATTATGGGTAAACTTGGCTTAGGAACCATCGCCAAAACCATTCACCCCTATCCAACTCAAGGGGAAGGGATTAAGAAGGTGGCTGACATGTACAACGCCTCTCGCCTAACCCCAACGGCTAAGAAGTTTTCAACCAAATGGTTGGATTGGACGCTCTAGTACTTGATGGCGTAAATACCTCCGGTAGCTGGAGCGCAGGCATTTTGCCTGCATCGCACGTAGTGCGGACGTTTTGTTGTCACCTTCCCGCAAGTTTTGAACTTGCGGGAAGGTTGGTTTTGAATTGAAAATCATTATCTGAAAGACTGTAGTTTCGTTGAGCCATTTTTTGTCAATCTTCTACCTGTGTACTTGAGGTAAAAAGACCCTTCTGCTCTTTTTTTGCGAACTATTTTTATAACCATGTAATCAATTAGCCTCACCCGTTTGATAGGTGAGGCTGATTTTGGTTAACCTACCTAGCTTTTGTGTGTGATACTTTCCCCATAGTTGTCTTTCAAGTGGGTTGATTATCTGGCTTCTGTGTTACACTTTACCTATTGTTGCTCTTTAACAAAAATGATACACTGTTAACAAGCGGGCAAAACAGGTGTTATTAACAGTTACCCGTCGTCAATATAACTACATACTGTTATCAAATACTCCATCGCTTGGCCGATAAGTACCCAAATAAAAGCTTTGTGGAGTGCCTAGAGTAGGGTCTAAAGGAGTTTCAAAATCTTTGAACTCTGTTGAAAGGCTTCTGCTCGCGCACTTGTAACGATACTGGTAGGCCAGATACTGCCTCAATGAGGTCAAAAATCCATGAACCGAACTTTAAAACACCGTATATACTACCTGCTAGAAGATAGTAACTCTGAGGGAATATATAGCCAGATGCTACATGGTTTTATTATGTCTCTGATTGTGCTGAATGTTATCGCCGTTATTTTAGAAACCGTACAATATTTAGCCACCACCTACGCTGGTTTATTTCATACTTTCGAACTTTTTTCCGTTTTTGTTTTTACCATCGAATATGTGGCTCGTTTATGGGCCTGCACCGCCGACCCAAAGTATCAACATTCGTTAAAGGGGCGTATACATTTCGCCGCCACCCCGTTTGCCATTATTGATTTAATCACCATCCTCCCCTTTTTTATTCCCCTCCCCACCAGCGTCGACACCCGCATCATCCGCGGGTTACGCCTCGTCCGTTTAGGTCGTTTGTTCAAATTAGGCCGTTACTCCGAATCGCTTAAAACCTTTGGCAATGTTTTAAGCAACAAAAAAGAGGAGTTAATCACCGCTTGGATGATGATGCTAATTATGCTAGTCATATCATCCAGTTTGATGTATTTTGTCGAGCATGACACACAACCCGACCAATTCTCCAGTATCCCCGCCTCTATGTGGTGGGGAGTCTCGACCTTAACCACCGTAGGGTATGGCGATGTCCATCCCATAACACCCCTTGGTCAGTTTTTTGGGGCGATTGTGGCTTTGGTTGGGGTTGGACTGTTTGCCATGCCCACCGGCATCCTCGGCTCGGGTTTTGTGGAAGAGATGCAAAAAAAAGCGCAGGTTGATCCTCGTTATTGCCCACATTGTGGCAAATCTGTTGATGGACTCATCTTGCGGGTACCGCCCCCTATTCATGACGACGCGCATGATTGATCCTTGATATTGAAGACTCCGCACAACTCAAATAGTCCACAGTATTTACGCTGTTTAGAGTAAAATTTACAGAATAAGAGAATTTTTATTCTCCTATCCTGTAAACTCGTAAAAATTCAGTAAAACCGCCCTAGAAACCCGATTTCTCAAAGAAATCGGGTTTCTGACGTTCCTTCTGGCGAGTTCACTGAATATTTACGTAAACTCTGCTCTATTAATAGTCATTGGATGAGTTCTGCGTAGTTATCAGCAACACAAGAATCTATCAAAACTACCATGCCACCCGCCCAAGACTCGTTGTAATTCACAACGGGTCTTTTAATTTGTCTATCCACCCGCTGAGTTATAGAATCCAAGCCACTAAACTGTATTAACCCTTGGAGGTTACCTTGTTTCAACTATTGCTTGGTGTTATGGCCGTGTTAGTGGCTTCGGCGACATGTTCACTAGTAGAAGCCGCGCTATTCTCAGTTCCCTTAACCAAAGTTCGTCAACTGGCCGAAACTAAACAGCCCGCGGCCTTGGCCTTACTCACCATTCGTGAGAACATGAACCGGCCTATCGCCACCATCGTCATCGTCAACAATATATCAAATATAGTAGGCAGTATTACCCTCGGAGCAATTGCTGGAACGGTGTTAGGCAGTCAATGGCTGGGGCTATTTTCGACTATATTTACCTTTTTGGTGATTATTTTGGCCGAAATAACTCCCAAAGTTGCCGGAGAACGTTTCTCTGAACCGATTGCTCTCTTTTCAGCCCGTCCGATACGGTTTTTAGTTTGGACATTCACACCGCTTGTTTGGGCAGTTGAAAAAATCACCTCACCCATCACCGAAGGAGCCAGCAGGCCGACCACCGACGAAGCCGAGATTAAATTGCTGGCTAAAATTGGTCAGCAAGAGGGAATTATTGAATCGGATGAGTCACAGATGATTCAGCAAGTGTTTAAGCTGAACGACATCACCGCCTCAAACCTGATGACTCCCCGTGTTACGCTGACCCATCTGCAAGGGCGCATGACCCTCGCTGAGGCTAAAGACGAAATTCTAGCCTCGCCCCATAGTCGAATTATCGTCATTGGTGACACGATTGATGATGTGCTAGGTATAGTTTTAAAAGGGGTCTTGCTGACCGAAATGATTGAAGGGCGGGACAAACAACGAATTGCCGAGTTGGTCAGCGAAGTTCGTTTTGTGCCCGAAACTCTCCCCGCCGACAAACTTCTGCCCATCTTCCAACAGCGTCGTCAGCATTTAGCCGTCGTGGTCGATGAGTTTGGTGGCATTGCCGGAGTCGTTACCTTAGAAGATGTGGTCGAAGTGCTAACCGGCGACATCGTCGACGAAACTGACCTTATCGTTGACCTACAAGCCTCTGCTCGTCGTAAAGCCCGTAAGTTCACCAAAAGTGACGAGATACAGTTTACGAGTGGCTAAAAATAGTACGAATTACGAATTATGAATTACGAATTATGAATTATGAATTATGAATTACGAATTATGAATTATGAATTACGAATTACGAATTACGAATTATGAATTACGAATTACGAATTACGAATTATGAATTATGTAAACAACACGCAACAGGAGTTACCCAATGACCCATGAAAAACACATGCGAGTTTGTTTTGAACTGGCCGAAAACGCCATTCAGCTTGGCAATGAGCCGTTTGGGGCAGTATTAGTCAAGGATGACCAGATTTTATTTCAGGCCGAAAACAGTGTCAACACCGACAACGACTGCACCCGTCATGCTGAACTGAATCTCATTAGCCGAGCCAGCCAACAACTTGGAGCCGGGGTTGTGGCTCAATGTTGGCTCTACACCAGCACCGAGCCGTGCGCCATGTGCAGTGGAGCTATTCACTGGGCCAATATAAAGGGGGTGGTTTATGGCTGTCCGGCCTATAAGCTCGACGAGATTTTTGGCAGTCAGACCATTATTCCGGCCTGCATCGAGATTTTTGCCCGTGGTACTAAATCCCTGCCCACGATTGGCCCCATTTTAGAGGCCGAAGCCATCGCCATCCATCAGCATTATTGGCCGACCCCATGACCCACCTCATCCGCTCGACCAGTATCTTGATGGTGGCTTTCTTCATTAATAAGCTGTTAGCCGTAGGTCGCCAAATTATCATTGCCCCGGCCTTTGGCACAGGTGGCGAGTTTGATGCCTACGTGGCCGCTTTTCGCCTACCCGACATCCTTTACATGATGATTTCGGGGGGGGCGTTGGCAACGGCTTTTATTCCGGTATTAAGCGAACGGTTGACCATGTCGCCTGACGATGACCCGCATGGCTGGCGGCTGGTCAGCGCAGTGGTCAACAACATGTTGCTGGTCGCCCTGACCGTGTCGCTACTGGTCATGCTTTTTGCCGACTCGATTGTCATCTACATTGTCGCCCCCGGTTTTGACCCCGCCACCCAACAACTAACCGCCTCCATGATGCGACTAGTGCTAATCTCGACCACCATTTTCAGTGTTAGTGGTCTCGTGGGCGCGGTCTTAAACACTCGTCAACATTTTGTTTTGCCTGCTCTCGCGCCCATCATCTACAACCTTGGTATCATCGGCGGGGCACTCTTTTTAGTCGAGCCGTTCGGCGTGTATGGTTTGATATGGGGCACCATCGCTGGGGCGCTCGGTCATCTGTTGATTCAGCTACCGGGTCTCATATATTTTGTTCGGCGGAGTACAGTACACACTAGGAGCGCAGACATCTTGTCTGCGGCAGGCTGGAAGCCTGCTCGCCCATACACCTTTACCCTCGGCTGGCATGACCCAAATTTATTCGAAGTGGTGCGTTTGATGGGGCCGCGTATCGTCACCATTTTTGTCATCCAACTGAACTTCATTATCATGTTTAATTTGGCCTCCCGTCTTAACGAGGGTAGTGTCTCGGCGCTTGATTATGGATGGGACTTGATGCAGATGCCCCAGACCATCATCGGAACCGCGATTGGGATTGTACTGTTTCCTACCATGTCAACCCTAGCCGCTCGTCAGGATAGAATCGGTTTATGGCAGACCACCGCCCAAGCTATGCGGGTCATGCTGACCTTGTCGATTCCGGCCATGGTCGGGTTGATTGCTTTGGGGCGACCCATCATCAAGCTGATGTTTGAGCGGGGTGAGTTTACCGCCGATTCAACCGCGCTGGTCTACTATGCTCTGCAATTTTGGGCGATTGCCTTGGTCGCGCATTGTCTCATGGAGGTGGTCAATCGCTTTTTTTACGCCCAAAAAGATACCACGACCCCGCTTATTAGTTCGGTATTGAGCATGCTCTTGAATTTGACCTTGGCCTATTTGTTGTATGTTCCATTGGGCGTAGGTGGATTGGCTCTCTCCAACGGTCTAGCCGTATCGCTGGAGATTCTATTTCTGCTCTATATCGCTCGCCGACAGTTAGACTCTATCAACCTGACACCCTTAATCAAGGTGTTGGGGCAAACCCTACTCGCCGCAAGCGTGATGGGCATGGTCGTTTACGGCTGTTTTACTCAGTTGAATCAGCTATCACCGATATGGAGCATCAGCCTAAGTGGATTGTTAGGGGTATTGGTGTATGGTCTGATTGGCCTGATAATCGGTATCGACGAAATTCGGCAATTGCCTCGGTTACTGAAACGGGATGCGTGAACATGTAATCCCTCGTCCCACTCTGGTGCCACCATAAGGATATTAAACTTTGCAAAAGTACCACAACCTACCACCATTAAAAACCTATCTCCTCCTAACCCTCTGTTTTCTGCTGATGGGCTGTCTCCCCGCGCCACCAGAGCCAACCCCCACGCCGGAGCCAACCCCGACTCTGCCCCCATTAGCGCGGGCGGTGGATGTGCAGGAGAGTGCCATCAAAGTCCTACTGGCCATTGAGCCACCCAGTTTTAACGCCTATCTGAACGACAGTGGCTACGAAGCCCTCGTCGGGGAACTGGTTTTCAGCGCACTCGCGGAGATGGGACATGACGGCAAATATTACCCTGAACTGGCCGAAGCGTTACCGACTTTGAGCAACGGTGGTCTCAGCCCCGATGGGAAGACGGTAGTTTGGCAGTTACGCCAAGATGTTAAATGGAGCGATGGCACGCCCTTTACCTCTGCCGACGTGCTGTTTACCAGAGATATTCTCAATCAAAGTGGCATCTGGACACCGGGTATCGACCTGATTGAGGAGATGGTTGCACCCGACGATTACACCGTCATCATCACCTATAAGCAGTTTTACCCGAACTATTTAATCCAATTTGGTGGGTTAGGAACGGGAATTTTCCCCAAACATTACTGTGAGGATGATCATGAAACCATGCTGTTGTGGGAGGATTGTAACTTTAACCCGATTAGCACTGGCCCGTTTATATTGGGCGAATGGGTTCCGGGTGAACGGCTGACCTTTCTGCCGAACCCCCACTATTTTGTGCCAGACCGCCCATTGGCGAGTCAGTTGGTATTGGAGATTGTCTCCAACCCAAAACTGCGACAGCGCATGTTAGAACGGGGTGATGCCCAACTCGACTTGTGGCCCTACGATAAGCAGATTATCCGGCGCATGGAGCGCAGTAGAAGTGGCAATGTCTACCTTTATGCTACCGATCCGGCCCGCTATCTGTTGCGCTTAGTGCCAAATCTGACCGAGCCGGGCAACCCCGATAAACCACATCCGATTCTGGGCGACCAACGGGTGCGCCAGGCGATTTTGCAGTCGATTGACGTGGAACGCCTCAACCGACGCGCCTTCGACGGCAAGGGACGGCCCATGCAAACCGAGTTGAATCAGATTGGCTGTTTTCTGACTCCTTACTACTATGATCCGGGCATCGCTCAAGCCCTGCTCAGCCAAGCGGGTTGGGTGCTAACTCCCGGCGAGGACGTACGGCGTTGTCAAGGCTGTGGTACGGCAGAGGATGGAACACAACTCATCCTAAAAAGTTATACCTACGATGAGTTTGGTGAACCTCTGCATGAGGCGCATCAATTGATTGAGGAGATGTTGGCGCGGGTTTATATCAAACTAGATCGCGAGGTGGTTGAAGGGGGTAAACTGTGGGGCACCTGGAACGACAACGGCATCGAACTACGGGGCAACTTTGACCTAAATCTGTGGGATGATGGCTATTACGGGGTTGACCCGACCATCCGCATGGGGGACTATTTCGATCCGCGCTCGATTCCGACCCGCGATAACCCCATCGCCGGATTGAACGTGGGGCGCTACTACAACCCCAAGCTCATCGACATTTTTGATGCCCTATACAGTCCGTTACCGAATAACCGCCGCCGGACTTTACTGTGCGAGTTGGCGACCATTTTGCATCAAGATTTGCCCCATATCCCCCTGTTGGTCTTACCCGACCTGTACGGTATCAACCGCAGTCTGCAAGGAGTCGCACCCCATATTTATGATACCGTCACATGGAACGCGGCGGATTGGCGGGTTACCCGTTTGCCGGGGGAGTGATAATCAAGTGCAATGTTAGAGGACGCGGAGCCGTTCTCCTCCGAGGTATGTAGTTTTCCTCGGAGGTGTTGAGATGGTAAAAGTTCAGTAAAGTAGCCCTAGAAACCCGATTTCTTTAAGAAATCGGGTTTCTGACACTCTTTCTGGCGAGTTCACTGAATATTTACTTGAGATGTTCCGCAGAGTTTTTGAGAGTTATCTTGACCACCACAATCGTGAAATTATCAGTTTTCCGGCAGACGCGGAATCTGGTACAATGTGCGTTACTCATAAATTCGCCATCTGGAGGTGTGACAATGTCGTCACCAATTTTAGACCCACAAGTTAAAGCCTATATCGACAGTGAATCTGAATTTAAACATGTTCGACTACGAGGATTTTTGGAACGAGTGATGGGGTTCATCACTGGGCATAATATGCACTTGCTTTCATTTGATGAGGTGGTCGATAAGCTCCGTTTACACGAGAGTATTTTTCAAGGATTGCATGATATTCCGGTAGATAGTATCGTCGGGAGCACAGGGCGATACGAAGAGTTCACCCGCCATTTTTTCCCAATGACCGGAGATCAGCGTAACAAGGAACGTTGGCGTAGTATTTACACGCTCGCGGTTACGGGCAAGGGGTTTCCACCGATTGATGTTTATAAAATCGATCAAGTTTATTTTGTTAAGGATGGCAACCACCGCGTCTCTGTGGCGAGAGATTTAGGTTGGAAGACGATTCAAGCCAATGTTACCGAACTGCCATCCCCTATTACCCTCACCCCAGACATTGAGCCGGATGAGTTGCTGATAAAAGAGGGTTTCGCCTTTTTCCTAGAGCAAACTCGACTTGACCGCATCCGACCCGATTCTAAAGCGCATATCGACTTGACCATACCGGGGGGATATCAGCAACTTTTATGGCATATTAAACTACATCGTTACCTGATGCGACAGCATGAGGATGATCCATGTTCCGATGTCTTACCAGAAGAGAGTTTTGTCTGTGTGGCTCAACATTGGTACGATAACGTCTATCTGCCGACCATACAAAAATTTAAAAAAAGTAACATGATGCAACATTTCCCTAACCGCTCAGAGGGTGATCTATATTTATGGCTGATCCAAAATCAGGCCCAACTTCGGCAAAAATATGAGTTCGATGATGTTCATTTTCCCGATATTGTAGAAGAGTTCTTCCATATTTTTGAGGAAGTTGAAGTATGAAACGACTTGATTTATGACTCGATTTACAGAAGTTTATCGTTTCAACATAATTAAAACAATATCTGACAGGATTAACAAGATTAACAGGATTTTTTCACTTGTAATCCTGTTAATCCTGTCAAAAAATACCTTTGATTTTGTCAACATGTCAGGTCATGAATGAATCGACAAACTTTTGGATTTAGTAAACAATGGCAATCGGTTATCTTATGGCTCATCGTTATCGTGGGGTTGGTTTTGGTGACGATATTTTATCAACCGGCCGCGGCCAAAACAGGTTCTCTGTTAATTTGGATGAACAGCAAGCTCTATCGTATGGATATTGATACCCTAACAATTGAGCCAATTGCCCCGGCCAGCCGTAACGAAACCATCAGCGTTGCTCCGGGTTGTTTGCATCAAACAAAAACTCCATGTTGGGTTGCGGTCGAGAACCGACTTTATCGGGTCACGCCAAATCAAAATTCGAGCATGGTTTCCCTGACCTTGTCCAGCGAACAGTGGCCTGATTCAACGGTCAGTTGGTCGCCCGATGGTCAGCAGGTGGCGTATACAGTGGCGAGTCAAATCAGCAATCAGCTTGAATTACGTTTATACGACGCGGTCAATCAAACGGCAACGACTATCGCGCTTGATGTTGATCCTCTTGTTTCGGTGGCGTGGAGCATGGGGTGTGGCGATGGGGTGGCTGATTGTTTGTTGGCCTACAAAACTGTCGTTACTCAGTCAAACGAGGCGGCAACTTTGGTCAGCCTGAATATAACGACCAAGAATACCCAAGAATGGGCCATGCCTCCAGAATCGGTCACAGAGTTACGCTGGTCACCGGATGATACGTTACTTTATAGCGAAAACGGACGTTATTTTCAGAGAATTGACAATCAGGCTCCGGCGTATGATCTTCCGGCAAACGCGACTGTCGCCAATATAGCACCTGATGCTAGTCAACTTGTTTATTACGAGCCGTTTACGATACAGGGATGTGATGCCACAGAAGATGCAGATTGTTTATATGTTGGGGTGTGGTTAAAACAGTGGGGAGACGAACTAAATGAACGTGCTTTAGTTTACAGCGTTCATCTTGCCAATACAGATGGCGAGGGGCTGACTTTTATCCCGACTTGGGATCAATCAAACAGTGGATTTGTATTTTTTCAAGAGGGAAATTTGGTTTATTATGACGCTATAAACCAAGAAGCAGTGATTTGGGATAAATCACTGCGAGGTAAAATTCGTTCTATGCCTGTTTTTTCGCCTAATAGGGAAGCGGTTGCTTTTGTTGATAATCAGGGACAAGGTGTATCAGAATATCGTCTTAAGGTGGTTAACCCTCGATTGCAACCAGTTGAGCATGTGATTGAGACGGAAACAGGATTTCGGGTATTAGCTTGGTTGCCAGATTAAGTATTGGTCTAGCACCAGACTAACTTGGTGATTGTCACGCCGCTTCTTGGTACTTTTTACGGGCTTCTTCTTCGTTCCATATTGCGTCAAGTTCCTGCACAATTGCGGTCGCAACTTCCCGAGCCGCACCCTCCCGCTCTTCTTCTTTTCCCCATTTAAACATGGAAGTGTAAGCCGCGGCACTACTATGCCCACCTTGTGAGGAGGCATTCTCAACTGCTTCTTGAAATCGGGCGGGGAGATTTTCCCGAACAGTGCCATTAACATCAGTGGCTTTTACGCCTAATGGGATGTATTCCCAATATAAAATTTGATACCTAGCCATTTATTATATCTCCTTGTTGATGTAGGGTAAGTTATAAACCAAATTTATGTCAAATAGACAAATATAAACATCAACACAATGTCAAGAGCTAATAATTAGTTTACACGTTTTTTCCTAAGTTGGCAATTTTTTAAGGCTATCGTTGGTTGCTTGAAAATTAGCGTTTGATTAAAACAGCGTAGAGTTCTTGATAAATATCTACACTTTAGTTAAAATACAGGTTGGCCTTAAGAAGGTTGGTCGTGTTTGGCGGCTAACTCTTTTTTATTGAGCCGAATTCTACGGAGCATATACAGTCTTTCAGACTAATGGTTTTCAATTCAAGGCCAACCTTCCCGCAAGTTCTAAACTTGCGGGAAGGTGATGGCTGAAAATATTTATCTGAACATCTATAGCTACTCAACTTTATGGAAACAATAGATATACATCAACTTAATGAAACCGTAGCCCAAGAAGCGGTTTTCTTACAAGATTTACTGGCCGAGGTCAACAAGGTTATTGTTGGGCAAGAAAAACTTATCGAACGCCTCCTTATCGGCCTATTGGCAGACGGCCATGTTTTATTAGAAGGGGTACCCGGTTTGGCAAAAACTTTGGCTGTTAGTACCTTGTCTCAGGCCGTACAAGCTAAATTTCAGCGGATCCAGTTCACGCCTGACCTACTCCCCGCCGATGTGATTGGGACTGAAGTTTATAATCCTCGCACGAACGAGTTTACCTCGCACCAAGGGCCAATTTTCGCCAACTTTATTTTAGCCGACGAGATTAACCGTGCCCCGGCCAAGGTGCAAAGCGCCTTGCTCGAAGCCATGCAAGAGCGGCAAGTGACCATCGGTAACGAAACCTATAAACTCGAAAAGCCGTTTTTGGTTTTAGCCACCCAAAACCCAATTGAGCAAGAAGGAACCTATCCCTTGCCGGAAGCTCAGGTTGACCGCTTCATGCTCAAAGTGGTTGTCACCTATCCGACCCGCGACGAAGAGCGGCTGATTATGGATCGTATGACCGGCTTGGCTCTGCCCACTATCGCCGCGGTTACCACTCCAGAACAACTTATGCGGGCACGTGAGGTCGTTCGCAAAATCTATGTGGATGAGAAGATTAAGAACTATGTCCTCGACATTATCTTTGCCACCCGTAACCCTGTCGAAAATGGGCTGACCGATTTAGCCCACTTAATCGACTTTGGAGCCTCTCCCCGAGCCACTATCTACATGATTATGGCCGCCCGTGCCCATGCCTTTTTACAAGGTCGAGGTTATGTCAGCCCCGAAGATATAAAAAGTATCGCCCTTGATATTTTACGGCATCGGGTAGTGATTAGCTACGAAGCCGAAGCCGAAGAGATTAGCAGTGAAGAGGTTGTACGTCGCATACTAGAGCGAATCGAAGTCCCCTAACCGTGACCCTTTATGAAGGATAATCCAAAACAGCTAACCCCAGAAATCATAAAAAAGATTCGCCAAATCGAAATATACACTCGCCGATTGGTGAACGATAGTTTTGCCGGTGAGTACCATGCTGTCTTTAAGGGAAAAGGCATGGAGTTTGACGAAGTCCGGCGTTACCAAAGCGGTGATGAGGTGCGCTCAATTGACTGGAAAGTGACTGCTCGTACCGGCGAACTGTTTGTCAAGCGGTATATCGAGGAGCGAGAGTTGACTGTCATGCTTGTGGTTGATTTAAGCGCGTCTGGTCAATTTGGCACCGTCGAGCGTTTCAAACGAGTCATTGCGGCTGAGTTGGCCGCGGTGTTGGCCTTTTCGGCAATTAGCAATAACGACAAGGTGGGTCTGCTCCTCTTTACCGATAAGATTGAGTTGTATATTCCACCTCGCAAAGGTCGCCGCCATGTACTCAGACTGATTCGCGAGTTGTTAGCCTTTGAGCCAGATGGTCGAGGCACAAACATCAAACTGGCTCTTGACAACATCAACCTGATTTTGAAACGGAAGGCCATCGTCTTCCTCATTTCTGACTTTTTAGCAGTAGGTAAAAGCTATCAAGCTATGCTACAGGTTTGTAATCGACGGCATGATGTGATTGCCGTCACCCTGAGCGACCCCAAAGAGTATAAATTGCCCAAGGTAGGATTGTTAGCCTTGCAAGATGCTGAAACGGGTGAGGTACGCATGGTAGACACCGGCAGTCGAGCTGTACGACGAGCCTTTACCGAACAGGTCAGAGCCTTAATCACCGAGCGTGAACAAGGTTTCCGACGAGCTAAAGTTGACCGCATTGATGTCACCACTGCTGACGATTATGTCACACCCTTAACCAAATTTTTTGAGAAACGAGCCAAACGGTTACGACGATAAAGGAAATTGCCTAACGCCATATAGATGAATTCATCAACAATTAAGCATTATTTCAAACACAATCTTTTTTTAGTCAGCATGGCGCTGGCGCTCACGCTCAATCTCCTGACTGTTTCGGCTCAAACCCCACCAGAGGTAGAGGTTGAATTTTACATCGAATCGCAAACTCAAAATCTCGACCAGTCACGCACGGTGGGCGATCAGCTTACCCTGCGCTTAGAGGTTGTACACCCTGACCAGTCACGGGTTTCTTTGCCTCAAGTAGGTCGCGAGTGGGGGCGATTTCATGTTATCGAACAAAGCGCGCCCGAAACGGTTGACAATGGCGATGGTTCGGCAAAAACAGGTAAGGATATTATCGTCACCCTGTTTGAACCCGGCTTTTACAAAACGCCTGATCTGGTCATCACCCACCGTCGCCCCGATGGAGTAATTGAAGATTATGCCTCGCCTGTGATTCAGTTGCGCGTCACCTCTGTAATTACAGATGAAGATGAGGCCGAACTAAAAGAGTTAAAAGGGCAAGCTAATTTGCCGATTCCGCTGATTTGGCCGTGGGTACTGGGCACAATTCTACTGGGTATATTGCTTGTTATGGTGGCACTTTGGGCTACTTGGTGGTTCTATTTACGACGACGCAAACCGATCGAAATACCTGAACTTGTTCCTGAGGTTGTCGTTGATCCCCGTCCACCGGAAGTAATCGCCTATGCCGAACTCGACCGGATTGCTCAACTTAGCTTACCAGAGCAAGAAAGAATCAAGGAGCATTACTCCCTTGTGTCAGACTGCATGCGAGAATATGCCGAAAATCGGTATGAATTCCCTGCTTTGGAGCAAACTACCTACGAGTTTAATCAAACCATACGAAAAAAATCTGTTTCCACAGAGCATGTGGCTGATTTTATGAGCCTATTACGGGTGAGTGACTTGGTTAAATTTGCTAAACATCATCCGCAAGAAGATGAGGCAAACAACTTAGTTACCAGAGCGAGGTCTGTGGTGGCGATGACTACTCCCAAAGAAACCGTAAAACAACCAGATACGCCACCAAATTTGGAGAAACCATTATGATAATTCGTTTTGCCTCTCCGTGGGCGTTATGGTTTTTGATTATCCCGCTCCTTATGATACTGCTTCCGCTTATTACTCGTCGATGGCAATGGTTGAAAAACCGTCGCCAACCTGCTACTCTACAATATTCAGACCTACGTCTTGCCGCCACGGTTTCGCCCTCGTTACGCCAAAGAGGGCGTGTTCTTTTGCCGTTATTTCGGGTCATTGGCCTGTCGTTGTTAATTATCGCTCTTGCTCGACCCCAATCGGGGAGCGCTCGTGAGGTCATCAGCGGTAACGGAGTTGATATTGCCATTGTGCTTGATATTTCGGGGAGCATGGCCGCTGAGGATTTTGAGCCGAACCGTATCGGGGCGGCCAAAGATGTGATTCATGACTTTATCGACAGCCGGCAGTATGATCGTATCGGCTATGTGATTTTTGCTACCGAGGCGTTTAGTCAAGTACCGCCAACACTCGATTATCGAGTCTTGCAACAGATTATTGACGAGACTCAAGTGTCATGGGATATTCGGCTGGATAGTGGTACGGCCATTGGTTTGGGTCTTGCCAACGCGGCTAACATGTTACGCGACTCAACGGCCAGCAGTCGAGTCATTGTCCTGCTGACTGATGGGGCTAATAACTCCGGGCAAATCGATCCCATGACCGCGGCCAAAATCGCCAAAGCACTTGACATTAAGGTTTACACCATCGGTGCGGCTCGGCCCGGCCCTGCTCCACTACCCTTTCCCGATGGCCGAGTCGAATATCGTGACTCGGAAATTGATGAAGAGACCTTACAAGATATTGCCGACTTAACGGGAGGGCTTTATTTTCGAGCCGAGGACACCCGCGGTCTGCAAGAGATTTATGACAAAATCAACGATTTAGAACGCTCCGAAATCGAGGTTAAAACATTTACTCGCTATCAAGAGTTACTGATTTGGTTTGTTATTCCCGCGGTGTTGATTTTTGTTTTTGAACTAATTTTACGTCTTACCTATTTTAGAAAAATTCCTTAACAAGACATGTAGCATGGCCTTTAGGCTGTGTACGGGACAGGCTAAAGCCTATCCTACGATACTGTCGGCTAAAATTTTTTGACATCTAACTATGGACTTTGCTGAACCGACTTACTTTATATATTGCATATTGCCCTTGTTCTTTTTGGCTGGACTGGTATTTTTATTAAATAGACGACATAAAACCCTCATGCAACGGTTGGGTAGCCCTGACCTGATTGAGCAGTTAAGCGCCACCGTCAACTGGTCGGGGCGGCGTTGGAAAAATTGGCTCTGGTTCGCCGCGTTGGTTATGTTGATAGTTACCCTCGCCCGCCCGCGGTGGGGCGTTCAGTCTGAATATGTGGAGCGCCAAGGAGTCGAAGTTATGGTTGCCCTTGATATTTCCAAGAGCATGCTGGCCGAGGACTTAAAACCGAATCGTTTAGACCGAGCCAAACTAGAGATTAGCGAACTCATGGAAGCATTAATCGGAAACGACATGGGGTTGGTACTGTTCTCTGGTGCGGCCTTTGTCCAATTTCCGCTGACTTCTGATTTTACCACCGCTCGCTCCTTTTTAGACAGTGCCCATCCGGGAGTTATCTCTCGCCCCGGCACCGCCATTGCCGAAGCAATTGAAATCGGCATGACCGGTTTTAACAAAGAACGAGCCACCCAAAAGGTGCTGGTACTTCTGACTGACGGTGAGAATCATGAGGATGATGCTTTGGGGGCGGCTACAAATGCCGCTGAAGAAGGGATTATCATTTATGCTATCGGGTTTGGTTCGCCGGAAGGAGAGCCGATTCCAGAATACGACGAGTATGGTACGCTTCTTGGTTACAAAGAAGACCAAAACGGGGAGCGGGTACTGACCTATCTGGACGAAACAACCTTGCAGGACATCGCCCTCATTACTGGGGGACGCTATTTCCGAGCGACGGCTGATGGTCGAGAAGTTGGGTTTGTGGCTGATGAAATCGAAAAACTTCAAACTAGCGAACTGGAAAGCCGTTTCGAGAGTCGGAAAATCGAACAGTTTCAATGGTTTTTAGCCGGAGCGATTATCATTCTGTTAGTCGTTGAGGCAATCCCCGATCGCAAACATAAAAACGTGAGGCGTGAATATGTGAAACATGAGGCGTGAGGCGTGAATATGTGAAACGTGAATTTGCCTCGTTCCTCATGGTTCTACGTCTTGCACTGAAATTACTTTGAAACCGACACGTTTCTCATGTCATGCCCGAATGTGGTTATCGGGCATCCACACGACCTATAAGGAATGGATTCCCGCTAAAAGCATGCGGGAATGACATCTCAAAGTTTCGGTCTCTTTCTATTTTCAGTATACATTCCACAAGACGGAGGTCATTATGAAAAAACAAACCATTTTGATAATAATGCTTGGCATGATGATGACGATGATTTTATCAGCCTGTAACTCGTCTGCGGCTCGATATAATAATCAGGGTAACAATGATTTTGAAAAAGCGGCTTACGATGATGCTTTAGAAGAGTATACGGCGGCCAAAGAGACCGATGCCGAACTGGCTGAACCCTATTACAACTCTGGTAATGCTTTCCATAATAAGGGCGACCTAAAATCAGCCGTGGGTCAAACACAACAGGCTCTACGGTTGGCCGACGACAAGTTGGCTCAACGAGCATTCTACAATCTGGGCAATGCCTATTTTTTGACTGAAGATTGGCCCGCGGCCATAAAAGCCTACCAAGAATCGTTACTCCTCGACCCTAACGATCAAGAAGCAAAACATAATCTTGAGTTGGCTTTGCGTAAAGTGCAACGGCAAAGCCAACAAAGCGGCGACGGACAACCGCAACCGAATCAGCCCGGTGACAACCAAGGAGAGGGAGAAGGTCAGCCCCAAGACCAAGAAGGTGATCAACCTGAACCGGGCGGCGAGGAAGAGGGAGAAGAAGGCCCCGGCGGTGAGGAAGAAGAGGAAGAAGAAGGTGGAGGGCCGGGTGGCGACGAAGAGGAGTTATCGCCCGAAGAGGCCGAACAACTACTCGATAACCTGTCTCAAAACAGTCAAACCTTGCAAGAACGACTCAATCAATCGTTTGATGGTCAAGGTAGCCGTAAACTTCCCGCTCAAGATTGGTAGCAAGGACATGGGTAACAATTCCGTGATTAGTCTACATCGTCCCATCCTTATTTTTATCGTTTTATGGTTCAGTTTTATCCTGCCTCAAACCAGTTTCGGGCAAGAGACGGACGGGATTAGTGTTATAGCAGAAGTAGATCGTGATTCCCTGTCTCTGGATGACCAACTGGCGTTGACTATCACCATTCAAGGTATTTTTGACGATTATAGAGAGCCTGTTATACCGGAATGGGATGATTTTGTACAAACTGGCTACCGTAGTTTTAGCAGTACAAGTATTGAAAATGGCCTGACTACCAGCGAACGGCAGTTTATCTATTATCTACAACCTCAAATAGAGGGTCAGTTGCTTATAGGCAGTGTCCAGCTTGAGATTGCCGGACAGTTGTATCAGACAGAGCCGATAGAGATTACGGTTACACCCGCTAACAGTAATGATCTTAATTTAGAAGAAAGTACGCCCCCCGATGAACTGATTACCCCACCGCCTGCCTTTATTGTTGAAGCTGAAATTGACAACTTAACCCCCTACCTTGGCGAACAGGTCATTTACACCTTTCGGCTATATCGTTCGACGATTTTCCCCGGTCAACCGGATTATGAGTCCCCCTCTTTTACCGATTTTTGGAGCCAGACCATCCTTTCTCAGCCCCACTATGCCCGCATGATCTCAAACACCAACTACTCGGTGATTGAGGTTCGCACGGCCATTTTTCCCGCCACACTCGGTGAAGTAACGATCGAACCAGCTAAATTGACGGTTCCGGGCGGGTTGCGAGCCGACCGCACTCTGGAGACAAATTCGATTACGCTGAATATCTTATCGCTTCCCAAAGATGCGCCGGACAGTTTTAAGGGCGCGGTGGGGCAGTTTGACATTAGAGCCACCATCGACCAGAACATGGGGCGGGTCAACGAGCCATTAACCTTGGCTGTAGATATTGAGGGATTTGGTAATATCGACGTGCTGAACGAACCTGTTTTGCCGGATCTATCAGAATGGCGGATTTTGGACAGCAAACCGCTCAGTCAGCTTGATATTCAGGAGGAGGGAGTGTATGGTATTCGCCGTTTTGAGCGACTTATTTTTCCCACCCAAGCGGGGGAGTTTGTTTTTCCGTCGGTTGAGTTTAGTTACTATAACCCCAAACTTGAGGAATATGTCACTCTGAAAACAGCGCCGATTCCATTGGTCATAGAGCCAGCCGAGACCGAATATGAGGTATATCCAGCGGTCGTAACTGAACGTGATATTGCACCTCTCAAACCTGTTCCGGTCTCCTTATCAACCACCCCCACAACTAGGGTGATGGGTAATCCTCTATTTTGGTTGTGTGGTCTGCTCCCCCTTTTGTTGATTGGAGGCGCATGGCAACTCCAGCGTTATCGTCAGCATCGAGCAGAGACCAACATGGCCTTGAAACAAAATCGAGTGGCCTACCAGACCGCCCAAAAAGCGTTGCAGGAGTTGATTACTCGGCCTGATAAGGGACATTCTGTCCTACATAAAATCGTCTTAATCTATCTGTCTACCCGAATCGATCAATCACTAACCGGCATCACTTTATCGGAGCAGTTAGCTCGTCTTGAACAAGCCGGAATCGAAGTCGGCATGCTGACTCGGATTGAAACCCTGTTCAAACAGATTGATGTGGGACGCTTCACCCCCGGTCAGACGGTTGTACCGACCTCACAAATCCATGCCGCGCAAACTTTAATCCATGACCTTGAGCAGATGTTTAGCCAATAACAGGTTTGCGACTGATGGTCTTGGTACCCGACATCTCTCGCAGAGTCGCAGAGGTCGCAGAGACGCAGAGTTTTTAATAGACCTGTTCGGCAATAACTAATAATCTCATAAAAACTCAAAATCGAGGCATACGGAGTGCAAAAGCATCTTGCTTTTGCATGTTTACCTTTGGCAAAAGCAAGATGCTTTTGCACTCCTTTATTCCCGAACAACTCTAATGCCTTTTCTCTGCGTCTCCGCGGCTCTGCGAGAATTTTACTACGGATAGAATTTTGCACGGAAACTCCTAGAGCCTTGGAATTACCGGAGGTTAAAAACAAACTATGAAACAGTGCGAACGATGTAAAAAGAAAAACAAGAAGACGATCGAATCAACGATCTGGTTTCAGCCAGATGGAAAGATTCGGCAGGTGTGCCAGGCTTGCGAAGATGATCTTATCAAGCAAGTTTCTCCGCCAAACCCGTCGGATGTGGCGAAAAAATGGCGTGAGAAACTTGAGAAATTTAGACCGAGCGAGGAGTAAATCGTTGTGCCGTCCATACCTGTAAATCTTTCAACGCTTGGGTATTAATCTTATGCCCAACATTATATTCTCCGTATGTCACCTCAGCCCCTAATTGACGATAACTATCGCGGGTATAGTGAGCCATATTAAGCGGAACAGTCTCATCTTTGAGGCCGTGGGCAATAAAAATTGGTAGGTCAATCAGCAGGTCGGGGTATGGAGCAATGTCCGGCAAATCAGGCAAAATCCCCGCAATTGAAGCTACCCCCTGTAAGAGGTCGGGCCAAACCAGCGCCAGACTATTGCACATAGCCGCCCCTTGGCTAAACCCCATCATCACCAATTGTGATAAATCAACCGGATAATGGTTCGGCAGGTCGATAATGAATTGGTGTAGCACCTCAATAGCATGTTGCAATGAAGTCGGGTCTGGAACGACTCGGTGTTCCCCGTCATGCTCAAACCAGCAATACTCATTTTCTGGCAGTGGAATTATTGCCCGTGGGGTGATAATGGCAACTCCGTTTGGAATGATTTGCCTGAATATCCACATCACGTCTTCATTGCCCGCGTAACCATGCACCAATATCACTATTGGAACTGGTTCGTCAAAATTCGCGTTTTCGGGTAATGACACACGATGGACTAGCTTAAATTGATCTGAGGTAATTAACGTTGAGTTATTAAGATTCATAAGTAGTTTTCAGAACTAACTTGTAAAAAACAGAAGTGTACCCATAATAGGCGGGTATATACCCGCCAAATACCCGTTGCGATTACATAATCGCAACGATCAGGAAAACTTGTTAAAAAGTCGGGTGTCCACATGATGGTAACAGATGTGTATCCGCCCTAGAAACCCGATTTCTCAAAGAAATCGGGTTTCTGACGAGTTCACTGAATATTTACAGAGGAATCTACGATACAGTCTTTCAGATAATGCTTTTCAACTCAAGACCAACCTTCCCGCAAGTTCTAAACTTGCGGGAAGGTAACGGCTGAAAATGTTTATCTGAACATCTATAGAGGAATTTCAAAGCCAAAGGTACTTCCTTGGTCAATTTGGCTGGTGGCGAAGACGGTTCCGCCATGCGCGGTAGCAACATATTTGACAAGGGTTAAGCCCAGCCCCAACCCCTCCACACCACGCCGAAGGCTGTCGGAGGTTTGGGTGAAATCGTCCCACAGGTGAGGCAGTATTTCAGGATCGACTCCGATTCCGGTGTCTTGAATTTCGATGCGGACGGTGTCGGGTTGAGCCACACAACGCACCCACACCTCGCCACCCGGATTGGTGAATTTGACCGCATTATGCACCAACTGCGAGACCGCATTCCGCAGACGTTGCTGGTCTGCCGAAACGTTATCTAACGAGGAGTCGCACTGCTCATAGATGCGAATCTGTTTTTTAGTGGCAAAATCTCGATGGGGCGTAACTGCCTCCCCTAACAGTTGGCTCAGGTTGACGGATGACAGAAACAAATCGGCGCGGTTACTGAGAAACGTGGCAAAGTTGACCAGATTATCGACCATCTGTTTCGCTTCTTTGATATTAAGTTTCAATTGCCCCAACTGTTCGACCTGTTCAGGGACGAGATGCTCTAAGCCATACCGCTCAAGCAATTGCACCGAGAAGTCGATATTGATGAATGGACTCCGCATCTCATGGGTAATCACTCCAATAAAGGCCGATTTCAGGTTGTCTAACTCCTGTAGTTGCTGATTGGCATGGTCAAGGTCGGCGTAGGCCGTTTTTAGGTCTTTGTTTAGGGCGACCAGATTATCGACCAACAAGGCATTTTGTAAGGCCACTGCGGTCTGGTCAGCCAAGGTACTGAGCAGGCTTAAGTCATGGTCAAAATAGGTTTTACGTGAGCGTTTGGCTCCCAAGGCAAACAGACCCAACCACTCGTTTTTGGCATAAATCGGCACATACACATCGACCGCAAAACCGGTTAGCATGGCCCGCTCTGACTTGGGCATGTGGGCGAACTCGCTCGACATATCAAGCTCGTACTGACCCAATGGGCGATGCTCGGTCTGAAAATATGCCACCACCGGACTATCGGGACGCAGGTAAAAATCGTTAAGTTGTCGTCTTCCCAAGCCATGCACCCGTTGCAGACACAATCGGTCTTGGTCGGGCTTTTGTTTGACCAGAAACATGGTTGCATGTTCCAGTCGAAAGGTCTGCTGAATCATCTCTAGCGAGACAATGCCCAAGCGATGCAGACTCAAAATGGTGCTGATGTTGGCGCTGTAATCTCGAACCAATTGATTAGCATCATAGCCTCGTCCAAGCCACCAGCGATCAACCAGTTTTTGCACCACTTGTTGGAGCGGGTTAAATACCAGAGCCAAAACAAGCGAAATCAGCACCACCGTGAGCAGGAGATTATTGCCAAGCCCATTTTCGGACACATACTGTACCAGTACAAAACCAAATAGGTAAAAACTGGCCGTTAGCAGGGTGATAATCAGATAACTGATGAGATCATGCAAAAGTTGGTTGACGTTGCGTAGGCGATGACTGCGGATGGCGTAGGCCATTGTCATGATTCCGGCCAAACGAAAACCGCTAGAGAGAAGGTCTAGCCCGCTAAACAGGAACAGGTCGCCGCAGAGCAGTAAAATCAGCGAAAGAACCCAATATTTGATGCGGTTACGATGCAGGGGATTGGGGGCTTGGCGATAGGTTTGGTAGGTGATAAGCACCACCCCACCCATAAAGATAACCCAACCCAGAATTAGGATGCTATTGCGAATATGGCTCTGGCTGATGGTCAGTCCGGCGAGGGACAGATTGGCAGGTAGCAGAAGAAAGGTGGTCGTGCGGAGGAGGAGAACCGTCATCATGACGATGATACCACCGATGCGCCAAGTGCGGTCTCTGTTGCTAAGTCGCAAAAAGACTCGGCTGAGGAGGAAATAAAGGAAGGCCAGCAGGACGACCCCATTGATGGGAATCTCGGAGAGAAGCCAGCCTGCCTCACCCGACGGGTTGAAAAGGGTCAGAGCCGCATGAAGCAGTTCCCAACCAAAGGCGATGACCAGAAAAATTGTCAGCAGGCGGATGCTGTTCTCTCGAAAACCGCGCCGCGACACGGCCATCAGCGCTACAAACAAGTAGAATAGGCTTAGCAGAAATAGCAATAAGGATGCTACGACGGGAGTCATACGTTAATATTCCTCCAAAGTTTTACCGTAATCATACCTCTATTATAGCGTTATTGGGCTAAACAAAAAACCTCCCGCAGAATTTGGGGAGGTGGTGGCGATTAGGCAGGTCTACCTACGAATTAAGATGATTTTATAACGTAACCCACTAAACACCCCATTTAGAACAGAATATACCACCCTAATGGAGAGATTTTTATTCTCACATCCAGTAAATTCTGCTCTAAACGAGAATACTCACCCTAACGCCGCCGTCAACTGCCGATACCCATCCCGCTGACAATGTTTTAACAGAAGATAAACCTTACGATCTTTAGCCATGTTATCTGCAAACTGATCCATAATTTCGACGAATAACCCCATAAAAACTTATTTACTCTCTCCAACGCAATTCCGATTGCTCATCAATCCGCTCTAACCGCCATTTCCACCCGACCGGATACCCGATCATCTTAGCCATGTCGCCGGTGATACGGATGACCGGCACCCACGCCATAGCTTTCACCTTTTCGACAGGTGATAACTCCGCCCACATGCTGGTTAGCCGTCGATAGGGAGTTACAAACATGCCGATTGCGCCTAACAAACCGCCCACGCCCCACCACCAAGGGGATTGACGCGCTCCCAACCAAAGCAAGAGCGGCCCACCGACCAAATAGGTAACGTATCGAATGGCATGCCGTTTGCGCCACAGGTCGGCCTTGCCATCGCCACGGCTGTACTGGTAATATTGCTTAAAAAAGGCCGACAAATTGCGGCGCGGCCTAAAATAGGCAACAGCTTGCGGCTCAAAGGGGAAGGGGCCATGCAGGTCATGCAAACGAAGGTCGAAGATTAAATCCTCGCAAAAATCGAGCCATTCGGGATACTGCCCTGCCTCCTGCCATGCCGATTTTAGGAAGGCGATAGAGCGGCTACTGGGTAGGAAACTGTCGGGGTCTATATCACTGGCTGTCGGTAATACGGTCGCTCCCATAGCGACCTCAAAGGTTGACTGCGGGTCGGGTACGAAAAAACCGGCTACTACTGCCGGAGCATGGTCAGCCTGAAACGGCGCGATTAATCGAGCCAGCCACTCTGGCGATAGGCGAACTCCGGCATCGGTGCTGGCAATAATCGACCCTTGCGCGGCCTCAATGGCAATATTCCGGCCTCGGCTAATGTTCGCACCGGGAGCGATAATGATCTCAATTGGCAGGTGGCTCTGATACTGTTTGATAACTGTCACCGTGTTATCGGTCGAGCCACCATCTACGATGACAATCTCATCAGGCTGATGGGTTTGAGCCACCAAAGAATCGAGCAGTTTCCTTATGGCTTCCCCTTCATTTAGGACGGTACAGATAATAGATATGGTCATGGTGTTTTTGAGTTAAATATTATGTCAATCTGTGGTATACTATCAATATCTGGTGTGGTAGCACCAGCAAATGTAATCAATAGAGTTGTTGCGAAATAAAATTGAGACGCGGATTAACACGAGAGTTGTTCGGGAATAAAGGAGTGCAAAAGCTTCTTGCTTTTGCCAGAGACAAATATGCAAAAGCAAGAAGCTTTTGCACTCCGAAAACCTCGCATTTGAGTTTTTATGCGATAATAAGTTATTACCGAACAAGTCTACGGATTAAAAACAAAAACAGGTAAAAAATCTGTATTTTTCAGTGAAAATCCGTGTCCGATTCCGCAACATGTCTAATATGGAGGTATAAGCTATGAAAATACGATACGTCAGTTTAGGTATTGTGCTATTACTAATCAACTATTTGATATTCGCCACAATTGCCATGTGGCTCTTAGAGTACGATTTTAGAGGCAGTTCGACGGTGCAACGTACCCCCCAGCCGACTTTTACGCCTGCGCCCGCGGCTCCGCAACTGTTCATTCCCACAGCCACGCCGGTCGTGCCGATTCCCACGCCGACCAGCACACGGGTCATCCAAGGCACTGCCGAATCGGCCTCACCCGATACGCCCACCCCACAACCGGCTAACGGTGCAGAGGCAACAACCCTAAATGGAGTCAATCTACGAGCGGGGCCGGGCGTTGACTATCAGGTGGTTGGTCAGCTTGAGGCTAATGTTACCATGCCGATAGTAGGACGCAACTCCGATAGTTCGTGGTGGCAAATCGAACTGGACGATGGGCGGGTAGTCTGGCTGTCAGGTCAAGTGGTCGAAACCAGCCAAACCGAGAATGTGCCGGTTCGATGATGTGGGTCGCTGAGAGTGAGGTTTCGTTTCAAACACCTCCGAGGAGCTTCGCACCTCGGAGGAGAAAGATTCCGCGTCCTTCAAGGTACGAAGTTCCTACGTGCCCGAATGGGTATTGAAGGTCTAAACCGCGCAAAATTTATTTAACCCTGTACTGAACCGTATCTAGGATTGAGCCACGCTATGAAAGTTTGCTGAATATACCTGAACCTATACAATTAGAAAAACTGTTCACTCATCACGCCTCACGTATCACGAGTCCCCATGCAAACAACATCTGAATTTTCTGTTCAACGACAATGGCAACCCAACCATTCCACCCCGTGGCGTTGGGTTATGTCCCATGCCATGCAATACAAAATCTATATTATCGGGGTAATTATCGGCGCGTTCGGTAACGGTATCGGCGCGGGTATCCTCCCCATGTTCATTGGTTGGGGCTTTCAACTCGTCATCGACACCGCCGATGACCCTGATTTTTACGGTTTGGGTCTCATTGCTTTCTGGTTAATTGTTTCGCAATTGATACGGGGGGTGTTGATGATGGGGCGCAACTTCTGTAGTGAAATCATCGGCCAACGGGTCGAACTGAACACTCGCGACGAACTGTATCTCAGCCTCATCGGAAAAAGCATGTCGTTCCATGACAGCCATGCCGCCGGAGAGTTGATGGCTCGGGCCACCAACGATGTGCGTGAAATCAACTTCATGTTCAATCCCGGCTTAAACTTGGTGATTGGCTCAATATTTTTCATTGTCGCCCCGATTATTCTGGTTCCCTACATTCACCCTCAACTGTTACTATCTATTGGTATTTATATCGTTTTTTACGTAATTTCTCTATGGCACTATCTACGAGAGTTACAGCCGGTAACAGAAAAAGAGCGGCTCGAGTTCGGTAAACTAAATGCCACCTTAGCCGAAGGAATTGACGGGATCGAAACCGTCAAAGGCGCGGCGCAAGAAGTGAAAGAGATTAGTCGCTTTAACACCGCGCTCAGTAATTGGCGGCAATCGTTTGTGGCTCAGGGCGATGTCCAAGCAAAATTTTACCCACTACTATTATTGGGTTTGCTACAGGCCGCGGCATTACTGCATAGTCTTCTGCTTTATCAACAAGGAGCCATTAGCGAGGGGGATGTGATCTCCTTTAATAGCATGATCATGATTTTCGGCTTTCCGACCTTTGCCGCTCAGTTCGCCTATTCCCGAGTTTCTATTGGCTTATCGAGTGCCCAACGGGTGCTTGATTTAATCACCACCACCTCTGAGCTAGACCAGAATGTCGGTGGATACACCGGCGAGTTGGACGGGAGTCTGCATTTTGATAATGTCACCTTTCGATATAACTCCTCTCATAATACCGACAATAATACCGGACAGGAGCAAGGCAAACGTTCCCTGGAGCATGTCTCTTTTGAGATTAAACCCGGTCAGACGGTTGCCATTACCGGCCAAACCGGGTCTGGTAAAAGTACTATCGCCAAACTTATAAACCGCACCTACGATATAGATGAAGGGGAAGTTGTTATTGGCGGGGTCAATGTCAAAGCATGGAATCTGGAATCGCTCCGGCAACAGATTTCGATTATCGAGCAGGACATCTATCTCTTCTCCCGTTCAGTCGCTGATAACATTGCCTTTGGTTGTCCTGACGCGACGCGTGAGGCGATTATCTCGGCGGCTAAAGCGGCTCAAGCGCATGACTTTATTATGGGTTTTCGGGACAACTATGATACTATGGTCGGTGAGCGAGGTGTGACCCTATCGGGCGGACAGCGTCAGCGATTGGCCTTGGCTCGAGCCTTTTTGACTAACCCTCGTATCCTCGTGTTGGATGATGCCACCAGCGCCATCGACAGTGCCACCGAAGACCGGATTCAACGAGCCATTGAACGAGCCGCCCAAGACCGTACTACCATTTTGATTACCCACCGTCTTTCCCAAATCCGTTGGGCCGATTTGATTATTGTCTTACGAAAAGGAAAAATCGCCATGATTGGCGACCATGATACATTAATGGAAGAATCGGAAGCCTACCGCAATATTTTTGCGCGGTATCAGTAGGAAACGTGGAACGTATAGATGTTCAGATAAATATTTTCAGCCATCACCTTCCCGCAAGTTTAGAACTTGCGGGAAGGTTGACCTTCGTTTCACACATCATGCATCACGTTTCACATATCACATATTTATGAAATTATCTCCCAACGCGCCATGTCCTTGTGGACGAGGCTTAAAATATAAACAATGTTGTCGCCCCCTACATCGAGGACGGACTGCTCTCACCGCGGAGGCGCTCATGCGCTCTCGATACACGGCCTACACCATCGGCGATATAAACTATATTATCGAAACCACCCATCCTGATGGGCCGCTATATCGCTCCAATAGAGCCGACTGGCTCAAAGAGCTAACCTTCTTTAGTCAGCATACCCAGTTTGTTAGGCTCGATATTTTAGAGGCGACTGATGAGGATGATTTGGGGCAGACTTGGGTCACATTTCGGGCTATCCTAACCCAAGGAGATCATGATGCTTCATTCACTGAGCGGAGTTTATTCAAGCGTCATCACAATATGTGGAAATATTTCTCTGGTGAACATCTGGATGACATGGCTGAGTCGTAACGTATTATTTATTCTCCAACCACCGCGCATCATCACTCCAGGCGATGCCATTTTCTTTCAAAAAACCGAGTGTGTTCTGATGGAATCCAGCCGAGGAAAAGACAAACAGGATGGCATGTTTTATCTTCTCCAACCGCATCAACTCGGTGGCTTTCTCCTGAAACGATTGAGCCTCTTTTAAGGTAAATTTCATGGTGATCCGATGTTTCACCTCCCCAATCAACGAAACCTGATCCGGTTCGGCTTTGGCGAATACGTCTATCTGAAACTGTGGCTCCTGCAACGGGAGCGTATGATAGGGTAACACTGCCTTATATTGGACGAACTCAAAATCAGACGGCAAATTCTGGAACATAGAATGATATAAGCTCTGGTTTTTATAAGCCACACGCAAATGCTGAATCACCATGAACTCAGCAAACGCCCCCTTGTAGTGGTTACGCTCCCCTGAGATGCTGTCGTACTTCTTTTTTAATTCCTCAAACATGGCCTTATACTCGTTGCGCGCCCCTTCCGTGACAAACTGGTCAATATCATGCCCATACCGACCTCGGAACACCTTATCAAAAATATTGTCCTGCACCCCGCGATATTGGAAATGATCCTCTTCGATAATATCACTCAACAAAAGAGCATCCATCTTTTTATTCAACTGATGGTCGGGCATATCAAGCCCCAAAGCATCTTTTAACTCTCGGAGAGGCACAAATCGATCCCGATGTTTGGACAGATACAGCACAATATCTTTGGCGTATCGTTCGTTGATGCGCGGAAAGGCCGAGTTGATATACTCCAACCATGTAGCTCGAATATCTCCGCCTCGATATAAAGTCTCAAATTCGAGGGTTTTTAAGACTCCTTCCTCGGTCGTAAAATCTTTGTCAGAATAGATCGAATCGAACAATGCACTGATATAAAAGGGACTGCCTTCGGTGATGTTAGCCATCAGATAGGCTGTTTTTTCTGTTACAGGCATATTATCGATCAGAGAGTAGCGATATATCATCTCAATCGCCTCATCTTGAGGAATATCTTCCATGTAATAGTACTTGAATCGGCCCGGTAACATGCTCATCAAATCACTCATCAGCCAACCGACCCAACTGCCAGAGACGATTAGCGGCGCGTTCCGATATTCGGCGGTATGGAGATAACTACCGGCCAAATTATCAATCCGATCTTTGCAAGATTTATCCCGAAAAATGAAACGATTAATAAACTGAAACTCATCAATCAACTGAACAACCCGTTCATCGTTGATACCTGCGATGCGACGCGGAGCATTGCGGGCAAGATACCACAATAAATCAACATCTTCAGCGTCTCGTTTAACCTGTACATCTGAAATAAATGGGGGTAGATAATCCAAACCCTCTGCGGTAGCAATCTCTATGGCATGATTAAATGACTGAGGTGTACCTGAGATATAGATTGGTTTTCTGGTCTTAAAGGCCATATATTGATAGATGAAAGTCAGAAAAAAATCGACACTAAAATCAGCAATCCAGCGGTCTGTTTCCCATATCTCAAAATAGAATGGTACTATGCCATCATTTTTGGCGAAGGTGAGGTTATATAATCGTTGTAATAGGGCTGATTTTCCTGTTTTGCGACGCGAAAGAATGGCCGTACTCTTGGAGCGTTTCGGTTTAATCCGTTCAATCCAGTTTAGAAAATGGGCTATCTCTTTTTTACGACCCGTGAATAAGTCTGCATTGCCGATTTTTTCTTGTAGGTATATTTTCATAAAACCAAATTATAAATGGTAAATGGTGAATTATAAATGATAAATGAGCCGCTATGAAGGCACAAGCCAATCACCAAGTTTAAGCCGGGATTGAACATGAAGTTGATTTCACGCACATCGTTGG
>JAUCGA010000081.1 GCA_030377865.1 Anaerolineales bacterium HSG25 | reverse complement strand
ATAACAACATTCGGGCATGACATTTGGGAGGTTTATTTTCTTGGAGTTACCTAAGCAGGTTTCTCGTGTCAGCATAAGAATTCATTCTTATGTGAAAACGCGCAACTTATTTAATCCCCATTCCTAGCGAATGTCTACCCGCAGTTCTAAATCCTATCCTTTCAATCCCCCAACCGTGACCACAACACCACCTGATTGCCGGTTGGTCGCTCTTTAGCGGTGCGGTAGATATACCATGAGATTAACGTTTTATCTTGCAGTTGCATCGGCGACCAGAGCGCATCAAGGGTAAAGCTTTGGCCGACGTAGTTCTCGCCCAAGGTGGCTGATTTGCTCTCGTCGGGAGGGGTGATGATGGCCGTGGCGGTGGGTAGCTCGGTAATCAGGTCAGACTGACTCAGGTTGGGAAACTCACGCAATTGCCACTGTAAGGCAGGCGAGTCAACATCGACGGTCAGGACATCCATCAAGGTGGCTCCAAAAGCCCGTTCGTTTGATTGGCGAATGATGAGGCCAGTCATGTCATGAAACTCTGTTGAAACAGGTTGACCGGCTAACGGCTGATAAGCATAATCTTCTAACGGGCCGTAGTTGAGTCGGACTCCGGCGTTGGTGGTCATCAACAGGGTGACGGCCAGCATGGTACCTCCAACACCCCGCCAAGAGACTCCCGGCTCGCTGATAAAGGCGAACATGGCCGAAACGGTCAAAAATAGGACAAGCGCGGCCACCGGCTGAACCCACGCATACAGGCAATAAGGATCATCTGCCACACAACCTCGGTCAAGCCAGCCAGTCAAACCGATGTAGGCAAACACCGCTATAACCAGCCCCGTAGCAATCAGGATTCCTTCATTAGGCCAACTACCGCGATCTTCGAGGCTGGCCCATAGAGCGGCGATGGCCGAGGCCGCTAACATGGCGATGGGAACCAAGGGCAGAATCACCGTGCCTTGTGGACGAGCGCCCATCAGCACGTCGAGCAGAAGTAGTCCGACAAACCAGCCGCCAAAGGCTAAACCGAGCAAGTTGTTACGGAACATGGCATAACCCAAGCCAACCAGACCGAAAATCAGCAGAATCGGCTCGTAAATCGACAGTAAAAAGACGGCGTTGTAACCCGCTTCTGGTTGGGCGGTCAGGTTGAAATAACCGAGCCAAGTGGTCAGGCCGTTGGTCAAAACGCTAAAGCCGCTCATGTTGAGGGTGGCCGCGGTGGTAATCAGAAATAGGGTAATCAGGAACAAAAGTCCGGCTTGTTGCCAGTTTTGCCGGTCGGTGGATGTTATCACTTCGCTTGCTACGTCCTCTTTGCTAAAGGGAAGTTCCTCCTCGGCCATAGTCGATTCAGGGTTGACCAGCCCGCTAATCCACAGCATAGCCAGTTGGGTGGAGAAGCCAAAGAAAATCGCCATGCCGATGAGTATCAGCAGGGCAAATACTACAATCACCGAGAAACTAAGCGGCCCTGAGGCTAGTAAAATCGCCAGCCCGACGGCAAATAGCCATAACCAGTGTTGCGCTCGATCTGCGCCCCAATTGAGGAATCCGGCCACAATCATCAACGAGCCGACGGCCACCCCGATTTCAGCGTTGAGGGTACGAGAAAGATAGACCACCGTCGGTGAGATAGCGAACAGGGCCGAGGCGGTCAAGCACAGTTTTGCTCCCAACTGCCGAGTCATGGTCATGGGGATGACGACCAATAGCGTACCCAGCAGGAGCGTCGGGATGCGAGCTAAGGCATCGCTGGCTCCAAATAGGAAAAACAGCAGGACGTTCATAGAGACCAGTAATGGGCTGTAACTGCCGCTGGTCGGGGTTTCGCCGTGGTAGATTTGCCACGCCACCAGACTATGCTCCGCTTCGGTGTTGGAGAGGGGATAGGCTCCCAACTGCCAACCCCGCAGAGCAATGGCGAACAGAATGATGGCGACGTATAAGGCTCGCTCGACTGTCAACCATGCCAGTGGGGTACTTGTCGGCAGAGTGGTCGTTTGTATGTTCGCCGTTTTCTCTAGCGATAGCGATTCTTTAGCAAGGCTAATCTGTTGAGGTAACTCCTCAACCGGAACCTCTTGTTTTTGTTTGTGTAATCTTGATTTACCTGATCGTGTTGTCAAAATAAATTCACCGTCGTTGATATATGGTCACATCACCTGCTTCAAAGGCCACATCCATAATGAAGCCGAACTTGTTCAACCCTGTCGGCGAGTATTTCTCCCGCTCTAGGGGGCCAACGTAAATGTAGGTGATGTTGTATTTATTGAGTAAGTCTTGCGTTTGTTGGGCGTTGGTGGTGTTGAACAACTGCTCAATATCCGGTTCGCGGCGAGCCGGTTCGTCATAATTGCCGCGCCATTGGCTTTGATGCCCACCCCAACCGAGCAGAGTCGGGATGCCAGTTAAGGCCGAAACTCGCCCCACGTACTGATACGAGACATGGCTGGAGCCGGGTGCTTCCAGTAAAATTGTATCCGGCGGGGCATTTTCGCGTAGCCACTCAATGGCGGCATAATCGCTGGGGCGTTGTTGCGATACCCAGTTGATGCCGTTGAGGGTCGGTTCGCTACTAAAATTGTTGGTCTTATTTACCATCGAGAATGTCGGGTAGATGAGGCCAGCCAAAATCAAAATCAGCATGCTGACGCTCCAGACCGGCACAAACAGCCAGCGCCCTTGTTTGAGGACGTAGTAGGTGGCAAAACCAGAGCTAAGAGCCATGAGAACCCAGGCCTGAAAGTAAAATTTGAAGATGGTGTTCATGCGGATACCGAAGTTGTCTCGTAAAAAGACAAACTCGACGGTCAACGGTAACAGTAGACCCACGAACAACAGAATCAGCACAAACTGTTCGGGTAGATAGAGATTATCTCGCTCGCCGCGGTTGATGAA
The DNA here is from genome assembly GCA_030377865.1 of Anaerolineales bacterium HSG25. Classification (GTDB taxonomy): domain Bacteria; phylum Chloroflexota; class Anaerolineae; order 4572-78; family J111; genus JAUCGB01. The sequence goes on along the minus strand of JAUCGA010000081.1, from coordinate 19,181 downwards.
CCGTTGCGCCACACTAAACTCGCTAAAACCAATCAACAAGGCCACAATCCAACCCAGTAGTCCGCTGAGTAGCAGAAATGTCCACGGGGTGCTGACGCGTCGGCTCAGGGAGGTCATCAGTAAATCGTTGAGCGTGGTGCCGCCGATGACCGATTGTACTTGCGGGTTGTTCAAAATCCCTTGTACATAGTCACTGCCGGAGGCACTCAGCATGAGGCCAATCAACACCAAACCTAACACAATAATCGGGCCGAGAATGGTCAGCGGTACGGCCCATCGAATATGAGGTCGCCACTGTTTTTGCTGACCAGACAGTACAAGCAGTAGGCCAAAACCGGCCACTAAAAATGTACCAAAAAAGACAAAGAAGTGGGGCAATCGAGTCGGGTTCCACAGGTTGGGCAGGATGCCGCCTGCTTGCGATTGAAAGGTGGCGTAAAAGGGGAGGTATAGCGCTACACTCAAAATAGCCAGCATGATTCCGCCGATGACTGCCGGAGCGATCGCATCTTGCCAGTTGCCAATCCGCAGAGCCAGCCAAGCCAGCAAACTCAGGCCAATCACGCTCAGGTAGATGGGGAAGTCCCATGTGTTTAGAAAACTAAGTCCACCAATTGCTACCGCGTACAGCAGAAGTGAGACTCGCCCGCCGGTAGCCGTAACCAGATAGGTGGCACTATTTTGGAGCAGTTGTTTGAGCTTATCGAAGGTAGATAAGGCTAATGATTGGGTATCGACCTCACCATCATGTCGAAGGCTTTCGTTGATGCTGACCAGCATGTTCAGGGCCAGCGCGACGACCAACAGGACAAAGGGCAGAGCTAACACATGAGGATGCACGTCACCAAGGAGAAAGCTGAAAAAGGGAAACTCGTCAATCACTTCTTGCTCATTGCCGGTCAGGTTGTAATCGGTCAGCACCCGTGAACCACGCCACCACCAATAAAAACGGTCAGGAATCCAACTGTCACTGAGGCCAACAGGCGGATTTTTCAGGTCTCGAATATCGAGCCACTGCCAAAAATCGGGTGAAAATAGACCCTTTTGCATGCTTTGAATACCAAACCAATCCAAAAAACCAGAGCCGTTCTGCGTGTTTTGAATGTTGAGCCATTTCCAAAAATCAACTGAAAACATGCCTCGTTTGTGAATTACCTCAAACACACCGATGAGATTGCCCAAAAAGCCAACAAACAAGGCTGAGATTAACCCGGCGCGGATGGCCGGTGGTTTGAGTGTCGTGTCAAACAGTTTATGGCGGGTATCCTTGAGGTTCGAATTATAATGAAGGGACACCAGATTGGCGACCACACCAAAGGCGGCGGTTAAAGTCAGGCCAAACAGGGTCGGCACGTACAGGTTAAAGGCGGTGGTCGAGACGATGCCGGTTAGCTTCGTCAGCATGGCCATAATCACATAACCAAAATAGTAGTAGCTGATGGCGAATCCAGACAGCCACGGGTCTTGTGGGGGGAAGTAGGGACTACGGAGCGTGCCGTTGATGAAGGCAATCTCCATCCATTTTTCCCCTCCGGCTGTTTCAATGTTGGGGTTGTAACTACGGAACATGACCCAACCGATAAAGGCCATGTTGAACAGGATTTCTACGGCGAGGGCATAGCGCCATTCCCGTTTGAGCCATGTCAGCATGGGCAGGCGAGAACGATTTGTTTTGGGTTGGCTCTGCTTTTGCCAATAAAGCGCCCCGACTAGCACGATAAACATGGTCACCAAAATACCGCTGACACTATTTTGCAACAACCGAAAACTACCGCCCAACCAGAGTAGGTAGCCAGTAAAGAGCAAACCCGTGGGACGAGCCAAGGCGAATCCACGGTCGGGTAGGTGCCGAAACAGGCTGTAAGCTAAACTCCAACCGATGAGGCCAAATATTAGAAGAACAAACCACCAGATTACTATAGGAGTAATATCCATGTAAATGTCGTGTTACCTTTTGGGCATGATGCATGAAACCGTGAAATGTTTCTGAACATGTTCAAGTTACCAACAAACTATTTTATCGGTTCTGCTCACAATGACAAATTTGAGGGATTCATGCGATTCGAGCGAGGTGTTCACTCCAACACCTACCTCATTGATTCTGAGACGACTCTGTGATGGGGCTATGCTGATAGTTTGGCTATGCTCACCACAGGCCTGACCATGATTGTCCGGCCCGACATGCGCCAATATCAGCTATTTGACTATAGAGTTGTTCGGCAATAAAGGAGTGCAAAAGCTGATTGCTTTTGCATGTTCATCTCTGGCAAAAGCAATCAGCTTTTGCACTCCGTGTGTCTCGAATTTGAGTTTTTATGGGATGATAAGTTATTGCCGAACAAGTCTTATGTGATTGAGTTTAAGTATGTCAAATTGAAAGAGACTGGCTTGAGCGGGGCGGAGATACGCGCTCTAAGCGAGAAACTGGTAGCCCTACCGACGGTTAAGGCCAAACTGAACTCTGCGGACAGCCAACTGAGTCGCTATCGGCAGGGATTGGCTGAGATTTATGGGGATAAATTGCGATTGCAAAGCCATACGGTGGTCTCGGTGGGCTTTGATCGGGTGGTGTGGAGAGTGAAAAGTGAAAAGTGAAAAGTGAAAAAGCGTCTCGTTCCCAAATTGGGAACGAGACGCTTTGCGATTTTGGATTTGCGATTTTAGATTGGCGGTCCTCCAAGGAGCAAACTACATACCTCGGAGGTGGATTCACGCAACACGCTCTACGCCTTTCGACTACCAATCACCACAAAAACGGGTTTGACGGTGACACCTGTCGTGGCATCCTGATAATCCACTTCATACTTTTTACGATTCGCCTCGTTGATAGCCTCTACAAAAAAGCCAAGAGTTATCTCGTTCACTCCCAAACTTTTGCCGTACCGAGCCGCTTGGTTCAACGCTTTTTTATACTCATGGTTCGTTGAGAAACTCTTTATCTCAAGACCATATATCTTACCAGCATGCTTGATAATCAGATCAATCTGACCGTTACCTGTCGGAAACTCAGGGTAAACACGACCATCATATCCTTGTAGAAATTTTATCAGATACATGTATAGATTGAAGTGATAGATCGCTTCAAATATCCGTAGATCAGCTCGACGTGGTACATCCTTCAACAACCAATCACGGTTCTCGGCCAGATAAACCCCATATCGTTGGAGTAGATTGCCGATATGTAGACTGGTTTCGGTGATAGTATCGCTGAAATCATCAAACGGGTCATATAGTTGACCGACATAATGGAATAGTTCATCAGAGAAGTAGTTGAACAATCTTTTTTGTATAAATGGACAAGGAAATTTTAGATAATATTCCCCTTTATCTTCTTCTTGGTTAACCACTCCATTCAGATACAAGAAGTTAGTTGACGGATTGTCATACTTAAACGGCATTTTTTCAGTCGTCCTGAACATATCCAAAACTAGTCCTTTGTATGGCTCTTGTTTAGCCTTGCTGATGATGTTCTGAATGTTGTTGTTGGGCAACAAATTCATCGCCGCTCCATACACGCGATCAAATTGAGCCATTGCTATTGGTTCGTTTGGTTTTTTGTTGTACTTTTCTTTTTCAGTCAACAACTCTCCAAACCAACAGGTCAAACCGGGTTGGCCTTGAGTCTCATAAAAGAGCCGTTTCACCACATCCGGCTCAATCGGTTGACCTGTTTCCTTTTGATACCAGTCGAACATGCCGGTCACTTCATCCTTGGTCAAGTTGGGGATGTGCATGCTCCGTTGCACGTTGAAAGGTGAGCCTCTTGGATTCTCCACGCCCAACACGGCCCGCACTCCAATTAAGGCTACGCCATGCAGTAGATAACTTCGCTCTAACGGGGGACGGTTTAATTGCTCTCCACGACGAATATAAATATTCCGAAAGGCTTGTACCAACTGGCTTATCACTTTCTCAGATAGGTTATCAAACTCATCCAATATTAGTATCAATGGTTTCTTCAACCATTGAGGCGAAAACAACTCCTCAAATTCAGCCAGACTTTTTGGCTTAGGTAGTTCTTGCCGCAAATCTTCTGCCATAATCTTAGAAATATATTGGATTGTCTGCTCAAAATTCTGGCCTACTATTTGTAAATTTACTTTGACCACATCAAATCGGTCATCCGCTTGTAAACGCCATAAAACCTGTCGCATCACCCAAGTTTTGCCAGTCTGGCGCGGCCCCCACACGGTGATGTAATGTCCACCTTCGTTTGGGTTTTCGCCTATTAGTTGGGTTAAGCTTTGTTGAATCAATTCCTCTCGCGGAACATGATAATGTGAGGCCGGACTAATCGGCCCGTAAGATGAAAATCTTCTCATTGTTGCCACCTCCATACATCTGGCATTATATCTGCGAATGGGTGAATTGTGAATTATGAATTATCAATTGTGAATTATCAATTATCAATTAAAAAGCGTCTCGTTCCCTGTTTGGGAACGAGACGCTTTTTGTTTTCACCTGCCAATACCTCCCCGAACTATCAACGGGTGTACGAGGAGAAAGGCATACCTCGCAGGAGAGGCTTTGACTACCTAATACTGTCCAAGTATACTTAAGCAATAGTGTAGTTTGTACCTCGTAGGTGTCGATAATTCATAATTCATAATTCATAATTCATAATTTTTATCTGAATGGCTTTACAACATGGAGGCATACTCATGACCCACTCACCTTTTCCGGGGATGGATCCCTATTTAGAGGCTAGAGGTATCTGGTCAGATGTACACATTCGATTGATGAATATGTTTGCGGAGCAACTTACGCCATTACTGACTCCCAAATATACCGCAGAGTTAGACACGGAGATTGTGATTGACCAGATATTACCAATAGAGGATGGGTATCCTAAAGGATATCGGCCTGATGTCAGCGTGATTGAACGCTCCGGCATGGACGCTCCGGTTGGGGTCGCAGTGGCGGCTCCTCCTGCTATTGCTCCATTGGAACTGAGTTGGCCGACGATTGAAGAAGTACGTTTGGTCAGCCTAAAGATTCGGCAGAAGGCTAACAATAGGATTGTCACCGCCATTGAACTTCTTTCCCCAACGAATAAACGGGTTGGCGAACCTCGCGAAAAATATATTCGCAAGCGGCTTGACTATCATGAGGCTGAAATCAGGTTGGTCGAGATTGACTTGCTCCGCAAATATAAGCGCATGCCGTTTAGTGAGAATGCTCCAAAATCGGCCTATCTGATTATCTCTCCCAAAAATCGGGTTCGATTTTATGCCTGGCCGGTCCAATTAGCCGAGCGTCTCCCGATTGTTCCCATCCCCTTGCCTCACCCCGATGTTCCCGTACAGTTGGACATTCAACTAGCTCTCAACACGGCCTATCAACGCGCCCGATACGACCTACGAATCGATTACTCGCGTTTGCCAAAACCACCTCTAACCAAAGCAGAAGAGACATGGTTGAGAGAGTTCTTGAGCATCTGATTTTGGATTTTAGATTGCCGATTTTGGATTTTAGATTGGGCGGTCATATTCACTATTCTCCTATTCTCCTATTCTCCTATTCTCCTCCAAGGTGCGGTAGCTCCTTGGAGGTGTTCCGCAGAATTTATGCTAACACCTTATGCAATACGAAATTACGCAACACGAATTACGTTCCACGTCCTACCGCACTTGCCACAACCGAATCGTACCGTCGAGACTGCCAGAAACAAGTGTTCCACCGTTGGCAATGAATCCCACCCCAGAGATAGTATTACGGTGGCCCTCAATCAGCTGAGTCAACGTACCGTCAGCCCGATTCCAGACATAAACCACGTTTTCTTCATCACCAGCGGCGATTTTTTGACCGTTAGGATTAACGGCGAGGCTGGTTAAATTTTCCTCAAAGGCGGTCAGGCTGATTTGCAACTCATCGCTGACGAGATCGCGTACATGAATACCATTGTTGACGCTGATACTGTAAGCGGCTCCATCAGGCACAAAGGCTATTTGCGGATTTTCACCTACCGACTCGGTTTGAGTACGAAGCAAGGTGCTATCTGAACTGCGCCACAGTCGTACCTCAACCCCACCACTAGCAACAATCGAACCATCCGGCGAGAAGGTCAGGCCATAAATTAGTTTATTGCCCGCTTGTAAATTGTGCTGGAGCGTTAGACCGTTCATGCCCCAAACCTGCACCTGACCGTCATCCAACCCGACCGCTAACTGTTCACCCGTCGGCGAGAAAGCTAGGCTAGTGACTTGACTGGGCATGGGCAGGGTTTGCAATGGCGCGCCGTTCTCAACTCGCCACAGTGAAACCATGTTATTTTGACTGCCACTGACTAAAACCGACCCATCTGGCGAGAAGGCTAATCCGCTGACCTGCCCGTCCTGTTTGATTGTTTGTCTCGCACTGCCATCTGCACCCCACAGCCGAATCCAGCCGCTTCGACTGCCTCCCGCAATCATGTCATGGGTCGAGATTGCCATAACATTCACATCGGTAAATTGAGCTTCTGTCGAACGACGCAATACTCCATCAGTTACCTGTCGCTCTTTCAGAATGTTGGAGCCACTATATAGAACCGCTTGACTGTCAGGGCTAAAAACTAGTTGGTTGATTCGTTGTCGGGTTTCTTGAATCTCTTGCCGTAATGTTCCTTCTGGATTTGACCAGACGCGGATTAGGCCGGTTCTATCTACCGCACTAATTGCTGTGCCATCAGGTGACATGGCGATTTGGGTAACGCCATGATTCATGGTCGGCAAGGTCTGTTGCAACGATCCATCGGCTACCTGCCACAGTCGTACTGTTTTGTCTTGTGCCCCTGACAACAATTGTTGACCATCGGGCGAAAAGGCCAAACTGGTCACACGCCTGCTGTGTCCGCTTAAGGTATTAACTCGTTCCCCATGTTGCCACAAGGCGATATTGTTATTTTCGTCGGTGGAGGCTAGTAAGCCGGTGGAGGAAAAGGCTACCGCTTCAAGCCAACTCTGGCTTTCGATGAGGGTGGCAACTCCACCGTCATTAAGATTCCATAGCCGTACTGTGCCATCAAAACTGGCCGAGGCCAAATACTGCCCATCCGACGAGGCCGCGAGGTCGGCAATACGTTGGGTGTGACCGCTTAGTACGTTGAGTTGTGCGCCATCACTTTTGCGCCATAGGTAAATCTGGTGATCCGTGTCTGTTGTTGCTATTCGCTCTCCGTCTGGTAACAGAATGATATGGTGTGGCATGGTTTCAGTGGTGATGAACCGGTTTTCTTGCCATTGCGTATAGTCACGAAGTGATATGCCAAGGGTGGTGACGAGGGCGAGGGTGTTATCGTGGGGAGAGAGGGCAAAATCTTGCAAGACTCCGGCTCCAAAGCGTGCCAACTCGATACTTGGTTGAGCATAGGCTGGAATCGGCGTTGGAGCTACAGTCGGCAAGGGTGTTTCGGGGGGGAAAGGGGTGGGACTAACAACCGCGCTTGGAGTGGGGCTAGGTAGCGGGGTGGGCGTGCCAAATGTCACCTGTTGCTCATCTGGTGGGAGTTCGCGAACAATCACAATCGGTTCACAAGCGGTGATAACAATAATCAAGCTACATAGAATCAGATACCAGCGTGTTGGCATGGTCAATACTCCGTTATAGTTGAGGTATCTGAATATTTTAGTTATATTTGACAATTGGGGAAATGTGAGGAGATGCATGGTTTGAACTGACCGATTGTAAGTACAGCGTTAAATAAGTAAGGAAGTTCCAGAATTTAAAACCTCCCAAAACTATTGTGACACTCCACCCCTCCCAGCCTCCCCCTGCTAGGGGGAGGAGCCGCTTCCCCCCTAGCAGGGGGGACTGAGGGGGGTAGAGACTCTGCTCAATTTGGGAGATTTATTTTCTTGGAATTGCCTAAGGTGGGTTTTTAAGATAAGACCTCCAAGGAGAAAACCACACCTTGGAGGACGCGGAATCGTTCGCCTCCGAGGTGCAAAGCTCCTCGTTCGCCCGTTGGTAGTTCGGGGAGGTGTTACGCTGTATTTAGTTGCCGAGGTATTGATATATCCAATTATTTAGGTGACACGGCGCATCGGAAGCCAACATCGGGAAAACGCTGTTTTGGGACTAAGGCATTACGTTCGTCGGTACGAGAAGCTACGGCGAATTCGCGGAATGACCCGCCTCGAATTACCTTCTTCATCTCACTATTGCTTTTTGCGGGGCCGAGTGGATTTTGATCTGGATTAGGCCGTTTATCATAATAGGTAGGGCTGTACCAGTCGTTGACCCATTCCCAAACATTGCCGGTCATGTCAACTGCACCGTAGGGACTAGCGCTCTGCTGGTGTGAATATATATCAGTCGGCCCTTCAAAAAAGCCACCCTTTACGTTAGCTCGTTCAACCGGACGAGAAAGGTTATCTTTTAGGATGTTTCCCCAAGCCCAGACCCGTCCATCCGTACCCCGAGCCGCTTTTTCCCATTCTGCTTCGGTGGGTAGGCGTTTGCCCAACCATTCACAATAGGTTTTTGCATCATACCACGAGACATTAACCACCGGATAGTTGTTGTTAGTCGGGTCGATATGGTACAACTGATTGCCCCCAGCCTGAGACTGACAGACTCCGACTTCAACACATTCTCGATAGGCGATATTCGTTACCTCGGTTTGGTCAATCCAATATTCGGGTAAAGTGACCAAACGAGGTGGCAACTCATCCGCCTCAGGAGTAACACTCAAATTAAATATGTTGTCTGTGTCGGGTAAAAATCCCATCTCAAAACCACCCGCAGGCACTCGAACCATGTCCCTAGTCAAGGCCGATACAGCCTCGACAGTTTGTTTGGCTCGGGCTTCGGAGAGTTGTTGCTCTAGGGCTTCAATTGTGGCAGTGGTTTGGAGGTCGGGGGTGGCGGTGGCAGTAGAAGTGGGGGTGTTTTCCTGTACGGGAGTTCCTGTCTCCAGTTCTGTTTGTGGTGTGGGTGTTTCGGTATCTATTACAGCTACCGCGGTCATATTAGCTACAATCGCCTGACTCCGTTCGGCTTCAACCGTTAGTCGAGCTTCAAGATTGGAGATTTGGTAGGCTCTGGCTTCAACTGCTTCTCGTTGTTTAGCCTCGGCGGTATTTTTCTGCTCAATGGCAAGAGTACTCGCCGCTTCAGCAGTCTGCTTCTGTTCTTCCGCATCTTGTTGGGCTTCAACCGCTTCATGTTGAGCCGTGGCAAGAGAATCGGCTCTATCCTCGGCAGTAGATTTGGCATTAATAGCTACATCCTCTTGTGTCTTGGCATCGGTACTTGCGGCCTGAGCAATGGTCTTCTGCTCTAGTGCAACGGCCTTCTGTTCCTGTGCAACCGCTACCGCGGTTGAGACTTTTGCTTCTTCTCGGCGAGCCGTTTGTGTTTGATAAAGCGCATAGACGGTAATCGCTGAAAAAAGCAGTATGATAATTGTTGCCGCTCCCATAAAAATTTGTTGACGTTTTTTCGCTTGCTGACGTACCGCCTCTAAGCTAATAATGATGAACTGTTTTTCGAGATTGCTCAAATCATTGGGACGCTCTTTGGCTAATCGTTTAGCCTCTCGAAGTTGGTCACCCCGATAGAGTTTATTTGGATCTTTACCGTAGGCTAACCATGCGTTCGCGGCTATATTAAGCGGGTTTTGATTTTTATCTTTCCATTCTTGATTATCGGACAGAATTGGCTCAACAAGACGGTCATGGGTTAGCTCATACCATGTATTTTGCCCTCGGATATCGGCTCGAATGATATAGGCATTGTGTAAAATGTTGATGGCTTCGTTGGATAGCCCCGCTGTCTCTTGTTGATCTCGATAGACCAAACTACGGGTACGAGCTGGGGTTATCAGTTGGGTGCTGACCCAAGTACGGAGACTACGTTCACTAATATCGGTTTCTCGTACGACGGTGCTAATTGTATTACGGTAGAAACCTCGTAGGGCATGGTCAACATCACCAAATTTTTGGATATGGTGTGCTTCAATTAAGTTACAGTTGGGCGGCAGGTTGGCCCACAGTTGACGACAAACAATTTGTAGGTGAACGGGTTCGATGTATGCTCCCATCTGATGGGCGTTGTCGCCGGGTTTTCGGTAAGTTGATTCTCCTGCTTGCACCCGCCGCAGATTATCAACCAGACTTTCGGCTACTCCCTCGGCAAAATGAGCGCCACCTTGTTTGGCCGGTTCGGTCACGGCCCATAAAGCGGCATCTCGTTTTAAGGGCGAAAGACGGAAGCGGGCGCGTAACTTACCGGGCAAATATATTGCATACGGGTCGAGGTTGGCAATATAATCTTCTCGCATGGTCAAAACAACCCATAACGAGGGATCGTTCTCAATCGCTTCCCCTAACTGTTCAAAAAAGGCTTCGCGTGCTTCCCACTCTTGGGTATGAGTAGTCACAATCTCTTCAAACTGATCGATGATTAAGACACGGGTTGGCTCTTCAATCTCTTCATAGTCATCATCTTCAAACTCATCATCCTCGTCATCTAAAGGGATTCCGGGGTCGGTTTGAAAATATTCCTCCTCGTCAAAATATTCGGCCATAAACAGTTCATATTTATGCACCTGCAAATATTTGCTGATGGTCACGTCAGCCAAATTTTCTGGTTTACTTCGGTCTTGGTCAAGACTGAGCAGAAGATTGAAGACGAATATATTATCGACTGCGGGCATGTTGGTCGGTAAATCGCCACTCACACGCGCTTTTGGTAAGATGTAGAAATTTTCTTCTCGTAAGCCGGGGATTAGCCGAGTATTAATGATGGAACTTTTTCCCGTTCCAGATTGGGCATAAAATAGGACGACAGGCTCGGCAATGACGAGCGATAATAAATCCCTCGCTTCGCGGTTTCGACCAAAAAAGACATCCGAATCATCCTCCTCAAAAGTACGAGGCCCAACATAGGGATTGTCATCATGCGGTACTTGTATTCTGATATTCGTTAATGAGCGTGCATTTCTCATTTTAACCCTCCCATTGTTCCCATAATTCTTGCATAAAGGTTTTTGTATCACCCCAATAAATATCAAAATTAGCTTTAGTGAAATATTTTTTGATATAATCCTGAACATCCGCCATGTTCACAATATCTTCTTCTTCAAGCTCGTATTGGATCGACAAACTCAGGAGTCGCCGACTAGAGCGTTTGGATGTTATAAGACCCCGAAAAATCGTTCTGAAGTCCCATCCCGTGAGTTGGTAGCCTAGCATCAATAACGATGAATCTGCTAAGGCTTGGGAGACACGGCGGGGAATGACATCAGGGTCTTCGGCGACTTTAATCAGGAAATCTAAATAGTCATCTTCGGTTAGTACCAACGAGGAGGGGATAGCATCTAGGCCATGTAGATGGAAAACAATGGGGTTTTCGACGGAGGGATGGTAATCAGGGTCTTCCTTAAAAACGGAGACAAAATCTTCATCATCAAGATTGTCATGCCAGAAGCATATCTCGGTACGTGGTTCTTTTCCGGCTTGTCTGAGCGAATCTTCGAGATAGGTGGCGTAGTTGGTGGTCAAATAGATGGGCATGGGGAGTTCGGCCAGAATCCGTAACGGATTATCTGACTCGTTATCATAACGGGGATAGCCCAATCGCCCCGCCACTTCAGAGAAGGTTAAGTCATACACCTCATCCTCCAAGGTGTCCAAAAACATCTCATCATACAGATTTTCGTCTCTAGCCTTGTCGACCAATCGATTTTTGAGAAACTCCAAATAATCTTCTTTGGTAGCTAAATTATCTCGATTGTTGACACTTGCATATTGGGCCACCCGAATCAGGTTATGATTGTCTGCTAATGGATAATCTAACTCATTAGCCCATGTTTCAACTACTTGGTCTTGTTTGCTAAAATGATTCCCACTGACCTGATAGCTGATAATCGGGGTGCATTTTCCAGTTTTGATACGTCGAATAATCGTGCGCCAGTCGATGCCTCTGGTTCGTTTTCGTTTTTTGATACGCCGCACGAGCGTACCCCAATCGCCACTCTGTTTGTATTTTCCTGATGACATCCTGTTATTTTACCCTCGATTGTTTTTGGCGTTAATATCTAATACAACCCGAAAACCCCAATCATCCTGAGAACTATTGGGAGCATACTTGAAACGGACAGAAGTTCGTATATCGAGCGGGTTATTTTCGTAACTCCCGCCTCGTAAAATGCGATGGAGACGCGTGTTTGAGAACTCATAATTTTCTCGTGTATCTCCAATTTGGTAAGGATAGGGAAAGTCGTTGTCGAGAGGCTCACCCCATTGCGAGCGAGTCCACTCCCACACATTGCCGACCATGTCAAAACAGCCATAAGGTGTTTGACCAGCCTCGTATTGGCTGACTGGCGTGGTACTTGGGCTTGATTTTTTGCGTCGTTTGTGACTATTGGTGACACTTAAACGAAGCGTAGTCCGTTTACGTCGTTTGTGTTGACTAGCGTTATTACAGTTTTTAGAATCCCAGTCATTGCCCCAAGGATAGGTTAGCCCCTCTGTGCCACGGGCCGCCTTTTCCCATTCAGCCTCGGTGGGCAGGCGATACGGCCGTCCGGTTACGCCCGTCAGCCACTTACAATATGCCTCTGCATCGAACCAACTGACCCTTACGACTGGATGATCCTCTAGTCCGCGTGGCGGGGTACTACTCAGCCCCCAACTACTGGGTTTTTGATATTTGGCCTGTTTAACAAACTCGGCATATTGGGCGTTGGTTACAGGGTATTTACCGATTCGATAGCTGGGTAGATGAAGTTCATGTTGAGGAGTCTCATGGTCAGGAATAACCTCTGCGGGATCATGGCCCATCAAAAAGGAACCTTCTTGAATCAAGATTGTTTCTGGTTCATACGGCTCATGCTCAATGACGGCTAAACTGTTCGGGTCGGCTTGACCAAGAAGCTGATTATCGGCCAAACGGCTAAACAAAACGGGGATGCTACCACCCGGTAGCTCCTCGGTCAGCACGGCAGAACGGGCTTCGTTGCTGGCTAAGTCAACCTGACCATGCTTGAATAATTGCTGATAAAAGACGCGGCTAAATTGGCGCGCCGTCTTAACCGGCACTAGGTCTTGCATGGCGATGACAGCCGGAACACCCGCATTAATCAGCAAAGGGGCAAATCCTTGGAACGCCTCGGCGGGACTACGGCTGGCACTTTGACAGGTAGAAAAAAAGACCAGATGGGGTTTCTGCTCTAGTCGAGCCAACATGTCAGCCATAGCAGAATCGCGCACCAGTTTTACCCGATTATTGGAATCGGCCCAGTATAAAACGGCCTTTTGTCGGCGCTCGCTAAAGGCTCCGTGGCTGACAATATGGAGCATGTGGTAGTTGTTATTATGAAGTGCCTGTTCGAGGGTGGACAAGTTGATGGGTGGTTCGAGGTAGGTAATTTCGACTTGGCCCATAGTAAAATCTAAAAAGGCCGATTCGATAATCTCTTTTTCGGTCTCAATCTCTATCTGCTGGAGTTTGTAGTCATCTAGGTTGCGCGGGTTAGCAAGGAGAGCCAATATTTTTATGGGACGTTCTTCTAATGGCTGTAGCACCTCCCACTGTCCGGCGAGGTAGCGTGAAAAGGGCAGACGACTATCAGCAGTGATGGCTTCGGGTGGAGTAGCTTGACCGTCGCGCAACAGTTCCCACGGAATGGCATGGAGTTCTGGCGCGTCGGCATCTATCCGTAGCCGAATACGTCGTTTGGGCGCTTGACCTCGAATTTGTGCCCAAGCCTGTTTAACCCGATCATCCTGCATCAACTGCTCAAATAGTTTCTCACCATCAACTGTAGGTGATACGGAGGGAATCCAATCAAGCAGGTCAGGCGAGAGATGCCCGCCGATAAACTCCTGTTGATGGTTGACTGTCAGTTCTATAGGATAGCCCTCATCTTGTCGGGATTGAATACGGATTTCGACATCAGCAAACTCTGTTTTTTCACTCATCTGGTAAACTCCTGCAATAAGGGGTGCAACATTGAACGGTCACTATACAAATTATATCATTAAACGAGATAATGAGAAAAATGGTTAAGTACTATTTTTATGATAGGCCGATTTGTGGTTGATTGTTCAAAAGTTGATACTCTCAGAATTAACTTAACCGATTGACTGAATTAAGACATTGTCAGCCCTACCAAGTTAGAGTATAATTAGACATAATATTTTTAATAAAGTGGTTCAATGATTAAAATTGAATCCTTTTTATCCTCAATCTGTCTCGGCTTAAATTGATAACCCGCGACAAACAACATTCAGGTGACAACTAATTATGGAAGAATCTAACTACGAACCAGCCTACGAAGAGTATCCAGACTATCCAGAACAGGAGGGTTTAGGACTCCCCCCCAGTCAATTAGCGTTAATTATTGGGGTAAATGCGGTTATATCGCTGTTAATCAGTGTGAGTGTGGTGTTACTGATAAATTGGCGTACCGCCCCAACCGCGCCCGTCGGCGCTCCACCCGAAGCGGCGGTCGCTTCGGCTACGGCACAGTCTGTCGAAATAGGCGGAGAACCGAACGCCCAAACAACTCCCGATACGATTATCTATAAAGTGCAGGCTGGTGATTCACTCAGTTTAATCGCCACCAAGTTCTCTGTGCCCTTATATGATTTGATGGTTGCCAATAACTTAACCAACGAGAACTTTATCCAAGTTGACCAACAACTAATCATCCCTGTTGGTGGGTTACCCACCCCTACCCCAACCTTTACGGCCGTGCCTGCAACACCAACCGAGGTAATTGCCTTCGAGCCGCCCACCCCACTTCCTACAGAAACACCCGCCTCTGGTGGCCCTGTTGATGAGGGAGGTGCTCAACCGATGGCTACCGAAACCACTCCTCCTCAAGCAGAAGCCACTCCCACCGAAACATCAACGCCCGCCGAGTTTACAGGGATTATCGTTGATATTACCGAAGTCGTTGAGGCTGGCAACATCGACCAAGAACGGTTATCTATCTTTAACCAAGGTGTTGGTACTAGCCTAAAAAATTGGACGTTGGAAGGATCGCCAATTGGAACGTTTAGTTTCCCAGATATTTTTATTTTCAGCGGCGGAACCATCCGTATCCATACCAAAGCAGGACAAAGCACACCTAGTGACCTGTATCTCGGCCAATCCGAGTCGGCTTGGCCCGCAGGTACAGCCATCATTTTGCGCGATAAAGATGGCCTAGAAATATCTCGTTACACTATTCCCTAAGGCAGTTCCAACTTTTAAAATCTCCCAAACTGATTAAATTCTCTATGTCATTCCCGCATGTTTTTAGCGGGAATCCACATTCTGCATACAAATGGATGCCCGATAACAACATTCGGGCATGACATTTGGGAGGTTTATTGAGTCGTCTCCTTCATCAAGGCAATCTCACTGATTAAAATCTCTATGTCATTCCCGCATGCTTTTAGCGGGAATCCACATTCTGCATACAAATGGATGCCCGATAACACCATTCGGGCATGACATTTGGGAGGTTTATTGAGTCGTCTCCTTCATCAAGGCAATCTCACTGATTAAAATCTCTATGTCATTCCCGCATGCTTTTAGCGGGAATCCACATTCTGCATACAAATGGATGCCCGATAACAACATTCGGGCATGACATTTGGGAGGTTTATTTTCTTGGAGTTACCTAACTTGTTACCCGACAAGGTTTTTTAGTCTCGACTGAATACAGAGAATATCTGACAAGATTAACAAGATTAACGGCAAAAAATCCTGTTAATCCTGTTAATCCTGTCGAAAAATTTTTTATTTAATCAGCATGTCGGGTACTGAGTTCCCTAAAGCAAATTGAGCATAAACCATGAATCAAAGTAGAGAAATCGTTATGTATGCTCGGAGTTCATATTGCCCTAGCGTGGCCTTAGCTCGTGACCTCCTAAAACGATATAATATCCCATATCGAGAAATCGACATGTACAGCGATGAAATGATGGTCGATCGTGTAAAAACATGGACTCATGGCTACAGTGTCCCAACAATCATCATCGCCAATGCCGGAGAAGATGTACCCTATACCGATTTTTTAGCCCGTCCTACCGAGCGAACCATTAAAGGGTACGATCGTGGCCCCATGATTACCGAACCAACCAATCGAGAGCTAGAGAACTGGCTACACAAACATGGTTTTTTAGATAAACCCTATAAACGTTAAAATGAAGGTGTTTAAGGCAATTTCAGAAAAATAAATCTCCCAAACAACCCACTGATTGAAATCAGCGTCTTAAACGAAAAACCTGCTTAAGCAGGTTTCCCGTATTAGCCTGTGAATTCATTCACAGGGCAAGGCCGATTTTGGGAGGTTTTAAAAGTTGGAACTGCCTAAGTACAAGAGGTTTCTGAAATCTTTCTGTGGTGGTCAAGATGATGTTGGAGTGCAATGGGTTCAGCCATTGCCTGTAGCAACGGCTAAACCCGTTGCACTCCGTTTTCAACATCAAGCTGACCACTACATTTCTGAAATCTTTCGCGCTATTCGAGTCAATATGCCGATTCACACTGCCGAACTAGTGGACATTGAGCTGTGTTCTCAGCTTGATATGTCATACACAACTGAATACGTGTGGCAAGTTCATGCCCGTGATTATGACCGGAGTATCAGCTTACGGTTTGACTCGGTTCGCCTGCCGAGAGCCATGCAGGTAGACTATCCCCGCGATTCTGGTGAGCTAACTGCCCACTGGCAACGCCAAGCATGTTTTTTGGTAGCCTACAATCAGTTGGGCGAGGTATTAGGGTTTGTCGATGGGTATCCAGAACCTTGGCAAGACCAGCTTACCATACTTAATTTTGTTATTGACCGCCCTCACCGACAAAAAGGCATCGGCACAAAACTCCTCAAGGCAACCAAAGAATGGGCTATTTATCATAACCTAAACCGGCTCACGGTCGAGATGCAGACCAAAAACCATCCTGCTATCTCCTTTTTTCAAAAACACGGCCTTGATTTTTGTGGCTATAATGAAACTTACTACGCTAATGGTGATATTGCCCTTTTCTTTTCAGGTCATGCCTAGCGATTTGCTTATACTTTGTGGATAAAAAATCCATTTTAGATTAAAATATGCAAATCTGATTATGGTCAACATTGATGTAATTTATATTTTATCCGGTTTCAATCAAATTCTTGCCTCAGCCATCACCATCTTGGCGTTTTCCTTGTTTGTTTACATGCTGGTGCATAATATTAAAAATGCTGTCGGAAAAGCCTTTGTGATGCTGTTAGCCTGCGTCTGTTTTACCTACGCAGGTGATGTGGCTCTATTTCGGGTGACAAATGTAGCCGATGCAATCCCTTGGCTCAGGTTTCAATGGATTGGAATTGCTTTTATCCCCGCGGCTTACCTCCATTTTGCCGATGCAATTCTACGCACCACCAACGCTCACTCCTCACGTCGTAGATTTGCCGTGTTCACGGCTTACTTGTTTGGCTTCCTGCTTTTACTCCTTGTCCTGCAAACCGAATATTTGGTGCATGACCCGTTTCAATCCCAAAGTGTGACCCAATTTCGAGCAGGGCCGTTTTTTCAAGTATTCACCTTTTATTTTTATGCGACCCTAATATGGGGAGCATATAAAATATTTTTAGCCCGTAACCGTGCCTTAACCTCGGCTACACGACGACGCATGACCTACTTGTCGATTTCGTTTGTCGCGCCAGCTTTGGGGGTGTATCCGTACATGCTCATAGCCAGCACTCCTACCATATCCCCATCCGTGCTACTATTTACCATGTTTTGCGGCAATATTCTTATCGCCATTATGATTATGTTAATGGCCTATAGTGTCGCTTTTGTGGGTGTCTTAAGCCCCGAACGGGTGGTTAAACACAATTTGGTTCACTTTTTGCTACGCGGTACCCTTGTCGCCATTATTATCATTGTGATAATTCAGGTTTTGCCCAAACAACCACAAATTTGGGGACTACCACGTGATTTTATTTTGCAAAGTTCGATTGTGGTTGTCTTTATCGTTTCTCAATTATTAATTGATTTAAGCAAACCATTTATTGGTCAACTCCTTTTTTACCAAGATCGACTAGAGATTGCTTGGATTAGTGAACTTGACCGTCGTTTGTTGACTACCACCGACCTGCAACAAGCTCTCGAGAACATTCTGATTACTCTGTGTGAACTGCTACGGGTCGAAACTGGCTTTATCTATAACCTCAAAACGAGGCAAGGTACTCGATTAGAAGCCCAAGTTGGCTCAACCGAGCAAATTAATAACGCCTTAACCGATATTGATGTCTCAGCCCTTATAAATTCTAAAAATGGACAGTCTGACCATCAATTTATTCGACAGAACAATTTTTGGTTTGTGATTCTAAAGAATAAAACTCGTAGTCAGTCGCTAGGGTTATTGGGGATAGAAATTCAGGTTGAAGGCCAAGACCTGAGCCTTGATCAGGCCGAATTGGCGGGTCGGCTATTGGCCCAAGCTGAATTAGCCTTAGAAGATCGCCTTCTACAACAAGAGGTGTTTGTCGCCCTAAAGAACATCATTCCCGAAATGGAGCGAGTGCAACAGTTACGCCGAGCCGTTCCCTATCTTGGTACGACTCAATTGATAGTAAAAGAGAACAGCCCGATTCATAAAACAGAGTTTACCCAACAGGTGCGAGATGCGCTCAAACATTATTGGGGGGGGCCAAAATTAACCAGTAGCCCCTTGCTTGATTTAAGGGTGGTTAAGGATAATTTGAAGGAGAATGATGATGATTCAGTTCGAGCGCTACGGTCGGTACTCAATGAGGCTATAGAAAAACAGCGTCCCGAAGGGGAACGCCAGATGAATGCCACAAGATGGTTAATCTATAATATTTTGGACTTAAAGTTTGTACAGGGGATGCGAGTACGAGATATTGCTCAACGATTAGCCATGAGCGAATCGGATCTGTATCGCAAACAACGATTAGCTATTGAGGAGGTAGCTCGCACCTTAAAGGACATGGAGGCACAGGGTGACGATGCTGATAATATCGAGGTAGCGGAGTAATCTTTACGTAGATATATTACTTGGTAGGTGGCAATGTTGCCTTAAAATTGCCGTTACAAGCTGTATTATGGAATGAGATTTTTTTACTTGTGCATTTGACCGCTGATGACCGCTGATTGAAATCAGCGTCTTAAACGGAAAACCTGCTTAAGCAGGTTTCTCGTGTCAGCATAAGAATTCATTCTTATGTGAAAACGCGCAACTTATTTAAT
>JAUCGA010000080.1 GCA_030377865.1 Anaerolineales bacterium HSG25 | reverse complement strand
CCGTGCAACTCGAAATTGTGTCCTGAATTAGATACTTTGATGGGGCAATCTTCCCGCAAGTTTTAAACTTGCGGGAAGATGATGACACAATCATGACCTTTGCACGGAAAGCCCCAAAGAGCCATAATCTGATAGGTATCTCAGTACCCGACATGCTGAACAAAAAATTTTCGACAGGATTAACAGGATTGACAGGATTTTTTGCCTTTAATCTTGTTAATCCTGTTAGATATTCTTTTGTATTTAGTTAAGACTAAAAATTTTTGTCGGGTAACAAGTGCGTAGCGGTAAAAATATTATTCCTAAAACAAAATATCTGCTAAAAAAAGTTCAATTTATGTAAAATAAGGTTTAAGTTATAAACAGGTTTTACAAGCGGCTATTATAGCGTATTTTTTGTGATTTGTAAATAGCTTTTTTAATAGATTCTTGTTAACGTTGAATCTGATATTAGAAACTAGCCTTTTCTTAAGCAATTATACTATAGAAAAACCTGATCCTTCATAACGTCTGCCCCACGGTAATCTGACGACAAGTCTGATATTCGATTAACGCAGTCCTGCAAATAAATCGGTTTCTGGTAGTTCAGTCTCAACATGGCTTTCGGCCAGAATAAAGGTTTCTTGGGTGAACATGGGGTCGCTCGTGTGGTCGTAATCATCTTGCAGATAGGGTAAGTCAGGTGATAGTTGACTGCTATGACATCGAATCCCATCGAGCTTAACTTGGGCAAAGTCAGAGACATCAATTGTGGTGGTAATTTGGTCGGGCGAGTAACCAACAAAAGGAAAGGGGATGCTCCCGTCCATCGGTACAAAGTTTCGCCCCATGATTTCCATCATCATGTCGATTTGTATTTGGGACATTACTCGATGATAAAATTTTTGTACTTGATAGGGCTTCCCCGCGGCTAGCCACTTATCTGGTTCGGCGGCTAGTTTTATTGCCGCAGAACTCCACCGATGGATGACTAGATGGTCAAAATGTCCGTATATACCATCTGGCCCAAAACTGATGACCACCTGTGGCTTATGGAGGCGCAATAGTTTGACAATTTTATAGACGGCGGTACTCGGCGGCACAATAGCTGTCTGACCATCAATATAGCCTAATAGATGTAAGTTGATATCGCCGTACTGTTGACATGCACAACGCAGTTCTTGCTCTCGTAACACGCTGAGAGTACGAGTCGAGATCATGTCGGGGTCGGCAACCTGTCCGGCCTCACCCAAGGTTGCAGTCACCAGATGTATGTCAATGCCTTCATGAGCATATTTTGCTAGGCTTCCGCCATTTCCAAATGCTTCATCATCAGGATGAGCAAAAATAGCCATCATAGATAGTTGTTCTGTCATGATATTACCTCGGTTTTTTAATAAGGAGTGCAAAAGCATCTTGCTTTTGCCTGCAATAGGAATCGGGATTTCTTAACTTGCACGCTTTCACATAAGAATGAATTCTTAGGCACATGGAAAAAAATAATTGTCCCGTGGAGTAGGCGCGCGTCGTGCCGCACCGCGGGTGCTGACTCCTCAATATGGGATGTTTTATTTCTTCCGTCTGCCTTATGCTGACACGAGAAACATGGGCTCTTTGGGGCTTTCCGTGCAAAGGTCATGATTGTGTCATCATCTTCCCGCAAGTTTAAAACTTGCGGGAAGATTGCCCCATCAAAGTATCTAATTCAGGACACAATTTCGAGTTGCACGGAATCTACCAGAGAACCGAAACCTGCTTAAGCAGGTTTTCCGTATAAGCCGCTGATTTCAATCAGCGGTCATAAGCACTTGTTAATTAATGCTCATTCCAAACTACTCAACTCGAACCGTGCCTAAGCTGAGGCTATTCCCTTTCGGTTGACTACTAAGATTGTCCCATATTTCTAATCGTTGGAAATCATCAGGATGATAAATGCCAAACATAATTTCATACTCACCGGGTGGCGTGTCCGAGGCGATGCTTAGTCGAAACTGGCGGGATGAGCGCTGTTGGGGGCGCATCTCGTTGGTCAGTAAGCGACAAGCCGGATCATCATCATGTTGTGCCCAGCGATTACCCTCATCATCAACCAAGTGCATAAAGGCTCGGTAGCGGGTTTGCATGGAGGCTAACGCTTGCCAGAAAACGGTTACAGGCACAGTGCTATTTGTCGATACTGCTTGTATCGGCATATTATACCCCGTTAGTAACAATTTGTCACCAAAGTTCAACGATGCTACTTGTTCAACCGATTCACCCTCTGCATATCGTTTTGGTGTAGCGAGTAGGTCAAACTGGTGGCGATATTCCTCACTGTCGATAATCTGAGGTACTGTTTCTGAGGCATATTTTTCATATAAATGTAGTTTTGGCTCTTGGTCGACCAGAATAATCCGTGTGAGAGCATATCCTTGTTCGATGAGGGCTTGCTCTTCTTCCGGCCAACCGCGATGACTCCGGCGTACCCAAGAGTTATCAGGGTCATCATAACATGAGCGTGGTGTTTGAAAGTTGTACCATATCGGCACGGCAAATGATTCGTTGATACTCCGAAAATCACCCTGAATTTGCCCTGTTTCTTGTAGGTATCCGACGGTTTTCCAGCCCCCCAACCTTGGATTAGAGAATAGTTTACGGGGACGGGGGATACTGCCATATAACCAGTTATACCCTGAGTTTGGATTATTTTCTGAACTGAGTTTTGCCTGCCAATAGGCCGTAACCGTTGAACCAAAGGTGATATATTGATAAAAAACTATCACTCCGACCATGCTACTCAAGGTGATAACGAGTACAGCCTGTAAGCCACGCCGTATTCTAGGTGAGATGAAGGGTGTTTGCTCGTAGCCAGTATCACCACTTAGCAGGTTTCGTATATCTTGTAAGGCAAATCCAGCTAATAAGGCCCAAGCAGGATAAGCAATTTGGATATGGTCAGCCGCGTCTTGGGCTAAAAATAGCAAGGCTCCTAATGGTGCAGTAAGCCACAAATAAAGGCTCTTAATCTCAAAACTGGCTGTAGGAAGCCACAAAACAGCTAAGGTCAACAAGGCATACGGTGCAAAAGCCAGATTAATATTGCCGATAATCCACAGATTAGGCCAGGAAACCGTGCTAACAATAGCCAACACCAGAGTTACTAGAATAATCCAACCTTGTTTACCTAATCGACTAAAGTTTCGAGCTAGAAGCCACGTTAGGAGCAGGACTAATAGTGGGGCATGGTAACGGGTGCTATACAGTTTATCTTGGTCGAACAGATTCGGTACTCGATTGTATAGCAGGGATTCACCAATCCGGTCTCCGGCAAAATATTGGTACACAAGGCCGATTTGAGGGTCGGTCAGGTATGGAATATAAAACAAGGCCACCAGCCCACTAAATAAAAGAGTCGCGCCAATCAATGCCGAATAGGAGATGGATGTTGGCTGGGTTTTGTTTGCTCGGTTTGACCAGTAGGTAAAAGCCAGCATGTAGACAAAAACAGGTAGGTAGAGCAGGACATCGGGATGGGCAATTAACCCCACCGCTAGGGTGATGGCGGTATAATATAAAAATGAGTTACGCCGATCTTGATAGTAACGATAGGCGAACCAAACAGCTAACGCGCCCCAAAACACAATCAGGCTCTGGTTTTCGACATGGCGCGCATAGGCGACAAAAAATCCATTAAGGGCGACGAATCCGGCCGCGATTAAGCCAACTGAATCTTGATTATAGATTCCAACAACATGACTCATCCGGTGCCCTAAGGTATAGATCATGGGAATGAGTAGTAACGAGGTGATGACAAAGGGGGTACGGGCAATCGTCTCGTTGAGCCAACCGTTTAAGTACCATAACGAGGCCGGAAGTAGCCAATGAATCGGCCCTTTACTGTCTAAGAACGCGGCGTAGGCTTCTCCTTTGTAGGCTCGTACAATAAGCCGCATGTTTTCCAATTCATCTTCATGAAACTCAGCATAACCAAGGCGAGTAGTACGGGTGAAAAGAGCAACCGCAAAAATTGCGGCCAAAATCAGCAGGGTAGTCCGACTCGGCCATTCGACAGACCATGCTGTTGACTTGTTGATAAGCCCCGCGACGATACCGCCTCCAATCAGTAAATTCAGGCCGACAATAACGGGTGTTTCAGTGAAGGGAACGGTGATCCATAGAGCAATAAACAGCATTAGCGCGGATAAAACAGAGGAGAAACCTACAATAAGGCATAAACGCTCGATGGCATGGCGAGTGTGCATCCAATTGAGAGCGGGGAGCCAAGCTAAACCGGGTAGAATAAAGACGAGGCCAATGGCGACGGGAAATCGCAGGGCATACCATGAGGGGGGGGCAAATAAAATTGTGGCGTTGCTACATAGCAAGGCCACAATGATAAATACGGTTAATTGATTGTGCCGACTTAGGTTCATTTTGGTAATATAAAAAAGCCCCAATTAAGGGGCTTTTTTATTGATACTCCTTGGGTAAGACTCGAACTTACAGCCGATCGGTTAACAGCCGATTGCTCTACCATTGAGCTACCAAGGATTATTAAACTTAACAACGACGAACAGTATACAACAATTTTAAGGTGTTGTCAAGCCCTTTATGCTAAATAGTCGCGCAATTTCCGGCTACGAATTGGATGCCGCAATTTTCGTAATGCTTTGGCCTCAATTTGGCGAATCCTTTCCCGTGTGACCCCAAACTCAACCCCAACCTCTTCCAACGTACGACCTTGACCATCATTGAGTCCAAAACGCATTTCTAGTACTCGACGTTCTCGGTCACTTAATGAATCGAGAATTTCATGCAGTTGCTCTTTTAACAGTTGTTTAGAGGCCGCATCAACGGGGCCGGGTACAGTTTCATCCTCAATAAAATCGCCTAAATAGGTATTATCTTCATTGCCTATGGGGGTTTCTAACGACATGGGTTCTTGGGCAATACGGATAATGCGGCGCACTTTACTCGCCGCTCGTCGCCAACGCCGCTCTAGGCCGATGTCAACAGTTTTTCCATTTTTCTTAGCCATCTGAATTGCTTCAACGTCACCATCAGGCATAATTGCCATTTCTAAGGCAATCTCTTTAGCCGTAGGTTCGCGGCTATTTTCTTGTAACAAACGACGCTGTATTCGAGCTAAACGATTAATTGTTTCGACCATGTGGACGGGAATACGGATGGTACGGGCTTGGTCAGCGATAGCACGACTAATCGCTTGACGAATCCACCATGTGGCATAAGTTGAGAATTTGTAACCACGATGGTGGTCAAATTTTTCGACAGCCCGTAACAGACCTATATTTCCTTCTTGAATTAGGTCTAGGAAATTCATGCCTCGACCAATATAACGTTTCGCCACACTGACGACTAATCTTAAGTTAGCTTCGGCTAAATAACCTTTAGCTAGTTTTCCGTCAATTTCACGATGTTTTAATCTATTTATCTTGTTTTCAGTTATATTTTTATCTGCTTCATCTAGTTTTTTTGCGGCATCAAGCCCCATTTGGATACGTTTTGCGAGTTGTTGTTCGTCACTCGCACTGAGCAGATTCACCTGACCAATTTCGCGCAAATACATCCGCACGGGGTCGTTGGTGAGTTCTCCAACCCCCAAATCAGTTAGGTTTTTGGTAAACACCTCTTTAACTACCTCTTCTTCTTCCTCTTCAACTTCTTTAAGGGCATTGTCGTCCGGCTCATCAACGTCGGCCAATAAGTCAGAGGCGGTGTTGTCATCCGTAACCTCAATGCCGTTTTCAACGAGCTTGGCAATTAGAGCATCGGTAGCTTCCATGTCTAAACGGCTACTTTCAGGCAATGCTTCTAGGACATCACTTTGGGTGACAACTTTTTTCTCTTTTGCCTTGGCTAATAAAATGTCGAGGGCGATATTTTCAGATGTTTGCGATCTGGTTGTTGTCTTTATTTTGGGCTTTGCTTTTCTTGCCATGCTTTGTTCAATCTCCATCTAGAATAATTACTGTCGTGAGGATATTAACGCTAATATCTTAGCTTTGCAAATTAAAAATATCCACAAAGTGAGGCTACACTAGAAATAAATTTTTTTAACCTTTAGCACTATCTAATTTTTTACGTAATTGCTGATATTCACCCACCATTACCATGTATTTACGTTGCATGGCAGGGGTGCTATTTTGTTGAAGAAACTTTAACTGAGTAATTTGGGCATTCACATTTTCAATTCGAATCTTTAGAACCGTAACTTGCAAATCTTGTTGAAGTTCTGGTACTGAAACTTTAACGTGATGTTTCCACTGGTTGGTTAATCTTACAATCTGTTGAGCTAAAGGCTGACCAACCATATCCGTTAGTATTTCGAGTTTTGGTATTTGGGATGCCGTCCATAACTGCATCGACCGGAATATCTCTTGGTGTTCACCTCTATTAAAATCGTCTGCGGTCAAGGGAGGCAGACCTTGTTGTTCCAGAGCATCATTGGCCATTGCCAAGGTTGAGGGGTAGGTGAGAATGAGAGAAAGACAATACTCTTCCAGCCCCATTGGGCCAGATACAGTTGATATACTTGCTGTATGTGTTGGCCCTTGTTCTGTTTTTAAGGCTGGTGGCGGTTGACGAGATGGTTTTGTTCGTTGAGTTTCAGCCGGACTGTTCCCAGTTAACTCGGCCATGAGCAACCGTTCGTCAATGCCAATGGTGCGGGCTAATCGTTGAACTCGGGCTGACTTTTCAATCTCATCCCCAACATCTCGATAAATAGGAATAAGGGACTTAACGACACTCGATTTGCCTTGCGGTGACTGAAAATCGGTGTTTTTAAGAATTAACTGCTCGTAAAAATCTAAGGACGGGATAGCTTGGTCAAGTAGTTTTTGCCATGCTTCAAGCCCTTGTCTTAAAACATCATCTGGGTCTTGTCCAGTTGGTAAAGCCGCGATATATATTTCTTGGGTGAGATGCGACTCAAAGTCTATACCACGAGCCGTCATGGTTGGTCGTCGCTTTTTTGGTAAAACTTGGCGAGCCATGCTCAAACCTCGTACTGTCGCCGCGTTCCCCGCGGCATCAGAATCGAGAGCTAATACAATTTTTGGTGATCCAGCAGACAGTAACTTAAGTTGGCTTTCAGTTAAAGCAGTTCCCATTTGGGCGACAACATTTTTGGCTCCTTGTTGATGGGCTTGGATAACATCCATGTAGCCCTCAACGATAACAGCTTGATTTTGCTGGCTAATCTGTTTACGAGCTAAATGTAGGCCATACAGGGTGGCACTTTTATCAAAAAAAACCGTTTGAGGCGAGTTTAGATATTTAGGATGTTGTTTATCGGCTAAAGCTCTAGCTCCAAACCCAATCACCTCCCCTTTTCGATTATGAATCGGAATCATCAAACGATGTCGGAAACGGTCATACGGCGCAGAGCCATCGTCAGGCAGGCCAATTAGCCCAACCTGCTGTAACTCTTCAATCGTATAACCTCGCTGGGTAAAATGTTGAATCAGCTGTTTGCCTTGGTTTGGGGCGTATCCAAGTTGAAAGGTTACAATAGTTTCAGAAGTTAAAGAGCGTTCCATTAGGTAGCGACGGGTTGTCGCGCCAACAGGTGAGTTGATTAGTTGGTGATGGAAATAGACTGCCGCCGCAGAATTAAGCGTCAGTAATTTAATACGCTGTTCATCTTGAGCCGGTGTTGAATGATTTCTTGTCTCTAACTTAACTCCGGCTCGCTCGGCCAAATAAGCCAACGTTTCCTTAAAATCGGTGCCATCCCGTTTCATTACAAAACTAAAGATGTCACCACCATCGGCACAAGCGCCAAAACAGCGCCATGTTTGGGTATGGGGAAATAGAACAAAAGAGGGAGTTTTTGTATTAGTATGGAAAGGACAAAAGCCAGTGTAGCTCTGACCCGATTTCCGTAACGAGACTGTTTCAGAAATAACATCAAAAATGTCTAGTCGGGCTTTTACCTCATCAACGACACTCACGGAAAATTTCCCTCCCAGACTCTTGTAATTACAGTTCAAAATTATTATACATGTGTGAGGTATCTTTGCCAAACATCCTCAAAGTGGTAATAAGGCTCTTCCTAAACAATCAACTGTTTGTTGCTTGCCCATTATTCGGCAGTATGTTATACTGCTCGCTTAGATAAAATTTTAACTAATTCACACGTTCTCCGACAAACGGGCCGTGCCTATTAAATAGAAATCTATACTAGACCTCGGTAAATAGTATCAATTACCGAGGTCTTGATATGAAAACTACAATAGTCCCCTAAATTGTATGACGAGAACGGAGGAAAAAACGGAGGTTTTTTAGTATGTCAGCACCAGTTGTACCAATGAAAGCTTTACTTGAAGCCGGTGTCCATTTTGGGCATCGAACCCGCCGCTGGAACCCAAAAATGAAGCCCTATATTTTTACTGAGCGTAACGGGATTCATATTATTGATTTACAACAAACAATTACCCATCTTAATGATGCGTATGACGTTGTGAAAGATGCCATAGCAAAGAGCGGTGTTATTTTGTTTGTGGGAACCAAGAAACAGGCTCAAGATAGTATTGTAGCTGAAGCTCAACGATGCGGGATGCCATACGTTGAGCAACGTTGGCTTGGGGGAACGTTAACTAATTGGCGAACCATTCGTCAACGGATTGATTATCTCCTTGATGCCGAAAAACAGCAAGCTCGTGGTGAGTTTTCTCGTTTAGTTAAAAAAGAAGCCTTACTTCGTGAGCGTGAAATTGCCCGCCTGAACTATCGTTTAGGTGGTTTGAAAGATATGCGTCGTTTACCGAATCTCTTGTTTGTGGTTGATGTTCGTCGTGATGATATAGCTCTGCAAGAGGCAAATAAGTTAGGTATCCCCGTTATCGCGATGGTTGATACAAACTGTAATCCTGACCCAGTCGATTATGTCATTCCTAGTAATGATGATGCGATTCGGGCGGTTAAACTTATGGTAACGACCATGGCCAGTGCTGTATTAGAAGGTCAAGCCTTATTAAGTAGCCTCCAAGCTGAAGATGAAGAAGATGCCGAAGCCGCAGGCGATGAGCGGTATCTTGGCCCAAGCACTTTAGCCAAAATTAAATCTGGTGACGTTCCAGAGTCAAATGGTGGTACTGGTGGTGTGTCTCAGTCAGGTATTCGTATTGTCCGTGAACAAGACCTTGCCGTAAGTAAGACGAAACAAAAAGAAGCGTCAACAGAAGCTGATGATTTAGAGTTACCGTCATTAGATAACTTAACTGAAGAACTTTCAATCCTTGATGCCGCAAGTGATTTAGTCAATGAAGCGACTAGCCAAGAATAAATAAAAAACATAGTTAATTTTAGAGAAAGGTATAAAACAGTGTCAATTTCAACCGCAGATATTAAAGTATTACGACAATCCACCGGTGCCGGTGTATTAGATTGTAAAAAAGCATTACAAGAAACCGATGGCGATATTGATGCCGCCATTGAGTTCTTACGGAAAAAAGGATTGGCCGCGGCGGCTAAAAAAGCAAGCCGTGAAGCCAATGATGGTTTAGTGAGCGCCTCAATTACTGATGATGGTAAAACGGGTGTTCTTATTGAAGTTAATTGTGAAACTGATTTTGTAGCTCGAACCGATAATTTTAAGGCATTTGTTGATGAGTTAGTCCAATTGGTCATCAATAATAGCGATTTAACCAATGTAGAGGCTTTACTAGCCACAGTCTCACCAATAGATAGCAGTAAAACTGTAAATGACTATTTGCAAGAGGTTATTGCTAAATTAGGTGAAAACATGATCATTCGCCGCGTTGCTCGATATGACTTAAATAGTGATGGCCTGCTTGATAGTTATATCCATATGGGTGGACGTGTTGGTGTATTAGTCGAAGCTGGTGGCTCATCTGATGAGCAAGCCTCTCAAATCGTGCATGATATTGCCTTGCAAATTGCCGCGGTTTCTCCACAATATGTGACCACAGATGAAATTCCAGCAGAAGCTATTGAAGCTGAAAAAGAGATTTACCGAGCACAATTGGCTAATGATAAAAAGCCAGACAATATTAAGGAACGAATCATCGAAGGTAAATTGAAAAAATGGTATAGCGAAGTTGCTTTGGTGGAACAAGAGTTTGTGAAAGAATCGAAAATGACGATAGACAAACTTCTTAAAAGCCATAGTAACGGCCTTACGGTTCGTCGATTTACCCGTTTTGAACTCGGAGCCAACTAAATCAAATTGATTATTGAGCCGGAACAGTTGCTGTTCCGGCTTTTATATAATTGGTGATTGTTCAAATAGTGAGGCGAGGTAGGGATTAAATAAGTTGCGCGTTTGATTAATGGTGCGTCGGCTTCCTAGCCGACCGTTCAGCTAGTCGGCTAGGAAGCCGACGCACCAACTGCACATGTTAATTAATGCTCATTCCTTAAGACGCTGATTTCAATCAACGGTTTTAGGCACAAGTTAAGGAGTATGTTATGACAGAAAATCCGCAGTATCGTCGAGTTTTAGTAAAACTAAGCGGTGAGGCGATGGCAATAGAAAATAGTACCGGTATATCACCCTTAGCCGCAGATTCGCTGGCTGAAACCATCAAATATATCCATGATATTGGAGTCGAGGTTGCAATTGTTATTGGAGCAGGAAACTTATGGCGTGGTAAAGATGGACTAGAACATGGCATGGATCGTTCCACCGCTGACCACATGGGTATGGTAGCTACGGTAATGAATGCCTTGGCTTTGGGAGACGCGTTAGAGCGAATCGGAATCGACACCAGAGTACAAACCGCTATTGAAATGCGAGCCATTGCCGAGCCATATATTCGTAAGCGAGCTATTCGGCATTTGGAAAAGGGGCGGGTGATTATTTTAGGTGCCGGTACAGGAAATCCTTATTTTACGACAGATACTGCCGCGGCTTTACGAGCAATGGAGATCAACGCTAACCTATTGGTGAAGGCAACCAAAGTTGATGGTATTTATGATTCTGATCCAGTTAAGAATCCGAACGCGAAAAAATTTGACACCTTAACCTATATGGATGCGATTAAACAGAATTTACAGGTGATGGATGGTACGGCCTTTACATTATGTATGGATAACCAAATGCCCATCATCGTACTCGATTTATGGCAAAAAGACAGCCTTAAAACGGCTGTTTTAGGTCGTACAATTGGCACTCTTATCAATACTTAATCCTAAACACGTACCTGTACAAGGGCTTTGCAGGTAAAAATTCAGTAAAACTGCCCTAGAAACCCGATTTCTTTGAGAAATCGGGTTTCTGACGCTCTTTCTAGCGAGTTTACTGAATATTTACTTTTGCAGAGTATTTTCACGTAAGATTGTTTAGAACTTAGTTCAGGTACATAGCTCATTAACCATTGACATATTTCATTAATATATGGAATATTTGTCATGATTATTACCTTTTTTGGAGAAGTCTTATGATAAATGATATTTTGGCTGAAGTTGAAGTTTCTATGAATTCATCCGTGGATGCCTTGAAAAAGGAATTTATCGCCATGCGAACGGGGCGCGCCTCAACCGATTTGGTGAGTAGGCTACCGATTATATATTATGGAACACCTACTGCCCTACAAGAATTAGCCCTGTTAAGTGTTCCAGAGCCGCAGTTGATTAGTATTCGTCCTTATGACTCGAGCGCGATTAAAGCCATCGAAAAAGCAGTTATGGAGTCTGATTTGGGGTTGAATCCTAATAATGACGGTAAAATTATTCGACTACAAATTCCTCGCTTAACTGAAGAGCGTCGTCGAGACTTAAGCAAAAAAGTGGGTAAACGTGCCGAAGAAGCTCGAATATCTGTCCGTAATGCTCGACGTAGTGGGATGAGTGACTTGAAATCTTTTGAAAAAGAGAAATTGATTACAGAAGATGATCAGAAATTAGGACAGAAAAAAATACAAGAATTAACAGGTAAATATATCAAAAAACTTGATGATATCGCGGCAAATAAAGAAAAAGAGATTATGGAAGTGTAATGTGAATCCTCAACATACATGTTAGTTACTCCTCAGCAACAGCAACATACTATAAAAACTATACTCAATCGATACAGCGTCGATGTCTCAGCGACAATTCGGGGCGTGCTAAACAAAGCCGCCCCTTTTTTGCATGGGGTGGTCAGTTATCATTTAGGCTGGGTTGATCAAACATTTCAGCCAACTACAGTCGGACGGGGAAAATTACTTCGTCCAACTCTGAACCTATTGGTTTTTGAGGCTCTGAGCGGTGATTATAAGGCCGCGTTGCCGGTTGCGGCTTATTTAGAGATGTTGCACAATTTTAGCCTACTTCATGATGACATAGAAGATAATGACCGAGAACGGCGAGGGCGACCTACGGCTTGGACAATATGGGGGCAATCTCGGACCATCAATGTGGGTGATTACTTGTTTGCGGCTTCATTTCAAGCACTTCACACACTTGATATGACCCAATTTGAGCCTACAACTGTGTTAGATGTTTTTCAACTTATGAGTACAGCCGCCGCGTTGTTAACCGAAGGTCAAGAGTTGGACATGAGTTTTGAGTCTCGTTTGGATGTTTCTCCCGAAATGTATATCGGTATGATCAGTAAAAAAACGGGCGCACTCATTGAAGCGGCAGTTGTTGGTGGTGCCATGTTAGCTACTTCCGACGAAACTATTGTGCAGAATTATCAGCAATTCGCTCATAATCTTGGCTTAGCTTTTCAAATTCAGGATGATATTTTGGGAATATGGGGTGATGCTGAAATAACAGGTAAATCGGCTGATAACGACTTGCGACGGAAAAAGAAAACTTTGCCTATTTTGTATACTCTTAGCCAGCTTGATACTGATAACGCGGAACGATTGCGAGATTGTTATACCAAACCTGAGCCATTGAATGAAACACAAATCATGTTTGTTCGAGACTGTTTAGTGCAAACAGAAGCTCAAGCATATACTCAATCCGTTGCTGATGAGTATCATCAAAAGGCTTTTACCGCCCTTGAGGCAGTCAATCTTGAAAACGAGCCACAACGTGCCCTGAAGAAGCTTGCTAGATTTTTGGTTGATCGTACTTACTGAATATATAAACATTTTCAGTTATCACCTTCCCGCAAGTTTTGAACTTGCGGGAAGGTTGGTTTTGAATTGAAAATCATTATTTGAAAGACTGTGCGATTAATTGTGTTGGAGTAAAGTTATGTTAGATGCCATAAGAGATAAATTTAGACCGACAAAATCGCAACCTCAGCTTACGGACGAGGTTATTGGTTTGTCTAATCCGCCCTATCATGTAGGTATTATCATGGATGGAAATGGACGGTGGGCTAAAGCTAATAATAAGACCCGTTTTCAAGGACATCGTGCCGGAACTGAAAATTTACGGCGTATATTAACCGATTCTGTTGATTTTGGAGTCGGAATGTTGACAATTTATGCCTTTTCAACTGAAAATTGGACGCGACCTCCAAAAGAAGTTAAAGGATTGATGAAAATTTTAGAGATGGTAATTGATCGTGAATTAGAGGAATTACACCGAAATGGTGTACAACTACGTCATATTGGACAGTTAGACAGGTTAGACCCAACTCTACAGCAGAAAGTCTTGCATGCCATTGATTACACTAAAAATAATGAAAGTTTGATTGTGAACATAGCTTTTAATTATGGCGGTCGAAATGAAATTATTGAAGCCGTACAAAGATTAATTAACGATAATGTATCCTCTGAAGCGGTGACAGAGGCGTTATTAAGTGATTATATGTATACTGCTGGCTCACCTGACCCTGATTTGATTATTCGGACGAGTGGCGAGTTTCGAACGAGTAATTTTTTGATTTGGCAAGCCGCTTATGCAGAGTATTATATTACTCCAACCTATTGGCCTGATTTTGGTCGAGAAGAGTATTATCAAGCCTTGAACGAATTTTGTAACCGAGACCGTCGTTATGGTGGTCGAAATAAATAGGCTTACCCCACTTTTTTGACAAATAATCTGTCCTGTATTATTATAGAACAGATATTCTTATGACTTAATGTTGAGAGGGAAAATATGCATCAAAACTTGCAACTTATCGGAAATTTAGGACGAGACCCAGAAATGCGTTATACACCATCTGGTCAGGCGGTCACAGATTTTAGTATGGCTACCAGTAATCGTTGGACAGGACGAGATGGACAACAACAGTCGGAAACAACTTGGTTTCGAATAACAGCTTGGGGTAAACTTGCTGAGATATGTAACCAATATTTAAGTAAAGGACGACAGGTTTTTGTGGAGGGGCGTTTGGCTTCTGAGATTAAAATTTGGACAGACCAAGGCGGTAATCCACGTGCTAGTTATGAGGTAACGGCTAATACAATTAGATTTCTTGGTAATCGATCAGATTCTCAGCCTCAGCAAGGTGGTGGCTATCAACAACGGAGCGGTGGCGGTTATCAACAGCAAGGTGGTGGTCAGCAACAAGGCGGTTATCAACAGCAGGGTGGTGGTCAGCAACAAGGTGGTTATCAACAGCAAAGCGGTGGTCAGCAACAGCAAGAAGGTGATTATCAACAACAACAACCGGCTCCAGCACCTCAGCCCGCTTATCAACCTGCACCCGCACCTGGGCCTGCACCCGCACCACCGCCAGCGTATGACGACGGTGGTATCGGTGAAGATGAAATTCCATTTTAATCTGTTTGACAAGTGCGTAACAGTAAGGCACAATGAAGCCGCCCCAAAAATGGGAGCGGCTTTTTGTATCAAGACTAGAATAGCAGAAGGAGTTTTTTATGGCACAACAACCAACGGGCAACAAGCCCACGGGCAACAAACCCACTAAATTAAATATTGAGCTTCCGGCTGATTTGGAGGCTACTTATGCCAACTTAGCATTAATTAGTCACTCAACCTCAGAAATAATTATAGATTTTGCTCGAGTTATGCCGAACATCCCTAAGGCCAAAATTTATTCACGAATTGTTATGACCCCTATGAATGCAAAACTACTATTACGGGCTTTGGCAGAAAATTTACAAAAGTACGAAGCTAAATTTGGTGAAATCCCTGTACCAATTCAGCCGATTTTAATCGATCGTAGTCGAGGCTTTACCGATTAAAGAATTTAAGTTGAGTTATGGTAATGTGTATTAATTAACTTGTGCAATCGGCGCGTCGGCTTCCAGCCGACATGCTGGCTGGAAGCCAGTAGCTCTCCAGTCAAACGTTCAGAAAAATAAACCTCCCAAACAACCCACTAAATGAAATCAGTGTCTTAAACGAAAAACCTGCTTAAGCAGGTTTCCCGTATTAGCCTGTGAATTCATTCACAAAGCAAGACTAAAACAAGGAGCAATCATTTGAAAGAGTTAACGTCAATTATTGAACATATTAATCAGGCGCTAGATGCTAAAAGCAAGGTACGAGATCGAACTCTAACCCGTTCTCGAGAACTGATTCGAGCTTGCGCCAATACCATCCGAGCTGTTCACCGGCAAGAGTTTGAAACAGCTGAGACACTCTTGCAAGCGGCTCAAGGTACCGCCGACGAGATGATCGACGATGCCAAAACCTATCCTGATGTCTACCATGCCGGATATACTCAAGATGCCCTCAAGGAGTTTACCGAGGCTAACCTGACCCGAGCGATTGTTTTAGATTTGACACTTCCATCGCCAGAAGAGTTAAAGGTTGAGTATGCCGCCTATTTGAATGGTCTAGCTGAAACAGGTGGTGAACTTCGTCGCTTTGCCTTAGATGCCCTGCGGCGGAGTGATGTTCCTGAGGCAGAGCGGATGTTAGGTCGGATGGAAGATATTTATAGCCTTCTGGTAACGGTTGATTTCCCTAGCGGTATTACAGGGAATTTACGTCGTAATACCGACATGGTAAGAGGTGTATTACACCGTACCCGAGGAGACGTGACGACTGCCGTACGACAAGAAACGATGAAAGAGGCGCTGAAAGCCCTTGAGAAAAAATTAGACCTACATAGTTAGCTAAATAACCTCACTAGGTTGGTATGTTTGCTCAATTAGTCACGATGTAGTAACATTAACTGTTAGTTAAGGGCTGTTCAGTTCTAATCTATATGGGCATAATCGTGACGCTACAAGCGTCACCTACAGTAATTTTGTCAGACATGAGGCCGTGTAGGTCACGCTTGTAGCGTGACAAGCATGGAGAACTGAACAACCCTAACTGTTAGTTAGACTACAACATTTTTCGTTTGGTACTGTTTGCGATTGAGTCAAGTACCAATATATAATATTCTATCTCGCTGTTTCTCATAAGTTCTGAGCTTGCAGGAAGATTAATCCGCAAAACTTTTGCTTGGGTGCTTAGATTACTATGAAATATACCATATTGGTCATTGAAGACGATCCAGATACGGCTGAAATGTTACGGGTTTATTTTGGAGCGCAAGGCTATAATGTAATTGCGGCTCCAACTGGTAAAATTGGGATTGAAAAAGCCCGTAACGAGAAGCCAAACCTAATTTTACTTGATGTTCGTTTGCCGGATATGGACGGTTTTGAAATTGGACAGCACCTTCAGTCTGATATTCGTACCAGCCGTTTACCCGTTATTTTTGTGACTGAGCGCCGCGGCCGAGATGACCGTATTTCTGGTCTCAAACTAGGAGCAGTCGATTATGTTACCAAACCGTTTGATGTACAGGAGTTACGGTTACGAGTCCGTAACGCTCTGCGGCGGGTTGGTAGTCAAAATAACCCTGTAACGGGATTGCCCGGTGAAAAAATCACTAGTGACCGAGTTAGTCTAATTTTAGAAAGCACTGACTGGTCTACATTGAGTATTACGGTTCAGGGATTAGACAAATTTAACGAAATATACGGATTTGTTGCTCGTGATGATGTATTGAGAGCTGTTGTCCTAACGCTTACTAGTGCAGTTGATGAGCTAGGAAGTATTGATGATTTTATTGGACATCCGGCTGAAAACAG
Source organism: Anaerolineales bacterium HSG25 (assembly GCA_030377865.1). Classification (GTDB taxonomy): domain Bacteria; phylum Chloroflexota; class Anaerolineae; order 4572-78; family J111; genus JAUCGB01. The sequence continues at coordinate 7,784 of JAUCGA010000080.1, read as the reverse complement.
ATTTATTATTCTTACCGTTCCAAACAAATTAAACAAGCTTAAGCAAAAGATTGAACATCGCCTTAACCAAGCTATGACCTATTTTTATCCTATTCATGATCGTGAAGCAGGATATGTACAACTTGGTGATGATGAACGAGAAGAAGTTCCTTTTATGCATATTGCCACAGTAGCTATTTCAGTTGGTGATGTTCAAATTTCTGGTACGGATGAGTTAATGCAGTATCTTAATCGACGTAAAAGACTATAATATGGTTCTCTGGTAGATTCCGTGCAACTCAAAACTGCATCCTGAATTAGATATTTTGATGGGGCAATCTTCCCGCAAGTTTAAAACTTGCGGGAAGATGATGGCACAATCATGACGTTTGCACGGAAAGCCCCAAAGAGCCTATAATATTTCCTCTACAATTGTTTGTTAATCAACAGTGTTTCCTGTTTTTGGAAACACTGTTTTTTTATAATGCTGAGTTGGCTCATACTAACCAGGAACGAATCACTGTGGCTGAGTTAAAATCTACATTAATAGGGTACACGATGCTTATTCCCGTTTTGGCAAAGACAACTCGGCACTAATTGCCTCGAGTTAAAAACCACAACAATGCCGCGATAACTGAACTCAAAACGCAACCGACTACAGTGACCATGAGGCCACAGGCTATGGGAGTGTATCCTTGCTGAAACTGATGATCATCGACGCGGAGCATGTTGTTGTAACCTCGCTTGTTGAGTTATTTTATCTTGCCACAATTCCATAGTTTGACATTTGCACGGCTTTGCTTGATTTTCTTGGCCGGATTGATAACTGTGTTTGCAGGTTTGAGCCATACCACCCTGAAAAGCAGGAGCCGAGTGGTGAATATGCCACCAATTACCGAGGCCACCTTTATAACCACAGTTATTTGCCATAGCCTGTAAGTCAAAACTAGTTCCTAAACTTTCGGTAGGGATGGGCTGAAGGATGATACATCCATACCGATTATCGAAAATGCAATGTCGGGGAACATTGGCTGGCCCTTGCCAAGGCCAACGAATACGTTTTATAAAGCTAAGTGGATTATACATTGGCCTAATTTTATCATACCCACAGCTAAAAATAAAAAAGCCTGACATCATGACGATGCCAAGGCTTTTTTGTTTGCCTCTCAATAGACCTATTTAGTACAAACTAGTTTTGCGTTGTTTCGCGCAGTTGTGTTTTTAAAGCCGAAATTTGGTCACTAATATCACGAATTGTATGGAACATCTCTTCGTTTGCCTTAATTCCTTCGTTGATTAGGAAGGTCGCGGCCTTAGAGCGACTTTTCGCAACATCTGCCTCAACCATCATATCAAGGTAATGTAGCGAATCGCTATTGATACGTACCATCACCACATTTGAGCGGTCTTGTAACGCACTACCAAGCACCTTTCCTAAACTCTCGACTTGGTGGATGGCTTCATTAATCGTTTTACCGGCTGATTGACGAAACTCCTCAGCGGCGGCTTTTGCGGCATCAACCTCGAAGTTTAAGGAGCCGTTAGTCCCTCCATTTGGCATATTCGTGTCTTCTTCAACATTTGCATCTTCTACAACATCCTCATCATTTTTATTGATGTTTACATCTTGAGTATCGGTTATTTCAGTAGCCATTATATAAATCTCCCTTTAGCTTGCTAGTATTGCATGCAAATAAATTACGTGTAATTGTGATATGCACTATCACTCTTTCTAACTATTGTCAATACGCAATTACTAGGGTAAAAGTTGCATGATTTGGCTATGTTCTTGGCCCAAACGAAGATCAAGCTCAACTTATGCACTGCGTTTCAGTAAATATTCAGTGAACTCGCCAGAAGGAGTGTCAGAAACCCGATTTCTCAAAGAAATCGGGTTTCTAGGGCGGTTTTACTGAACTTTTACGCGTTTTATGCCAACTGATAAATTTGCACTGGCTCGATTCGCCCTTTGACCAGCACATCGCCGAGTGGGGTGATGCTATTGCCATCAAGGTCGGAGGCAATGGCGATTTTGACCGCCTCAGAGACCAGAAGTTGGGCCTGAAATTGTTTGTTTAACTGCTCAATTCTGGCCGCGAGGTTAACTACGTCACCGATGATGGTGTATTCCTTACGTTCTGCCGAGCCGATATGTCCGGTCACGGCCTCGCCAGTGTGCAGGCCAATGCCAATTCGGGTGGGTGGGAGTTGGTTGGTTTGGCACAACTGCTCAACGAGGGCGATAATCTCTTGGGCGGCCTTGACCGCGTTGCGACTGTCATTGTTATCGGAGAGAGGCGCACCGAACACGGCCATGAATCCGTCGCCCAAAAACTTGTTGATGATGCCATGATTTTGATTGATGATTTTGATCATGGGTGAAAATAGATGGTTCAAGTAATCAACCACCTCGGTCGGGTCCTTGTCTTCAGAAAAGGTGGTGAAGTTGCGAATGTCGAGAAACATGATACAGACCGAGCGGGTCTCACTGGTGAACTCGGTGGGCTGGCTCAATAGTTTATTGACCACCGCCGGAGAAACATGCTGACCAAACATACTGGTCACACGGTTTCGTTCCTCGATAGATTGGTAGGTGTTGAGCATGCGTCGCTTAATCTCTAAAGCGACCACTCCACTCATCACCCCGGCAGTAAAAAGCAACCCAACCTTAACCATATAATAGGTCGGAAGGATGAGGATGTTTCCGACAGGGATGATGTCAGTCGGTTGGGCATACCAGATTGCCAAGGCCCAGTATTGTAGAGCGCCCGCAACTCCTGTGAAAATTGAGATTTTGAAGTTGAGGCGTAATATCCCCATAATCAAGAGCAAAAAATAAAGAAAGGTGGGCGGCATCAACAAGGCGTAAAGCGGTTCGATGACTTGGGCAAACATGATGATGAAGATAGAGGGTAGGCTAATCTCTTCGAGGGCGTTAAGGTACTGAAACAGGGTCAGCCGTTGCGGGGCATGCTGTTCAAGGTAGGTAACCACCCCTCGCATGGCAATCTCATAAATAGTCATAAATATTAGGTAGAAGCAGAACCAGTTAATGAAGGAAATTCCTAGCAGAGGAGCGTTAAACTGAACCGGAATAAACTGGGGAAAGAGGAGCCACATGGTCAGCATGATTGCCAAGGTCATCATAAAACCGGCTATCAATACTTGCCCGCGTAGCTTCTCGCTGGCAATCGTCTCTTGCCGAATTTGAGCTTCGTAAGTTCGCTCGGCGGCCCGAAATTCGGCCCATTTTGTTTGTAGTTGGGTTAAGCTGTCCATAGTTTTTTCCTGTAAAATTTGACATTCACATAAATAACAACAGTAAATATTCAGTAAACTCGCCAGAAAGAGCATCAGAACCCCGATTTCTCAAAAAAATCGGGGTTCTAGGGTAACTTTACTGAACTTTTACTAACAACACACACAAATGGTATGCTTGTTCCATGACCGTCAATTTAAGAGTTCGTAGTAGGCACTTTAGTGCCGTTTGAAGGCGATGAATTGCCTATAAATGATTTTTCACTTGCTTAAAGAGCGAAATTTGCGTTGTTTGAACTATATACAAAATCAAATTATAAATGGTAAATGGTGAATTATAAATGGTAAATGAGCCGCTATGAAGGTACGAGCCAATCACACGCACCACGTACCAGAATATCCGACGATCCGTTGCGGTGTTGTCTGCCCAAAAATTCTGTTAGCGTCAGGTAATTTACCATTCACCATTCACCATTTACCATTTATAATTTCATTCCGCCCTGCATAATTCTTATGACGCACTTTGGGGGCAAAAAATCATTTATGTTGCCTACTACAAACGTTAAGTTGACACTTATGATGCCTGTTCCTCAAGGTGCTATATTCCTACTTGCTTACCCGAACAGGTGCTTATGTCCCAAATTTTACCTCTTCTAGTGCCTCTAAATGGTCATGCAAGGTGCGAACCTCTTCATCCATATCGGCAGATAAACGACCGTAATCGGCTACATGGTTGGTCGATTGACTGGTCAGAATCTGTGAGTAAATCGTCCCCAAAGCAGAGAGGGTGCTTTCTATTTTTATCTCGGCACGGCGCATGGTGGTTTTTAACTGCTCTAAGGCCGCTAACTGGTTACGCCGATTGGTCAGAGTACGCTCAATTTCGGAGCGAGTGGCGGAGTCTGTTTCGGTCGCATGTTGGGCTTCCAACTTCGCAATCGCTTGCGGAACGGTGATTAAATCCTGATGAATCACTTCGTTTTCCTCGAACCGTTCAATCCGTTGACCGAGTGCCTCAATCGAAGCGACCCAATCTTTCACTTGAGCCGCCAACTCCTGCAATCTGGCCTTGTTGTGTGGATTAGAGGTACTTTTTATCAACTTATCAATCTGTTGACGATAAGTGCGAGCTTGATCTATGTAGGTTTGCGTAGAGGAATCGGCCATGCTGGCTTGAACAGGGCGAGAACCACTGGTTTTTCGGCGACGTTGACGAGCCATTTTACCCGTCTTCTTGCTCTCCTGACGAGCCGCTTCTTCCTCAGCCTCTTCGTCGGTCATAAAAACTGTTTGCCAAAAATGGATCGCCACAGCAACACCCCACCCCATCGCAGGCCATAAAAACCACGGAGAATCTCCCCCAGTCAACAGGTTGATGAACATCAGCATGGTAATGATGACACTGTATGATCCGAAATGTTCGCCAAATTTTAGCCACTTCTTGCTAAATGATCTTGCTTGTAGTTCAAACTTGACCATATTTAACAGATGGAAAGCAATCCCCACCCCCCAACCGACTGTAACCCACATAAACCACGGCTCTTCCGATTCGCCGACAATATTCATGCAAAATAGGCCGGTATTTATCATGAGATACGGCCCAAGGTGAGCCATAAATCCACGACGCTTTTTAGACCGTTCCTTTGCAATCTCCTCAGTCGTCATAACTGAAAAATCGACCTCATCATCATCATCGTCGTCGTCATCAAACCAATCATTTTTTGATTGGGAAGCTAAATGATCATAACCTCCTGTTTCAATTCCCGTTTCAATTCCTGTTTCAATCCCTGTTTCAATTCCCGTTTCAATCGAGACATTGCGCGGTTCAGGAGGTGGGGCAAACTCTTTTTGTGGTGGTGGCATGGGGGTAGTTTGAGGTTGCTTTTGCAGTTGAGGATCTGTTTTTGTGAGAATTGGTTCGATCTGTTCGGGGGAGGCAGGCTCACTCGACAGCCCCATCAAGGCTTCGACCATTTCGGTGGCTGTGTTATATCGCTCTATTGGCTCATTCGCCAAAGCCGTCTGTAACACCTCTGTTAAGCCGTTGGGGACACCTGTAGGCCATGAATCAGGCAGTTGCACGGGCTTAAAATGAGCCATCATCACTTCGGGAGGTGTTTTACCCTTGAAAAGTTTTTTGCCAGTTAATATTTCATATAAAATGCAACCTAGCGCGTAAATATCCGATTGACGGCTACTACCCTGAGCTTCCCATACCTCTGGAGCGATGTAGTACGGTGTACCAACTACGCCACCTTTAGAGGTGATGCTCATGCTGTGTTCACCGGCTAACTTCGCCAAGCCAAAATCACTGAGCATGGGGCCTCGCTCCGCGTCAATGAGAATATTGCTGGGCTTTAAGTCTCGATGTAGGACACCTTTATTATGAGCATACTCCAGACCTCGTGTTATCGTTTTGATTATGGCAATGGCCTCTGACCACGGAATCTGCTGTTGTTTCTCTAATACCTGATCTAAACCTGGCCCATCGACCAAACGCATAACCAGAAATAGCTCCGTGCCAACTTCGACCACATCATAAATTGGTACAATTTGAGGATGATCCAGATGGGCGATGGTACGGGCTTCGCGATGAAAACTTTTGACCCGCTCAGTGTTGTCGAACATGGCCGCCTTAAGCACTTTTAAGGCTACCAATCGATTCAGTTGTGTATCTTTGGCTTGATAGACGGTCGCAAAACCGCCCTGACCAATTTTTTCTATAATTTCATACCGTTTTAGAGCTTCAGAAGACATGCTATTTTCCTTTCAAAACGTAGGTTACTCAACTCCTTGGGGGCTGTAAATCCTAATTATTGTGGTTAGCTTGATTTCGGAGTGCAAAAGCATCTTGCTTTTGCCAGAGACAAACATGCAAAAGCAAGATGCTTTTGCACTCCGTTAATCTTACTTTAAATGGGCGACCATGCAAGAGTGTGAGACTACTCATTCCCAAATCTGAATTGGCCCTTCTTGTTGATAGTTACTCGCTACCAATACCACATCTAGCAAATTAACTAGCCCGTCGTTGTTTAGGTCGTAGGCTGTTTCATCCGTTTTGTAATAGGTTGATATTAGAGCTAAGTCGAAAATATTGATGACATTGTCCCCATTTAGGTCGCCATTTAATAGAGTGATTGTACCTAAATCTCCGTTGGCTGGTGTATCAATTTGGCCGTACAAGAAGTTCTTTTTAAGCACTCGTACGCAATTAACCGTCATGTCTGAGGGAGGTAATAGTTCAAAAAAACCTGCGCCATTGCTGATAACACCGGTACTGGTGATGAGGTTGGTTGTTAGCACAATATCATCCAACGTGTCGCATGGCTGGTCATGCAACATAACCAACGTACCACTGTAATTGTTTAAACCCTGTAAACGCACTTGCCCAACCATAGCCGTTGTGGTAATTGGCTCTGGTCGTTTATGATCCACAATAAAGGAGCGCGGCTCAATCCATCCTCGGTCGGGCGGACGCTCCTCTGTATCTCGAAACGTTCCTACCGGCCAGTAGCCCGGCCCCGGCGGATAGTTACGATGCCGACTTAGGGCTGAATTTTCACCGTTAATCTCATCTTCCATGTAAAAATGACGAATCTCAAAGTGAAGATGCGAATTGTCCGGCCAATAGTAGATGGTGCCGATTCTTTGACCCCGCGTTACTACATCGCCCTGATTAACGTCATGATTGCCCATGTGCCCATACATCGAAAACCAAACCTTTCCATCCGGCAAGAGATGCTCGATGATAACCACATCACCCGGATAGTTGGCGAAGTTGGCATACCGTACCACCCCCTCCGCTACGGCATAAACTGGCTCGCCTGCGGTCGCCCCACTCGGGTTAGACCAATCCTCGGCGGCATGATAGCTGTTGTAACGAGGGTTATCAAAAAAATTGTCAAACGCCTGTAACACTCGCCAACTGGTTTTGTCCGGGTTGCCCAATGGATAGACAAATTCATGTGCGATACGACTGGCCGCAATAGAAACCGGCTCTTCAAGTGGATACCCCTCCCAACTCGCGGGGTGGAAACTCATTGATTCGATCATCTCAAACAGGGTTCGATTGTAGGCGTTTTGTTGTCCCGCCACCTCAGCTATATCACCCAAATTAAGGCTCAGAAGATAGAGTTTGTCATTCACACTAATCAAAGTAAAATAGTCACTGCTGGCCGAGGGGATACCTCGTATCACAACCGCTTGGTCGATGGCGGGATTGGTTACATGTAACGAGCCAATGTGCAATGGCTCTTCAATGGTACTACTAGACACAGTTTGCTGAAATAACCGCCGAGCGGCCTCATCAAGCGATAATCGATCGCGATTATCATACATTTTAATCGAAACCGTCGCCATCATTGGCCCTTCAATCGTATCGCTCACATGGGCTGGGTTGATAAAATCGAGCAGACCCAAATTTTCTGACACCAACCATTCGGCAGGATAGTCGAGAGTCAACCCAAATCGGTCACTGCGAAATGGCTGTGTGTCTTTAGCCTCCACATGGGGGTGATAATATAATTTTAGGCCAATAAATAAAATAA
>JAUCGA010000010.1 GCA_030377865.1 Anaerolineales bacterium HSG25 | reverse complement strand
TTATGAATGAAAGACTGCGCGCGGATGAGTCTTTCATTCATAATTCATAATTCATAATTCATAATTCATCTAATTTTCATGCATTTGCGTGCTTTTTTTAGTACATCAATCAACATGGTTAAATCGGCGGCGGTGGCATGGTGGCGGATATGGTCGGTCAGCATCATTTTAAAGTCGAAGGTTTGGCCGTCTATCTCTTGCGGTTTGCCTTGAATGACCACTTTATGAATCTGTTGCTTGCCTTTCCATTGCATAAAGGACTGCTCAACAGCTTTGGGGTACTGCTCAATAAAGGATTTAATGAGATGGTAGGGGAGCATGTCTTCAATCTCCACATCCCACATGGTGCCGCCTTTGTCTCTGTAATCAGGGTGGGTTAGCTGGAAAAAGTGCGTGTTTTTCTGCGCTCCAAACTTATCCATCGCACTGGCGGCTGATTGCCCCGGCCCATCGCCATCTAATAATACCACAAACTTAAAGCCTTGGCGTTGACGCTCTAACTGTTGTAATATGCCAAAATAGGGGGCAAATTTTTTGGTTCCTGTACCGGCGATAATCCGAATCTGACCTTCGTTGAGCAGGTCAACGCCATGCGCGTCAAGGTGACGTTGGGCGGCGAGTTCTAAATAAACCTTATCACTCAGCCCCTCGACCAAAATGTTATATTTACCGAGCTGTTTTTCCCATTCGGCCAATATCTGCTCCATTGCCAACTGTACTTCCGTGGGTTTCTGCTCTCGTTGCTGTTTGGCCTCATGTTTGATGACCTTGGCGTTGAGTTGGTAGCGGTCGAGTTGGGGCATGTTGTGCCACACCAGTTGGGCCGGGTTGTTGATGATCTCAAGCCGAGGGGTGTCGGTGTCGCAATCAAAGACCACATACAGCCAATAGTCTTGGCCGAGTTTACGGGCGGTTTGGTATTCGTTGGGGGTCATGATGATACCGCCCTCTCCGGCGCGGCCTTTGACCTCGATGCGACGAGTTTGGGCGAAGGTGCCGGGGTCATGGGGGTGGGGTTCACGAGAGATCAGGTCGTACCCTTTGTTTTCGGCTTCCACACTGTTGACCTGACAGCCTCGTTCCTGCTCATAAGCGGTGGCGGTTTGAATGGCGACCTGCTCAATGGTATCATTTTCGACCAAAGGAGCCAACTCGTCGGAGTTTCGTTCGGGGTGGGGCAGTACCCAAGCCCGACCCAATAGCCGAATATCACCCAACATGCATTGTCGCTCTTGGTGCAGTTCGGCCTGACGTTTTTCGAGCCGATTGTTCAAGGACATCAACCGTTCATCCATCTGTTTAAGCCGCCCCTCTAAACCCGACTCGGTAGAACCCGCTTCTCGTTTAGCAAACAACTCACCATACTGTCGTTGCACGCGGTCAATGATAGCGGTCATGCTGATGTTGAGGTGATGCTCGATGGTGTCTAGCTCTTTGGTGCGGCTGGTTGTAACCTGCTCCAACAGTTGGTTGAGGCTGTTTTCGATGAGGAACTGCTCAATATGAACTTGCGTAGGCAGATTTTCCATGTCGGGTAAGGCGGGGGAGTCTGCCGCGGCGGAGAGGTCTAAAAACAGTTGGGGGGAGCGTACGCTCAGGCTTCCATCTAAAGCTATCTGTACCACAAGTAGCCGTCGCTCGATGACCTTGCCCCGTCCATCTGAAATCGCGGCAGTAAACACATCGAGTCGAACGGTATCTTCGCTTTGTAGGTCGTAAAAAATCGTGCCCCGTTGTAAATCATCGGCCACTTGCTCGCTGACGGCCTCGCGCACCGTCTCAAACAGGGCATGGCCGGGTGTCACCCATTCGAGGGTGGCCTGTTTGGTCAGCACCGCTTTATCAAAAGTAATCTGGCCGTAGGAGTGGTCGAGCTTGCCATAACTGGATTCTAAGCGTTCGCCGGTGGCCCACAGATGGCGAGGGATACGGCCTACTTTGTAGACGTGGGGGGTTTTTAGGGCGGTGGGGGTTACGCCAACCAGTGGGCCAGCTTCGGTAAAGAAATCCTCAATCACTTCTGGCACCAGCCGGTGTTCTTTGGCTTCGGTGGCGTTTTTGGTAATCGCGGCCAGATTTAGCTCCCGTTTGGCTAACCCCTCCAAGGTCGAGTCGATGATTGATTGCATGTGTTCGGTATCAACCCGCTCCACAATGCGGTCTTTAATGGCTTGGTCGGTGAGATTGGTGGCGTACATGTCCCGAATCCAGCGTTCCAATTGGTTAGAGGGGAACACGTCGCCCAATACATTAAATACCTTGCCGGTGCGTTGCGGGTCTAGGTCGGTTTCAATTTGGGCGATACGGTCAAACAGGCGCTCTAACACCTCTCCCTCTTTGGTGTTGAGGGCCACAAAGTTAAAAATGAGGCAATCTTTTTCCTGCCCATAACGATGGATGCGGCCCATGCGTTGCTCTAGGCGAACCGGGTTCCAGGGGATGTCATAGTTGATCATGAGCCAGCAAAATTGCAGGTTAATTCCCTCGCCCGCGGCCTCGGTGGCGACCATAATCTGGCAAGTTTCGCGGAACTCTCGCTCGGCATAAAGTCGGGTGCCGGGTGTGTTACGGTCGCCACTTTGCATGCCCCCATAAATCTGGGTCACGCTCAAACCCCAAGCCCGCAACTTTTCAACCAAATAGTGCAGGGTGTCTTTATGCTCGGTAAAAATCAGCAGGCGCATGTCGGGGTCATTAAATACCCCTTCATCGGTAATAATCTGTTTGAGTTTGGTCAGCTTCGACTCAACGTTGCCTTTCTGCTCCAACTGTTCGGCCTGTCGAACCAACTGACTCAAATCGGCGATTTCGGCTCGCAGCGCGTCGGGGTCAACCGAGTCGACAATCTCCTCCAAGGCGGCCAAAATCTCCTCCTGTTCGATTTCCCGCAGATCATCAAAATCATCGGGCACGCGTTGGTTAATCTTTTTCTGACGATAGCCTTCGGGGTCAGCGAGAATCTTTTCGCGGGTCTGTTTCATGCGCTCTAGGGTACGGCGCACCGCGTACAAACTAGAGGCAAAGCGGCGCTGTAACATGGCCATAGTAAAGCCCAAGGCTCGTCCTTTTAGCGAGTCATCTTCGGCGGCACGGCGAGACTGTTCTTCGACAAAACCTGTTAAACTATTGTAAAAATCCCACTCAGTATCATTCAACATAAATCCGGCAGTGTTCACAATCCGTTTGGTGAATAAGGATTGAGTTTCGCCAGTGTTCGGGTCGGGAAACTTGACCAACGCTTCTTTGACCCGACGCAGATAAAAGGGGGCTTCATTGTTCTTCATGGCCTCTTCCAGACTGCTGATGTCGCCGTACACATCGGCATCAAGCAGTTTGAGAAATAGGCTAAAGTTGTGCGCGTCTCCCTTGTGGGGGGTGGCGGTGGCTAACAGAAAATGGTCGGTGCGCTGAGAGAGTTCTTCACCCAACATGTAGGCTTTGGTCTTTTTGACCTTGTTGCCCGAACCATAAGCGCTCATTTTGTGGGCCTCATCGACCACAATCAAGTCCCAACTGGCGCGCAACAGGCTTTCCCGCGCATCGTCGATGCGGGACACCCACGAAACGGAGGTAATCACTTGGTCGTACTCTTGCCACGGGTTGGAGCCATAATGGGCGCGCAGGACATCGCTCCGAATCACTCTGAACTTCTCTTGAAAGCGGTCTTGCATCTCCCGTTGCCACTGAAAAGAGAGGTTGGCCGGAGTGACAATCAGAACCCGCTTAATCAAGCCCCGAATCTTCAACTCCTTAATCAGCAGACCGGCCATAATCGTCTTACCCGCGCCCGGATCATCGGCCAGCAAAAAACGGATACGGGGCAGTTTCAAAAAGTAGTCATACACCGCCTCAAGCTGGTGGGGTAAGGGGTCAACGCGGGCAATCGAGAGGCTAAAGTAAGGGTCATACTCATAGGCCAAGGCCAGCCGTTGGGCCTCAATCGCCAACCGGAAGTTTCTGGCCTGCCCGTCAAACGGCTCCGTTTCGGGCGAGAACTCTAAAGCTGACAGTTGGGCTAATGACAAAATCGGTTGATAGGTTTGGTTGGTATTCACACCATTGCCGATTAGTTTAAGGCTGTTGCCCATCGGCTTGGTCATAATCACCTGCACTGGCTCTGGAAACAACGGGCCTCGAATAATGGTGTCTGCTTGCAGTTTGGCTTGGTATTCTTCTATGGTGGTCATTGATATTCCTTATTTATAATTGCGGTACACAGGCTAAAGCCTGTGCTACGGTATGGGCTGTGTCTGGTGATAGGAATCGGAATCAAACAAGTTGCGCGCTCCAGAGTGGTTCAATCTTTAAGATTGAACCACTCTCATGACCAACATGCACAAGTTAATTAATGCTCATTCCTATGGATGTTGAGATGAAAACGCCGCTTGGTCAAGCTATGACCAAGCGGCGGGTGGTAACAAAAGCGCCAACAATCACCGTTGGGTCGGTTAAAACACCCGTTGGCAAACCCGTTACGGCAACCATCGGGCAGATGTCTTATTTTATCGCCTCCCATTGTAACACGATTTTGGCGAATCTAAAACTATTTGGGTTCACTACTGATAAAAATAATCAACAACTTTGACCCAAAATAATAAAACGGCCTTGTCTCAATTGACAAGGCCGTTAAAATATGGCATATTATTTTTATGTTATGCGGCTAATTTTGGGCCAAAATAGGAAATTGTTAAGGTGTCAGAAATTCCAAACATCTGGAATTTTGGGTAGGTTAGGAAAAATTACCGCATTAAATACTCACAAATCAAGCCGCCCGTAACCACCTCGGCAAATCGGCTATCTGCGCTAGAGTAGCAAAATCATGCCGTGGCAAAATCTCCACCTGCTCATGTGCCCACGTGGAGGTGTAAGGGATATGCACCGCCTGACCGCCAATCTGCAAAATCGGCAAAATATCAGATTTGACCGAGTTGCCAATCATCAGGAACCGTTTGGGGTTGAGGTTGTATTTTTGCAACACAGCTCGATAACTGCTCTCCGTTTTGTGAGAGACGATCTCGACATGCTGAAAATAGTTCGCCAGCCCCGAACGGGCGATTTTGCTCTCCTGCTCAAACAGGTCGCCCTTGGTGATGACCATGAGCGGGTAGTCGGGCTGTAAGGCTTGGAGCGTCTTTTCGACTCCCGGTAGCAGGTCGATGGGATGTGCTATCATGCTCATGCCCATGTCCAAAATCGTCTGAATTTCCGCCCCGCTGACGGCCTCGTCGCTCAGTTCTAGGGCCGTCTCGATCATCGACAGCACGAACCCTTTGATTCCGTATCCCCAAATCGATAGGTTCTTTATTTCAGTTTGGTACAGTTTTTCGTCAACCAGTTCAGCCGAACAGTAGTTGGTCAGCATGGTTTTGAGTTGTTCTTGGATAGAGATGTACAATCCTTCATTATGCCACAAGGTATCGTCCGCGTCAAAGGCGATGATGTCGAACATCGGTTATTGCCATCCTTTTTGAATCAGTCCGGCCACAAACAGGCCAAGCATGACCCCAATGAGACCGAATAAGGTATTGGTAAAAAAGTTTGCTCCCATCCACCACCAACCTCGGTTTGAATATTGCAGATAGGTTTCATAACTAAATGAAGAGAAGGTGGTAAAACTGCCCAAAAACCCGACCGCGAAAAAGAAGCGCACTTCGTCAGGAATGGGAAAAATATCGTACACCATCACCGTCAAAAACAGGGTGATGAGAAAACTACCGCTTACATTGGCCATGAGTGTTCCATAGGGAAACTCCGGCCCCCATTGATTTGCGGCCCAAACTTGTAATAAATAACGAGCGTTTGCGCCCAAAAAACCGCCGATACCGATCCATAAGTAAACCATAACTATTCCGGCAAATACTCCTTTAATTTTTCTCACCTAACTTTTTCTTTGGTTCAGTTGAAAACAGGACGACAACGGATAATTGAAAGAAACGGATTGGTTCTCGATAACACGAATTAACCGAATTTGAATGTAATCAATCCGTTATCGGGGAGGTTTTTATCCGTTAAATCCCCAAATCTGTTGTAGTCTTGCTCGCCCAAAGATTCCGTTAGTGTCAAAAAAATCCAACCTCTCGATGTTGAACAAAAAAGCTAAACTAACGATTAAGACAATAATAAGAAAACGAAGATTTTTCATGTTAAATAGTTCCTCCATCAAACTGATTTTAAGAGAGAGAATCAATTGTTTTTGTTAAAAAAATGAATACTCTGCTGTTTATTTAGCATGTATCTGTATAGCCAGATAAACCACAAACGAAATCTAACCATACGCCAATTATGAAGAATTGTTGATTTATCGGCTTCAGTTAGTAAGTCTGCACCATATACCACTTGAACATAATAGTTAGTGAGATCTGGAACTTGAATTAAAATAGGCTGTACAAAAGAAGAAAATTGTTTAGGTAGTTGATTGGGGAGTTGTTGCGTAAAATTATGAGAGAACTCGTAGGGGGTGCTACCTATAGGTATATCGGTTGATAATGCCCCTCCATAGTAATACACGCGTTGATAAATAACAATCAGGGCTTCAGCTGGTGATAAACGACGCAAGAACCAATTGTCAATCATTATTAATATAATATAACAACCAGCTAAGATAAGCAACCCACTCGCTAATCCCCATCCCAACCAACGATAAAATATAGGCTTAGGTGGTTTAACATCCGGCAATTGAGGCAACACAGGGAGTAACATCCCTTCTGAGGGACGGCTGATACTGGGACGACCACCTGTTGGCTCAAAAGTGACCCAGCCATGCTCTGGAAAATAGATTTCTACCCAAGAATGAGCGTCGGCTTCGGTGACGATGTAGCGCTGAGTGGTATCATCATAACTGCCGCTGGCGTAACCCATCGCCAAACGAGCGGGTAATCCAACAGAGCGAGCTAAAACCACCATCGAGCTGGCGTAATAGTCACAATATCCTTCTTGTAGGTCAAACAAAAAATAATCAACAATATCAATATCTTTTGGCGGCTCAGATATATCCAAGGTATAGGGAAATTTACGTAAGTATGATTCTATCGCCAACGCTCGGTCATACGGAGTCGATGCATTAGCGGTCAAATCATTGGCTAAGGTTCGGACACGGTTTGGCAATGTATCGGGTATTTGCAAGTAATGGCTATAAATTTCAGCCGGATAATCTGTACTAGTTGAGCGGAGTTGATTTTCACTAACCATCGGTAGTTGCGAATCGGCCTCGTAACGTCTTGCCGATGTGCTCGTAGCAAAAATATCACGGTTATCTCGCCAAGAAATTTGATAGGGCTGATTAACGGTTAACAGATCTCCCATCACATACAAGAGATTATTATGCGTGCCGAACTGTTGCACATGTTGACGAACAACCTTCTGCTGAGGCAAGGTATTGATTTCAGAAGGGTCGTAAGTCGCATAATGAACCTGATAATTATTACGAGTCCGCCACCCTCGTCCTGTATATTCATCATACGTCAGGCCACGCCAATATGGTCGAAAAGTGTCATCTATAGAAGTGAGTGACTCTTCCCCTTCGATTGTCGCCACGAAAACAACAGATTCTGATAACTCTGGCCCTGATCCTAACAAATGGCTACGGGGTAAACCGCCCCATTGCACCGTTTCAAAAAAGGTTTTTGGTTTGGTTGATTGTTGAAACCCCAGCGAGGTAGCGAACTGGTTATTTAACTCATTACCCCACACCAACTCCTGCGTATAGGTTGCAATTTGTCTAATAGAAAGGGATGGTATAATGCTGGCAAACATGGTCAATAGTAGAACTAGTGGTACGATAATGACGAAAAAGTCTAAGCGTATCTCACCCGAAAAATCAAGGTTGCTAACCTCCCAATAGGTTTTACGTGCCCGATAATGGGTCAAGCCCATCAACAACATGGTAGAGCCTAGTAGAACTTGTAAACTACTTAACTCTGGTCGAGTATAGGCAAAGGTCACGAGCAATAGTACACCTGCCGGAGTTACGCCCAACAAAGGATGGGCTTTGCGACGCACCCACCACGCTGACCAGATGGCGACTAGCCAAACTACCAGCCCCCATGTTAAAGTAATTGCTACCGGGTCAAACGACTGGTTTTGATTAAATAATGCCGACCACCAAGTCGTTAAACGATTCAGTAAAAAAATCAGTTGCTGAAAAAAAATAGCCACTGCTGACCACAATGGCGTAAAGTCCGGTAAACCATCCTCAAAGTTATGTAAACTGTTCCACGTGAAACGTATAATGATAGTAACTAGGTAAAAAAAGCCATAAAACAACTGTCCTACTCGACCAAAAACCAGAACTACTCCTAACAAAACAAGTATGGGGATAGCCCACTTAGCAGAAATGGTTAGTCGAGCAAAAAACCAGCTACTCAAAACCCCCATAAGCATGAGCGAAATCATTAAGCCTGCATCAAGTTGACGTACTACCTGACTGACTCCGTAGGCAACACTTCCTGTTGCCATGAGTAACAGAATCAACATTAAGCTATTTGAACGTGTAATTTTGTATGCCATGATTTTGTAAATCGTGAAATGAGAGACGTTGGAAGATATATCTTTCTGATTGCCTCAAAGGCGTTGTCTGAACTAGTTAAGTAGTTTTCAGAACTAACTTGTAAAAAACAGAAGTGTACCCATAATAGGCAGGTATATACCGCCAAATACCCGTTGTGATTACATAATCGCAACGATCAGGAAAACAGGAGTGTCAAAATTGTATTTTGACAGCAAGAATGGAATTCTTGCACTCCGGGAAAAGTTACAACTTAGAAATGAAAGTTACTTAAAGGCTGTTTGGTTTCGAGATAATCAAACTACGCTCCCAAGGCTGTTCAGTTCTGATTTCAGACAAAGATTCGGGTCATTGGATAACTCCGACGCGAAGCTAGTCCCTCAATCCCTCCTGCTAGGAGGGAGGTTTCTCCTAAGTCGAGGGGATTTCAGGTGAGGGGAGGGGGTAGAACTCTACTCTAACCATGATTTTAATGAGAACTGAACAGCCCTAACGCTCCCCACTTCCTACTCCTACAGATGTCGCCATGTCATGTCACGACTAGGGCCAACCCGAATGGCGCGCCCACTCGGAGTCACTCGCCAGCCCCACTCGCCAACTTGGTCGGGGTTAAGTTCTGAGCGGTCTAAGACATCACGGGTGATGATGTGACAGGTGATGCCCAAGTTTGTCAACAACGATTGCGTCCCATGCGACGTGGGTGTCCCGTCAAACGAGACGGGGTCAAATAGTAATACAGTCGCCACCGCGCCGCGCCGCAGTAAGGGCAAAACCGCTTCAATCCAGTCACCGTCAACCGCGGCAGTAATGATAATAAGGCTGGCAATACGGCCAAATGCAGGTCTGGCCCGCTCCAATAGTTCTGCCAAAGAGCGTTTGCCGAGCCTAGCTTGAGCCAGAGCCTGCAAGATTTTACCCCGTTGCACATCTCCCCCAAAAGGTGACAACCAGACCAGTTCATCTCCGTGGGTAACTAAACCCACCGCATGCCCCTGACGAAGACCTCGGTCGGCCAATGATGCGGCCAAAATAACGCCATGCTCCTCGGTAGAGCTATACCCAAAGCCAAATTGAGTTTGTTGATCTAAATCCAAAAAAACCCACCAATCGCCAGCCGGAGTATTATCAAAGATACGTACATACAAGGAGTTTCGCCGAGCCGAGGTCGGCCAATGGATCCATTTCATATCGTCGCCGGGAATATATTCTCGCAACCCAGCCACACTGATTGTACGTTCCAAAGAACCTGATTTCGGTTGTCCCTCCCCCGTTCGGCCACCCGGCGCAATGGTGATGGTCGGTAGGGGTACGACGGGTGGCGTGACAGTTAAAGTTTTAGACTCCTCAAACACAAGATTGACCGTGTAGATACCGAACGGATCGCCAGTACGTAGAATAGTTGGCCCTAGGGTAAAGACTCCTCGATGCTGACACACTAGCCGTGTTTGCCAACGATTACGACTGGTCCCGCCAACTCCTGTAACACGACTACTATGGTAATTGGGCATGGTCGATTGGTCGAGCAGTTCAATCCATAAGGCCGGTAAATTGCTCTCATTTGTAATCGTAAACCGCTCTTCCAAGCGGTCGCCGACCTGCGCCCAACCGAACCGTATCTCACGCTGTAAGGTTAGCGATTGCATGAGGGCCTTGCTCCAAAAATAGCTAATCAACCACAAACCGCCAAGACCAATCAGCATTACCAGCCAGCCTTTATAAGGTAAAAACAACTGTGCGCCACCGAGTATAATTACCAGAGTGGGCAAGAGTTTTGTATTAAGTTGTCGAGTTGCGCTCGATTGTGAATTCATGAACACCCCCTGATGTAGTATAACACAATTGACGCTATTTTTGCAGTATGCTACAATCGAAAAATCACTATACATCGTATATGTTCAATATAAATTGAAATCAGGTTCAATTAGTAAGTAACTTTCATTTTTAAGTTGTCACTTTTCTCGGAGTGCAAGAATTCCATTCTTGCTGTCAAAATACAATTTTGACACTCCTGTATTTAACAAGTTAGTTCTGAAAACTACTTGTTTCATTTTATATCGAATATATATTACAGGAATGAGGTTTTTTAACTTGTGTATAAGGCCACTGATTGAAATCAGCGTCTTAAACGGAAAACCTGCTTAAGCAGGTTTCTCGTGTCAGCATAAGAATTCATTCTTAGTAAATATTCAGTAAACTCGCCAGAAAGAGTGTCAGAAACCCGATTTCTTTGAGAAATCGGGTTTCTAGGGCTACTTTACTGAACTTTTACCATTCTTATGTAAAAACGCGCAACTTATTTAATCTCGATTCCTAAACTAACCTTTCGGGATACGAACTATGACCAAACAGTTGACGATTGTTACGTTACTACTTACCCTTTTACTAGTGCCGATAGCCACCCAAGCTCAAGAACCAGCAGACCCCATTGGAAACGGGCCTGATGGTGATTTACATGGGCCGTTGCAAACCGAAGAGACCGAAGACCCTGTCGGAGCGACCCCAGATGGTGGGTTAGGCGGAACCTTCCAAGCCCAAGAAACAGAATCAGTCGACTCAGACATGGCCGCGTTATTAAGTATTGCCAAAGAAGAAGGGCAAGTCCGAGTATTGGTCTCACTCAATGTCGAGTATCAACCCGAGGGAAAGATAGCTCGTAGCCGAGCCAGCGAGCAACGAGCCAGAATCAGCCGTACTCAAGACAGCCTCTTAAACAGTTTAAGTACCAGCAGTGTCAGCAACATTAAGCGGTTTGAGTATATTCCAGCAGTCGCTTTGGTTGTAGACGCAGAAGGATTGGCCGAATTAGAAAACTCACCCGAAGTAAGCTATATCCATGAGGATGCGTTTATGGAATATAGTTTAGGAACCAGTACCCAAATTATCGGAGCAAACACGGCTTGGGATTTGGGGTATACTGGCGAAGGCTGGACGGTCGCGGTCGTCGATTCTGGCGTTGATTCTAGCCATACCTTTTTCGAGGGGCGCGTTGTCTCAGAGGCATGTTACTCTAGCCCTGATAGATCTGGTATCTTTACAAGTACCTGCCCCAATGGACAATCTGTACAAATTGGAGCCGGAGCAGGACGTAACTGCAACTCGTATGTCTCAGGTTGTGACCACGGCACCCACGTAGCCGGTATAGTGGCTGGAAATGGCAGTTTCCGCTCTGGAGTTGCACCAGATGCTAACTTGATTGCAATTCAAGTTTCAACCCAAGTTAATTCAAATGTATACTGCTCATCCAGTCCCTGTGCCATTCCCCTTAATTCTGATATTATTAGCGGGTTAGAGCGAGTATATGCCCTACGAAACGACTATAACATTGCGGCCATCAACCTCAGCATTGGCGGCGGACGCTATTATGATCCTGGAACTTGTGATGCAGAAAACCCAGAATACAAAAACATTATCGATACTCTACGCTTCGCAGGAATCCCCACTATTGTGGCTTCTGGTAATAGTGGCTATGCTGACAGCATGGCATCTCCGGGCTGTATATCCTCCGCCATCAGCGTCGGAGCAACGAACGATTATGATGAAGTCGCGAGTTTCTCAAACAGTGCTTGGTTTCTTGACCTGTTAGCCCCCGGCCAGGATATATACTCTTCCGTACCCAGCTATGGTTATGAAAATAAAAATGGCACCTCCATGGCTACCCCCCATGTAGCAGGTGCTTGGGCCGTCCGCAAACAGATTGACCCGGAGGCGACAATTGATGATATTTTGGCCTTTTTCAAACGCACTGGTAAAGCGGTCACTGACCCTCGTAACAGATTAGCCAAACCTCGGATTCAAGTTGGTGCGGAACTTGTTCTCGCGGCCACTTGGGATTCAACTGTTAATGTTGACGAAGTGGCCTTGGGTGAGACAGCAACGTACAGTTATCAAATCGATAATGTGGGCACCATCGACCTCTCTCTAAGTGGGAGCGATAATTTCGGTAGTTTTAGCTTTAGTCCCAACCCCATCTCACCGGGTGAAACCGGGCGAGCAACCGTCCGCCACACTATCAACAGAAATGATCTCCCTGGTCCGCTCATCAATGCCGTGCAAGTCACAGCCAAATCGTCAACGGGTGAAATATTAGAAGCGGCTGGAACTAACCCAGTTAATTTAGTCGCCATTAGCCTGACCACATCAGCAGACCGAGATCGAGCCAAGGCAAACGAAACTATCAACTACAGCTACCAAGTGCAAAACATCGGTAACGTCACCGTCACCCTGTCGGGTCAAGATGAACAGTACGGAAGCCTTAGTTTTAGCCCACGCACCCTCTCGGCAGGACAAACCGCCACTGCCAGCAGTGACTATCCAGTCATTGAACGAGACCTGCCCGGCCCGATTCCCAACAGTGTCACCGTGACTGGGCTTTCATCAAGAGGAACATTGTTGACCAAAAATGATGAAAATACGGTTGATCTAACCGAACTGCTGGTGATTAGTCCGACTCTCACCACCACCCAATATATCACCACCGCCAGAGAGATTGTTAATATCGCTGTGCCACCAGCATCACTTCCAGACGGCACGAATCAAGTGGCTTATACAAAGTTATCGAGTGCCCCACGTCTACCTGCCGTACCCGCGGGATTAACGTTTGATGTGGGTGTAGAAATCAGCATCTCCGCCCGCTCATCAACCTCAGCCCCACTGACCTATACCATCAACTACGACGAAAACACCCTACCAGCAAACGTCAACGAAGATGACTTAGCCGTCTATCGTTATGACATGGCAAACAATACATGGTTGACCGTCACCCTCATGGCGACAGATACCACTGCCAATACGGTCAGCTTTACCGATACCGAGTTGAGCCAGTTTGCCTTAACCGGCCAGCCGTATACAAGTATTCAGTATCTGCCTGCTCTGCTAAAATAAGCGGAATTAAATAGGGTGTAGCCGTTCATTCATGCGTAAAAGTTCAGTAAAACTGCCCTAGAAACCCGATTTCTTTGAGAAATCGGGTTTCTGACGCTCTTTCTGGCGAGTTCACTGAATATTTACAGCCAAACATTCTGGTGAAGATACTCAAGCTTTTTTGAATTTGATAGTCATTTTGGCTCTCCGTCCCATATTTTATGATTGAAGAAAGAGTATAACTCATTTTTGAAAATCTGTTAATTCTATCTTAACCGCACAGCTCGAAATTTTTAGGACATGTGTAATAGAGTGCTTAGGAAAAACAAAAAAACGGCCCAATGTCTTATCGACATTGGGCCGTTTAGATTCTTAGCTTAAAAGTAGCTTAACTGACTTACAGTTTGCCAGCAATAATGTCAGCTAAATCAGCAGTACGGTTAGAGTAACCCCATTCGTTATCATACCAAGTTACAAATTTAACTAAGTTGCCGCCAATCACTTGGCACAGGGAGGCATCAATTGAGCTAGAGGCTGGATCGCCTTTGTAGTCGATGGAGACCAATGGTTCTTCCACATATTCCATGACGTTTTTCATCGGCCCGTTGGTAGCACCTTCTTTTAAGGCAGCGCGTAGCTCTTCGGTGGTGGTTTCTTTTTCTACATGCATGGTACAGTCAACCAAAGACACAGTACTGGTCGGCACGCGGATAGCGTAACCATCAACTTTCCCTTTCAGTTCGGGAATAACTAAAGCAACGGCTTTAGCGGCTCCGGTGGTGGTCGGGATCATGCTCATGGCGGCGGCACGAGCGCGACGCAGGTCTGAGTGGGGTAAGTCAAGAATTTTTTGGTCGTTGGTGTAAGCGTGAATCGTCGTCATCAACCCTTTTACGATACCGAATTTGTCATTAACCACTTTTGCAGGTGGAGCCAAGCAATTGGTGGTACAAGAGGCGTTTGATAAGATATGATGTTTTTCAGAATCATACAGATCATCATTCACACCCAACACAACCGTTAAATCTTCGCCTTTGGCCGGGGCGCTAATGATTACTTTTTTAGCTCCGGCTTCAATATGTTTGCTGGCTCCGGCTCGGTCACGGAAAAAGCCAGTTGCTTCAACGACAATGTCAACACCTAAATCGCCCCAACCAAGTTGAGCAGGGTCACGTTCTGCAAACACCTTAAGGAGTTTGCCATCAATATTAAGGCCACCTTCGACCACTTCAACTTTACCATTAAATTTACCATAGTTAGAGTCATATTTGAGCAGGTGAGCCATAGTGGGCACATCACCAATATCGTTTACAGCTACAACTTCTAAGGTATCGCCATAGTTATCACGAATTACTTTGAATACTTGTCGGCCAATTCGGCCAAATCCATTAATACCAACTTTCGTTGTCATTTGAAAAGTCTCCTGAAATTCAATTAAATGCATTTTGTCGGTGCATTAATTATCACACCGACGGTTTATAGTTTTTATACCAACGCATAAGCTGGTTGGCTAACTTGATTGGATCATGTCGCCACGGGCTTTGCTCATCAACCACATCGACTTTTATCAGCTTATACTGGGCTTGATCGGGCTGTTCCGGTAAAATTGCTTGCAAATTCATGTCCGCAGGAATAGCCTGTTTTTGATTATTATTGACCAATACAAACTCAAACAGTGATTTTTTGTGATAATATCCTTCAAAACTCGTGTGTCGTTCAATCACTTGAACATGGTCATCAACCGAATAATGGTCAGTCTCTCCCGGTTGAGTGGCGACATTACAGATGTATATTTTTGTTGCGTCACTGGCCTCAATGGCTGTGCTGATTTCTCGCACTAGCAAGTTGGGGATGACGCTCGTATAAAGGCTACCCGGCCCGGCGATAATTACATCGGCGTTGAGAATAGCTTGTAAAGCGGGTGGAAAGGCCAATGGTTCATCCGGTTCAAAATAAACTCGGTCAATCGGAAGTTTGGCCTCCGGAATGGCACTCTCACCCTGAACCTTACGGGTTTGCGAGCCTTCAATTAGCTCGGCAAACAAGGTTACATTTTCTAATGTACTCGGTAAAATTCTTCCCCGAATATTCAACACTCGCCCACTTTCGTAGAGGGCGTTCTCAAAACTACCGGCGATACTAGCCATAACAGTAATAAATAAATTACCAAAACTATGACCTTCTAATCCCTGTCCACTCCGAAAACGGTATTGGAATAGTTGAGTGGTTAGGGCTTCATCATCCGCGAGAGCGGCAATGCAGTTACGAAAATCGCCGGGCGGGAGTACTCCTAGCTCCCGACGCAATTTTCCAGACGAACCACCGTCATCAGCGACGGTTACAATGGCAGTGATATTCTCGGTGTGATGTTTTAACCCACTGAGTAGGACACTTAAGCCTGTTCCACCACCTATGACGACCAATTTTGGGCCACCTCGACGACGTTGCCGGTGACGATAAACTCGCTCAGCTACATAACTCGCTGAGGCTTGGTCAGGTAAAAAAGCCGCCAATACTGTTTTATTAAGTTGGTAAATACTATAACCAGTTAGAGCAACCCCGATTGCACAAAAAATCATCGCCCGTATCCAGCGGGGTAACATCTGGAGTAAAAGTAGGCGTAATAATGGTGGGTAAACCGCGGCTCCGTATAAATCTCGGAGGAACAAGCCCACTCCTAAGCCTAAAATGATGATCCCAATCAACAGCGGTAATAACCAACGTTTTAAGCCTAAACCGGGGTGTAACCACCACCGGAATGTTGACTTGAAATTGTTAATCATATATATCTAACGGCTAAATTTTGCCGCTCCATTATAGATGATGTACCCCAGATAGTCAAAGGTAAACAAGCCGTGCCAACTGATTTTTGCCCTACTGTTTGGCTACGTCTTCTAAGGTATTTCTCAACTGCCAATCGAAAATATCACGATATTCTTGTTGACCGGGACGGAAAAAACGTCGAAACATTTGCTGGTCATCGCCCAATGAATCGATAAACTGTTTCAATAGTTGTTGTCGTCCGTTGTACCATCGTTTTGCCAACCAGCCAAACTGATACATGTCAAGGTACTGTTGAGCCGGTTTATCCCAACTAGCATCAATCAACATAGCTCGTTTCACCATGTATTCGTGCTGACCACGGCTACGACGATAGGTGTCTATGGCGGTTTTTATCTGCTCAAAAAGCTGATTCGCCTCTCCTGTACGGTCTTTTGTATCGAGCCACTCATACAAATAGGCACAGTGCCTAACTTTAAGCAAGCCCCCTGTCGCCCGACCTATCACAATATTACCGAATAATGAGGCTTCATAATCAATTAAGCCACAAGGTTCATATCGAGAAGGCATAAGTGTAAAATCACCGCCCGCTAAAATCAATTTAGCCAATACTCGTTGATAATGATTGTTAAAATAGACCCGTTCGTGGTAATAATTAGCTAAATTAGCCAACTGTGTTTCACTAATTTTTCCATTAGTATTCCTCTCAGGTGCAGAAGCTAGAATCACAAATTTAATGCCGGGGTCATAATCTAAAACTCGTTCTAGTACGTCGGCAATTAAACCCATATTTTTTTGATCAACCAAACGCCCTACAGCAGTAATAATAATCGGATCAAAAGCCGGTTCTGTCCCAAAAGTCTCTAGGTGTAACAATCGACGGAGTTCACTCTTGTTAGTCAAGTTATTACGACCAAAATTATGATCCTTGGCTAACATCTTTTGTTGAGCTAACGGATGTTGAAACAGTGGAAATTCATCACCCCGCTTTTCTTGTAGGCTACGAAGATAGGCCGAATTCAGTTCAGGCATATTTTGGGGGTAATTTTTTTCGGCCATGCCGTTAGTAATTCCAGCAATGGGTAGCTTCTCAAATAGGTCAAGATGCTGATTCGGCACAAATACTTCTGTTGGAGGCGTACCTTGTTGCGCCCAAGCCTTAGCCATAATTACATCATGGCTCTCTTTTAGTTCTGCCGCATACCCCCAACTGCCTTGTAAATCACCACTTACCGTGGTAATCTTACCCCCATTTTCAAACACTTTAAGTAAACAGGCTTTCATAGGATTCAAATAACCAAAAAAGTTAAAATATTTATGAAACAGTTGCCATCCAGACAATCCAATTCGGTTAAGTGATTCATACCCATTACCCAGTAACGGTGTCGCACCTTGATAGGTGGCATTATGAATTGTAAAATGTATTGGCACCTGCTGTAAATACGTATCTCCCAAATAAAAGGGAAGCAAACTCACATGATGATCATGCAGATGGATCGTATCGAAATCGTTTTGCTTGATATACGCGGCCAACACCTGATTAAGCAAGGCAAATAGTTCAAGTCCTTTCTGAGTATCGGTCGGGTAGATATTAGTCTCTGTTGTCCAGTGGAGTTGCCCGTATTCCCAAAAATAGGTCGCTTTTTGCCCATCAGAAAATGTATACTGATAAACCTCAAACTCGTAGTTATCCCCATCAACTGTGGCAGGTAAAAGACCATCAAGTTTAGTTAACTGGTTGCGGTCATAATGTCCAAAACATGGTGATAAAAGTTCAATCTCTAACTTTAAGTTTTGTTGATGCGCCCTCTTGACCAACTCAGCCGGTAGTTCTGACAAGACATTACCAAGGCTACCAATTTTTACCCCCAACCCACTATCAGCACGACCAATCTCCCAAGCGACCATCGCCACACGAAATGTTGAGCGAGGTTGTTCTGTTTTATCTGACAAAATCAATTGTTTTTCCATTAGTTTTTTTGAATTTTAGGCATATACAGCTCAGTAAAAAAATATCCGTCAACCATTGTACCACCAACTACTTAGAAGTTACAATTTTGTAGGGATATAATCCGGTTTATAGGCCGGATTTATTTGTACTGATGTGACCGAATTTGCTGAATCGCGCGGTCGAGTTGAGTAGAGGCCTGTTGCTTATTTTTAACTGACAGATGAGGTTGTGACGAACTCGACAATAGGATTTTTGAACGAGTACGATACCCAGCATGGAGATAATTGGTCAACTGACAATACCACACAACAGTACTCTCCCCCTCTTGTTTAGAGGAGGGTGTAACAAAAACAACACACTCTAAACCAGCAATATTTCCCGTCCATATCGTGGCAAAAGATGATAACATCGCTTGCCGTAAGTCTGCCACATATTGAGATAGAGTGGTCTGTTCCGGCCATGTTTCGTCCAAGCGTATGGCTCGTAATAAAGCCAACTCTTGGGCTGGCAACTGATAACCGGGTGCAATCACATCACCTTGCCAAAAGCCACCCCATAATGCCTTGTCAACCTCTAACAACGCGGGCGTAAAATCAGCCTGTGCCACATGTTGAATCTGTTTAAAAGTTTGGGGCGGCAGACTCTTTTTTCCTTTGCTTGGCTGAGTTAGTATAATGGAATGTGAATCGATTAACTTGTACATATCGGAGCGCAGACATCTATAAAATCCTTATTATACTACCCGACAGACTGGTTTAGGAAAGACTAAAAACCTAAAAACGATAACTCAGAGGTTCACGGAGACACACAGAGGAAAAAATGGTTCTCTGGTAGATTCCGTGCAACTCGAAATTGTGTCCTGAATTAGATACTTTGATGGGGCAATCTTCCCGCAAGTTTTAAACTTGCGGGAAGATGATGACACAATCATGACCTTTGCACGGAAAGCCCCAAAGAGCCAAAAAAATAACAAGAGTTTGTCGTTTCATTCATAACCTGACATGTTGATAAAACCAAAAGTGTTTTTCGACAGGATTAACAAGATTTTTTGCTTGTAATCCTGTCAATTCTGTTAATCCTGTCAGATATTGTTTTAGTCATGTTGAAATGATAAACTTCTGAATAAATCCCTTTTTTAAAAAACTCCGTGAATGTAAAAGTTCAGTAAAGTAGCCTATAGATGTTCAGATAAACATTTTCAGTTGTCACCTTCCCGCAAGTTCAAAACTTGCGGGAAGGTTGGTCTTGAATTGAAAATCATTATCTGAAAGACTGTAGAAACCCGATTTCTTTGAGAAATCGGGTTTCTGATACTCTTTCTGGCGAGTTCACTGAATATTTACCTGTGAATCTCCGTGTTAATTAGTTTAGGCTAAAAATTTTTGTCGGGTAACAAGATAGAATCCATAATCAGACGATAGTCAATATTTTAGGAGTTAACTATGAGAACATCCAAACATACCAGTAATTTGACGAGCGATATAGACACCAATCCAGCGAGTGACCATACTGTTTTAAGTGTGGTCACTCGTCGGGTTGGGTATGGTCTGAGCTTCATGTTTCTAGCCATACTATTAGTCACCTTAAATCACGGTCAATCCATCTCGCCAGTCATTGCTGATGGTGGACAAATCAAAGCAGTTTCTATCAGCCCTCAAGGTGAAATTGGTAATGGTGAATCAAATCGGCCGGTGATTTCGGATGATGGACGATATATCGCTTTTGAATCATCGGCCAAAAACCTCGTATCGACTGACACCAATGGTTTACAAGATATTTTTGTGTATGACCAAATCTTGAACCGCATTACAATGGTCTCTATCGCTTCAAATGGCACCCGAAGTAACGGTATCTCTAGCTACGCCTCGATTTCAGGAGATGGTCGCTTTGTCGGCTTTATCTCCACTGCTGATAACTTGGTAGAAAATGATGACAATCGACAGAGTGATCTTTTTATTCATGATATGTTGACAAAAAAGACTGAAATCGTCTCGATAGCCACCGATGGTACACAGGGTAATAAATCGACCTTTAATCGCTCCGCAATCTCTAGTGATGGACGATTTGTCGCTTTTCAATCGACCTCAACCAACTTGATTGGGCGAGACATCAACAATGTGACAGATATATTTGTGCGCGACCGTCAGCAAAATATAACCACACTCGCCTCCATCTCATCAGAAGGGGTACAGGGGAATGGTGGTTCTCTCTCTCCATCCATCTCAGGGGATGGGCGATTTGTGGCCTTTCGGTCATTCGCCAGTAGTTTAACCCGCGGTGATACCAATGGTACGTTTGATATTTTAGTCCATGACCGTGAAACTGCCGAGACATATCGAGTCTCCATCGCTCCTGATGGCGGGGTATCAAACGGAAACTCGTTGGATGCATTTATCGCCACCTATGGACGGTTCGTTTCATTTCAATCTAAAGCGACCAATCTTACATCTAACGATACAAATGGCATGCAGGATGTGTTTTTACACGATATGGACACCGAGCAAACAACCCTCATGTCGGTTACTTCAGATGGAGTTCAGGCCAACCGAGAATCGAACCAGTTAGCCCCAGTATCCGGTTTAGGGCGTAGTACAGTGTTTCAAACCGTGGCCAATAACCTCGTCTCCAACGACACCAATGGACATGTTGATATTTTTGTTCATGACCGAGCTCTGCAACAGACTGACCGTGTTTCGGTCTCTACAACCGGCGAACAGGGAAGACTGTCATCAAGCTATCCTTATATTTCAGCCAATGGGCGGTATGTAACGTTCGTTTCAGAAGCCTACAACTTAGTTTCAAATGACGATAATGGCAAGCTCGATATTTTTGTCTATGATCGCGGCCAAGCCGTTGCTGAACCAACCGCCACGCCGACCACCACCCCATCGCCCACTCCCACAAAAACCTCGACTCCGACCACGACTCCTACGCCGACCTCAACCCCGACGATGACTCCTACGCCGACCTCGACCCCAACACCATTCTCGGTCACTATCACCAGAGATGATGGTGGCGTACTCTCCACTCATGGAATTTCTGCCAATTCGGGCGTAACCGTCTATTTTCCCCCCCAAGCCGTTTTAACTGACACTTTAGTCACCTACCATTATCAACTGCCCCAACCGTTTCCGCCCATGATTGCCCTTGATAAATTTTTCTCTCTTGAAATTGAAACCTTACCACCGTTCACCCAAACCAGCCTGCCGATTACGGTCGTTGTCCGTTATACCAACCAAGAACGGGGCGCGGCCTTAGCCAACGGTATCTCGCTTTATCGACAGCAGGATGATTTATGGGTAACGAATGATCTGACCCAAATCGCCAGAACCGATAACGCCATCACCAATACCACACGTTATCTCGCCAGTTATGGGGTGTGGGGTGATACGCTTGGAATTTACTTGCCTGTTATCACAAGACCCTAAAGGTTTTAGAAACCTTTAGGGTCTGTGTACCGTCTAAATTCAAAAAAAGCCCTTCAAAATTGAGGGCTTTTTTTATTTAATTATAATCTTTCTGCGTTCTAGGGATATACGCCAAGTTCTTGTGCTGTATCCACGGCAGAGGTATTATCAAACGTAGGTGCAAGTGTTTTTGATCCCCCGGTCGATGTTGAAACATCAACACGTGGACGCGGGGCGGGGCTTGCATTTACATCCCCAGTAAATCTTGCCGTTACCCTGTAGGTACCACTTTCGATATCCATTGTCACATAGCTTGTTGTGAAGTCTTTTGTAACACCACTCGGAGTAGTGACAGTATAGACATAGGTGGTACTAGCACCAGGTGTAAAAGTAATGGTTACTACTGAACCTTGAGCATGAGCTGGCAACACACCTGATTCAATGATTGGCTGTGTCCAACGCCCCGGTAACACTGAAGCGGCGACAACTGCTCCACTGGTGGCGGCTAAGGCTTTCAACAAATCACGACGACCTAACTTAGTTTCTTCTGTAGAAACGATATTATTTTGCTTTTCCATGATTGGAATACTCCTCTCCTAAAAAATATAGTGTAATTATACTATTTCTTTATAAGCATCGTAATGGCTTATTTTAATATAGCCGAAACCAAATAAAGAAACGTCTAAAAAATAGATATTGATCATACAACGTTATTTTTGCTTATCTTACTATTATTGATACCCATTGTCAAAATAGACTGAGCCATCTTGATAATTTCAAATTTGGGCATGTTGACAAAAAATAAACATAACAAATATGGCTCTTTGGGGCTTTCCGTGCAAACGTCATGATTGTGTCATCATTTACCCGTAGTTTTAAACTTGCGGGTAGATTGCCCCATTAAAGTATCTAATTCAGGATGCAGTTTTGAGTTGCACGGAATCTACCAGAGAGTCAAATATTTAGCGCCAACTAATTATGATATACGCGGGATTCGAGCCAAAAGTTCACTGACTACCTCATAATTAATTGTTCCCAATTGATCCGCTACCTCCTCTGCGGTAATCGTTTCGTCTCCTTGCCGACCAATTAACACCACCTCATCTCCCTGCCGGACATTGGGAATGTGGCTGACGCTGATGGCTGATTGATCCATGCTAACCCGCCCAATTAAGGGGGCGCGTTTTCCTTTGACCAGCACCTCGCCCCATGTTTGTGGGCCACGTCGAAAACCATCTGCATAACCAACCGGAATAATAGCAATCGTCTCCTCGCCTTGAGTGCGATAGGTGGCTCCATAGCCAATAGGACTATCGGCAGGCAAGGTTTTTACCTGCCCAATGGTACTCTTAAAGGTCAGAGCGGGCTTGAATCCAGCGGGCATGCTCATCTCTTTCGAGGGACATAGGCCATAAATTCCAATTCCGGGTCTAACTAAATCAAACCGAGCCTGTGGTAAATTTATCAATCCCGCAGTATTAGCCGCATGGACGATGGGTGGACACAGGTTAGCGGCCTTAAGCTGAGTCAGCAGATCATTAAAGCAAGTTAACTGCTCATGAGCCTGAGTCAAATCGGCTTCATCGGCGGTGGCAAAATGAGTATAGATACCCTCTACTTTTAGGCCGGGAAGCTTAATCGATTCCAAAAACGGTTGTACATCCTGCGGTAACAGTCCCAGTCGCCCCATGCCGCTATCAACCTTAACATGGACATACGCCTGCTCGTTGAGGTCACTAGCCGCCTGACTGTACGCTCTAGCGATTTCGGGGCTAAAAATAGTGGCTCGAATATTGTGACTAACCGCCTCGTGCGCTTGCCAGGCGGGCATGTAACTCAGCACCAAAATCGGGGCATCAATGCCATTTTCGCGCAATTTAATACCTTCGCCCAAAGTGGCGACACCGACCCAACTAGCGCCATTATTTAGCACTGTACGAGCCACCTTTTCCATACCATGACCATAGGCATCGGCCTTCAAAATCGCCATGACTTTAGCTGGATTGGCGATTCCTGATAATAAACGTACATTATTCGCCACCGCTTCAAGGTCGATTTCGACCCAAGTTGGTCGAGCCGGTTGACGGAAACGAACCTGTTTCCAACCTGCGCCTTGTCGTACCAACTTCAGAGTATCTCGTTTGGGTTCGGCCAGTAGACGTTGCACCACATTCTCCATGCGAACCTCTGCTCCCCCTTTAACCAGCACTACCGTATCGGGAGAGAGCAAATCATCGACCGCGGCACATGCATCATCACTCGTAAAAGTGACATGCACAGCCCGTTTACCCAAACTGCCCACCTGAGCCGTCCGAGCAATCTGTTGAGCCGCCTCACCTTTGGTGATTAAGCGTTGCACCCGCGTCGAGACGTACTCACCTACCTGTTGATGAGCCGGATTTGTCTCATCGCCGAGTTCGGGCATGTCACCCAAAATAGCCACTTTGGTCGCTCCCGGCAACTCAACCAAAGTGTCGATAGCGGCAATCATTGCCTCAGGACTAGCGTTAAATGTGTCATCTAAAATCAGGGTGCCGTTTTTGCCTCTTAGCGGATTCATGCGTCCGGGAACACGGGGCAATTTCTCTAACGTGGCTAAGGCATTTTTGGGCGAGATATTAAAGATTAATCCAGTCGTGATGGCGGCTAATATTGGGTAAATTTGGTGTTTTCCAAGTAACGGTACATTGCCGTCATAGCTTTTCCCTTCATAATGAAGAGTAAAGGTCAACCCTTCGGCGCTGATGGTCACATCACTGGCCCAAACATCAGCCCCTCGTTTAAGACCAAATGTCAAAATCCGGCCTTGAGTACGCGGCACCATGCCCGCTACCCGTGGGTCATCGGCATTAAGAATGGCCGCACCAGTAAAGGGCAGGGCGGCAATCAAACGACCTTTCTCCGAGGCGACATTGTCCAAGGTGCCCAACCGAGCCAAATGGGTACGGTTGATGGCCGTGATTACCCCCACATCCGGTGGAGCCATCTCGACAAGTTCAGCAATTTCGCCAAAGCTGTCACTTGCCATCTCTAACACGGCAATCTCATGATCCGGCTCTAAATCACCCAAGGCAATCGGGAGGCCATATCGTCCGTTATAACTGCCGTAATTTTTAAACACCCGATACCGTTTTTGTAAAATCGCGGCAATTGCCTCTTTGGCCGTGGTTTTACCATTTGAGCCAGTCACACCCACCATTTTAGGGTTATATTTCTTTAAAATAAAAGTTGCATAACTTTTTAAGGCCTGCTGACTATCCGACACAACAATCACCGTTATTCCAGCAAGGGTGGGCAGGTTGATGGTTGTCTCGCACAATACACCCGTCGCCCCTTGCTGAATGGCCGTTTCGATGAAATCATGTCCGTCTCCGGTGGCAGTCCTAACAGCCATAAACAGTTGCCCCGGCTCAATCTGACGCGAGTCGAAGGCAAAACTGCTAAATTGGATCGCACTTGTCCCATTTGGTAAATCACCGTCCGTTGCGGCAACTAAATCATCTAAATAAATCATGGTCTCTCTCCTGTCGTAAAAGTTCAGTAAAGCAGCCTAGAAACCCGATTTTTTTGAGAAATCGGGTTTCTGATACTCTTTCTGGCGAGTTCACTGAATATTTACCTCCTGTCGATAAATACCTGAGCCAGATTCTACTCTAATCTAATGGGTTTGACCAATATATTGAATTAAGATTATCTGATATGAATTGGGTGAAGAGTTGCTTAAGGGGATAAGTTGCTTAAAATGTAGCGGCGGGACAAGAGTTCTAGCACACATAATAATTACAAAAAATTTAGTTGGAAATAAAAAACATGACAGGATTAACAAGATTTACGGAATTAAGACCTGTTTTTTATTAAAATCATGTCAATCCTGTCAAAACGTTATTTCTGATATTATCTAAGGAAGAGTATTGATGGATACCATTACATTTTCACCGATTGGCTATGTTAAAAGCCAGTTTACCGACCATGCCCCCTCCGAGGAGATGCGCGCTCATTCAGCTCAACTGGTTATTAAACCAGAGTTGTTTGATGGGTTGATGGGTCTCCAAGTCGGAGCCGATATTTTGGTGTTGTGCCACTTTCATGAAGTTGACCAAACGGGTGTGGCTCTGCAACTCCACCCACGCGACAATCCTGATAATCCGCTACGGGGCGTATTTGCAACACGGTCACAAAATCGACCAAACCCCATCGCCGCGACGGTGGCTCGGATTGAAAAAATCGAGGAGAATATCATTTCGGTGACAGCATTAGACGCGCTAAATGAAACTCCGATTTTAGATATTAAGCCCTATGTAGCTCATTTTGATGCTGAATCAAAACACCCCGCCTCCGATATTAGAGTGGTGGGCAGTTTAGCGGAGGCACGTCACCTCATCGACCTCATCGACACTGAGGTGATTCGGCTGTTCGGTAAACGAGCCAAATATGTGCATCAGGTGGTACAGTTCAAAAATAATCCTACTGAGATTCGGGCTCAAAAGCGGTATGACGAGGTTATGAGACGACGACGCGAAATGGCCGCCGCCGCGGGGTTAAATCCCGATGTGATTGAGCAGATGTATAAACTGTTGGTGGAAAATTTTATAAAAGAAGAGATGGAGATATTACGTCAACGACAAGAAAACGAGGCATGAGGTGTAAAACATGAAGGTGTAAGACACATGGAAAAAATAATTGTCCCGCGGAGTAGGCACGTGTCGTGCCGCACCACGGGTGCTGACTCCTCAATTGGGATGTTTTATTTCTTCCGTCTGCCTAACACAAATTACGTTTCGAGGATAATCGTTACCGGCCCATCATTTTCGATATGCACCAGCATATCGGCTCCAAAAACACCCGTGGCGACCTTGGTTACACCGAGTTGTTTTAGGTAGGCGACAAATTTCTCTACAAGTGGGGCGGCAATATCAGGGGGCGCGGCTTTGGTAAAACTAGGCCGTCGCCCCTTTTTCGTGTCTGCATACAAAGTAAATTGCGAGATGACCAACATCTCTGCCGCACAATCAAGAGCCGAGCGATTCATCTTGCCGGTGGTGTCCTCAAACACCCGCAGATGAACCATCTTTTCAGCCAGTTTTTTGACCTCGTCTATACCATCACCATGTGTTACACCCAACAAAATCACATATCCGGCACCAATTTGACCGACGATCTTATTATTCACCGTCACCCGTCCCTGAATGACGCGTTGTAAGATTGCTTTCATAATTAAATGATCCTTCTATTCAACAGGGAACAGTGGCCATATCATTGGCAGTACTGTTATAGTGAGTGTGATATGAACCAGCATGAGGCCAAAACCAACTTTGGTATAGTCGAAAAATTTATATCGTCCCGGTCCAAACACAAGAATGTTGGCCGCATGCCCTATCGGGGTCAAAAAAATTGTACTGGCCGCGATAACCACAACCATCAAAAATGGACGTGGGTCGGCACCGATGTCTTGGGCGATATTGATGGCGATAGGAGCCAGTAACACAGTTGAAGCAGAATTAGACATAAGCTGAGTCAAAATAGCAGTCAGGGCATACAGGCCAATTAAAATAAAGGTCGGCCCATAATCAAGCAAACTCGCTACCATGAGGTCAGCGATAAACTTAGCTGTATCAGTTACCTCCATAGCCGCACCCATTGTCAACATACCGGCAATAAAAAAGATAGCTCGCCAATCAACGGATTGATACACCTCTTCTGTGGTCAATACACCAAACACAACCATAAGCACCGAGGCGGTTAGGGCGGCTACTGAAATATGCAAAAAGCCCGTTGTCACGGTCAGAAGTAAAGCGGCTAAAATTACGAGAGCAGTTTTAGCCTTGTGACGACGACGGGTCTCAAGTGGTATAGAATCTAACACCAAAAAGTCTGGCTCGGTACGAAGTAGAGCCAAGTTTTCTTGTCGTCCTTGAACGAGTAAAACATCTCCATATCGTAACGGCTCATTTTTAATAGAGCCTTTAATCAAATAGTCCCGACGACGCAAAGCTAACACCGTGAGACGATGTTTTTCTCGAAAACGAATCTCTTGTAAGGTACTGCCAAGGATGTTAGAACCAACATCTAAAGCCACTTCTGCAACGGCCATGTCATGATAGGCTAACTCTTTGTCGGCCTTACTGACATTATTTGAAGTGATAATTTGCAATTTTTCCGCCTCTTTGGCCTTAACAATTTTGTCCAAACTTCCCTTAACCAATAAGGTATCCTCAGCTCGAATACGAGTATCTCGGTGAATATTGCGTACACTCTGTTGACCACCCCGAATAATGCCGATAATGGTTAGATTATAATCGGCCCCAAAGCGGCTTTCAATAGGAGTTTTTCCGATAATCACCGAACCTTTTAGGATTTTTATCTCGCTTAAATAATCTTGCACCCTGTAACTATCGGCTAACCCGTCACCACCGCGGTCGGGTAAAATATGGCGACCAATAAACACCATATACAAAACACCAGAACTGAGAATAAGAATCCCCATAGGGGCAAAGTCAAAAAAGCCAAACCCCTGCCCTGTATGGTCACGTAGGGCGGCAGAGGCTAAGATGTTAGGTGGCGTACCAATAAGAGTCATGTTTCCACCCATAAGCGAAGCAAATGATAGCGGGATGAGTAGTTTTGAGGCCGCGATTTTAGTCTTCTTAGCAATCGTTAACACTGCTGGTAATAAAACAGCCGTGGCTCCAATGTTGTTCATAAAGGCCGACATTGAGCCAACGGTCAGCATAATCCCCATAAGAAGACGGCTTTCGCTATTACCCGCGATCCGTGAAATTCGCGCCCCTAACAAATCAGCAATACCGGTCTGAAACAAGCCTTTACTGATAACGAGAACCGCTCCTACCGTGATGACTGCCGGATTAGCAAACCCCGCGATAAATGCTTCTTCGTAGGTTAATATTCCGCTCAAAATCAGGGTTAACATTACCGAAATTGCGACAATATCGGGGCGAAATTTTTCTGTTAAGAACAAAATAATGGCTATCAATAAAACAACCAAAATCAAAACCATTTCTGGAGTCATACTGGCTCCCCTTAAGCAGTTCTACATAGATGTCCAGCTAAATTTTATCCCATTTAGTCATGCAAGGCATGACCGTCAATTTAAGAGTTCGTAGTAGGTACTTTAGTGCCGTTTGAAGGCGATGAATCGCCTACTACAAACGTTAAATTGACACTTATGGTCATTTCGACAAGTTCAGGCTACGTTGACCGAGCCTGTCGAGGTCATCGTTATAACGGCCAAAATTTTTCTGGAGGACTATAACATGGCGAGATAACTTGTTATACCGTTTCAAATGTATAGGATTTCCAAGGAATGAGGCCTAATTAAATTGTGCGCTCCAGAGTGGTTCAATCTTGAAGATTGAACCACTCTCATGACAAGTTAATTAATCCCGATTCTGTGGTGGTCAAGATGATGTTGGAGTGCAATGGGTTCAGCCATTGCTTTTGGCAACGGCTAAACCCGTTGCACTCCATTTTCAACATCAGTCTGACCACTACAAATTAATCCCGATTCCAAGAAAATAAATCTCCCATGCATAACAAAATATCGGCAGACAGCCGACATGCATCTACCTGATAAGTAGGTGAGCATAAATTCTGCGGAACACCTCCGAGGAAAATTACATACCTTTGGAGGAAATAAGCCCGCAAAAGTTTGCGTGGGTACTTATTGGCCCATTTTATCGCCATTGAAATAATATTTTTTATCGTTAGATTAGGATTTAATGAGGTATACACAATTTTACATAAGAGTTAAGTAATCGTCAATACGAGGCTGTGTTAGTTTGGGAGAGCATGTCCCTAATAGAGTTGTTTGGCAATAAAGGAGTGCAAAAGCTTCTTGCTTTTGCCGGAGACAAACATGCAAAAGTAAGAAGCTTTTTGCACTCCGCAGACCTCGAATTTGAGTTTTTATGCGATGATAAGTTATTGGCTCTTTGGGGCTTTCCGTGCAAATACCATGATTGTGTCATCATCTACCCGCAAGTTTTAAACTTGCGGGTAGATCGCCCATCAAAGTATCTAATTCAGAACACAGTTTTGAGTTGCACGGAATCTACCAAAGAGCCAAGTTATTACCGAACAACTCTAATAAATAAACACCGAATCTATTTAAATTCGGGCAAGAGAGACCCTTCGCACTAGCTACGCGTCACCGCTCAGGGTGACATGGTTTTTTCAACATCAAGCTGACCACTACAGTTTTTAGTGAGAATCCGCTGACAACAAACAGATTCTGCAAATTTATCTGTTATAACAAAGCCGAGTATAATTACTACATTCTGTGGTGGTCAAGATGATGTTGGAGTGCAATGGGTTCAGCCATTGCTTTTGGCAACGGCTAAACCCGTTGCACTCCATTTTCAACATCAGTCTGACCACTACAATAATTACTACATTCCCTCCTAATATAAACTTACCTGTCGAGGCAAAATCCATGAGACGGCAAAATGAGAGTAAAAGTTCAGTAAAGTAGCTCTAGAAACCCGATTTCTCAAAGAAATCGGGTTTCTGATACTCTTTCTGGCGAGTTCACTGAATATTTACAAATGAGACATCTATGCTACCCACATCCCAGCAAGAAATTGAACTGATAAAGATGAAACGAGTTGCCACGGCGTTGTTGGCGGCCTCGTTTAGCATATTTATCATCACCTCATTATTTGAGGAACAGTATCATTGGCTCGGCTTTATTCGAGCTACCGCCGAAGCGGCCACCGTCGGAGCAATTGCCGACTGGTTCGCGGTGACTGCTTTGTTTCGTTACCCCTTGGGGCTAAAAATTCCCCACACCGCGATTATCCCTCATCGCAAACAGCTTATTGCTGAAAAATTTGGTCAGTTTGTACGAGAAAAATTCTTGTCCGAAAAAACGGTCGTTCAACGTTTACACGATTTGGATGTCACTCGGCGGGTGATTGAGTGGGGTCGCCAACCTCAAAATAGCACCCTTATCGCTGACCGAATCGCCGACAATTTAGCCGCGGCGGCAACGGTTATGCGAGATGAGAATATCCAAATCATGCTGGAGGAGCGGTTAGCCGGTCAAATTCGTTCGATCCATTTTGCGCCGCTGTTGGGTCACTTTTTAGACTTGGTCATGTCTGGCAATCGTAAACGTGAGATATTCACGAGCATGGTAAAAGGTGGCTCAGAATTTTTGAAAGAAAACAAAGCTACCGTTACAAAAACCATCAGCGCCGAACTACCTCGCCTGTTTCGAGGTCTCGACAAGACCATCTATAAGCGGCTAATTGATGCCCTAGATAGCACCCTACGAGAAGTCAGCCAAAACCCCGATCACCCTCTGCATGACAATTTTGACACACTGGTTGAGCGTTATATCGAAGAGTTCAAAACATCCTCTGATGTTCTGGAAAAAGAACAACTTTGGAAAGAGGAGCTATTGAAACATCCCGCATTTAAGGAGTTTTCGGCATCGTTATGGCAAGACATAAAATCATCACTCCTGCAAGCAAACCCTAATCGTAACCTACGTCCGGCGGTTCAAAAGGCGCTGACCAACATGGGTGATGCAATTCTGGATGATCCGGTACTGTTTGCTAAGGTTGACCATTGGGTTCGGCGGGCGGTAGTCTACCTGACTCGCACTTATGGACATGAGGTCGAAAACCTAATTGCGACCACGATTGAACGTTGGGACGCAGAGCAGGCCAGTCGTGAAATCGAACTTCAGGTTGGTAAGGATTTGCAATTTATCCGCATAAATGGAACAATTATTGGTGGTTTGGCGGGATTAACCATCTACACCGTCTTGTTTGTCATCAAATATTGGACAGTTTAACCCATCTAATAGTAATACACCCAAGATGCCCCCATCTTTTTTACCTTTTAAACGACACAGAGTATAATAGGTTACTTCAAACGTCAATCCCCTACGAGGTACTTAATGAAGTTAATGCAAATAGAAATTGCAAGAATAATTACGACGGCCATTGAATCGGCTCAAGAAATTGGGGCGCTTCCCCATTTTGCACCGCCTGAGATTGTGGTCGAACGCCCCAAAGATCCATCCCATGGAGACTACGCCGTACCATCAGCCTTACAAATGGCTCGTTTGGCGCGCATGGCTCCGTTACAAATAGCCGAACGAATCGTCAATTTTTTAGAAGAAACCGCATATTTTAGCAAAGTCGAAGTGGCTCCGCCCGGATTCATCAACTTTAGGTTGGCCGAAAGCTGGTTGGTACAACAGGTTGATAATGTTTTACAGCGGGGGCCTGCCTATGGCTGTTTTCCACCTCAAAAAGGTGGTCCCAAAAAGGTGCAGGTGGAGTTTTTGAGCGCTAACCCGACAGGGCCGTTTGTAGTTGGCTCAGGTCGAAACGCAGTATTGGGTGACACTTTAGCCAACTTGTTTCAAGCGAGCGGCTACGAGGTACAGCGTGAGTATTACATCAACGATGTGGGAACACAGATTGACCATCTTGCTACCGCTCTGCAAGTCCGGTACGCCCAAGCGTTGGGTGAAGAGGTGGCTGATCCAAAAGAATACGCCGGACAATATCTGGTCGAAATCGGTGAAGTGCTGGCCGAAGAGTATGGCGATCAGTTTCTACATGGCGATAATACCGACTTCATGCGACGGGAAGCTTTAAGCCGGATTCTGAACACCATTCGAGAAGATACCGAACTGATTGGAGTCCGATTTGATCGCTGGTTTTCCGAAGCATCTCTATACACTGAACAAACGTATGATTTAGTATATAGCAAATTAGAGAGTCAAGCCCTTTTGTTTGAGCGAGACGGAGCAATTTGGCTCAGAAGTGACGAGGATGACGAAGATAAGGAAAATGTCGTTGTTCGGTCTGATGGTCGTCCAACCTATTTTGCCTCTGATATTGCTTATGTATGGGATAAACTGGTCAAACGAAACTTTGATCGAGCCATATATATTTGGGGAGCCGACCATCATGGGCATGTCAAACGATTAAAAGGGGCTACCGAAGCGCTCACCCTAGACCCATATAAAATTACGATTATCTTGTATCAACTGGTCAGCATTACCCGTGATGGTGAGCCGGTTCGACAAAGCAAACGGTCTGGTGATTTTATTACTGTACGCGAAGTCGTAGAAGAGATTGGCTCGGATGCCTTCCGATTTATGTTGCTGACTCGCTCGGCTGACAGTGCTATGGAGCTTGATTTAGAACTTGCCAAACGAGAAAGTAGCGAAAATCCAGTTTATTACATTCAATATGCCCATGCCCGTATCACCAGTATATTCCGTCGAGCCAAAGAAGATGGAGCAACTATGGGCGGTGGTGATGTGAATTTGCTAGAGCATCCGTCTGAAATCGAGTTAATCCGACAAATATTGCGCTTTCCAGAAGCGGTTCGATTTGCAACCGATAATTTAGCTCCTCACCAACTGACCTACTATGCTCAAGAGTTGGCCGCCGCGTTCCATGCTTTTTATCGGGATTGCCATGTAGTCATTGAAGATGATGAGTTAACTGCGGCTCGCCTGAAATTAGTAAAAGCGGCCCAAATTACCCTAGCTAATAACTTACATATTATGGGAATGAGTGTTCCCGACCAAATGTAAAAACAAGGGTAGTGATGACATGTTGACTAATAGCCTTGGGCTAAAGCCACAAGGCTAAAAACTCAAGACCGCTAAAAGCGGCCTAAATAGCTGGCTTTAGCTATCAGCATCGGGATTTATTCCGATGTGTCATCTCCCCTACTTCCATAAAAATCCATGTCCGAAACAAATGTATTTGCAATTTCTCAACGGCAATTAGATGATGCCGCCGCCATGTTAGGGCTAGACCCAGCCACCCATGCCTTATTGCGTGAACCGATGCGAGAAATCACGGTCAATATTCCGCTTAAAATGGATGATGGTAGTGTTCATGTATTTAAGGGATTTCGAGTACAATACAATGATGCACGTGGCCCCGGTAAAGGTGGGGTACGTTGGCATCCCGACGAAACAGTTGACACTATCCGAGCTTTAGCGGCTTGGATGACCTGGAAAACCGCCGTGGTTGATATTCCGTTGGGCGGGAGTAAAGGGGGAATTGTTTGTAACCCTAAAGAGTTATCACCCACCGAGCAAGAGCGTTTGGCTCGAGGATATATTCGGGCTACTTGGCGCATGCTCGGTAAGGATACCGATATTCCGGCTCCAGATGTATATACCAATCCGCAAATTATGGCTTGGATGATGGATGAATATAGCGTTATTCAGGGGCATAATGTTCCCGGCATCGTCACCGGTAAGCCACTCTCGTTGGGTGGCTCTGCCGGACGAACCGAAGCAACCGCGTTAGGAGGCATGTATGTTACGCGCGAGGCGGGCAAAGTACTTGACTTAGAGTTAAATGGAGCGACTGCGGCGATTCAGGGGTATGGCAACGCGGGGCGATTTGCTCACAAACTGGCTCAAGAGGAGTTAGGGCTAAAGGTTGTGGCGGTATCCGATTCATCGGGAGGAATTTATAATGCCGACGGACTTGTTTACGAAGCAGTGAGCCAACATAAACGAGAAACTGGTTCGGTGATTGATATGCCGAACACAGAATCCATCTCTAATGAAGAACTATTAGAGATGGAGGTACTTGTCCTCTTCCCCGCGGCCTTAGAAAATGTGATCACCGAGCGTAACGCGGCCAATATCAAAGCCAAAATCTGTGGTGAGTTGGCAAATGGGCCGACTACACCTGAAGCAGACAAAATTTTGTATGAAAACGGGGTTTTTGTTCTGCCCGATTTTCTATGTAACGCAGGTGGAGTCACCGTTAGCTACTTT
Source organism: Anaerolineales bacterium HSG25 (assembly GCA_030377865.1). Classification (GTDB taxonomy): domain Bacteria; phylum Chloroflexota; class Anaerolineae; order 4572-78; family J111; genus JAUCGB01. The sequence goes on along the minus strand of JAUCGA010000010.1, from coordinate 42,935 downwards.
GAGCAGGTACAAAATGCCTATGGGTATTACTGGCCTTTAGAGGATGTAAAGAGGAGTCTTGATGCCAAAATGACGCAGGCATTTGAAGCCGTGCATAACATGGCTCAATCAAAAAAGATCAATAACCGTCTAGCCGCCTATCTAGTAGCTGTTGAGCGGGTAGCCGAAGCGGCTAAGTTACGAGGTTGGGTATAAAAACCTATAAAATCGGTTCAATTATTCCATGTGATTAAGCTAAGGTCTTTTCGGGGCGCATAGAGTAGTTGGAGGAGTGCAGAATATGACAGCTAATCCAGTTGACGCGAACGAGCCACATCCGACAACAAACCTCTTTTTGGCTCAAAATTTATCCTGCGAGTGACAATTCACGAGTTTTTTGATTGGCGGTCATATCCCCCGAACCGTTCCCTGCGCGTTTTTTCGATCTAAGGCAGACGGAAGAAATAAAACATCCCAATTGAGGAGTCAGCACCCGCGGTGCGGCACGACGCGTGCCTACTCCACGGGACAATTATTTTTTTCCACGTGCCTAAATAAGTTGCGCGCTCCAGAGTGGTTCAATCTTAGAGATTGAACCACTCTCACCATGAACTGCACAAGTTAATTAATCCCGATTCTTAATCACATTGGTTCAATCAATCTATTGAGCCGTATTGGCAACAATATCTCCTGCACTATTAAGCGGAGCCTGATACAAACTAGGTTGTATTTCTTGACTGTTGAGGGTTTGAGCGGTCGTGGGAACCTGTCCTAAACCAACATTTAATAATATACCAATCACTAAGGCCTTGAATATAAGTTGAGCGGTTTGTTTTATCATTATGTTACTCGTTTTTAATAGATTTTGTGAACAATTTTATTACCTCTATTTTACTGTGGTCATGCCATCAAATTCAATATGCTAATAGTACTGAAAAAAGTTGACATAATGCAACTTATTTTACTATAATCAAAGTAACAAGCTCTTCAACCGGATTATGCTATACTTAACTGCAACATCATCAATATTAAAACGGTCGTTTTAATCAACCCCAACCTCATCTAACCACTGTTCTGTACTTTTTTTTAACCTCTAGCCTATCGTTCTTTAATACTCACCCTAACTTTTTCTTTGGTTTAGCCGGAATCAACACTACAACGGAGTAAATATTCAGTGAACTCGCCAGAAGGAACGTCAGAAACCCGATTTCTTTAAGAAATCGGGTTTCTAGGGCGATTTTACTGAACTTTTACGAACGGATAGTTCCCGCCCGTATATAGGCTGTTCCAGAAAAATAAATCTCCCAAACAACCCACTGATTGAAATCAGCATCTTAAACGAAAAACCTGCTTAAGCAGGTTGCCCGTATTAGCCTGTGAATTCACTCACAGGGCAAGGCCGATTTTGGGAGGTTTTATAAAGTTGGAACTGCCATAATCACCGTCAAGGACAAAAAATTCCGTTATTGGACAAATAAATCCGTTAATCTTCGAGGCATCCACTATAGTGTGGTTCAGCCAAAGAATTAGGTAGCGTCAGCTTTAATAAGAACAACCGTCAGATGGTTTATACTCACAACAAATAAACCCCAAGACGGTTCGCTCATATTCCTATGGTGCTTAATCCATTAAGGGGGACAAATTTCCCCTTGCAGTTGAGCATTATGGATGATATACTAACTTCTAAATTTTAATATACATTAAGACGTGTTCTCACATGCAATCAACTAAATTTGGTACCAACATTAAAATTTCTCCGATCAAAACTCTCACCGATTTACGCAAGTGTCATGAGATTCAACGAGCCACATGGGGTTACACCGATTTAATGGTCTTCCCATATACACAGCTTATCTCAGCGGCACATAACGGTGGAGTGTTGTTAGGTGCATACGACGGCATGGATTTAATTGGGTTTTTATTTGGCTATTTAGGCATGTCTGGAGCCAAACTTTACCTTTTTTCGCAACGAATGGGAGTGTTACCCTCGCATCAAGGTTATGGAACCGGAACGTTACTTAAGCTGGCTCAACGTGATCAAATGTTGCGGCAGGGGATTGACTTGGTTGTTTGGACGTATGATCCGCTACTCGGTAGAAATGCCCTGTTGAATATCGAGAAGTTAGGTGGATTTGTACGTCACTATGTCCGAAATATCTATGGCACAGTACAAAACCCGCTACAAGTGGGGTTATCAACTGATCGTTTTTTACTAGAATGGGAGTTGATGAGTCCCCGAGTACGAGAACGTATTCGCAGTAATACAACTCGCCCCCTAGCCCGAGATTGGCTTGATGCCGAAACTTATCCACTCGTCAACTATATCGCTTGGGAAGGTAATATTCCACGCCCGATTGCTACTGAACTTGAGCTAAAAGACGATATATTGCTCGTACAAATTCCCCCTGATTTAAACCTTATAAAAAAGAATGACTTAAGCATTGCCCGCGGTTGGAGAGAATCGACCCGTGATGTGTTTGAAACCTATTTTCAACGTGGGTATGCCGTAACCGGATTTGCTCGCAGTACCGACCCACGTACACCCAATATCTACAAAATGGAAAAAGGTGAACTAGCCAACTCATCCGACTTTCCTTCATGGGCACACGGTGTCAAAATTGATTGACATCTTTATCACTTCACCTTGCTACCCAACAAGAAGTTTAGCTTAGGAATCGGGATTAATTATAATTAACTTGTGCAGTTCATGGTGAGAGTGGTTCAATCTTAGAGATTGAACCACTCTGGAGCGCGCAACTTATTTAGACCTCATTCATTAGGCTAATCATAGAGTAATATTTGACAGGATCAACAAGATTAAAAGCAAAAAATCCTGTCAATTCTGTTAATCCTGTCGAAAAATCTTTTCTCTAATCAAGATGTCGGGTACCAAGTCACTTCACTACAACTTACCACCTTTAGATAATTTACAGCTATGGAAGCCATAAAAGACATACCTCAAACAGTTGACACCTTAATCATCAGATTTGCCACCCACATAGATTTGGCTCGGATTTCTCATGTTGCTCAAGTCACTTGGGATGACACCTACAGTGACACCATCGCGGTCGAAAATAGACGTGATTTTTTAAGTAGTTCCTACAATCCAACCAATTTAGCCGAAGCAATTGATACCTCCGGTCATTGGTTTTATGTAGCTGAGATGGATGATAAGGTCATCGGATTTGGACATTTTATACGACGATACCATCCCACTCAAGGCCGAGCAGAGTTAATCCGCTTTTATGTATTGCCCGATTATCAAAACATGGGGATTGGTCGCTCGTTGTTAAACATGGGCTTTTCGGGACTCACTCAAGCGGCAATAAAGCAATGTTCGGTCTCTGTTCAGGCAACCAACCACCGTGCTCGTCGTCTCTACGAGCGGCATGGGTTTGTCTACTATCGCAAACATGGTCAATTTTTAGGGACTCAAATCGTCACTCTCGCCCAATATATACGACCCGTCACCAATATGGACTTAATAAACTCACATAACCAATGAACCAAATTCTTGATTACCTAAAACCCTTACAGGACGAGATGGTTGAGCGATTAGCGCAGTGGGTTAACCAAGAATCACCCACTTACCATAAACCCGCCGTCGATGCAATGGGGCAAATGACCATGCAAAGCTTTCTTGATACGGGTGCAGAATTAACTACCACTCACCATCAAACCGACTATGGCGACCATTATACCTTAGCCTACGGTCAGGGAACGGGACAGATTCTAACCCTAAACCATTTTGATACGGTTTGGCCGCTTGGCGAAGCCTCTCGTCGCCCCTTTACCATTGAGGATGGACACGGCAAAGGCCCCGGTGTGCATGACATGAAAGCAGGCACACTCATCAACCTGTATGCCCTGCGAGCCATTCATGATCTGCAACTCAAGCCCCGTCATAAACTCGTCTACCTTTTAACCAGTGACGAGGAGGTCAGTAGCCCCACCTCTCGATCCATCATTGAAGCCGAAGGTCGACGAAGCAACTACTGTTTCGTGCATGAGGGAGCCATCAATCGTGGCATTACCATTGCCCGTAAGGGAGTGGGGCGCTTCCAATTAGCAGTAACAGGTGTAGCCGCTCATGCCGGTATCGAACCAGAAAAAGGAGTCAGTGCCATTGAGGAGTTAGCCCGACAAACCCAATATCTGCATGGCTTAACCGACTTAAATAAAGGTGTAAGCGTCAATGTGGGTGTGATTTCCGGTGGAGAACGCCCTAATGTCATCGCTCCGCACGCTACTGCCGAAATCGACTTACGTATCACCCACCCGGTTGATGAAGCAGGCTATGTCGAAAAAATAGGTGATATCCGCCCCGCACTTAAGGGTAGCCAACTCAGCATAACAGGGGGCATGTCTCGCCCGCCTTGGCCTGAAACGATGACCGATATGGATTTATTTGAAAAAGCCAAAGCAATATCAGCCCAATTAGGGTTTCCAACGGAAAGGCGGTTATCAGGAGGCGGTAGCGATGGTAGCTTTGTGGCGGCCATGGGCGTACCCACCCTCGACGGACTCGGCTCTATTGGTGGTGGGGCGCATGCTCTCACTGAGCATACTGTATTAGACATGTTACCAATTCGAGCCGCCCTAACGGCAGAGTTGATTATGGCGTTGTAACTGTCTGGATAAATTTGTCCCTAATAGTCATCCGACGAGTTAAAATTATCGGATGACTATTTTTTATTAATCATTCTGTTTAGTACGACTAATTATCTTTGCATACCTAAGCGTTTTTGTGCTACCATGTTGAAGTGACTCATAACTACCCAAGGAGCAGGTATGGCAACCGAAGTTAAAATTGTAGAGATTACCTTTAACCCCGAAAAATATCGTGGGGGCAACAATCTTCATGAATAACATCACCATCCCCCAACTACAACAACCATTTGATGCAACGGTGAAAATACCCGGCTGTAAAAGTATTACCAATCGCGTACTGGTCATCGCCGCGTTAGTCGATGGTGAAACTATTTTAGAAGAGGCTCTGTTTAGCGAAGATACCGAGCTGTGTGTTAACTGTTTACAGGCGTTAGGGATTCCGGTTGAGGCCGATTCTGCTACCAAACAGATTACAATTCAGGGGCAAGGGGGCAAAATTCCGGCTGACCATGCTGACCTGTTCGTGGGGTTGTCAGGTACAACCGCTCGGTTCGTGACCGCATTGGTCGCCTTGGGTGAGGGGCGGTATCAGTTTGATGGCATCCCCCGCATGCGAGAACGCCCCATGGGGGATATGCTAACCATCCTTGAACAACTCGGCACCACGGTTGAGTATGGCGGTCAGCGAGGTTTCATGCCCTACAGCATGCAGGCCAACCGTTTTCCGGGCGGGCATATCAAAATAGATGCCAGCAAAACTAGTCAACAACTATCGGGCCTGTTGATGATTACGCCTTACGCCCAGCAGGACACCATGATCGAGATTACCGATAAACTGGTCTCGATTCCATACATCGACATTACTTTGCAGATGATGCGTGACTTTGGGGTTGAGGTGATGCATGAAAATTATAAACGCTTTCATATTAAAGCGGGTCAGCGATACAAGCCGCAACGTTATTTGATTGAACCAGATGCCTCAAATGCGACCTACTTTTTCGCCGCGGCGGCGCTAACAGGTAGCCGTCTGCGGGTCAACCATTTAACCAACAACTCATGCCAAGGTGATGCCCAGTTTGTGCAGGTTCTAGCCGACATGGGCTGTCAAGTCACCGTGACCGATAGTTATACCGAGGTCGTTGGCCCCAAACAACTACATGGGCTTGATATTGACCTAAATGGCATGTCCGACACTGTGCCAACATTAGCCGCCATTGCCCCGTTTGCTGACTCGCCAATCACGATTCGGAATGTAGAGCATATTCGCTGGAAAGAGACTGACCGTATCAGCGCCGTTGTCAGCGAGTTACAACGATTAGGGGCAACCGTTGAGGCATTTCAGGATGGTCTGAAAATTTACCCCAGCACTTTACAACCCGCCGAAATTGAAACCTACAACGACCATCGTATGGCCATGGCTTTTGCGGTAACAGGTCTAAAACAGTCGGGGGTGGTCATCAAAGACCCCATCTGCACTCACAAAACCTACCCGACCTTTTTTGACGATTTCAAACTTTTATTGCCGCAATAACGAACCAATCGTATGAGCAAACAATACTCCTCCCAACCCAACATCGTTCTAACTGGCTTTATGGGCACAGGTAAATCGACCGTGGGCAAACTACTGGCAAGTAGACTCAGTCGGCCTTTTTTGGACATGGACGAACTGATTGAGTACCGAGAGGCTCGCACTATCAACCAGATTTTTGAGACCGAGGGCGAGCCTTACTTTCGTCAACTTGAGGCCAGCCTTTGTCATGAGTTGGCCCAACGTTCAGGCCACGTGATTGCCACTGGTGGGGGAGCTTTGATTCCTCCGGCCAACCGGCAAGTGTTGGCCGAAACGGGGCTGGTTATCTGTCTCAATTGCCAGCCCGATATTCTGTGGCAACGCATTGGAGATTCTGAAAATCGTCCCATGTTAGCCGAGCAAGATGCATCTCGTTTTAATCGTTTAATGGATTTATTAGCCCAGCGCCAACCGGCCTACCAACAAATCCCGTACCAGATTGACGTTACCCACCTGAACCCCGTTGAGGCGGCTGACCAAATTATGGCGTTGGTAGAAACCGGAGGTAATAATGTCCTTAAATCAGCTTGAGTATACCTATGTTGAACAGATATTTAACCAAACTAACTTAAAACTATTACAAGTTCGCACCGACTTACACCGCGACCTATATGCTGAGATGTTGGGGGTTTTGGCGTTAGAAAATATCCGTAGTTTTAAGCACCACAAACAACAAGTTAAACCAAGAAAACGCTCAAAATACCAAGGATAAACAACTTGTCAAAACCACGCCACCGAGCCGTCGCCATTATTCTCGATAAAGATAATAAAATTCTAGTCATGTACCGTAACCGAAAAGGACGGGGGATATACTATGTTTTTCCCGGCGGTGGCATTGAGCCGGGTGAGACTCCAGAACAGGCTTGTTTGCGCGAGATAAAAGAAGAGACCAATTTGCAAGTCACCCTCTCAAAAAAACTGTTTACGTTTGAAAATAGAGGAAATTTGGAGCATTATTTTTTAACAAGCCACCCCCAAGGGCAATTGAAACTCGGTGGGCCAGAACTATTAGAACTCTCAGCCGAGAATCAATATCGCCTAGAGTGGATTCCTCTAACGGAACTATCAAAGATTGATATATTTCCGTGCGAAGTCGTCGTGTTGTTGTTAGAATATCTGATAAATCCTCTTAAATTAAGGACGTAAGCAAACCTAATATGTTTATAGTTAGGTTTTTAAAAGGGTAATAACAGTGCAAAAATTATACTCGAATGATATTACTCAATACATTCATGATAATATCGAAGTGTTTTATATTAAACGCCTAAAAATACTACGGTCATTAACATTAAACTATATTTTAGAACACAAGAACCCATATTCATACCTATTTAGAACCAAACATATTCTTAGTGTGGAAACATTTGTTAGGGAAGCACTAGACGATTACCTATATCCGCAAGAAGAGACTATTTTTGGTGATTTTTTAGAAGGATTGGCTATATTTGTATGTAGTAAAACATTCAACGGCAAAAAGGTAAACAAAGTTGGTATTGATCTGGAGTTTGATAGAGATAACACAAGATACATCGTTGAGATTAAATCTGGTCCTCATTGGGGAAACAGCAGTCAAATAAAGAAGATGATTGATAACTTTAATCGAGCAAAACAGGAGCTAAAAAAGACTGAGCCTGATTTGAACGTGATTGCGGTTAATGGCTGTTGTTATGGTCGAGATAATAGGCCGTACAAACAAAAACATGGTTACTACAAATATTGTGGTCAGCAGTTTTGGTCACTTATCTCTAATGAGGATGAACTATACACTCAAATTATCAAGCCACTAGGGCATCAAGCCAAAAAACGAACTGATGATTTTGAAGAAGCCTATTACCAACTCATCAACAAATTGAGCTTTGAGTTTGGCAAAGAGTTTTGTATTGATGGCCGCATAGATTGGCCGACCTTGGTCAAATTCAGTTCATCCACTCAAACACAGAAGCAAAAATAATGGATTACAGGATTATTTCATGAACACAACTACAGTCACCCACCCAACAGGAAGTTACCCTATTTACTTAGCAGAAAATGCTCTAGCGCATGCCGGAGCAAAATTAGCCGACCTTGGTCATACGGGTCGATGCGCGGTTGTTACCAATGAGACCGTTGGGCCGTTACATGGCTCGGCGTTAGTAGCTAGTTTGCAATCCGCGGGATTTGAGCCGACCCAGATAGAACTACCGGACGGCGAGCAGTTCAAAAATCTGGATACAGTTGCCCAGCTATATAGTCAACTTATTGAGGCCAAGCTAGATCGTAATAGTCCCGTTATCGCTTTAGGTGGCGGAGTTATTGGCGATACCGTCGGATTTGCCGCGGCCAGTTATCTGCGTGGCGTGCCATTTGTACAGATTCCAACCTCTTTGTTAGCGATGGTTGATGCGAGTGTAGGTGGTAAAACGGGCGTTGATGTACCAGAGGGCAAGAATCTGGTCGGAGCGTTTAAACAGCCAGAGATGGTACTTATCGACCCGAACGTCCTCAACACCTTGTCTGATATTGAGTTTCGGTCCGGCATGGCTGAGGTCATTAAACATGGGGTGTTAAGTGGAGAAACACTGTTTAAGGCAATAGAATCGAACAGTAAAAAACCAGAAAACCAAGCCAACCCACACCACATCCTATCCACCGAACTTTTACATGACGCGATCATGGTCAAAGTAGAGGTAGTACAAGAAGACCCATTTGAAAAAGGTCGGCGAGCGACTCTGAATTTGGGCCATACCTTTGCCCATGCTTTTGAGCGTTTAGCGAACTTTAATATGCGACACGGGGATGCGGTTGCTGTTGGCACCGTTTGTGCGGCACGGTTGGCGGCTCGATTAGGGCGTTGCTCTGCCAATACGGTTGACCGTATCACCGCGGTTATTCGGCAAGTCGGTTTCTCAACCCAAATTCCAGACTATGCTCCAACTGAGATGTGGGCGGCCATGTTTACCGACAAAAAGCGTGTCGGGAACACGGTTCGCTTTATTTTACCTAGAGCAATTGGTGATGTTGATATTTTTACCGACGTGCAGGCTGGCGACGTATTAGCAATTTTGGCGGGGTGATAATTAAGAGACTGAAACCCCATTCAAAAGTTTGTCGTTTCATTCATACTGACAAAATCAAAAGCATTTTTTGACAGGATCGACAGGGTTACAGGCAAAAAAATCCTGTTAATCTTGTTAATCCTGTCAGATATTGTTTTAGCCATGTTGAAATGATAAACTTCTACCCATTATATCGTTTTTACGATGTTAGGTTAAAATTTTGCATACTCTAGGCGTTGGCTTTAGAATAAAGGTAGTTATATGGCTCTATCTAACTTGATTGTTGGTGGTATTTACAGCTTCAAACTCTAAAATCGATAGCCCTAACACGCAGAGTTTTTATCTTATAAACGCCTCCAGCAGGGATGTTAAGCATAGGCCCACGGTGAGGCGTTTTTTTTTGCTTAACAATTCTTCATGGCAAATGTGAGGTATTATGGTCGAGATTTTAAAAAATGTGTTTTTGTTTGCGGGCCTATCCGACGAGGATTTATTGGCCCTAAGTAGTATGGTCGAAATCATTAACTTAGCGGCAGGAATGGCACTATTTATAGAAGGGACAAAAGGAAAATGGGGTTATGTGATTCAAGAAGGTGAAATAGAAATCCGCAAACAAACACCTGACGGAGAGGTGCTGTTAGCAGTCCGAAGAACAGGCGAGTTTATCGGTGAAATGGCACTCCTCGACAAAGCACCCCGCATGGCAAGCGCCCGTGCCCGCACCAACAGTTCCCTGCTGGCAATTAATCAACATCAGTTTAACCAACTTATCGACAACAGTCCTACCGCGGCTCAGTCTATCCTCAAAATTCTTATGCCCCGCTGGCGTAAAACCGAAACCATTCTCAAGCATAGCCAACACCTCATGGTTGAACAAACCCACATACTTGAGCAAAAAATTCAGCGTTTACAAAATCAAAATAACAAACTAAGTGAACAGGTTAAGGAATATATCAGTGAGTTGACAACTACCGTCACCACCTTAACCATACAGGCACAAGAACGGGAGCAAATTGAAGAAGCGTTACGGGAAAGTGAAGAGCGATTTCGGGTTATTGCTGGTACAATCCCAATCCCCATTATTATTAGTCGTATTAGTGATGCGACAATTCTGTATGCTAATGCTCATTCTAGTTTGATGATTGGTCTATCATTTGATGGTATCGTAGGACGATTATCAACAGAGTTTTTTTACACTCCAGCCGAACGAGAAAAAATCCTAAATATTATCACCAAAAATGAATACGTTGAAAACTACGAGACCCAGTTCAAACGGTTAGATGGTAGTTCGTTTTGGGCGGCATTGTCAACTCAGCCAATCACCTATCAAGGTGAGCCAGCCTTGTTACACGCGATTTATGACTTAACGGGTCAAAAAGAGGCTCAACAAGCCCTAGAAAACCATAAACAACAACTTGAACTAGAAGTAAACCACCGCACCCAAGAGTTGACCAAAACAAATCAGGAACTCCAGCAAGAGATAATAGACCGTCAGCAGGCTGAGGCCATGTTGTGGCAACAAAACGAATATTTGGCCGTGATGCACAACACAACATTGGGTCTGATGAGTCGTTTGGAATTGGATGATTTACTGGAAATTCTAGTTAAACGTGCCGCAGAGTTGCTTAACACCAAACATGGTTTCATCTACCTCTATGAACCAAGTCAACACTCGATGATGCTCAAAATCGGATGGGGCATGTTTTTAGAACAAGTTGGCAAAACAGTAGCCCCACATATAGGTGTCGTTGGTAACGTTTGGCAAACAGGGCAACCACTCATTATTAAAGATTACGATAATTGGAAGGGGCGTGATCCTACATTTCCCAAGGATACCGTCAGCATTGTGACTGGAATCCCCCTCAAAGCAGGTTCTCCAATTTACGATCCCGCCGCGAAAAGTTCCGACATGAGTTTTCATAAGAGTGCTATGGATGTTGTTGGCGTGTTGGGTATTGCTTATTCGGCTAATACAACCGATGAGTTCGATAATCGACAAATTGAGCTACTCAGTCGATTTGGGCAGTTGGCCTCAATTACGCTTGATAACGCCCGTTTGTATCAACAGGCTCAGCGCGAGAAAAACTTTTTTGAAGCTATGGTGCTTAATAGTCCGGTCGCGATTGTCACCACTAATCTCGATAATCAAATTTTGGCGTGGAATCCGGCCGCGGAGCGTTTATTTGGCTATGCTCAATCAGAAGTCATCGGCCAAAGTGTAGACGAAATTATCATTCTTAGTCACGACTCTCATGACCAAGCGAACGAGTTTAGTGAGCGGGTTTTGGCGGGTGAGGTTATTCATGCCATTACCCAACGTAATCGGCGCGATGGCACCACTATTGAGGTTGAGCTATTTGGTGTACCAGTTATTGTCGGCGAGAAGTTGGTAGCAACCTTTGCCCTTTATCATGATATTACTGATTTACAGCGAGCCAAGATCGAGGCTGAGGCGGCTAATCAGGCTAAAAGTGCCTTTTTAGCCAATGTTAGCCATGAGCTAAGAACACCTTTAACTGCTATTCTTGGATTCTCAAAGGTGATTGAACGAAAATTGAGCCATCGTGTCTATCCTCCTCTCGTGGCACAGAATCCCTCTATGGCTCAACTAACTCGTCAACTTACCGATAATTTTGAAATTATTGTCAGTGAAAGTGAACACCTAACGGGCCTTATTGACGATATTTTGGAATTGGCTCAAATTGAAGCGGGGCAAGTTGAATGGCAGGTTTATCCAGTCATTATCTCGGCCATTGTACACCAAGCAACTATGGTCGCAGAGATGAAAGTCCAAGAAAAGAAGGTAACCATAGAAACCGACATCCCCGATAATCTGCCTAATATTATGGGAGATCAAGGTCGTCTGATTCAGGTGCTAAATAATCTACTCTCCAATGCCGTCAAATTTACTGACGAAGGTCAAATAATTTGCCGCGTACGTCAAAATAAGGATGAGCTTATCATCAGCGTAACCGACACCGGTATAGGAATCGAAGAATCAGATCAAGTCAAAGTATTTGATAAATTTTATCAAACAGGAAACATTTTAACTGACAAACCCAAAGGCACCGGACTAGGGTTGTCGATTAGTAAGGTTATTGTGGAACATCATGGTGGCAAACTTTGGCTTGAAAGTACCGCAGGACAAGGAAGTTGTTTTTCGTTTAGTTTACCCTATCACAAAGACAAGTAAAGAGAGTTGCTCGGGAATAAAGGAGTGCAAAAGCATCTTGCTTTTGCCGGAGACAAACATGCAAAAGCAAGATGCTTTTGCACTCCGCAGACCTCGAATTTGAGTTTTTATGCGATGATAAGTTATTGCCGAACAACTCTACTGATAGCCTTGGGCTAAAGCCACAAGGCTAAAAACTCAAGACCGCTAAAAGCGGCCTAAATAGCTGGCTTTAGCCTGCTTTAGCTATCAGCATCGGGATTTATTCCGATGTGTCATCAGTCAAGATAACAACATTACCAAATGCAATTTGACACTCCGGTTTTTTACAAGTTAATTCGTCCTTCTCACCTACAAAATGAAGCTACAAATTTTTTTACAAAAATATTGGCGTAATCTAAGTATTAACAGTAAATTCAGGGTTGTTTTTGGCCTGTTTTTACTGTTGATTGTGTTTATCGCGCTCACTGGTTTTTTTGCCCTAACTGCGGTGCATACCAAAACCAAGGCCACTATTGTCAACAACATGGAGTTTCAGCGCCTTGTACTGGAGATGGACAACCACTTGCAACATGCTCGACGGCTAGAGAAAGATTTTTTCAGAAATTGGCCCATCGTGGGATATGAGCAGGCTTATCAAGAATATGTGTCAGCCTACCGAGCCGAGATTATACAGCTTAATCAGGCCAATGCTGAGTTACAAGAACTAGTTACAGCGCCAGATACAAGCGACCTGTTACGCCCCAGTTACCTTAACCTAAGCAGTTACCGCGGCTTGATTAACCTATATGCTGACCGATTTGAGATTGCAGTCAACAATGTTTCTGAGTTGGGAGCGACAAAGAGCGGTATCCTAACCACTTTAACCCAGAATTCCGTAGCCCTGCAAAAAACGCTAACCGAGCTTAACCAACCCGAATTAAATAATATCTATCTACAAATGGAAACGTTGTTATACCAGTATCAACTGACCCATGACGTTGAGGTTATGCAGAATTTACTAACTATTCTGACCAACTTTCAACGGATGATCAACGATTCGCCTGAGTTGAACATCAAACAAAAAGAGGCGTTATTAGCTCTATTTGAGCTATATGAAGAAAATATTCGTGAAATACGAAGTTTAACCGTAGAAATAGAGAGTCGAGTTAACAGTTTCGATCAGCACATGCTCTTGTTTGAGCCAATTTCTGAACAACTGATTATTTTGGCAACACGACAGGTCATTGAGACTCAAAACAGTATCGAACAGACAACGGCAGGTGTTCGTTTTCTACTTGGCCTAGCTGTTATTGTATCCTTACTGTTGACCGCTTGGCTGGCCTATCTGCTAAACCATAGCGTAACCAAAAAAATTAGCCACTTAACCGAGGTTGCGGTAGCCTTACAAAATGGCAACTTAGATACACAAGCTCACATTGATAGTGCCGACGAATTGGGGCAACTATCAGCTAGTTTTAACGCTATGGCCGAGCAAATAAAAACACTCATCAGCAATCTCCAAACTAAAGCCGGAACCGCAGAGACTCGTTTAGCACAAGCAATTGACAGTATCTCCGAGGGGTTAGTTCTGTTTGATGCGGCTGATAAGCTCATTTTATGTAACAATAAATACCTTGACATGCATATCAAAATCGCCGATATTCTCGTGCCGGAAGTTCAGTTTGAAACGCTCCTACAAGCGGGAATAACTCGTGGTATATATATGGATGCCATACAACGACCCAGAAGTTGGTTTGAAGAACAGTTGGCTCAACACCGCCACCCTACGGATCCATTTGAACTACAAATGAGTGATGGACGCTGGTTACTGATAAGTGAAAATCGGACTCAAGATGGCGGTATTTGTACTATCCAAGCTGATATTACGGCTCGTAAACAAGCTGAATCTGAGCTACGCCAGTTACTTGAAATAGAACAAGAACAACGCCAATTAGCAGAAAGTTTACGTGAATTAGCCGTTATTTTGAACCAAAGTTTAGAGCTTGACATCGTTTTAGTTAAAATATTAGAAGAGCTAAAAGATGTGCTCGCCTATGACGGAGCCGGAATTCTGTTACAACAAGGAGACTTTTTAATATTACAACAGGCCACGGCAACAAGTGAGAAATTCTTAAATCATCGTATCCCATTACAGTTGGACACAGTTGCAACCCAAGTATTTAAAACCAAAAAACCTCTCATCGTTGCCGATGTGCATGACGAGCCGGCTTGGATAATCTGGTCGGGAGGTGAAAAGATAAATTGTTGGATGGGCGCACCGCTTATTATCGGTGATGAAACTATCGGTGTTATCACAACTGACAACTTTACTACAGATTTTTATGACGATGATGATCTGAACGTCTTGCAAATTTTTGCTACTCAGGCTAGTATCGCCATCCACAATGCCCAACTGTTTAACGATATCCAAACTGCCAAAGAGTTAGCCGACGCGGCCAACGAAGCCAAAAGCTCATTTTTAGCGAATGTTAGTCATGAACTAAGAACTCCTTTGACCTCTATATTAGGATTTTCAAAAATCATCCAAAAACGGTTAGAAAACCGTATTTTTCCTCAAACAGCTATGGATGACCGTAAAACCAAACGTGCCGTTACTCAAGTACGAAAAAATATTCAGATTATCATCTCCGAAGGAGAGCGGCTAACCAGTTTAATTAACAATGTGCTAGATTTAGCCAAAATCGAATCGGGTAAAATTGAATGGCGTATGGTTCCGCTCAATCTATCTGATATTATCGATCAGTCACTGGCCGCGACATCAGCCTTACTGACAGGAAAAAATATCAAACTCGAACGAGATGTTGAGCCAAATCTGCCCCGTGTCATTGGCGATGAACACCGACTGATGCAAGTCATTATCAACCTCCTCTCTAATGCTATCAAGTTCACCTCTGATGGTGGTAGTGTGACTTGTTGCCTAAAGAAAGAGGCTAACGAGATTTTGGTCAGTATCATCGACACCGGCATGGGCATCCCCGACACGGAGTTACTCCATGTTTTTGAAAAATTCAGACAAATTGGTGACACTTTAACCGACAAACCTCAGGGTACAGGGCTTGGTTTACCAATTTGCAAACAGATTGTTGAACATCATAGTGGACGAATATGGGCCGAGAGCGCTGTAGAACAAGGGAGTACATTCTTCTTTACCATTCCCATTCCTGACCATGTTGGATATGATGTATCAAAAACAGATGCCTTTAGAACCTATGGAAAACGAGACGAAAACTAACTACTTGCTGAACTTAAGGCAGTTCCAACTTTTAAAATCTCCCAAACTGATTAAATTCTCTATGTCATTCCCGCATGCTTTTAGCGGGAATCCACATTCTGCATACAAATAGATGCCCGATAACAACATTCGGGCATGACATTTGGGAGGTTTATTTTCTTGGAGTTACCTAAGTAGTTTTCAGAACTAACTTGTAAAAAACAGAAGTGTACCCATAATAGGCGGGTAGCGCGAAGCCTCCTTGAAGGAGGATATACCCGCCAAATACCCGTTGCGATTACATAATCGCAACGATCAGGAAAACAGGAGTGTCAAAATTGTATTTTGACAGCAAGAATAGAATTTTTGCACTCCGTGAAAAGTGACAACTTAGAAATGAAAGTTACTTAAAACATACCAAGGTTATGTTGACTCGGTTTGGACAATTAGCCTCAATTGCAATTGATAACGCTCGCCTGTTTCAGTCGTAAAAGTTCAGTAAAACCGCCCTAGAAACCCGATTTTTTTGAGAAATCGGGTTTCTGATGCTCTTTTTGGCGAGTTCACTGAATATTTACTTTCAGTCGGCTCAACGGCGAGCCAGTGAAATGGCAACACTGACTGAAATAGGACGTAAAATCGCCAAAACGTTTGACAGAACAGCTATTTTAGAGAAAATTAGCCTGCTAGCTCAAGAGTTAT
Organism: Anaerolineales bacterium HSG25; assembly: GCA_030377865.1. GTDB lineage: Bacteria > Chloroflexota > Anaerolineae > 4572-78 > J111 > JAUCGB01. The sequence continues at coordinate 26,652 of JAUCGA010000010.1, read as the reverse complement.
TGCATAGTAACGGAATTGGGTTATACTTGCAAGAACCTGATAGCCGCTGTTTCGGGATTATTTGAGCAAAAACAGTTACCGTTAGTTAAAGAAATCCCACCAAATTTACCATCAGTTATTGGCGATGAAGATCGTTTGATTTAAGTGGTCATTAACTTGCTTTCAAATGCACTCAAATTTACCAATAATGGCGCGGTGGTTTGTAAAGTGACCCCAAAAGATGCTAAAATTGTGGTGGCAATTATTGATACTGGGAATGAGCATTAATTAACTTGTGCATGTTGGTCATGAGAGTGATTCAATCTTAAAGATTGAACCACTCTGGAGCGCGCAACTTGTTTGATTCCGATTCTTGGTATTGGCATTGCCCCCACAGATCAAACTACTGTTTTTGAAACATTTAGACAGTTTGGCGATACCCTGACCGATAAGCCAACCGGAACAGGATTAATGTTATGATAAATCAAACACAATCAACCGAGCAGACAGTGACATATCAACAACAACTAGAGCAAGAGAATGCTCAGTTACGGGCTACGTTAGAAAAAACCAATCAAATTACCAAAACGATTCAAGTCGCGGCCTTGGCCTTAACTCAGAGTCTTGATTTGGACACGATTCTAAACACCTTGTTAGAATATCTAGTTCAGTTGGTTCCTTATGACAGTGCCTGTATTATGCTGTTAAACAACGAAAATGTTTTAACTGTACCAGCCGTTCGTAGCCATGAAAAATGGACAGATTCACAAGCATTGGATCAAGTAACATTTTCCTATACCGAACTAACTAACCTAAACTACATATTTGAGCATAAAACCAGCCTGATTATCTCCTCGACCAAAACTGACCCTAGTTGGGTAACCGTTAAAGGATTAGAGTATATTTTAAGCTGGGTCGGAGTACCGCTTATCGTTGGAGACGAGATACTAGGTTTGTTCTCGCTAGATAAGGCCGAGGAAAACTTTTTCACCCCGACTCATGTACAGTTGATTGAAACCTTAGCCGCTTATGCCGCCGTCGCCATTGAAAATGCCCATCTCTATACGGAAACCGAACATTCCTTAAAAAACTATCAGCAGATGGAAGCCGTCTCTAACAAACGGGCACGCAAATATTACGATCTCGTAGAAAATGCTCAATCCATAATCCTTGAATGGGACACCAAGGGAAATGTTATTTTCATGAACCAATATGGATTAACCTTTTTTGGCTATACGGCTGATGAGCTAATCGGCCAAAATATCATGGACACCATCGTCCCTAAAACAGAAAGTACAGAGAGCGCTGGTGAAGGACGTGATTTATCGGCCTTGATGAATGATATTCTAAAAAATCCAGAAGCCTATATCAACAATGAAAATGAAAATGTTACCAAAACAGGCGAGCGAGTTTGGGCAGTTTGGTCAAACACAGCCCAATTTGATGAAGAGGGCGAGCTAACCGGCATCCTTTCCATTGCTAACGATATAACCATTAAAAAGCAGACTGAAGCCTCATTGTACCGACAAAATGCCTATTTGGCCGCCCTCCATGAGACGACCTTGGGTTTAATGGGACGGCGAGACTTGAAGGAGTTGCTAGAAACCGTTATTATTAGAGCAGGTCAACTTTTAGGCACTAGCCACGGCTCTATCTATTTAGGCGAACCGGGAACCAACCAGATTCATCTTGAGGTTGGAGTAGGTATATTCCGACCAATGGTTGGGGTAGTGTTACAAAGTGGAGAGAGCATGCCGGGTAAAGTGTGGCAAACAGGACAACCTCTATTTGTGACCGATTACAGCGAGTGGAAAGGTATTTCTACCGACTTTGACTATAGTCAGCTTCGAGCCGGGATAGGAGTACCATTACGCTCGGGGAGTGAAATTGTTGGTGTTATTGGGATTGGTTACAGCTATCATAATCAAAAAAGCCCTGATGGTGAAGCTATACAACTACTAAACCAGTTTGCTCAACTAGCTTCGGTAGGACTAGATAATGCCCGTTTATACAACGACATGCAACAAGCACGTGAGGATGCCGAACTCGCTAATCAAACAAAAAGTTCTTTTTTAGCCAACGTTAGCCATGAACTTCGCACTCCGTTAACTTCTGTTTTAGGATTTGCAAAAATCATCCAAAAACGGCTAGACCTAATTTTTCCACATGTACAAAATAACGAGCGCCGTTTACGCCGAGCTATGCAACAAGTCAGCCAGAACGTCGGGATTATTATTGCTGAGGGAGAGCGCCTAACCGCATTGATTAACGATGTGTTAGATTTAGCCAAAATTGAAGCCGGTAAAATTGAATGGCACATGGAGCCGCTCGACATGAGCAACATTATTGAACGGGCATTAATGGCTACGGCTTCGCTCTTTGAAAACCGAGATGTATTATTAGTTCGTGAATTTAGTCCGAATCTACCTCAAGTTATCGGCGACCAAGACCGACTAATACAGGTTATGATCAACCTTATATCTAATGCGGTCAAATTTACCGATATTGGGGTGATTACATGTCGGCTTGAACAAAATGAGGGTGAAATTCGGGTCTCCGTTACTGATACAGGGGCTGGTATTTCAGAAGAAGATCAGCCTAAAATATTTGATAAATTTAGGCAAGTGGGTGATACCTTAACAGATAAGCCAAAAGGAACAGGCTTAGGATTACCAATCTGTAAAGAAATTATATTAAACCATGAAGGAATGATTTGGGTTGAAAGTGAGTTAGGGAAGGGCACTTCATTTATCTTCACCTTGCCGATTCTGTCGCCAGCTCAAAGCCCTATTGCAGAAGCATGGATTAAAAAACTAGATATAGATACCCTCTTGCAACAATTTGAGGCTCATCGAACCTTGAACGCCGAGCAACCGGATTCTCAGAAAAAAGCAATTTTAGTGGTTGATGACGAAACCCATATTCGAGAATTGCTTAAACAAGAGTTGGTCACAAAAGGGTATGATGTACTAGAGGCAACGGATGGACTAGAAGCGATCTCACAGGTAAAGAAACAGCATCCCGATTTGATTATTCTTGATGTGATGATGCCCAAAATGAACGGGTTTAACGTAGCCGAACTACTAAAAAACAACCCACTCACGGCAAATATCCCCATAATCTTACTGACTATCGTCGAAGATAAGGCTAAAGGATTTCGGCTTGGAGTAGACCGTTACTTTAGTAAACCCATTGATACCCCCAAACTCTTCAAAGAAATTGATGTACTATTGTCACAAGGTGGCTCTCGGAAAAAGGTTCTAATTGTAGATAAAGAAATCGAATCGGCCCAAACCTTAGCCAACGTACTCCAAGAACAAGGCTTTACCGTAAATATCACCTCTGACAAAAAAGATGTTTTTCTGCCAAAAGCTATTACCTTTCAACCTGATATGATTATTTTGAACTCTTTACAGTTGGCCCAACATAAAGAAGTAGTCAAGGCACTACGTTTTGAAAAAGGGTTAGAAAACGTCATGATTTTCTTCTTTCAAGATCCCCATATAAATCAACCCAAGTAAAATAACGAGACTGAGCAGGTCAACATTAGCTAATTTTACCAAAAGGTATTTATGTCGATACACCGTTTATTAAAACGTAAACAAGCCATAACGTTTCTAACACCGTTTGAAACCCTTTTGCCTGTTGAAACAAAAATAGCCTTGTTACGCGCTGACAACCGCTTTTTTGCAGGCATTGGAGAGTGGGATAAAAAGGAAATTTCTGGACTGATAGGTCAGCACAATCAAACCCAATTTTCAACTATAAATGGACTTGTGTTTCAGCCACTTACGGTTGGGGAAAAATTTGTCGGTACGCTCGTCTACTCTGAAAGTACCGAAACCGCGGTCATTGAAGTGCTGTATAACAGTTTGATAATGCTTCTCGCCCAGTCGCAAGAAAAACGAGATGTTGCCAGTGAAGCCCTAGAGCGGTACCGAGAAATCAATCTTCTGTACGATATTGCCGAAACCATCGGAGCCACGCTCGATATTAAGGCAATCCCCAAACTTGTTCTAAGTGAAGCAACGAAAGCCATTCAGGCTGAGCTTGGCGCGGTGTTTCTGCCTCACCCCGATAACGACGCTCAGCTAGAGGTTAAGTCCAGCTTTGGCTCTGAAAACCCGAAACTCCTATTAGATGACCCGATTGGTTATTTGGTAAAACAGGTATACGAAACAGGACATCCTGATATTTACACCGCCTTGTCACTGGCTTCTAGTTTGGTTGAACAAGTACTGTGCGTTCCCCTAAAAATGCAAGACAAAGTTATGGGTGTGGTGATGCTAGGCCGTACCAGTAATAAACAGATATTCACGGCTAGTGATGAAAAATTGCTAATGGCTTTAGCGAGTCAAACCGCTATAGCCATTGACAAAGCGTGGTTACACAAACAGGAAATTAAACGGCAACGGATTGATAAAGAGTTGGCCGTAGGACAACAGATTCAGCTAAGTCTGCTCCCTGAATCCTCACCTGAAATTTCCGGCTGGGAGTTCGCCTCCGTTTACCAATCAGCCAGACAGGTCGGGGGCGACTTTTACAACATCTTTGAACTACCCGGTTCACCCCGCAGAATTGGCATGCTGATTGCAGATGTAACCGGAAAAGGCGTACCAGCCGCGCTATTTATGGCCTTTAGCCGAACCATTATCCATACCACCTCCCTCCACGGAGAGAATCCAGCTACAGTTTTACAACAGGCCAATCGACTGATTCATCAAGATAATCGGTCTAAAATTTTTTTGACTGCATTTTATGCCATTTTAGAGATAGAGACCGGACGACTCACCTATGCTTCCGCTGGTCATAACTGGCCGCTATGGGTTCCGGCTGAATCGGGTGAATGTCGAGAACTTAGTGCCGTTGGTTTTTTGTTAGGTGCCTTTGATGAAATTGAACTAGAAGAACGAGAAATTCAGGTCAAAATCGGCGACGTGTTGGCCTTTTTCACCGATGGAGTTCCTGAAGCGATGGATGTAAAGGGTAGCATGTTTGGCGAAGAACGTTTGCAGACCACATTGGCTCAAAGTTATCAAGGTGGAGCTAAGGACGTGCTACAGGCCACAGTTGATACAGTACAAAAATTTACTGGCAACACCCCACAATCAGACGATTTTACCCTATTTGTTGTCAAACGTGTAGATTGACGAATAGGCCAATAAATATCATTTATTGATCTATTCACCACCCTATTAGGAAAATTATGGATCCAAAAATATTAATTGTTGATGATGAGGCTCATATCAGACTGTTGATAGAGCAAACATTAGAAGAGCTTGAAGATGAAGGTATTGAGCTTTTGACCGCCAGCAATGGTGCTGAAGCGTTAGAATTGATCGAGGCAGAACACCCTAAACTGATTTTTTTAGATGTGATGATGCCAAAAGTGAATGGGTTTGATGTTTGTCAAAAAGTAAAACATGAACTTAACATGAAAGATATTTATATCATCATGCTCACTGCTAAAGGGCAGGAATTTGACAAACAAAAAGGTCAAGAAGTTGGAGCTGATGTTTATATGACCAAACCATTTGATCCTGATGAACTGTTTGATAAAGCCGTTGAAGTATTAAAGATTGATATATAGCGTAATTCGTGTTACGTAATTCGTGATGCGTGAGAACACCTATTCGCAAATTCTACGGAACACCTCCGAGGAAAACTGCATACCTTGGAGGAGATAAGTCCACAAAACTTTTGAACAGTTACTTATGTCCAAACTAACCATTATTAAACCCACTTTATTATTAGACCAAGCCAAAACTCGCCGCAACATCGACCGCATGGTTGACAAAGCCAATCGGAACGGCGTTCGGTTTCGTCCCCACTTTAAGACTCACCAATCAGCCGAGATTGGCAACTGGTTTCGACAGGCTGGTGTCACTGCCATCACCGTCTCTTCGGTTGATATGGCAAGCTATTTTGCTCAACATGGCTGGTCAGATATTCTCATCGCCTTTCCGGTCAACATTTTAGAGATTGACGCGCTCAACCAACTAGCCACCCAAATCAACCTGAGCCTACTGGTCGAATCGGCTGAAGTGGTTCAGTTTTTGACCGACAATCTGCATGGTTCGGCAGATGTTTGGCTCAAGGCCGATGTGGGCTATCACCGTACTGGAATCCTCACAAGTCAGCCCGATAGATTTGTTAGGCTAGTCGAGCAGATAGAAGCCACATCCAACCTGACCTTTAAGGGGCTACTGACTCATGCTGGTCACAGTTACCAAGCTAGAGGTCGAGCCGCCCTACACGCCGTCTACCAAGAGATGGTGGCCCAGTTCAAACAGGTTCAAGCGGTATTACCTCAGGCCCAAATCTCGATTGGTGATACACCGACCTGTAGTGTGGTTGATGATTTTAGCGGCCTTGACGAAATTCGCCCCGGCAACTTTGTATTTTACGATGTCATGCAACGGATTATCGGCAGTTGCACCAGTGAGCAAATCGCGGTGGCTGTCGCATGCCCGGTCGTGGCAATCCATGTCGAACGGGGAGAGGCAATCATTTATGGCGGAGCGGTGCATCTGTCTAAAGAATCGTTTGAGGATGCAGGGCATAAAACCTTTGGCGATGTGGCCTATCTACAAGCCGACGGCTGGTCAGCACCAGTTGAGGGAGCCTACGTCTCGGCACTATCGCAAGAACATGGCATTGTTAAACTCCCGCCAAAGGTGTTAAACTCACTACGAGTGGGTGACATTTTAGCCGTTTTACCCGTCCACTCCTGCTTGACGGTTAATCTGCTACGCACCTACCATACCTTGGCCGGGGAGCAGATTACTAGACCCGTTCGGGAATAAAGGAGTGCAAAAGCTTCTTGCTTTTGCCGGAGACAAACATGCAAAAGCAAGAAGCTTTTGCACTCCGCAGACCTAGAATTTGAGTTTTTATGCGATGATAAGTTGTTGCCGAACAACTCTACTATATTGTCGTAAAATAATCCAAATAAATGAACATGTAATAACCAAAGGCTAAAGGTGTTTAATACCTTTAGCCTTTAATAATATAAAAGAGGAAATGTGGTGGTCAGACTGATGTTGAAAATGGAATGCAACGGGTTTAGCCGTTGCCAAAAGCAATGGCTGAACCCATTGCACTCCAACATCGTAAATATTCAGTGAACTCGCCAGAAAGAGTGTCAGAAACCCGATTTCTTTGAGAAATCGGGTTTCTAGGGCGACTTTACTGAACTTTTACACCACCACAATATAAAAGAGGAAACTATGCACAAACCAGAGATAATTACCAGTCGAGAAACCGTTTTTGATGGACATATTATGGGGCTTGAGCTACGCCAAACCAAACTGACCGATGGCACGCCCGTTAGTCGTGAGGTTGTGATCAACAAAGGGGCGGTGGTGGTCGTCCCCATGACCGAAAATAACAAAGTACGTCTGCTTAAGCAGTACCGCTCTGCCGCAGAAAAATGGATTATCGAACTGCCTGCGGGTGGGCTAGAGCTAAACGAAGACCCCGACTTGGCCGCACCGCGTGAACTACTCGAAGAGACAGGGGATCAGGCTGGGACATGGCAAAAATTAGGCGGCTTTTATTCTGCACCCGGTATTTTGACCGAGTATCTACACCTTTATCTTGCCACCGATTTAACCGCGGGCGAGAGTCAGCTTGAGTTTGATGAGCATATCGCCGAGGTGATGACCGTCCCGTGGGGTGAGGCTCTAGCCATGATTCGCTCCGGCGAAATTGAAGATGGTAAAACTATTGCCGGATTGATGATGGCTGGCTTAACGTTGGGGTTAATCGCATGAGCAAAATATTACTGTTACATGGCCCAAATCTGAATCTGCTTGGCACTCGCGAACCGGAGGTGTACGGCTCCATGACTCTCGATGACATCAATGCTGAAATCATCAAAGTTGGTGCAGAACAGGGTGTTGAAGTACGCGCCTTCCAGTCAAACCATGAGGGGGCATTGGTCGATGCCTTGCATGAAGCTCGTGAGTGGGCCGATGGGGTGGTCTTTAATCCGGGAGCCTACACCCACACCTCCGTTGCCCTGCGCGATGCCATCTCGGCTATTGCTCTGCCGGTGGTCGAAGTCCATCTGAGCAATGTCCATGCCCGTGAACCGTTCCGGCATAAAAGCCTTCTCGCTCCCGTGTGTGTGGGTCAAATTAGTGGCTTTGGCTGGCGGAGTTATCTGTTGGGGTTGCAGGGACTGCTGGCGAATGTGTGAATGGGCGAATTGGCGAATTGGCGAATATTCGCCAATTTGCTATTCGCCCATCCCCTCCAACGCCTTCCGTTGCGCCTTGGTCATGCCCTTAACCACCAACGCATACGAAGCATCGATCATGCCGAACACCTCCTCATCGGGCACGGAACCATCAAGGGTGATGGTGTTCCAATGTTTTTTGTTGAGGTGGTAGCCCGGACGGATGGCCTCGTATAACGAGCGCAGGGTGATGGCGAGATCAGGGTCGCACTTGAGCGATAAATCGATTGGATCCTCATCCCAAGCCACAAGGGCGAACATTTTGTTCATGACCTTATAGACATAAGCCTGCGGGCCAAAGGGTGTTTCCTTGACAGTTCCTTTTTTATTCAACAAGTAGGTTTGTAACGATTCTAGTTCCATAATTAGTTCCTTTTAACTGATTCAACGATTCAGCAGTTCAACGATTCCTGCGATTCGGACAGTCTTACACGTGCGTAAATTCACATAGCTCCCAACCAGAAAAGATAAGAGCCACCTTAATCAATTGACTCCCCAGACTACGTTTGACAATCCGGCTATCGGTAGCGTACTGTTGCAGTTGTGTCTTAGCTTCGGCGAGAGCCTCGGTTAGGGCTTGGTCAGTCGTTTCAGCACGAGACAGATATTTCAACTCAATCAGATAGCTGTAAGCAACATCAGCATGTTTACCAAAGAACGGCTCCATGTACAGATCAACAAACCCTTTACCAAACTCTGCCTCGGTATGAATGATGTAGTAATCGGTCACGCTGAGATAGGCCAACAGAAAAGTTTGGATAACCTTCTCGCCATACAAATAATCTCGGATAGCTGTTTGTTGTTGCACCGCAGAGGCCAAAAACTGAAAAACAGCTTGCCACTCGCCATGATAAGCCATGCGATAGACCAACTCGGCTAAACGCCACAAGTCCACATTAAACACATCCACATCCTGATACCCTTCCCGAATATAACTATACATCAGTTGGCGCACCGTCTCGTTGGGAATCTGCAACTCGCCGGTTTCGGTATAGCTCAACAGGCCAAAGTAGAAGAGAAGCGAGATAAAGTTATCGGGTTTGGTCAACCGTTCAACCGGAAAACTTTGCACCACTCGCACCGGACTACGGCTTTGACCGCTCAAAATGCTCAACAGTTGGCTGAAATTACCATTCAACCGTCTATCTAAGACGATAAGATGACGCAACTTACCATAATCAATACGAACATTTTGATCAATCATCTCCTCCGGTAGAGCGTTCTGCCGAAGATAGTTTTTGACGAAATAAAGCACCATGTCGGTATTAAACATCGTCTGTTTAGTCTCGGCGGCGAAACGATAATTGTCATACCAACTCCGCATAACAGGTAGTAGGTCAGTCGTCTCAAGACCGTAATACTCTAACATGGTCATGACATCTGTCTCAGCAAAACCGAGTAGTTGATTAAACTGAGGATGTAAACTAATTTGTTGCCCAATGTTAAAACCACTGGTCACATCATCCATAGTGACGGGTGAAACTCCGGTGATGAACATGCGCCCGACACCACTATCCATGCTGTCGGCGGCTCCTTTTAACACATTAAAAAAGAAGCGAAAAAATCCAGCCCCGTGGGTCAGTTTTTGATAGGCAACCTGTCCGGCGGTGGTTAAAATGGTGTTGGCAAAGTTGTCATATTCATCAATCAGAATGTATATCTTGTGGTCGATTCGCCCCACATAGTTGAGCAAAAATCGTACTTTGCCATAAACCGTTTTTTTGAGACGCATCATCTCAAAATAATCATCACCCAAAAATTGACGATATTTTTGCCCAAACAGTAGAACCGTCTCCTCAAGATACTCCTCGAATGAGGCCTCAACCTTGTCGAGGTGAGGGTCGATTTGGGAAAAATTGAGTTTTAGGATGAGATAACTATTCTTCTCTGAGGTTGGCTGATCATAGATATAAGTCCCCTTAAACAGGAATTCAAACTGCTCTTGCCGATTAATGTCGTAATAACTCTCTAACACGGTCAGCAAGGACGATTTACCAAACCGACGGGGTCGAATGAAAAACAGAAATTTTCCCGTTTCTTCGAGCAGAGGAATATAGTTCGTTTTATCGAGATAATAACAGTTCTCTTCTCGAATCCGTTTGTAACTAGCTAATCCATAAGGAATTGGTTTGCGAGCCTGATTTGCCACCTGCTTGCTCCTAAAATTACGTCATTGGTTTTTTGCGACTGCCACCTAATTGTAGCACAATATCGGCTTAGGGTGAATAGTTACTACCCAACAAGAAATTTAGCTTAGGCTAATTATAGAATAATATCTGACATGATCTTGTTACCCGACAGACTGGTTTAGAAAAGACTAAAAACGATAACACAGAGACACACAAAGGAAAAATTAAATCTCTTTTTTAAAAAACTCCGTGAATCTCTGTGTCCCTCTGTGAACCTCTGTGTTAATTAGTTTAGACTAAAAACTTTTGTCGGGTAGTAAGATTCTGGTTAAAGTTCAGTAATGCCGCCCTAGAAACCCGATTTCTCAAAAAAAATCGGGTTTCTGATGCTCTTTCTGGCGAGTTCACTGAATATTTACAGGAGCAGTATGCCCCGATCTGATCATTTTTGGTACGACATTCGAGAAACCCTAAGCAGTCCCAAATTTCTATTTGGCTTTTTGGCCGTGGTCGGATTCTTCATCATGTATGTCAATCTCAGCCTCATCTATCCGGGCATGCTGATATTTCTGGGTATTGTCGTGGCTCGCTCGGTGATTGGTCGCCGCTGTCCTAAGTGCGACCGTCCGCTCAAAGCAGATGAAGCCAAACAAGACCCAAACAGCGCCCTGATTCTGCATATCGTCTGGCATTGTCCGCATGATGGTTACGAAGAAACTGAAAAAACTAAAGGAGACGCGGGACTGTTTGGAGCTTCTTAAAGAACAGGGGAGTAGGGAGTATCACCTCAAACAACCTCCTACTCCCTTACTTCCCCACTCCTTACATCCCTGCCCTTCCCAATGAACCTAACCACCCTCAGTCAAGAGCAAGAACGTCTTGCCACCAAGCTAATTATTCCGCCCGACGGCACTGGCTATCAGCCTCAAGCCGACGACCTAATTTTTACCCTTGATGTGCAATATCTGGTCAACAAAGCCCATATCGTGCTTGATGTGCAACGCTGGTCGGGTGAGCAAGTCGCCATTTATGTTGCCTCTAGCAAAGTGACAATACCTTATGTGCCACAGTTTTTCTGTTTTCGAGAGGGGCCGCCACTACTGGCCTTAATCCAAAAAGTTCAACGCCAATTCAATCGTCGGCCCGACCTGATTCTGGTGGATGGACATGGCTTGGCTCATCCGCGTCGATTTGGCGTGGCCTGTTGGGTTGGCCTCAAAACCAACATCCCGACGATTGGCTGTGCCAAACGCTCACTTCTTGCCTACACGAAGGTAAAACGGGCAATCTCCCAACGAGGTGACACCGTGCCGATTCATGATCAAGCCGATTTGGTCGGTACAGCCTTAACCACGCAATCAAAGGTCAAGCCAGTGTTTGTCAGTCCGGGTCATCTTGTTAGCCATAAAACCGCAACGCAGATGGTGTTGGGCTTGGCAAGTCGCTACCGCCTGCCGGAGCCAATTCGTCGAGCCGACCAACATGCCCGTAACTATGCGAAGGGGCAACTACTCCCCAACGCCACCGATTTAGGACAACTTATCGGACACGGATAAACACGGATTTTACGGATTCAGACCTGACAGGTTTTAAAAAGAGTTGTTCGGCAATAACCAAAACGGGTATTTACGGGCTGATAGGAGTGCAAGAATTATATTCTTGCTGGTCAAAATAGAATTTTGACACTCCTCTTCGACTTACTCCTTATTCCCGAACAGGTCTAAAACCTGTCAGGTCTAACATACCCGCGTTTATCCGTGTCCCCCACTTTGTGAAACGCCAAACCATCGTCCGTGCCGCCACCCTCATTGCCGCCGGAAACATCGTCAGCCGAGTTTTGGGCTTAGGTCGCGAAGTAGTGATTGCCTACTTTTTTGGCGCGACCGAGTTCGTCTCCGCCTTTCGGATTGCCCAACAAGTGCCGACCATGCTTTACGACCTGTTAGTCGGTGGCATGGTCAGCAGTGCCTTCGTGCCCATCTTCTCCGAACAGGCCGAGCGTGATCGTACTGAGTTATGGCACATCGCCAGTCTGATTCTGACGCTGGTCACACTCATCATGAGCCTGACCGTCTTGCTGATTGAACTGGCCGCGCCCCAAGTCGCCTACCTCATGGCCAGTGGATTTAGTGACTCGCTTCTCGTTGTCACCACCCGTCTATTACGGATAACCACCCCGGCCATCCTCTTACTTGGTTTGTCAGGCGTGGTGACAGGTCTTCTACAAGCCCTCAACCGCTTTGCCCTACCCGCCTTCACCGCCGCCGTTTTTAATGCCACCATCATCGTCACCGCCATGCTCGGCGTGACCCTGTTTGATTGGGGTATCGAGGCGCTAGCCGTCGGCCTGTTGTTGGGCGCGTTCATGCAACTCCTGCTCCAACTGCCCGGTTTGCGAGACGCTCAGTTGAGATTTGTGTTCAACCTACGCCACCCCACCTTACGACGGGTAGTCAAACTGGTTCTGCCGATTCTACTTGGCTTGGCGATTAGCCAACTCGCCATCGCCATCGACCGTAATCTAGCCTCCCGCACCGGCGAGCAGAGCATCGCTTGGATGCAGAACGCGACCACCATCATCCAGTTTCCGTTAGGACTGATTGCCGCGGCTATCTCCTTGGCGATTCTGCCCACTCTCTCTCGGTTAGCCATAACCGACTCTACTGCCACTGGTCAGAGTGAGCCGATTCAAACCGCGCCCAGTCAAGGTTTCATGGAGATGTTGGCCCAAGGGTTACGTTTCGTCCTGATTCTGATTATTCCAGCCACGGTGGCCCTGTTCATTCTAGCCGACCCCATCGTCAGCCTGCTGTTTGAGCGAGGCCGTTTTATGCCTTATGACAGTCAACAGACCACGCTGGCTCTGCGGTTTTACCTGCTCGGCCTGACCTTCGCCGCCATCGACCAACCGCTCATCTTCGCCTACTACGCCCGCCAAAACACGCTCACCCCGGCCTTAGTCGGACTGTTGGGAGTAGGCTTCTACCTCGTCACCGCTTTCAGCCCCATGCTGATGTTGGGTCGCCCCATGCAGATGACCGACCTCGTGTTAGCCAACAGCGCTCAACTATCGGGCCATGCCTTGGTCATGTTGTGGCTGGTCAACCGACTGGCTCCGTTACACGGCCATGCCATCGGTCTGACCACGCTCAAATCGCTCGGCGCGGCCATGTTGATGGGTGCGCTCCTGTGGGTTACTTTGCCGATTCTGCAAAGTTGGCTCGGAACCGACACGTTCAGCCAACGGGCCATGCTGGTCGTCGGATTGACCATCGCCGGAAGCGTGACCTACTTTGCCGGATTGGCTCTGCTGAGGGTGCCGGAGTTGGCGCTGATATGGGGGATTGTGCAACGGGTGTTGCCGTTGGGGCGAAGTTGATTGAATTTTTACACTTTTTTTACAAAATGACATTAGGCGCGTAACATGTATCTATTACTATAGGAATGAGCATTAATTAAGTTGTGCTTATGGCCGCTGATTGAAATCAGCGTCTTAAACGGAAAACCTGCTTAAGCAGGTTTCTTGTATCAGCATAAGAATTCATTCTTATGTGCAAACGCGCAGGTTAATTAATCCCGATTCCATTGTACCGCGTTTTACCAAAAACATCGTTCAGGGAGCATCTCTTTTGAGAATATTAAGACGGGATAAAACTCATATACTTGATGCGATTCATAAACGCCTTCGTTTTGACGGGTCGGTTCCTCAAATTAAGTTTCTGTATACCGCCATTCCTGCTGGAGACACCATTGTACTTGGATCAACAGAAGATAAGAGCAACAGTTTGGGCTTCCTAAAATATCTCGATTTATTAGGAATTGTGGTTGGAGAGGAAACGTGTGCCGAAATAATTGAATTATTCGAGTTGATGCATCCTTGGCATGGTATAATCAACAGCACTAACGAATTTGCCCAAGCACATCTTGGCCTTGGTATTGAGAAAAGAAAGGAACATAGAGCCACAAAGTATACAGATATTATTCATCCACCGTCATTTCAAGTAGATACAGAGAGAGATCGTCAAATTAAGTTTTGGGCTTCAGGCAGATTTGGAGATCTAAACGAGTGGACAATATCTGAAAACAGTGACGGGGAAAAAGAAATCAACTGCAAAGTATTAGAAAAAAAACTTTTTATAACCTCGTATTATGAGTAAGTGTATTCTGAGTGTTGAATCCTCCTAACTATAACAGATATTTTGCAGGCTAAATCGTCAAACATGTAGTGGTCAAACAGGCTATAAATATAAGGCGAAACAGATAACGTGGGAATAAATCCCCACGCTAAAAGCTAAAGACCGCTAAAAGCGGCCTATTTAGCTGGCTTTAGCCTGCTTTGGCTATCAGCATCGGGATTTATTCCGATGTGTTTTGTCGCACCTTAAGTTGGTAGCCGTCAAACACAAAATAATTGGACATAGGAGCGTAGCCATACCTGCCGCGAATTCGCAGACAGCCGCGTGCGTGCCTACGCTCCCAGTAATAAAACTATGAGCAAAGAACTAATCCTCGTCGTGGACGACGAACAAAATATTATTGAACTCAGTCGGCTGTACCTGCAAAACGAAGGGTACGACGTGGCCGAAGCAACCGACGGCTTGGCCGCCATCAAGCAGTTTGAGAAACTCAACCCGGCCCTGCTTGTGCTTGACTTGATGCTCCCCGAACTGAACGGTTGGGAGGTTTGCAAGCGGATTCGAGCCAAAAGCGAGGTGCCGATTATCATGCTGACGGCGCGAGACGACGACGTAGACAAGATTGTCGGCCTAGAGTTGGGCGCAGACGACTACATGACCAAACCCTACAACCCGCGTGAGTTAGTAGCCCGCGTCAAAGCGGTGTTACGGCGCACCGGAGCAACTGTCTCCGCTGATGAGGGGAGTAAACCGCTGACCATCGGGCCGCTCACTATCGACGTAGCCCGCCACGAAGCTCGTTTGGCCGGAAAACTGCTCAGCTTACGCACCAAAGAGTTCGACCTACTGCACACCTTTGTCGAAAATGAGGGGCTAGTCTTAAGTCGCGACCAACTGCTCAACCAAGTCTGGGGTTTCGACTTTTACGGCGAAACCCGCACCGTCGATGTGCATGTGGCTCATCTGCGCGAGCGGTTGAGCGGCGAGCCAAATCTCAACATCGAAACAGTGTGGGGAGTCGGCTATAAGTTGAGGAATGAGGCGTGAGACGTGAAAACGTGAATATGTGAAACGTGACATGTGATTTTCGCTCCTCACTTGTCTAGGCACATCTCAATAAGTAACTTTCACTTCTAAGTTGTAACTTTTCCCGGAGTGCAAGAATTCTATTCTTGCTGTCAAAATACAATTTTGACACTCCTGTTTTCCTGATCGTTGCGATTATGTAATCGCAACGGGTATTTGGCGGGTATATACCCGCCTGTTATGGGTACACTTCTGTTTTTTACAAGTTAGTTCTGAAGACTACTTATTTATCATGAAACATTACGAAGAATGGGAACAATCTGTACCTAAGACCATTCGTGAAGACTCGCTATGGCGAGTGGAGAGTTATCGGTTGGGGTTATTTGTGGCAGAATTAGGCTGGCATGATGTCACTAAATTGGCTCAAGATCGACGAACCCGAAGTTTAGCCGACCAGTTATATCGAGCGTTAGGCTCTATCAGTGCTAATATCGCCGAGGATTATTCTCGTGGTACGGGTCGAGACCGAGCCAAATTTTATGAGTATGCCCTTGGCTCAGCCCGCGAAAGTCGCGACTGGTACTACAAAGCTCGCCATGTTTTAGGAGAAGCAGTACTCAATCATCGGCTCGATATCCTGACCCAAATTATTCGACTATTACTAACCATGATACCACAACAAAGGAGCATGCGGCGTAAGAGTTAATTTTGTGAGTATGTGGAACGTGAGCTTCACGCATCACGTATCACGTATCACGTTTTCACGTATCACGTATCACGTTTTCACGTATCACATATTCACGAATCACGTTTTCACGTATCACTCGTCACGTTTCACAACCCATGTCCCTAAGCCAACGCCTTATCTTATCCTACATCGTTATAATTCTTATTAGTTTGGGGTGTGCTTTTGTTACCCTCATCCTAACGGCGCGCCCGATTCAAAATCGACTTAATCGGGTTCGGTTAGAGACTCAAGCTGGGCAATTAGCAGCCACCTTAGTTAAGGAGCAACCTTCGCTGACCTTGGAACAGTTTGAGCCAATCCGCGACTTCGCTCGGCGAGAGCGCGTCCGGCTGTTACTAATTAATAAAAAGGGGCGAGTAGTAGAGGATAGTCAGCGAGTTTGGCGAGACGAGCAGTTGACGAATCGTCAAGATAACCCCGTTAACGTGCTAAAGGACAAAGAGAGTGTTTTTCATACTGAGGATGGCACAGCTTTTACCTATGCCGTCATCAAGCCCCTAACCTATAAAAGCAAGGACAATTATCTGGTGGTCATTGCGCCCGAATTTGCAATATTGACTCGCTTTGTGTTTGATACCAGTTGGGCCTTTATGCTGGCCGGTGTCGTGGCTACGCTTGTATCGTTACTAGCCGGAATATTAATTGCTCGTTCGATCATCCGCCCGTTAGAAAAGATTGCCACCGCCGCCGAAGCCGTGGCCGAAGGAGATTATCAACATCGGTTGGCCGAGGATGGCCCGCTGGAGGTACAACAGGTGGCAACCAGTTTTAATCTGATGACCGCGCAGGTGGAGGCCAGTCAGCAGACCATGCGCGATTTTGTCTCCAATGTGTCACACGAACTTAAAACACCGTTGACCTCGATTCGGGGCTTTTCGCAGGCCATGCTTGATGGTGCCACGCCCGACGAGGCATCTCGTCAACGAGCGGCGGGCATCATTTATGAAGAAGCCGGACGGTTGACTCGGCTAGTCGGGACTCTGCTTGATTTGTCCAAGTTGGAATCGGGGCATACCTCCCTCACCCACAGCCCGCTTGATTTGGTCGAACTGCTCCAGAACAGTAACCAGCGCTTACTGCTCCAAGCGCAACAAAAACAGGTTGATATTGTCACCAAATTCGCCCCGCTTCCCCCGCTAGTGGGTGATGGAGATCGCTTGGCGCAGGTGTTCACCAACCTGCTCGACAACGCTATCCGCCACACTCCCGCCGGAGGACAAGTCAGCCTGCAAGCTCGCCACCTCAAGCAAAAAACAATTACGGGGCAACTATTTTCAACCCAACCAAGTTGGATTGAAGTACGGGTCACAGATACTGGTTCAGGCATCCCGACCAAGGATTTACCCCGCATCTTTGAGCGATTTTATCGAGTTGATAAGAGTCGCAAAAAAACAGGTGGCACCGGCTTAGGTTTGGCTATTAGCAAGGAAATCGTAGAATCACATGGCGGTACAATTCAGGCCGAACGATTATCACATGGTGGAAGCCAGTTTACGGTGTTACTGCCAGTATTAAAGGAGTAAGGAGCAGGTGGGTATATACCCGCCAAATACCCGTTGCGATTACAATATTCAGTGAACTCACCAAAAAGAGTGTCAGAAACCCGATTTCTTTGTGGTGGTCAGCTTGATGTTGAAAATGGAGTGCAACGGGTTTAGCCGTTGCCAAAAGCAATGGCTGAACCCATTGCACTCCAACATCATCTTGACCACTACAGAACCCCGATTTCTTAAAGAAATCGGGGTTCTAAGGCTACTTTACTGAACTTTTACTGGACAACTATAGGAGGTAAGAGAGGAGAAAATAACGTATGCTCACGCAACCTGTACACCTAAAAGGTCTTTGAGACCTTGCAGGAGGTCAACCGTATAAATCTAAATTTTGTAGAGGTTAACGCCTCAAATTACTAAAACAAGGAGTTTTTTATGTATCGTCAATCTAAGTTTTATCTGTTATTAATGGTAACAGCTTTGCTAGTTTCCCACTTGTCAGCCCTCTCATCTATGAACAGTATTTACGCTCAAGACAACTATATTTATCTACCTCTCATTCTTAGTCCCTCCCCAGATACAACCACAGATTTTACCCTAACCAGTATCGCCGTTTCTGATGGAGAACTGCTCGAGGCTTATAAATGCGAGGACAAAGCCGAAGAAGACGAAACAGACCAAGCTAAAGGAACAGAAAAATCTATCCCCTTAGCTTGGTCTAACGTCCCCGATTCAGCAGGTTCATTGGCGGTGATCATGCACCATTATCCACATGCGGACGATACCTCGCAGGTAAATTCGTATCTATTACTTTGGGCTATTGATCCATCCGTTACCGAAATTCCTCATGGTGAGGCTGATGATGGCGATTGGTTCATGGGCGCAAATAAAGATGGTGCTGGGGTTTCCTATTCGTCTCCATGTTCACCAAGTACAGGCATTCATGAGTATACAATTACCCTATATGCCTTATCAGAAACACCATCCACTCTGCCTACTGAAAGTACAAAAAATGTAGACTATTATACTCTTATAGAGGCTATTGGAACGGTTGACACTATCGGCACGGCAGTGTCAACCTTTAATGACGTAACTGAATAAGGACTCTAGGAATTGCTCACGGGTTTATTGGTGAACTGGAAACGGGTAAAAAAAACAACCCCTCTGTCCATTTGATTACCAAGTTGACGCGGTTGTTCGAGGTTTCGTTCGATCAGTTGATGGATGATCGAGTTGAGTTGGAGTAAAAAGAGAACAGGATGCGCAGGATGACACTGATTAGAGTCAAAAAAATCAGTGCCTTCCTGCACATCCTGTTCTTAATGTTGTAAATACCATGACCCATTACCTTCATTCAGACCTAACCCATACCATCATTGGCGTTTATTACGATGTCTACAACGGTTTGGGCAACACCTATCCCGAACATGTGTACGAAAAGGCCATGCTGTATGATTTGCAACGTCTTGGTATCCGCTGTAGTCGTCAAGATGAGTATCAGATTTTTTACAAGGAGACACTGGTTGGCCTACAAAAACTCGATCTTTTTGTGGCGGACCATGTGATTGTGGAGCTAAAAGTTGCACCCGAATTGACCAACTTACACATGGCTCAAGCCATCTCTTATCTCAAGGCATTTAACAAAGAGGTGGGCTTGCTCCTCAATTTTGGTGGCTCTTCTGCCACACCTAAACGCACCTATTTCTCCCCGCAAGCCATGTCCTACACCACGAAACCCCTTGAGCAATCGGCAACGGCCTTGATTGATTCCCATATTACCGACCAGATTATTGGCGGTCTATATGAGGTGCATCAAACGCTTGGCGCGGGATTCATCTACCGTATTTATGCCAATGCCTGCTACGAGGAGTTAGCCCAACGAGGGTTGCCCGTCCGTCGTCAACGAGAGATGCAGGTTGTGTATCGCAACCAGCCACTGACCAAGATTAAGTTCGCACATCTGCGAGTGGGTGACACCGCGCTGGTCTTTCCGGTGGCGATTACCGACATCAATCAGATTAGCATCAACAACATCAAAGATTGGCTCCGGCTGGAGCAGGTTCCGCTGGCAATTGTGGCGAACTTTTATGATTTGCGGTTACGACCAGTTGTGTTGAAGGCATGAGAAGAGAGAACAGGATGCGCAGGAAGG
Source organism: Anaerolineales bacterium HSG25 (assembly GCA_030377865.1). GTDB lineage: Bacteria > Chloroflexota > Anaerolineae > 4572-78 > J111 > JAUCGB01. The sequence goes on along the minus strand of JAUCGA010000010.1, from coordinate 6,750 downwards.
CACTGATTAGAGTCAAAAAAATCAGTGCCTTCCTGCGCATCCTGTTCTCTTTTATGTAGTTAACACCTCAATCATCCGCCTCCCCTCTTGCCGATACCATTGGTAAAGCAACCCGTGTAGCCTGCTCATCCCACGTCCAGCCATGTAACATTCGGCCTGTCTGTTTCTTCCGTACCCCGCCCCACTGCTTAAAAAAGAAGGGCACTCGGTGGGTTAGACATTGGTCTCGAATTTCTGTCACCCACGGTTCGGACATGGGTTTGGCTACAGATATCAACCCACAGTTGTCTTAATCTCAAATATCAGTATGATTTTCATGAGATTTTACCTCGATTTCAGAAAAGAACAACATCAACGGAGGCCATGCATGAAAACCATTACTTTACGGGCTGATTTAGAAGAACGGCTGGTCGAAAACGCTCAACATGAGGCTAAAACGATCAATGATTTAGTTAATGAAGCCGTAGAGCAGTATCTACGGCACCAGCAACAGATCAAGTTAGATCAAGAAATCTCGGCCTACAAAACGATGTACGCCACTCTAAAACAGGAGTATCTAGGGAAATGGGTGGCGATTCATCATCAAACACTGGTTGATCATGATGCCGATGGAGCGACCTTATATCAACGAATTCGGAAAAAGTATGGCCGAATATCGGTTCTACTTCGGCAAGTGGGTGAGCAACCGATCGAAGAGGTTTGGGTTCGCACGCCGACGACGGGGAGGTTATCTTGATGAAATTCCCTTATGATAAGCATTACTTCCCACCCGCGCCAACAATCACGGTTCGTCTTGCACCACCAGCCGAACCGTTTCAAACCACCACCATACCTGCTTTGGTCGATACTGGTGCAGATGCTTCCATCGTGCCATTTGCCTATATCGAGCCATTGTCGCTACAAGCCGACAACCGTAAATATCTACGCAGTCAATGGGGTGAGCGCCGAGTAGTTGACACCTACATGGTCGATATAGAAATTGGTGATTTACGATTTCCATTTGTAGAAATCATCGCCGATGAGTTGGGAGATGAGGTGATATTGGGACGAAATCTCCTCAATAAATTACGGCTAACGTTAGATGGGCCGAATGAATTGATGAAGATATCAGGATAATGTCAAAAGGGGGCTAGTGAATACATCCACTCAGCCCCCTTTTTGTTTCCCCTAAGTCGCCAACCGCAACGGCACATCAGCCCGCGCCGGTTGTTCATCCCACGTCCGGCCTTTGTAGCAGGCGACCCGCTTGTTTCTTCCGCACTGCTTTGGCTTTGAAAGCCACTTGACTTACCGTATAATACCTTCATTACTGATTTGAAAATTGTACGTAACGATTAAGGAGGCTCTCCATGTTAATTACCCCCCAAGCCCTAGTACAGGCTAAACTCTACCCCGACGAACAGACCGTTATTCAAGAGGCGTTACAGGTGTTGTGGCAAGAACGCCCTCATATTCGGCTCGATTGGGCCATTTACCAATATCAAACCACCGACATATCGTTAGCCAAAGCCGCTTGGTTGGCGGGTGTTTCTTTTGACCGCCTCAAACAACTGCTTATCCAACGGGGTATTCGGCCTCGTTTGGGTGTGGAAACCTTGGCAGAATTGGAGGAGGACGTTCAGGTAATTGAACAAAGTTTGGTCGGGGTTTCGCCATGAGCGTCATCGCCAACACCACCGTTGTTTCAAACTTTGCCTCGGTGCAACGGCTCGATTTACTGCCGTTACTGTGGCAAAAGCTCTACATCTCTACCCAAGTTTGGAGTGAGATACAGGCAGGCTTACAGCAGGGTTATAGCTTTTATTCCGGTATCGAGCAGTTCATCTATCCATTTTCTAAAACAGGACACATCCATCTAATCGCATTACATGCCGAAGAGGAGTTCCGTCTATTTGGTCAACTCTCTGAAACCTTGCATAGTGGTGAAGCCTCTAGCATTGCCATTGCCAAGCATCGTCAATGGACGTTCCTATCCGATGATAAAGCGGCTCGTACCCAGAGCAAGCAGTTGAAGGTGTCTGTATCGGGTACTGTTGGTCTTTTGATCCCTCTGGTGAAGCACAATAAACTTAATGTAACCGAGGCCGATGATCTGTTGCAGAAAATGATTCAACTATTCGCCGATTTCATCCTTGAGTGATTACCTGCAAAACCATTGATCTGACCCGATGTACAACCTAACGCAACGGCGCATCAGCCCGCGACCGGTTTGTTTCTTCCGCACCCCACTGCTTAAAAAAGAAGGGCACTCGGTGGGTTACACATTGGTCTCGAATCTCTGTCACCCACGCTTCGGGCATAGGTTTGGCTTTGGGGCCAGATTCGCCGCCCACAATCACCCAATCTATGCCCGTCAAAGGGCTGTTCAGTTTTCATCAAAATCATGGTTAGAGTAGAGTTCTACCCCCTCCCAGCCTCCCCCTGCTAGGGTGAGGAGCTTTTGTCCTCGCATGAAATCACCTCGGCTTAGGAGAAACCTCCCTCCTAGCAGGAGGGATTGAGGGACTAGCTTCGCGTCGGAGCTATCCAATGACCCGAATCTTTGTCTGAACTCAGAACTGAACAGCCCTGATGCCCGTCAAATTCAAGTCAGGCAATGGGCCAAGCAACGGCTCTAAGATAAAATCGTTTGACCCCGAACAAATTAACACCTACCCCGCCTTATGTTATAATCCCCTACCATGTCTCACATTGCACTCAACGCTCATCTACTATCACTCAGCCAAAGCTACCGTGGAGCTGGTATTAGCTGGTATATATTTAACCTGCTCCAGAGCCTCCCGCAGGTTGAAGGGGGTCTCCGCTTTACTGCTTTTTTGCATGACCGTGCCTTCCAAGGGAACGGCCTACAGACTGAGTTCAGCCGTTGGCCGACCGAACGTCCAGCCATGCGAATTCTGTGGGAACAGGCAATTCAGCCAGCAATCTTATATCGAGCCAAGGCCGATTTGTACCATGCTATGGCCTTCGTCTCGCCAATTTTGTTGCCATGTCCGTCGGTGGTAACGGTATACGACCTCAGTTTTTTGCGCTTTCCAGAGGCGTTCCGACCTATCAACCGATACTATTTGCGCTATTTTACTACTTTGTCGGTACAGCGAGCCAAAGCAGTTATCACCATCTCAGAGAGTACACGACAAGATGTGATTAACCTGCTCGGCAAACCGGCTAATCAGGTTCACACCATTTATTGTGGAGCCGATGACAGTTTTCGACCTCTTCCGGTGGTGGAGGTGGCTCAGTTCAGACGACAACAGAATCTGCCTGACCAGTTTATCCTCTATTTGGGGACATTGGAGCCACGCAAAAACCTGTCGGGGCTTATTCGAGCTTACGGGCAGTTGTGCCAGCTTGACCCGACCACCCCGCCCCTGATTGTGGCAGGTGGCAAGGGCTGGTACTACCAAGCCATCTTTGCCCTCGTGGCCGAGTTAGGGCTACAAGAGCGAGTTAGATTTCCGGGTTATGTACCGCAAGAGGCGTTACCATTTTGGTATAACGCGGCCACACTGTTCGTCTACCCTTCCTTGTTTGAGGGGTTTGGCCTGCCCGTGTTAGAGGCTATGGCCTGCGGAACGCCCGTTGTCACCAGCAACGTCTCGTCCCTGCCAGAGGTGGCGGGCAAAGCAGGCGCGCTAGTCAAGCCTGATAATCCACTCCAACTAGCTCAGGCCATGCACCTAATCCTAAATCAGCCTGACCTACAACAAACCATGCGCGAGCGAGGTCTCCGACAGGCGGCTCGATTCCGTTGGGATAAAGCCGCCCAAGAGACCGTTACGGTTTATAAAAAGCTGTTATAATGAAGCGTGAAAATATAGTGCGTGTTGCGTGTTGCGTAAAAACTTATCTTCTAGGAATGGGGATTAAATAAGTTGCGCGTTTTCACATAAGAATGAATTCTTATGCTGACACGAGAAACCTGCTTAAGCAGGGTAAAAGTTCAGTAAAACCGCCTAGAAACCCGATTTCTTTGAGAAATCGGGTTTCTGATGCTCTTTCTAGCGAGTTCACTGAATATTTACTAAGCAGATTTTCCGTTTAAGACGCTGATTTCAATCAGCGGTCATCAGCGGTCAAATAAAATCTCATTCCTATGGAGTACATAACACGCAACATGCAACACATTTCACGCAACATGTCTTATGAAACATTTACACGTCCTATTTACCAATAGATTTTCGGCCAAACTGTTTTGGGTATTGGTCGATGTGCTACTCATCAACTTGGCCTTTTTACTGGCCTATCTCCTACGATACGAGGTGCAACTGTTCCGCACCGTCGAACCAGGCTACTATGTACCCTATCAGGTTTATCAACCATTTGTCGGGCTGTACACCTTATTGCTGATTTTGGTCTATCGGCACCAAGGAATCTACCGAATTCGGCAACGAATATCGTGGTTTGACGAATTTTATGCCATACTCAACAGCACGGCTACCGGTTCGATTATTGCCATCGTGTTGGTTTTTATGTACCAACCGACCTTTTATTCGCGAATCATCTTTATTTATGCCGCATTATTTACGGTGGGTTTGTTAGGCTTGAGCCGCTTAATCAAACTATGGCTGTTACGCAGTTTGCGACGACGAGGAATTGGGGTCAAACAACTACTCATCGTTGGGGCAGGCGAGGTAGCCCGCACCGTCATGCGAGCCGTTATGGCTCATCCTGAGTTGGGTCTAAAAATTGTCGGTTTTGTGGATGATCATCCCATGAAGCAGGAAGACATTGGCCCATTTAAGGCGTTTGGTCACACTGATAATCTCGATAAAGTCCTCAAGACCGAACCAATTGATGAGGTAATTGTCACCCTACCGTGGGAATATCATGACCGTATGATGCACATTATGGTCTATTGTGACCATGTCGGCATCCGAACCAGAATCGTACCCGACATGTACCAAATGACCATCAATCGCATGAAAATCGTCGAAATTGCTGGTATTCCCATGATTGGCGCGCACGAGGTCAGCATTAGTGGCCTCAATCAAGTAGTCAAACGAATCATTGATCTTGTCCTAGCCTCCACGGTTCTATTATTTGGCTCCCCCATCATGGGGCTTATGGCCTTAATGATTAAGCTCGAATCGCCGGGGCCAGTACTGTTCGAGCAAATACGGGTGGGCAAAGACGGTTCGCGTTTCACCATCTACAAATTTAGGTCGATGGTGCAAAACGCCGAGGCCCAAAAAGCGGCTCTGCAAAAATATAACGAGGCCGATGGGGCACTGTTCAAAATGAAAGATGACCCTCGCGTCACCCGAATTGGCCGCTTTTTACGCCGCACCAGTCTCGATGAATTGCCCCAAATGTACAATGTCATTATGGGCGACATGAGTCTGGTCGGGCCACGTCCAGCCTTACCCACCGAGGTCGCTCAATATCAAGAATGGCATCGCCGTCGTTTAGAGGCCGCCCCCGGTATAACAGGCTTGGGGCAGGTCAACGGGCGCTCCAAACTTAGTTTCGACGAGGTAGCCCTGCTCGACATCTACTATATCGAAAACTGGTCACTCTACTTAGATACCAAAATTTTACTACAAACTATCCCTCGTGTTATTTTGGGGAGCGGGGCCTACTAATGAAAATTCTGATGCTCTCCAAAGCCTGTATTGTTGGGGCTTACCAAAAAAAACTAGAGGAGATAGCGGCCATACCGGGTGTTGATTTGACGGTGGTTGTACCGCCAAGTTGGGACGACCCACATAGCCCCACAACGCTAGAAAAAACCCACACTGAAGGATACGAGATGGTCGTCACACCGATGACTTGGAACGGTCATTTCCACATCCATTACTACCCTCAACTAAAACATATTGTCCGTCGAGTTCGACCCGATGTATTTCATATTGATGAGGAGCCGTATAATCTGTCAACGTTTCAGGCCATGCGATTGGCTCAACAGGTAGGAGCGCGCTCGGTAGTCTTTACATGGCAAAATATTCATCGCAGGTATCCGCCACCGTTTAGTTTGATGGAATGGTATGTCCTTAAGCGAGCCGATGCTCTATTAGTGGGCAATTACGAGGCCGAGGGGGTGTGGCGAAAAAAGGGGTATCAGGGTCACATCGAACAGATTCCGCAGTTTGGGGTTGACCCGTCCATCTATTTTCGACGCAAACGCCCCACCCGACAAGGACGCATGAGCGCCTTCAAGTTTCGTTCGGTTAGTCCTCCCACGCAACCGACTCTGGTAATTGGTTACGTGGGGCGCTTAGTCCCCGAAAAGGGAGTGGAGTTATTACTTCGTTCTGCGAGCCAATTAGTTGGGCCGTGGATGTTGCAGATATTGGGTGACGGGCCAGACAAAGAGCGTCTCAGCAAAATGGCTCACTGGCTCGGTATTAGCGGACGAGTAGTGTTCGACCCTAAAATGCCCTCGAGCCATATCCCCAACTATTTTAGCGGCTTAGATGTACTCGTTTTACCGTCGTTGGCTCAAAGCAACTGGAAAGAACAGTTTGGTCGAGTGTTAATCGAAGCGATGGCCTGTGATGTGGTCGTTGTGGGAGCCGAATCGGGCGCGATTCCAGAAGTGATTGGGCAGGCTGGTTTGACCTTTGCCGAGGGGAATATCGAGGCCTTGCAGGATCAACTGCAACGCCTGATTGATAATGTGACCCTCCGTGAGGAGTTACGTAATCGAGGCCGACAGCGAGTCGTCGATCATTACACGCAAGCGGCAGTAGCCCGCGACACGGTAGCCGTCTATCGGCAGATATTAGGGTGAGTTTGCCGTTCAACGTT
>JAUCGA010000079.1 GCA_030377865.1 Anaerolineales bacterium HSG25 | reverse complement strand
TTTACGCACATATAGTTGGTTGGGGAAAATATCTACCAGAAAAAGTTGTCACTAATGATGATATTGCCGCGTGGATGGATACAACCGACGATTGGATTCGTTCACGAACAGGAATTGGTGTATTTGTCGGAATTGGTGTATTTGTCGTTGTCGGGGTGGGTGTATTGGTGGGACTAGGTGTATCCGTCAGTGTAGGCGGAGGGGTGGTTTCAATTGGTGGAGGAGTGGTTTCAGTCGGTGTGGTAGTCGATAATTCGACAACCGGAGTCGCTTCATCAACCGGAATCGTTTCATCAGAGTTGGTGCAGGCGACGGTAATTAGAATGAGTAAAAACATAGTCAGCGTAATGCTGATTGGATTGTGTCTCGACTGACTTAAAAATTTGTTATTTTTCAAGATGGTTATGTTGTATTACCTGTGGTGGTCAAGATGATGTTGGAGGTAAATATTCAGTGAACTCGCCAGAAAGAGCGTCAGAAACCCGATTTCTTTGAGAAATCGGGTTTCTAGGGCGGTATTACTGAACTTTTACTATTGGAGTGCAATGGGTTCAGCCATTGCCTGTAACTCCGTTTTCAACATCAAGTTGATCACTACATTTTACTGAACTTTTACAGAAAAAGAGCATCACCCTAATTGACTATCGATTCGGCGGCCACGGGTTATCGTAATCATTGAGCATGACTCCACCAAAGGCCACATCAGGTTGGTCGTACATGGTTTGCCACTGACGAGGATTATCTAAATCACGCGAATAACCTTGACTAAAACTACCGATTAACGCCAAGCTATCCCAATCAGCATCAATGAGCGGCACCGGATTGTAGGCTCGCACATGAAAATTGTTTCGTAGTTCTAAATGAAGATGCGGAGCGGAACGGCAGGTCTCAAATGAATCACCGCTAAGAGCCACAACCTGTCCCTTTTTGACATGCTCCCCCACTTCGACAAAAGTTGTCCGCTCTAGCAAATGGCCGTAAAAGGAACTGTATCCATTAGGATGATCAATCATCAAATTGTGAGGCGGTGAGCCATGCGAGCTATCAATTTCGCTGACAATACCGTCGCCAATTGAAACGATTTCTGTGCCGCAGGGAGTGCTAAAATCAAGCCCAAAATGAAGCCCTTGTCCGGCACTGTAAAACACATTTCGTAAAAAATAAGCGCCAACCGTGTTGCCATAACCTTGACCTAATGACCATGTACTAGGGCTGGGTGAGGTGGCAAATGGCAAACCAAATGGAGGCGGAACCGGATACTCGGTTGGCGGTTGGATAGCTGGTACATTAGCATGATTGTAGGTAATCTCTTGAGCCTGCAACTGGGTCGTGACGACAAATAAAATCAGACCTAGCAGACTAAAGATTATAATGAATGGTCTATTCATAAAATGGCTCCTGATAAGTAAAAGTTCAGTAAAGTAGCTCTAGAAACCCGATTTCTCAAAGAAATCGGGTTTCTGATGCTCTTTCTGGCGAGTTCACTGAATATTTACCCTGATAAACATGTAGATTTGAGAATTGCCTTGGTACCCGACACCTTGATTAGAAAAAAGATTTTTTCGACAGGATTAACAGGATTAACAGGATTTTTTGCTTTTAATCTTGTAAATCCTGTTAATCCTGTCAGATATTATTCTATAATTAGTCTAAGCTAAACATCTTGTCGGGTAGTAAGAGGAATCAATTTTACCACAATCTTATGATAGCAACAATGCTCATTCCTTAATGCTGAGTTCTTAACCATTGATGACTGATTGTCTAATTTTTCGGTTATGATTATAATAATCCAATTCTGTTACCAAATATAGTTGCGATTGATGTCGTTAACGAATAGAGTTGTTCGGCAATAAAGGAGTGCAAAAGCATCTTGCTTTTGCCAGAGACAAACATGCAAAAGCAAGAAGCTTTTGCACTCCGCAGACCTCAAATTTCAGTTTTTATGCGATGATAAAAATTTGTCGTTTCATTACATACTGACAAAATCAAAAGCATTTTTTGACAGGATTGACAGGATTACAGGCAAAAAAATCCTGTTAATCCTGTCAGATATTGTTTTAGCTATGTTGAAATGATAAACTTCTGAGATGATAAGTTGTTGCCGAACAGGTCTAATGAAAGTAAAAGTTCAGTAAAACCGCCCTAGAAACCCGATTTCTTAAAGAAATCGGGTTTCTGATGCTCCTTCTGGCGAGTTCACTGAATATTTACTAATGAAACAATGAAACTAAGCGAAAGAATCGGAATTAAGGAATGAGTCCCGCTTCCAAAGGCTGTAGACCTATGACCAAAAAACAAACCAATCCGCTCACTGTAGAAGCCATGATTCGCTGGCTGAAATTTGCCTTTCAGTCGGAGACAAAATTTGGATTCTCGCTAAAAGCATGCGAGAATGACATACTCAAAGTTTAGATTTCATTGATGATACGACTAAGGGTATATTTCCCCAGCAAAAACGTACTGATGATATCCTTGCCCAAGGTTGTCTCGCAGTACGTTGTGGTAGCAGGCATCCCCGCCGCCAAAGGGCAGGATCTCCAGCGGTTCGTTCAGCGTGACTTTGGTCAGCGTCCACCCATCGGGAAGAGCAACGTTAAAATCGGGCGTGCCGGTGTCGGTAGCATGCATCACATAGCGATTACCGGCCAGATCAACCAGCTCGTAGATTTTATCTTCGAAAATAAGTTGGTGACATTTGCTAATGACTTTTAAGTCGATCGCCCCCGGGTCAACTGCCAAGGCAGTGCAGTTTGCATTGTCGTTTGCAAAGCAATCTTGCGAGTTAATAATGGATAACTCGACCCACGAATATCCATCAACTTCAAGTTCCATCTGGCATTCTTCGCCTTGGCAATCTGCGGGAGCGCTTGGCGAGCGGTAAAAGCAACTGTCATCAAACATGGTGTTTCGGTTTGTATTTTTCTGCCACGGCAATTTGGGGCTGTAATCTACCCAAACATCATCGGGCATGGTGGTATTGCCAGCGCCTACAACCACGAGGCCTTCACCCATGTTGATCAATTCTTTGGCCAAACCGGCTTCACCAGCTTCGTTCAGGCATCCGCTGTTTTCGGGGAGGCTGGACTGAATGGTTTGGAAACTGACCCCTGCTTCTGTGGAAGTGGGGAAGGTCATCATATCTTGAAATTTGCCGTAAACAACCAAGCCTACAATGACGAGTATGACAGCAATGCCGCCGATAATGAGATTTCGTTTATTCATGATTTTATTACTCCTTAGTTTTTCTTCAGTTGAGTGAATAACACGGTTGAGAGCGCGGTAGTCAGGATGACCAGCAGGAAAAGCATACTGCGCGGTGCCCCGGTATTGGGATTAGTCAGACCTTCCAAGGCGAGAAAAATGAGATTAAGTCCCAGATATGTTCCAATAGAACCGAGAGCCACGGATTTAATTTTCTTGCTGAGTTTGCCAGAGATAAGTACAAATACCCACGCCAGAATGATCAGATTGGAGACCACTCGCATTGGTTCCAACTGATCGCTTGCCGCATGGATGGCGATGTCGAAAAGTTGAATAACGGCGATGCCAGTACCCAATCCTTTTAACAAAATAGGGGTTTTTTCTTTGGTCATGATGATATCCTTTGGATATTGGTTATTTAGGACTCATTCCTAAGTTGATAAAACTTGCTTATTCTTGAATTATCTTTGGACATTCTCGTACCATTAACAGATTTAGTTTTTGATTTTTAGACATGAACCTGTATTGGAGCCTGGGAATAAGGAATTAGGCACTTTCCCGTCTATCGCCAACTGAATACCCGTTCATCCACAAAGTTATAATCGATCTGGAGCTGGTCGTTCACGGTATCAGAGAACAAAGATCGCTGGTCAGCCCCATCGGCGTTCATAACCCAAATTTCCCAGCGTCCGGCCCGGTCGGTCAGGAAAGCAATATGGTGTCCATCCGGTGTCCATTCTGGCGCAACATTGTTGGCTACCCGACCATTTGGGGTGATTGATTGCCACAACGGAGTTTGAGTCAGGCGAATACGCCCGTTGCCATCGCCATTGATCCGATAAATGTCACACCCATTGTCACCACTGCTTTGTTGTTTGGTGGTGAAGGCAATAAACTGTCCATCAGGCGAAAAAACGGGCGAACCGTCGGTCACACCTTCGGTCAAGGTCTGACGGAATTCTCGATTGATGTCAACCGCCAATAAACCACGTCCCCCGTCCGAGACAATACGCCAGGACTGATTTGGGTCCCAGGTAGGGCGAAAGGCGTAGGTACCACCATCCATATCTTCAAAGCTGCCATCGCTCACATTGACCATCCGCAAGCCCCAGTGAGGGTCTGGGGGGAGTTCGTAGCACAAGTAGACATCAACATCACCGGGGCCATCTACATCAACTTCGACACGGGGATTCGTTGCATTCATCGGCACGTCTGGTCTCTCACCATTCTTAAAACGATCACAGACCCCCTTTTCCTTACGTCGTCCGCCGTGTTGATAATTAATCATCAGGTGTGACCCGTCCGGCGACCATGCTGGCCCTTTGGGTTGTCGATCAATGAAGCCCAAAATTGAGCGTTCATCACTGCCGTCGATGTCAACGAGCCACAATGAGCCAAGTCCAGCCTCGCCCTGTTCCCAGCGGGTGAAGGCCACAGTTTGACCATCCGGCGATAGGACAGGATCGATCCCGTGGGTCAGGTAATGCAAGCCCGTCCCATCCGAGTTGATCACCATAATCTCACCACCACTGGCCCTCTGGAACACAATCTGACCAGGTGCCAAGGGATGATCCTCGACGGGGTGAGCCGTTTGAGTCGCTAGAAAATCGGGCTGGGGGGCAAAGGGAAGGTCGGTGACCGCGCCATAAGCATCCAGGTCTTGTAATCGAACCCACCCCTGCCCTTCGCCATTAATCAGGCTAACCAAGGCCCACGTGCGGGCCTCATTAAGCCCCTCGACGATAAGCAAGGTGTTGATTGCCAATCGCCCGACTGTTTCATGGAAAATAGCGGGGCCTCGGCGAGTCGTTGCCGTGTTTGATTTAACCCATGCTGTGTAAATTTGCCGGGCTGGGCTAAGGTCGCCCTCAATATTGATCGCGTCATAGGCGACCCACCCTATATTGCTATTTTGGGGATCGACCAACAACCATCGGCCGCTAGGGTCGATGGCTAAAACGGCAAGTTTCTCTTGATTGTCTGTCAGCTCATCAATGGCTGCATACGCTGTACTGGCCCCAGGGTGAACCGCCACTTCAGGGCGGGCTATTTTTGCTGTCGTGATTGGCTCTAGCCCGGCTATCTGAGGCGATATGTCGCTATCTACTGAGGGCGAGACGATGGATACAGAAGAGGCTCCTCCCTCACGTTCAACGGGTACGGGGTCAAGGAAACTGCCCCCATCAGGAACCGACACCCCATCAATCTGTCGAATGGGAACGATATGATCGCCGGAAAAATCAGGATGGGGCCGCGCCGAAATTAGGGTTGGGGCACCGTCTAAGGCCTCCCCAAGGCTAATATATTCAACATATACCCAACCCAAACTGCCATCCTCTCTTTGAATAAGCGCCCAATCCTGCTGTCGGTTTGTGGCTAAGACCGTCACCTCATCACCTTGGGGCAGCGGTTCAAGGTGATCGTACTCAGGCCCTGGACCTTGCCGCACATTTAGGGCCACGGTCTGTACCTGCGCCGACGTAAATGCTGGTAAACTGGGCAACTCAAACGTGCCTTGTTGAATGGACTCAACAGCTTGCTGAACCTGACCAGGGATTACTGTGGTTACAGTTGCCGTTGGTTCAGTTGGGTTGAGGGCTTCACTATCGGTTTCAGCCCCAACAACGGTCACTTCAGATGTGACTATATCCGCCAGACCGACGATAGGAAAGGGCGTAGATGTGGCAATCGGGGCCGCAGGTACGGGGGTGGGCCACTGGGCGTTATCCAGCGTCGGAATGCTCTCAACTGTTTCTATGGAGTTTGAGCAGCCCATCAGAATAAAGATGATGGTTACTATTAATATGTATCGCGTGTTTGTGTTTATCATTTTGATCCCCTTCTATTTGCTCTGGATCAGCGTCCGGCCGGACTAACCACCGGTTCAGTTTTTAAGTTCGGTCTATCACCATTATCATCTGATGAGGGTTGATTAGGCGGGGGTGTCTGTTCATCTTCAGCCTCACCCAGCCCAATCACCGTGCGGACAATCCAGCTAAAGCCAAGCCCAAGAACATCTAACAGGTTATAAACGACGGGCACCAAGAAGATGAAAAAGCCCACGGATACCAACGTACCTCCAATGACCACTGCGGCCATTGGGGTGCGGAGTTCACTCCCCAAACCATCGTTGATCAAGAGTGGGATTAGGGCAAAGACAAGTGAGAGGGCGGTCATCAAAATAGCCCGCAGGCGTTGATGACCCGCTTGTATCAAGGCCTCTTTTCGGGACAGCCCCTCGTCTCGCAGTGTGTTGGTCAGGTCTAGTAGTAAAATAGCATTCTTGGTGACCAAACCAGCCAGCATGATGATCCCTAACATCGAGATGATATTTAGCTCCAATCCTGTGAGGTACAACCCGCCAACGGCCCCCACTAAGGATACTGGCAAGGCAGACATGACGGCTATCGGTTGCAAAAAACTTTCATACAAGCCCACCATCAAGATATAAATGAGGAGTAATGAGAAGCCGAAGGCCCCAACTAATTGGGTCATACTGTCGCTAGAGCGGCTACTTGCCGGCCCCAAGCCAAAGCTTGCGCCAGGAGAAAAGTTGTAGGCCTCCAACTTGGACAGAATGTCATTAGCAATATCAGTACTGCCCCGTCCAGATGGGGTGATGTCAAAGGTTACCGAAAATTGGCGATTTTCCCGCTCTATACGTGCAGAAACCAAGGTCGATTGCACCTCGGCAACCTGTCCCACCCGAACCGGACTATCGCTAACATAGGCCAGCGGAAGTTGCATAATCTGGCTCAAGTCATTGCGGGAGTCCTCGGTCATGCGGAGGATAATATCAATTTTTTCGGTTGTGCCTTCTGGTTGGAAGGTTCCCTCAGTTGAACCATTGATCGCGGTGCGTAGGGTGCCAGCGATTTGACCCGACGAGAGACCCAGTTCTTTGGCTCGGCCCCGATCAATCACCAACTCCTCTTGCAACGTTTGGCCGATACCTGGGGTGCGGACATCGTTAGCACCGGGGACAGACTCGATAAGCGGTCTAATTTCTTCGGCCAAGAGAACCACTGTGATTGGATCAGGGGCGAAGATATCGATATCTATTACGTCCTGATTGCCAGCGATGGCTGTAACCTTAGCTCCAGGCACTAGGGCAAAATGAGGTCGAAGAGACTCGACGACCTCTAGCGGATTGCGGGAGCGAACCCGTTTATCAGTTAATACCACCGTGATATTGGCAAAGTTTTTACTATTATTGGTAGCCGAACTGGTTTCGGCTCCCACCGTCGTCAGAATCAACCCCACTTCCGGCACCTCATTGCGGATAATATCCTCCGTCCGTCGCGTGGCCCGATCTGTAGCTTCTAAGCTCGTTCCAACTGGCATCTCGATGGTTACCGAAATTTTGGCATCATCCTGATAGGGGATAAAACCGAACGGCACTGCACCGCTGGTAATCAACCCCACCCCACCATAGACGGCGACACCCGTGATGATGAGGACGACGAGTTGGGTATAACCACTGGCCAGGGCCAGACGCAAAAGAGAGCGGTAGCCGTTGGCCAGAGCAGTAAAGAAGGTTTCAAAGACACGGATGATGATCTTGAACCAGACCCAGACGATGGGCTTGGTAACGATTTGGGAAATACGAGCCAACCCTCTGGCTGGGCGGTCGGGTTTAGTTGTGTCAGGCATCCACCATGAGGCCAACAGTGGGGTGAGGGAGAAGGCCAGAAAGAGGGAGACGGCAAAGGCAATGGTCACGGTAATGCCGTAGGGGAAAAAGAATTGGCCGATAGTGCCGGATAGTAACGCCACCGGGATGTAGACAATGACCCCCACCAAAGTCGTGGCTAATGAGGTGAAGCCTAGCTCGGTGGTGGCATCGAAGGCCGCTTGCTTGGGGGATTTTTTCATTTGGGTGTGGCGTTCGGTGTTTTCGGTGATGACGATGGAATCATCCACTAGGCTGCCAATGGCCACTGTCAAAGCCAGCAGGGTCAACGTATTCAGGGTGAAACCAAAGGCTGCCATCCCCAAAAAAGTAATCGCCAAGGCCACTGGCACGGTAATGACAACAATCGCCGCGCTGTTAATCGTATGGAGAAAGAATAAGAGGACCAAACCAGTGATTACGATGGCGGCGATCAGATCACCTTGTACGCCCTCAACCGCAGCCTCGGTGAAAAGCGTATCATCGATGACCACCTCTAAATTGGCCCCAGCTGGTAGGGTTGACTGTAAATCAGCCACAATTTGTTTCACGGCATTAGCCACCTCAACCGCATTGGCATCACTAGATTTGGTGACGGCCAGCAGAACCGCTTCTTTACCATTTAAGCGAACTTTACGAGTCGGAGCTTCATAAGTATCGATGACGGTAGCTACATCGCGCATAAAAATAAGGCCAGTGCCGCCCAATCCAAGTTGGTTCAGGAGAAAATCAGGATCATTGGCACTGCTGGAGGCCAAAGGCAGCGTACCGAAAGCAGTACCCACCACCACATTTTCAATATCCTCAATGGTTTCAAATTCGCCGACTGAGCGCACGGCAATGCTTTCATCGTTGTTGTCAATCGAACCAGCGGCAACACTGACATTTTCCAGTTTCAAGGCATCTCCGACGCTACTCAAAGGCAAGCCAAAGGCAGATAGTTTGGTCGGGTTGGTATTGACCTGAATTTGTCGTTCTCGTCCCCCAGAGATGGTCACAGCGGCCACCCCCAACGTCGATTGAATTTGGGGCTTTAGGTCGTCTTCAGCCAACTTAGCCAAAGCGTCTGTTCCCTGTGGGCCACTGAGTACGATGAAGAGAATCGGAGCCGCGTTTGGATCTCGTTGCTCAACTTTTGGCTCTTGAATGTCATCTGGTAAATTACTCCGAATACTTGACACAGCTCGATCCACATCAATTGTGGCTTGATCCCCATTGATACTATCCACAAACTCCACCACAACCAGACCAAAGTTTTCCTGGGCCGAGGCACTGATACGGCTGATGCCCGACAGACCGGAGATTGCCTCCTCAATGGGTTCAATCAGGTTATCGGCCACATCTTCCGGGGAAGCGCCCGACCAGACCACAGAAATCGTCACAATCGGTAAGTCGGTGGCCGGTAAGTTTTCGACATTCATGCCCAGAAACGACTGAAGGCCAAAGATAACAAACAGCAAAATACTCATCAACATCAAAATGGGGCGGCCTACGGATAGGCGAGTTAAGGGAGCCATTTTTTTTTATCCTTTCTGCTTATCAGTTATTAGTTAATGACCTGCACCGAAGCACCATCTACCAAGTTGTCCTGACCGAGGGTAATTACTGTTTCGCCTGCTTCCAAACCGGACAAAATTTCAATCCTGTCTCTGTCTCGCAGGCCCGTAACAATCGGGCGCATCTCGGTTTTTTGGGTAACTACCACAAATATGACGGGTTGATTATCAACCAAAGTCACAGCGGCACGAGGAACCAATAAAGTCTGTGTTCTCTGCTCTGCTAGGATGCTAACATCGGCGAACATACCGCCGCGCAACAATCCATCTTCATCTAAAGGGGTGATCTTAAGCGCAAATGTATGAGTCGTACTGTCAGCCACAGGTGGAACCTCATTGACGACAGCGGGAAACTCTCGCCCCGGATAGGCCGATACCATCAAAGAAGCTGGTAATCCCTCGGCTAAAGCCGTAAAGCGGCTCTCTTCAACATCAACGCCAACCTCTAACGCTTTGGAGATAATCCCGGCCACGCTGGATTGCGAACTGACTAACGCTCCGATTTCGACATCCACTGACTCGATAAACCCATCAAAAGGCGCAACCACCGTGGCGTAGCCCACCTGTAAATTAGTTTTTTCTACGGCCACTTCAGCCTGAGCAATCTGATTTCTCATCATCTCGAACTCGATAGGCAGGAAGGGGGCTTCTGTTTTGACCAAGTTGAGGCGGGCCTGCACCAATTCGGCTTCCAATGGAGCCAGAGTGGAGGCACTAGGATTGGTTTGTAGATTGTATGAGGCCAGCGAGGCTTCATAGGCGGCCGTGGACTGCTCTAGTTGGAGGGCCTGTGGCGTTAGACCGACTTGATCAGCCCAAGCTATTTTGTCATATTCGGCTTGAGCCTGCCGCAGTTGTGCTTGGGCTTGGGCCAAACTAAGCACTGCTGTCGTTCGTTCATCATCGCTGATATGGGTCACATCATTGAGGGCTGTTTCGACTAACTGTACCGAGGCACGAGCCGCCGCAATTTCGTCGGGTCTTACGCCCAACTCCATTTGCGTCAATTGCAGTTGGGCCGCTTTGAGGACTAATCCGGCGTTATTGGCATCAATTTGCAATAGCTCATCATCAATAATCGCAATGGGATCGCCAGCCTTGACTTCATCACCAACCTTGACCAGAATTTCCTTGATTTCACCTGACACTTTGGGAACGATGTCAGCACTGGCTTTGGGGTTGATGTTGCCGGAGTAGTTAAAAATCGAGGCAATTTCACCGGTTTCGACGGTGGCTACTTCCACGGCTGTCACCTGAGCCACCTGTCTTTCAGATTGAGCTTGGGGCGCTCCCGTAGTTTCACTTGTCCCACAGGCAATGGTTAGCCAAGTTGTGGCCAACAATACGCTCCACAACAGGAATTTTACTCGTTTCATACCTCACTCCTTTTTGTCTTGTCTATTCCAGCGGCAACATCAAATATTCGTTGTTCGGATGCCTCGGAATTACTTCAACTATAAAGCAAAGTTGTCACACGTGGCAGTGATTGTTGTCATAGTTTTTGTCATAGAAAACTTATGACATCTGTCACTCACGAGCTATGACAGAAATGTGGTAGGATAAATAAATGATGGAACCAAAAACAACCGGCAGGTCTGACATTGTTGTGGCGTTACGCAACTTTTCATACGTGTGGCTCATACTTTCAGTGATTTCGTTGATGAGTATCTGGTTTTTTAGCAACGCTGAATTAGAATCGACTCGTCGAATTTATACCGTTGTTCTTGCCGCACTTTGGGCGCTCTATCTCTCCCTCCCTAAGTTAGAGCAACGTCTAGGCGCAACCTATTTACCTATTGCTTTGGGAATTGCTGTATTTGGCCTATTTATCGTGCAGATCGTGTCTGTCTGGTCTGGTTTTAGACCCGAAAATGAGGCACCCCTAGACAGGGTCTTCAATATGGTCGCTTTCATGTCAATTAGCACGGTAATTACCCTCATTGTGGGTTGGAAATATCATTTGCGTCAGGTCATTATCGTGTCCTTAGTCTATAGTGTGCTTATTGCGGCCTCTCTCACCTTCTCTGTAACACATCGGCCTGAACATTTCGTTGTAGCAATAATTGTCATATCGCTTTTCATTGCAACCTCATTGGGTGCGGTAGGCTATTTTGTTTGGCATTTGAGCCAGATGGAGCAATTTCAACGAGAGCAATTAACCGTGGCTAATCGTCAACTGCGTCGTCAAGCCATCCAGCGGGAAGAATTGACCATCAGTCGGGAACGCAATCGTCTGGCTAGGGAACTCCACGATACCTTGGCCCATTCCCTGAGCGGTGTCACGGTTCAAATCGAAGCAACCCGCGCCCTGTGGTCAAGCAACCCTGAAGCCGCAGAAGTCATGCTGTCACGGGCCGATGATATGGCCAGAACGGGGCTGACCGAGGCCAGACGCGCCTTACAATCCTTACGGGCCACCCCCTTACAAGATTTAGGCTTGGGATTGGCCTTACAAGCGATGGGTGAGGAGGTTGCGGCCCGTGCTGGGGCAACCTTAAACACGGAACTGCCTCCCCATCTGGCAACAAATTTAGACTCCCATGTCGAACAAAATCTCTATCGGATTGCCTAGGAAGCCTTGGAAAACATCGTGCGCCATGCCCGCGCCAAAACGATATCCTTGCGTTTGATCGAAACAGCGAATGAGCTTCATTTAGAGATTGTAGATGATGGCATCGGCTTTGACGCCAATAGTGACCCATCGGAAATTGGGCATTATGGTTTGCAAGGCATGGCTGAACGTGCTACCCTAAATGATGCCTCATTAGCGGTGAAAAGCCAGTTGGGTGAGGGGACAGCAATTACCATTAGGTTGAGGAAAATATTATGATTCGTATTGTACTTGTTGATGATCAGATCATTGTTCGGGAAGGGCTGGCCGCGATTATTGGAACCGATCCAGAAATCGAAGTCGTTGGTCAAGCCGATAATGGTGAGGATGCCTTGGCTCAAGTCAGGGCACTAGCACCAGACCTTGTAGTCATGGATCTGCAAATGCCTGTTATGAATGGGGTTCAGGCCACACAGTCCCTGAATGAAAGTCATCCATCCTTGCCTGTTTTAGTGCTGACGACGTATGCGGCTGATGAATGGGTTTTTGATGCCATTCGTGCGGGGGCGGCTGGCTATCTGCTCAAAGACTCACGCCGTGATGAGTTGGTCGCTGCAATCAAAGGCACAATGGTTGGCGAATCGTTTCTTGATCCAGCCATTGCCGGTAAATTGATGAAGTATTTCAATCAAAAAAAAATTGCCTTGCCGACTGAAACAGACCTTGCCGATTTAACAAACCGCGAACGTGATGTATTACGCTTAATTGGCGAGGGCTTGAACAATAGCGCCATCGCCGAACGGCTGCATCTTGCCCCAGGTACGGTACGCAACTATGTTAGTACCATCATTGAAAAACTTGACGTGGCTGATCGTACTCAGGCCGCCGTCATCGCAATGAAGGCTGGCCTTGTTAGAAAGGGGTAAGATACTAAACAAGGTGTAGATCACGTGCTACCGTTGCCGCCCGTGTTCGCGATTGAACGTTTAGTTTGCCTAAGATGCGAGAGACATGAGTCTTGACGGTGGGGATACTAACGACCAGTTCTGCGATGATGGCCCGATTGCTGGCCCCGGTCGCCAGCAGGCGCAATACCTCTACCTCGCGGGGGGTCAAGGTTGCACCCGTTTCAGGCACAAATAGCGATTTGGGAGTTTGCTCTTGAGCCAGAGTCGTCACAAACTGCCAGAAACAAACATGCAAAAGCAATCAGCTTTTGCACTCCGAATAAACACAAGAAAAGGCCATTCGATACCAAATCGAGTGGCCTTTTCTTGTGTTTCCTGATCGTTGCGATTATGTAATCGCAACGGGTATTTGGCGGGTAGCGCGAAGCCTCCTTGAAGGAGGATATACCCGCATGTTATAGGTAACGGGTACATACCCGTTACCATCATAGACTCGGTCTAAAGACCGAGCTACGAAATTACACAAAACTTATTTAACGCTATATTAATCTTATAACGACAGTCTTTCAGATAATGGTTTTCAATTCAAGACCAACCTTCCCGCAAGTTCTAAACTTGCGGGAAGATGATAGCTGAAAATATTTATCTGAACATCTAGAGATGAAATTTTCTACAACACCACTCCACTCCCCGGAATAGCCACAACTTGTCCAGCCTCAAAGGCAGTTTGACCGCGTAATAGCACCCGTTCTACTCGTCCGGTGAGGGTTTGTCCGGCAAAGGGAGTCCAACCGCATTTGGAATGCATGGCCTCGTTGCGAATAGTCTGCTCGGCGGTGGGGTCGATTTCGATATATGTGTCCGTTTGTAGGGGCAACTTAAAGATGCGGCGGGGGTTGGTGTGCATCAGTTCAATGACCCGCGGCATGCTGATTCGATTCTCCTGTATTGCGGTCAGCATGAGCGGCAACGATGTTTCTAAACCGGCAATACCGGGCGGATAGTTTTCGGACTGTTTTTCGGCCAAGGTGTGGGGAGCATGGTCAGTGGCAATACAGTCAATCGTACTGTCGAGATGTGCCCACAGCGCGTCCACATCGGCTTGGGTGGCGAGTTTAGGACGCATGTCGGCTAAGGGGCCAAGCCGCTTAAAATCGGCCTCGGTCATAAATAGATGATGCGGCGTAACCTCACAGGTAACAGGCAGACCGCGCATTTTGGCCTGAGCAATTAGTTCAATCTCTTCTTGACGACTAATATGGCAAAAGTGAACCGGACGCTGATAACTCGTTGCCAAGCCAATGCCGACGGCCACGCTTTGCCCCTCGGCATGCATGGCTATCAACTTTTCGCGGGGCCAAGTCTCAAAACAGGCCAGCAGGGTAGGCAGAGTATCGACTCGTAAGGTGCCAAAAGTGTCATTTAGATAGATTTTTAGAGCAACGGCTTCCTGGGCCGCGTTGGGTAAGTCAACCAAAAATTCGCGGCTGGCTCCAGCAAAAAGCCCCACATCGCAATAGGCATTCTGTTGGGCGTTGGCTCGCGTATCAGCCAACCGTTGCCGAGTGGTTAGCGGGGGGCTAGTGTTGGGCATGCCTAAAATCATAGTCAGCCCACCAGCCAGCGCGGCCGCGGTTCCGGTGGCAAAATCTTCTTTATGTTCACCGCCGGGCACACGTAAATGGGTATGCACATCAATCAAACCGGGTAGTTTTATTTGGGACATGATGAATATCTCCTGAAAATGGTCTGACCTATTTTAGCCTGCCATTTATAATAAGGCAAAGGGGTTTATTTGTTAACCCTCAGTACCCGATAAGTAACTTTCATTTCTAAGTTGTCACTTTTCCCGGAGTGCAAGAATTCCATTCTTGCTGTCAAAATACAATTTTGACACTCCTGTTTTCCTGATCGTTGCGATTATGTAATCGCAACGGGTATTTGGCAGGTATATACCCGCCTATTATGGGTACACTTCTGTTTTTTACAAGTTAGTTCTGAAAACTACTTATACTGATTAAATAAAAAATTTTCGACAAGATTTTTTGCCTGTAATCTTGTTAATTATGTTAATCCTGTCAGATATTCTTTTGTATTTAGTTGAGGCTAAAAAACCTTGTCGGGTAACAAGTTTGTTAACCTTGTTTGGCCGCGTCGGTGGCTAATGTTTTCGCCTCTCCCATCTCTTGAGGAGGATTATTTTTGGGAATTACATGCCAACTGACCTGATAGCTACTGGTCAAACCGATTAGGATTTGCCACAGTTCTTTATGGGACACCGCTTTACCATCTTTAGTCTTCCAATCTCGATTTTGCCACCCGTTGACCCAACGCGTTGCGCCATCACGAAGATAGTCGGAACTGGTATAAATATGGATGGGGATTGACCTTTTGACCGTTTGTAAACCGTGAATTGCGCTTTGAATATGCATTCGATTTCCAGATGTTTTGGTTTCGTGCCCGTTTAATGTTTTGGTATGCTCACGATAACGCATAATCACTCCCCAACCCCCTTTTTTTGACTTGCCCAGATAGGAAGCGGCAGTAAAAATATGGATGGCGTTCTCATCGTCTAACGGGAGCTTAATTTGAGGGAGTTGAGCCACAGCGAGCTTGTCAGCCCGTTCATTCCATTTGTTTCCGGCATGCCCTTTAACCCAATGCCAATAAACTTCGTGCCGCGCTTGTTGACCAGACAGGGTTTGCCATAAATCCTTGTTTTTCACATCTTTTTTACCCATAGTCTGCCAATTTCTTTGCTCCCAATTAGGAAGCCATTCCGTGATTCCTTGTCGTAGATACTTAGAATCGGTATATACATCAACCCGATGCGGCTCAGAGAGAGAACGTAGCCCTTCTGCCGCGGCACGGAGTTCCATACGATTGTTAGTAGTATGTGACTCTGCGCCTGCAAACTCCTGCGGTTCATTTTGGTCGGGCTTAAGAAGAATCGCCGCCCAACCTCCGGGACCTGGATTGGGATGACATGCTCCATCGGTATAAATAGTTATTTGAGGGATGTTTGATGTTTTCATAAGTATTTTTTTCTGTATTATGTAGTGGTCAGCTTGATGTTGAAAACGGAGTGCAACGGGTTTAGCCGTTGCCAAAAGCAATGGCTGAACCCATTGCACTCCAACATCATCTTGACTACCACATTTTTTCCTGTATTATGAGTGAATATTAATCAGCATGTGTATATTGTCAGAGGCCCTGTGAATTCATTCACAGGCTAATACGGGAAACCTGCTTAAGCAGGTTTTTTGTTTAAGACGCTGATTTCAATCAGCGGATTGTTTGGGAGATTTATTTTTCTGGAATTACCTCAGATCTTTTGATACAAGCTGTCTCGTCTCAAAATAGTAACACCGATTTATATCATTTGTCAATTTTAAGGCATCCTGATTAAAACATGATAACTTGAGCATGATAGCTTTTCGGGAATAAGAATAAAGGAGTGCAAAAGCATCTTGCTTTTGCCAATAAAGGAGTGCAAAAGTTTCTTGCTTTTGCCAGAGACAAACATGCAAAAGCAAGATGCTTTTGCACTCCGCAGACCTAGATTTTGAGTTTTTAGGCAGAATTTTCTGTCGGGGACTAAGTGGGACAATTTAATTCTTCCACGGTAAATATTCAGTAAACTCGTCAGAAAGAGTGTCAGAAACCCGATTTCTTAAAGAAATCGGGTTTCTAGGGCTACTTTACTGAACTTTTACCTTCCACATGCCTTAGGTGCGAAAAATCATGTATGTTACCTCATTATCACCGGCAAAAACAGTGACTGAGTGGCATGACCGACCGTCACCTCAACCGTGTGGCTAATACTACCCTGACTATTGACCGCTCTGACCGCAACCGAATATCGTCCCGCCTGCTCAAACTGATGGGTCAAGGACGAGCCAATCTGTTCCGACTCCTCGCCGATTTGCCAGTAAAAGGTGGGGTTGGTTCCTTGGTTCAGCATGGCGGTAAAGGTAATCGGCTGGCTTAGCAGAATCGGAGTCGGGTATTGGATGGTCAGTTCGGCCAGTGCTTCGTCCTGCACCTCTAGCCATCTCTTTTTCGTCAAATTGCCCCAACAGTTAGTCGCAGTGAGTTCCACCGAATTAGCCATTAAGCTGGTGTAGGTATGGCTGATGGTTGGGCCGCCCATGATGGTCGTTTCATCTCCCAAATTCCAAGCATAACTCACCTCTGTTCCACTAATATGGGTGGCACTCAACATGGTGGTTTGCCCCACAATGGCGGTTGATATATCTATCGCTAACTCTCGGATAGGTTCACAACTCAAGATGGTAATGGTGGTCGAGCTAGTTTGTTGACTAACTTCATTGTTAGCCGTAACTGTAACCGTATAAACACCATTTTGTTGATAGGTGTGGGAAACAACCGCTTGCGTGGTGACATACGATTGCCCATCGCCCCAATCCCAAATATAGCTGATATTGCTACCCTGCTCTTGGGTGGCGGTCAGCCATAATTGTTGTCCGAGTTGTAGCCGTGTTGTCTCGATAGGCAAACTCAAGTTGATAATTGGGGCATCTTTAACGGTTATTGTGTGACTGATGACCTTTTGGCTGACCCCATTGGTAGCGGTCAGGTGGATGGTGTGTTTTCCGGTTGGCAACTGGAATGTTTTGCTAGAACTAGACTCGGCGCGGGCGATGGGACTGTTTGTTTGCCAATCGAACCGAATATTGCTACCACGCTCTGTTTTGGCGGTTAGGGTAATCAGTTCGCCGAAAATGGTCGCACCCTGCTCTATGATCTCCAGACCTTCAATCGGAGCATCCGTCACCACAATCGTTTGGGTGATGCTGTCGTTACTCAAGCTATTTTTAATCGTTAGTTGTATCGGATACGTTCCTATTTGCCCAAATTGATGAGATATAGATTTATCGGTACTGGTAATATTTTCTATATGCCATTCATAAGAGACATCTTCCGAGCGATCTCCCCCATCAGAGCTAGTGTTGGTCAAGACCAACATACGGTCTAACTGCACCGGGCTGTTGCTGATAAAACTGGCTTGCGGAGTGGTAATCTCTCGTATTATAGTAATATCATGGCTGATTTCACTACTCCCCTGACTGTTGGTAATGGTTAATGTTACTGGAAAATCGCCGTCATTGGTATAAACATGGCTAATAGTTATCTGCGTGGTGCTGATAACGGGTGAAGCATCACCAAAGTTCCACCAATGGGTTAGATTTGTACCAGTATATTGACTTTCAAAGATGGTTGCCTCTCCCAAAATATCAGGAGTAGAACTTTGAAACATGGCCGTCGGTGGCACATCGTAGACCTGTATCGTCATGCTGATGGTTTCGCTACTGTTGTTCATGGCAGTCAGTTCCACTGTATAAACTCCGGTTTGGGTATAAACATGCGTCATCACCGCCGTTTGCTCCAAACAACATTGGCTAATAATTGATGAACCATCCCCAAAATTCCAAGTATAGGTAATATTATTACCCCGTTCAGCCGTTGCGGTAAATGTACCGGTTTGCGACATGTAGGTCGGTTGCGAGATAACCGCTACCCCTTCTACAGGCGCATCGATCACAGTGACGGTCTGCGTAAGGCTATTTTGAGCTAAACGATTAGCAACGGTCAATTGAACCTCATACACTCCCGTTTGGGTGTAGATTAGTGTTGGTTGAACGATGGTGCTAGTTAAATTATTACCAAAATCCCATGCATACTGCACATGATTCGGATCAGCTCCCGATTCGCTTTCATTTTTTAGGCCAACATCTTGATTAACCTCAGCCGTATTATCAAGCGTAAATGAGGCTACTGGAGTCGATAGAATTTCCACATCAACGCTGGTCGATGGTTGGTTAACTGAGTTATTTGCAGTCAACGATACAGGATAAATACCCGTCGCTGTATAACTATGTTGTACAGAACTACCAGAACCAGTTTTTCCATTCCCAAAATCCCAGACAAAGCTAACCTTACTTCCCGCGCCCACTCCCGCGACCAGATTAACTGCTTGACCGAGCAACACTGGCCCATTTTGCGTAACGGTTAAGCCACTAATCGCCTGTTCAAAAACGGTTGTTTTGATGTCAATCGTTGGGCCACCTCCATAGCTGTCATACAGATAGGCCGTATTGGTAATCTGGGCTTGATGGCTCAGTCCGTTACTCACTCGGGCAGTGATGATGACCGCGGCCTGAGTATTAGTAGCCACATCACCAAAACTCCATGTCTGTTGGTTGGCATAAATCGAGGAGGGTGCTGGCTCCGCCGAGAGATAGCTAAGACCATTTGGCAGGGTATTAACCAAGGTGACATCACGGGCCGGATTTACTCCAGATACGGCATAATTGAGGGTATAACGCACCGTATTCCCCATGTAGATGGAGTTACTATTAGCAGTTCCGGTCAGTTCTAAGCCAACTGGTACTTCAAGCTTCAAGGCTGGGTCTCCTAAATAATTAAAGGTTTTAAAGAAATCTAGTAAACTACTATCCTGTTGAAGCGATTTACTTTGAGCGATGTTGGCCGCTACACCCGGCTGAAATTGACTATCAACCACCAATGAGGTGTAGAAGTTATTTTGCAATACACTATTCGGAGTCGGGAAACCATAAGAGGAGGGCGACCAAATAGCAATAATTCCACCATTTTGACGGAAAAGTAGATTCTCTGCAAAAATATCATTGCTATAATCCGCAAATGCCCCAGTAGAGCAGTTGGCAGAAGTAACAAAGGGCAATTTGTAGCCATTAGTTAATCTATTAGTGTCATTTGAGTGTAAAATCGTATACCCTTTGGCCCATAAATTTTGATTTCCATGTCCAGAGTAGGCGACTATCAATACGCCATTGTTGATTGTATCCACCACTTCATCTTGAATATGGTAGGGCGAGTTCAGGGCACGGTCATACATTTTAACAGGCTTGATGCTGTCTGGAAGTAGATTCGCGACATCTTCCATGTCAGCCTCAAACTGAGGATTTTCATCATGAGCAATTAGCAACGCTTCCCGAATCCAGTTTCCCGGTGGAGGATTCTGTTCATATTGCTCAATTTTGGCAATACTGGTTTTTAATTGCTGACTATCTTGAACCGGTAACCGACCAATAATCAGGTCAGGATATTCATCATTACCATTAATTGTGGTATATCGATGGTCTGAGGGAGCTTCGCCATACAGGGGCGCGCTGACAAAACTGGCTGGCAATAGATCAGACTTGGAGTTACCCCGATAGTTTTTCGGGTCGAGACTGGCATCGCCCACCAGCAGAACATACTCCGGCTTAGGAGACCACTGCTGGTATGTAAACTGCAAAAAGTCACGAATAGCCTGTGGTGATTTGATGCCCCCATTAAACTCATCATAAATATCACCCACCTTTACCACCGCGACTGATTCGCCGTGATTACTACGATAGGTTGCTAAGGTCTGGGCATCGTTATAAAACGAGGCATGGGTGATGATGAGATAAGTCGCCCCATGTGCCGGAGAACGCCATAATGACCCCTCGTCAAGTTCTAGCAACTGTGGGGTCAGCCACTGGTCAAAACGTTGAAGCCAATATTGTTGATTGATAGCGGTTTGATCGCTAAATCGTATATTCAACTTGCTACCAATTTGGGTTGTGTCGATATTTTCAATCATTTGTGGATTCTGACTGTTGGTAATATCAAAGATAATCGGTGAAGCGGTAGAAAAATTGGTCAACTTGAAGGTGTAATCTCCATTAGAGGGCACTCCAAACCGCAGGGTGTTGTTTTCTACGATGTAAGTATCATGATAATTTACCGAAAACTCATCAATATACAGATCAACCGTATCGCCGATGTTTCCGGCAGGAGTGTTTTCAATGGTTAGTTGGTTGTTTCCTTCATTATAACTGTTGGCCGGAATGATCAACTGAAACAGTTTTTGACTCCGTCCCGACCATGTTTCTGTGTGTAGAGTTTGATTGTTCAGGGAGATTTTGGTAGTTCGCTCGCCATAAGTGGCAGAATGAACGGCAAGTTCTAATGTTCCCGTAATATTGGCAATATTGTTGATATTAAAGGTGAGGTCAGTTGTCTGTTTACTTCCAGTCAAACTATCCCAAAACCAATGATCTAGCCCCTCGCCATTGGGCATGCCCTGCCAATAGATTTCGTTTTCTTCGTAATAGTGGGTCATGGGAAAGTCGGCTGGAGTGGTGTAGCCGGCGATTAATGAGCCATCTTTTTGAGTCATACGGACAGCCTGACTGCTTTTGTCTCGGAGCCAATAGATGTTATCAGCCGTATACAAACTGTCAATCGACTGACCGTAGAAAATCAGATAATCACCCGAATCAAACTGACCATCCTGCTCTCCTTCAACGAACATGGGGATGGCCGCGCCTTGATAGATTAGCTCCAAATGGCGCGGATCTACGGTCAATAAATCGGGCGCGGCCTGTTGAATATCAGCCTGACTGATTTTGTAGAAGCCATCTTGTTGAACGGTTATCTTCATCTGTGAAGGGGTTGCCAAGGCTGTCATCTGCCGACCTCGCCGACTTCCCATCTTTGGTCGAGATAACTCCGCATAGTTGAGGAGGCTTTGCTGTAGGATTTTCTCAAACGCAGGTGAGGCCGATACTGGTTGTTGATTTGTTTTGTTGACTGTCGGATAGGTTATTTTGACCCGTAGTCGTTTATAAACCGTTAGACTCTGTTGCACCGGATTATACTGAAACGGATAAAAATGCAGTTGCACCACCGGCTGATACCGTAACCAGCCCGGTTCGGTTAACTGCACAACGTGGCTATTAGGAAATGTGGTGTCAGTTTGATAGACCAAATTGTCTATGCGAAATACATTTGTTAAATCTGGCTGAGGCGCGATATTGATGTGGTATGCGTCGCTCTCAGAGACAACGACTTCGATGGTTGCTTGCCCGTCATGCGGTAGCCCGGAACTACCAACCGGCAAACCGATTAACTGGCTAAACATGGGTAACGCGGGTTGCCCCGTTTCTCCCCACAGGCCCCATGTATCGTCCACCTGTAGGCGCTGATAGGTCAAGCCGTTTATGTTGATGGGAGTCTGCTCAAAATCGGGCAGGGTCAACTCAACTAGAACATGTTTATCATCCGACTCCAGAACCTTAATCGCCCATGTTTCGGTTTGGGCGTTGGTTAAGGTGGGGATAAATAGTAGGACTGTAAAAATAATCACTGCGATTCGACGGTGCATGGTTAATTAGTGGGAGTGCAAAGCTGGCTTTGCTATTGCATGTCACATGAAGCAAAGCCAGCTTTGCACTCCTTTGTAGCCTTTATAAAATTGAAAAAGGCACGTCCAGTTAAACCAGACGTGCCTTTTGTTATAGCGCTGTTTTATCAACATCCGCCCGTTTATTCAGTATCCGACTAAACCTTCATAGAAATGTGGAATTAGCGAAGAATAAGCGGTAAATAGATTTGTTTAACTGATCTGTTCGATTCAAGTTCAGCATCTTCAGCATCTACACCAGCTCGTTCATTCAAGAAAGTACAAGTGAGGTCTATTCCTGCGGGTATGGTGATGTTGGCGGTAAAGGAGCCATACTCAGCCGTAACATTAACCCCATTATTAGTTTGACTATTTGCCAAATAGGTGTTGCCGTCTCCATCAGCACAACTTACTTTAGTCAACGACCAGTAGACATCGGGGAAGCTGGTCTTATCTTCTTGAACAGTATACACGCCAGCTCCAACCGTTATCGCCTCGGTGGATGAACCGTGAGCCAAACTGAAACTACCCCAATCAGGAATATCACTGGTAAAGCCGAAGCTACCTTGACTGGCTTCCTTGACGATAGTCAGGGTGGCTTCACCTGTTAAGAAGACACTGGTGAAGGTACATGTTAAGTTTTGACCGGGCTGTAAGGTTACACTAACTTGGTCAGAGCCATTAGAGCCATCATCACAAGCGACGGATTGCAGATAACCTTCCACACTGGTTTCGGCTAAGGTATATTCGCCGGTGGGCGGGTTGAAACTTTGTTGACCGCCCGCCGCTGGTAGGGTGAATGTACCGATGTCACCTGTCCCATTAAAGTTCCAATCACTGCTCGGTGCTTGCCCAA
Organism: Anaerolineales bacterium HSG25; assembly: GCA_030377865.1. GTDB lineage: Bacteria > Chloroflexota > Anaerolineae > 4572-78 > J111 > JAUCGB01. The sequence continues at coordinate 2,471 of JAUCGA010000079.1, read as the reverse complement.
TCACCTCTTTGATGACGGTCAAGGTAGCCGACTGTGCCTCATTAACAAAGGTACAAGTGACCGTTTCTCCAGAGGTCAAGCTAATTGCATCAACTGGACTGCCATCATCACATGTGGCGGAGGTAAGTTGCCAGCCGTTGTTGACGGTTTCAGCAACGCCATAACCAGTACCCGGTAACAGGTTGGCGAGGGTATAGGTTTCATCGCCAGCGAGTTGGAAGATATCTGGATTGAGATTGGTGGTCAAGAAATCAAAGGAGGTGCCGTTATTCGGTGAGGTTTGATTTTTAACGAGAATGGTGGCCGGTTGATAGTTGCCAAACTGTACCACGGTATCTTGGTCAACAGTGATATTAACATTTTGACATAGTTCAGTACTACTCTGCCAGCCCGATTGCAGGGTTTCACAGACAGTGTACGCTCCCGGTTGCAGATCGTCAATAACAGCCCATCCGGTTTGTGCATCAACGGTATCAGTACTCTTCACAATGTCAGCCACCTGATTACTAGAAACGGTAACTTGCCAATTGTTCAGCCCCAGTTCAGCGTTATCAGATTGTCCATTGCCATTGAGGTCATGGAATGTATGTATTCGTAAAGCTCCAGTGGGCACAGGTATCATCCCCACATCCCAAGTTCTATCCTCTTGGTCACTGCTCAAACTGGTCGTCGCTGTTTTGCCATTTTGTGGGTCGGCATCACTGTCAAGAGTGTCATCATTCCCTCGGTTTGCTGAGGTATAGTTGTAATCGGGAAGTAGCTCAAACTGCACATAGTAGTTTCCTGCACCAAGGCTTGAAAATTCATAATGACCATCAACATCGGTGGTCGTGGTGGATTGTAGGCTGTCATCTGCGGCATCAAACAGATTGACGGTGACACCTTCTAAAGCGGGTTCGTTACTATCGTGGATCCCATCTTGGTTTGTATCTTGCCAAGCCTGATCTCCAATAACCCCTTGTCGAAGAACGATTTCATTGACACACTTTTCAATGATGGCCGCTAGGACTTGTTGAGAATTAACTCGAAATTCTTGGATATTAAAAACTTGGCCTCCTGTTTCAGCGGCCAAACTGCCTGCATCAGGGCCATAGTGACTGGTTGTACCACCATTATAAGCATCTACGATGCCTAAGAAGACCGCATTACGGTTATTTAAGGCGGCTATAGCATCTGCTTGAGAGACGCTACCCGTATCAGAGTCTTCATCTGTGACCATGATTGTACAAGCTCCAGCACCTTCTCGATAGCCCATTTCATCACCTAATGCCATTGCAACGGCATCAAAACCCGGTTCATACCCGCCATCGGCAACCAATTCTTCTAAGGCGGTAGCAAATAAAGCATTGTCACCTGTGAAGATTTGATGAACGTGCGCTCCTCCGCGATAAGCATGGTCTGCGGTACGCGCTCCAAATCCAACCAATCCCAAACGAGAATCAGACGCAACGCTTAACAGGTTTACAATATCATTCAAGCGATCTCTTACTTCCTCAATCTCATCACCCATACTCCCTGATTCATCAAATAGGAAGGTGATATCAATCTTAGGTTTTTCACCATCAGTCGTAATTCCTAAACTACCGCCACTACTATTGTTTTGTAGCTCTAGTTCTGAGGTACTGGTGCTTACCGTCGCTTGATTGCTAATGAATATACCTCCTGTGGCTGAGGTGACAGTTATTTCGACTGTACTCTTTCCGTCAACTGCAATATTACCTAGATCACAGGTTATTGTTTCATTATTTTGATTACAAGAAGAAGATGTAGAAACCACATTAACGTCAGCCGGTAGATTATTGATGAGAATCACATTTTCAGCTGAATCCGCCCCTATATTAGAGACAGAAATAGTGAAGGTAGCGTTCTCATTTTCAGCAACAGGTCCGTTATTGGTTTGAGTGACCTCTAAGTCCGGTCTTGGCATAACTCGGGAAATAGTGTTGGTAAAATTACCAAAATCACTATAACTGTAGCCACTCGTAACCAAAATGTAGGTTGTGCCAGCCGTCAGAGGTTGGTCGTACAGTTTTGAATCACCAGTACGCGATCCATCATCATTCCCATCAATGTAGTTGGAACATGCTGAATTAGGATCAAAACTATTTGCATACAAATGAATATAACCATCAAAATTTTGCTCACTGATAACATCATAATCACCCGTTGCAGAAACAGTAAACTCATGAGCAATATATCTTGTCATTGTATTACTGTATGCACATGTACTCCCCTCTCCGGGGCGTACCCACATGGCGGCATTTATCGTACTACCTGTTTGAGTTAATATTTCCAAATGCCCAATGGCTAGAGATGCTTCAGATTGGGCTGCTTCTGGGTTGATTGTGGCGCTCGCAGGCGAGACGATAATCAACCATACTAAAATACTAAAAACATAATAAAGTTTGTTGTGTTGTGACATTGTTACAGTTCCTTTTTCCTTAACTTAATTTGAGTAAATTATTTTTGTG
>JAUCGA010000078.1:23879-25601 GCA_030377865.1 Anaerolineales bacterium HSG25 | reverse complement strand
CTTTTAAGTATTAACTAGCTTCATCATTCTATACGGTAGCGATATGCAATTAACCATCTTGTTGTTTTTTGAATAACAACCTCTGCTTTTATGGCTTTACGTGCCCGTTTTTAATCGGTCAGTATTGCACCCGATGGAATGTTGCGCGACCCCGCTCATAAAGTTGCAGTTGCCGATAGGCTTTATGCAGGCTCATCTCGACCAGAGTCAGCCGCTCGGAGCCAAAGATTAAGCCCTCGGCCTGCTCGCTCAACGGGCCGTCGGGGGAGAGGGCCAGATACAAATGGAGATACTCTTCCAGTTGCGCCGTCTCGTTATTCAACTGCCACAGTTTACCCCACCGCTGTTGAGAGACCAAAGCCGCCTCCAGCCCATCGGTCAGCCCGTCAACATCCGGCAAAGGCAGGGTCAAATCGGCTAACCAATCCCAATTGGTTAGAGTAAAACTCGGCTGTTCAATCGGCAGGGCCGCGCCAAGGATGACGGTCAAGCCCCAATAGAGGTCGGTGCGTTGATACCAGTCCGCCCCGATGACCTGTCGATTGAAAGTCTGCCACTCATCCCCAAATAGCTGTTGGCTCATGTCGCTCCACACGGTCATGGGATAACGCTCCGCCTCGGTCACATCAACCGAGCCGTAGACGACCCAGACCTTACGTTGCAACTCTGACTCACAGGCATAATCTGGGTCTATTTCGCTCAATATGGGAGTTAGGCGGCTCTGCCACTGTTTTGCTAGGTTTTCGCCACCCGGAAGTTCTCCATTAAAAAAGGCGTATAGTGATATATATGGTTTGATTAAGGTCATAGTATAGTGGATAGTGGATAGTGAATAGTGATGAGTGAGGAGTGAATAGTGATGAGTGAGGAGTGAGACGTGAAGATTCACGTTTCACATATTCACGTTTCACATATTCACGTTTTACGCCTCATCTTTATCAGGCAAAGCAAGCTTTGCACTCCTTTTTTTGCCTCCGGTTGTAATCAACCAGTCCAGAGATTTCTCTAAGGCCATTTTGTTCTCTTCCAACTTGGGTTTACGTTTATCCGGAATCCGTTTCCGTCCGACAAATTTTGCCCCCGTTGGTTTGAGTTGGGCTAATGGCGCGGCAAACTGTTTCTTCAACATGGCATCTTGCCGAAATACATGGGCGATTTTATGGGCGGCATGGTTGATTTTCTGGGCATCAACCGTTTTGGCCTTCGATAGCCCTTGCCATATCGGTTTCAACTTTCGAGTCAACTTCTGCCACCGTTCCGGCGGTAGCTGAAATTGACCATCCTCGACCTGTTGTTGCAGGTCGGTTAATAGTTCAACAATTTTATTGGTTGTATCCATGATTTTTCCATTTTAGATTTTAGATTGTCGATTTTAGAACGATTCAGTGATTCAACGTGGTCATCGCATGGCATGTATGACCGCCAATCCAAAACCACGCAAATTATCACCCGAAGAGCCAGCTTTTAGAACAGGATTACCAGAATTAGCGGATTGCCTCAGACAAAATTCGTTTTTCCCCAAATTCGTTGTACTCCCCTAGCAGTCATCGCATGGCATAGTATGACCGCCAATCCAAAACCACGCGAATATCACCCGCAGTGCCAGCTTTTAGAACAGGATTACCAGAATTAGCGGATTGCCTCAGACGAAATTCGTTTTTCCCCAAATTCGTTGTACTCCCCTAGCGGTCATAGCATGGCATAGTATGACCGCCAATCCAA
>JAUCGA010000078.1:0-23781 GCA_030377865.1 Anaerolineales bacterium HSG25 | reverse complement strand
AAAACCACGCGAATATCACCCGCAGTGCCAGCTTTTAGAACAGGATTACCAGAATTAGCGGATTGCCTCAGACGAAATTCGTTTTTCCCCAAATTCGTTGTACTCCCCTAGCGGTCATAGCATGGCATAGTATGACCGCCAATCCAAAACCACGCGAATATCACCCGTAGAGCCAGCTTTTAGAACAGGATTACCAGAATTAGCGGATTGCCTCAGACAAAATTCGTTTTTCCCCAAATTCGTTGTACTCCCCTAGCGGTCATCGCATGGCATGTATGACCGCCAATCCAAAACCACGCTAATATCACCCGTAGTGCCAGCTTTTAGAACAGGATTACCAGAATTAGCGGATTGCCTCAGACAAAATTCGTTTTTCCCCAAATTCGTTGTACTCCCCTAGCGGTCATAGCATGGTAGCATAGTATGACCGCCAATCCAAAAACCCGCGAATTATCACCCGCAGAGCCAGCCTTGAGCCAAAATCAAGCCACTCTTAGAGAACCCTCATTCGCGTCCCCTAGATTAGCGGTCATATCGTAGCGATTCAACGATTCGGGCGACAACATGTTACAAAAAAAATCGACCCCTTACGGGGGAAATCTTGCCCCCTTCTCGCAGACTCGGCTTCACATTCATTGTTGCCGAGTTGCTCTTTCAGAAAACCAGAAAAACAGCATCTCAGGAGGTCAGAATTCCAGAACCAAATGGGGACGAAATCAACCGAAAACCGAAGTCGTAGCCACTGTTGTACGGATAGCCGTTGTCACGGGAGGCGGCACGAAGGTTGCCTGTAGGATAGTTGAACGCACCCCCGCGCAAGACACGGCGAACATTTGTTCTAGTCAAATCTTCCCGACCATCATCGGCTTGATACGGATAATCCTTAAACTCAGAGGAACACCACTCCCACACATTGCCGCTCATATCGACACAATCGTAAGGGCTATCTCCGGCGGGAGAATATTGGCCCACCGGCGTAGTGCCGCCAATATTATTGCCAAAGTTACACCGTTTGGCTGTCGGCTTCTCATCTCCCCAAGGATACCGCCGACCATCGGGGCCACGAGCCGCCTTCTCCCACTCCATCTCGGTGGGTAACCGTTTCCCGCTCCAATCAGCGTAGGCTTGGGCACAAAACCATGTCACATAGATAATCGGGTGGTGTTGATATTCCTGATACAACTTCGTATCCTGAATGAATTTAGACCAATCTATCTTTTCCCATGACTCCTTTTTGACCCGAAACCCTGATGGTGGATCATGCTTGGTCGCCTCCAAAAACTGCCGATATTCAGCCACCGTAACCGGCGTTTTGTCAATCCAAAACTCAGGCAGGTCGTATTTCCGCTTATCATCCCCATACACAAACTCACCCTCCGGAACCCGCACCATCTCCTTACCATCCTTTTTCCAGACAATCAGGTTCTCACTCTTCTGAATCCAAGGCCGTTTCCGCTCCAACTCCGCCTGTCGTTCTTTTTCTCTGCGTCTCTGTGCCTCAGCGAGACGTTTCCGCTTTTCGGCTTGTCGTTGTCGCTCAACCTCAGCTTTTTGCTCACTATATTCCTGCCAAGCCATCTCCAACTCAACCGGCATGGGCAAATCTTTCGGCCACAACTGACCGACTCGATACAACGGCATGGCTATCACCGTATTCCGCACATCGGAGAAGGCGGTAGTGGCCTTCATCTCCAAAGCCACCACTCGCTCTAAAGGCAAGCTATAAATCGCCGCGCCACTAAAACCACTATCAGCCAACTCACCACTCCGCAACCGAAACAGGCGATATTTCGGTACGTTGGCTAACCCCGAATAAGTTCCGTTGCCAGTCGTCGGGTAGCCCAAGGTTTCGCCATAACCGTAGGCTTTAATCTCACTTTTAGCGTGCAACGACTCTACACAGGCTATCGGCAAGGGCAAACAGTTGCGGGGCAGTTCGTTGACATCCATCTTCAGGATGGCAAAGTCGATGCCCTTCTCAGGCTGAAAATCAAGGTGGTAGCGTTGCGCCGGACGAAGGGCGTAACTGCCAAATTGAATCTGCACATGGTCATACAGGCCGTCATGCTCGCCCGTGTCATGGTCAACATCTCGGCACAAGACATGGGCCGCGGTCAGCAGGTAGCCATCGCTAAACAGCCAGGCCGTGCCGATAATATCGCCGTCAATGATCACTGCGCCGGTTGCGCTCATCAGTTTTTCGTCTAGGTTACTCATGGGTTGGGGTTTCCTTATTCTTCTTCTTTATTCTTCGAGGAATCGTTCAATTCCGACTACGGCTAATAGTACCCCAAGCGAACCAAAAATCCAACTCTGTTAGCCTTTTTGAGACCGCTCACGGAACATATTTTAGTCATTCAATGTAAATATTCAGTGAACTCGCCAGAAAAAGTGTCAGAAACCCGATTTCTTTAAGAAATCGGGTTTCTAGGGCTACTTTACTGAACTTTTACCATTCAATTCGGTTGACACTTTCGGTGATGATTATTGTTCAACCGTTTTTGGTTTCAGTTCTAATCTATATGGGCATAATCGTGACGCTACAAGCGTCACCTACAGTAATTTTGTCAGACATGAGGCCGTGTAGCCGTGTAGGTCACGCTTGTAGCGTGACGAACATGGAGAACTGAACAGCCCTTGTCAACCAAACAAGTAGTTTTCAGAACTAACTTGTAAAAAACAGAAGTGTACCATAATAGGCGGATAGCGCGAAGCCTCCTTGAAGGAGGATATACCCGCCAAATACCCGTTGCGATTACATAATCGCAACGATCAGGAAAATATTCAGTGAACTCGCCAGAAAGAGCGTCAGAAACCCGATTTCTTTGAGAAATCGGGTTTCTAGGGCAGTTTTACTGAACTTTTACAAAAAACAAGGTGCAGTTTGTCGGGTAGCAAGATCGACCACTGCCATTCAACTTTACATAAGATTGACAATTTATCACAAACATGGTACAAGTAGACTAACCAAATTGACATAATATTTTGCCGAGTATCCCTTAGGAGGCTCACCATGAAACGTTTACTTATACCATTTTTTAGCTTACTCGTCGGACTGTTGCTGGTTACAGCGGCTACTGCTCAAAACAAATCGGCCCAATTACGAGCCATGCATGCCGTACCAGATTCGTCGAAAATCACTGTTCTTATTGACGGAAAGGCCATGTTTAACGAGTTAACCTATCGTGATGTGACCGCTTATCAAACGATTAAGCCGGGACGCTACACCGTCATGGTCGTCAGCAGTGCAGACCTAGAAATGGTACTATATGAGACTGAGATTGAAATTGAGACGGGGCAGGATTACAGCTTAATTTCAGCCGGAAAACTGGTCTTACTGGAAAGTTTTTTGATCAATGATAACAATTTACTTCCGGCTACTGAAAATCCACAAGTCCGCTTCATCCACCTCTCACCCAACGCGCCCACGATTGATCTACTGGTCAAAAACGGAATTGAGGCAACCTTGTTCAGTGAGGTTAGCTTTAAGAATATGACCAGCTTTATTCCCCTAGAAGCACATAATTATGAAATGACCCTACGAGTGGCCGGTACCAGTGTCATCGCCCTCAAACAGGTTGAGGTGACGCTCGATAAGGGGAAAAGTTATACCCTGTTTGGAGTCGGGTTGGCCGGTGGTGAGCCAGTTTTAGAGATTATCCCACATGTAGAGGCCGAACTGGATATGCCGCGACAGCCCATCGCCACCGTTGAGCCGTCGCCTACGTTAAAGCCAACCGATACACCTGCTCCAACCGACACCCCAACAACTGAGTCAATCGCGGGCAACACGGCCTTAGATAAACAGATTGACCAAGCAAATAAACTGGCTGAGGTCACAGAATCAATCGACGCGCCGGATGCTTCTGAAGATGAAGACGAGGCAAAACAACCGATAGTCATCCCCGAACAACCAAACGACACCTCAGAAACAGAAAGTGCCATGCCCGCAGAGGAAACGACCGTTGAACAGAAGGTCGAAACAATTGCATCGCCCTTGGTACAAGAAGCCTCGCTGACAGAGGCCAGTAGTCAGGCCATGTCCGTGGCCGACACATCGGGATGGGCCATCCTCGTACTCCCACCGAACCTCGCCCCAGACACCATGCCCGTCACCGGAATTCGGGATACTAGTTTTGCCCCAGAACCATCCGTCAACCTGACCAGCGAGCAAACAGGCCAAGCGTCTATGTCTCAACCGCAGGCCATTAATCCGGTTGATGAAACAGCTCTTAACGCCGAAGCCGCCGCCATTATCGAGGCTCAAGAAAATTCACGCCTACCACTCCTATTCAGTTTAATCGTTATCGGTGCAGGTATTGCCCTTGGTGTTCGCTCTGTTAAAGAAGGTCGGCAAACTCGGCCACGCCGAGCGACAAAGCCACAGGCTAATCATCGGGAGCCACGGATAAACACTTAGGTCTCACCATCATGACTGTCAACTTAAGAAGTTCGTAGTAGGCACTTCAGTGCCTTTGAGGGCGATGAATCGCCTACTACAAACGTTAAGTTGACACTTATGGGAGCCGCTTCCCCCTAGCAGGGGGGACTGAGGAGGGTAGAGACTCTGCTCAATTTGGGAGATTTATTTTCTTGGAATTGCCATCAAGGGTTGTCGAATGACAGCCCTTTTTTATAATACCGCCATGCAAACTAATCAAACACCCCGTTTTCTCAACCTTGGTGGTAAACTGTTACTCGTTATCATCAGCGGTTGCCTAACCCTCTTTATATTGGAGGTGACCGTTCGGCTATTGCTCCCCTTGCCCTACCCCAAAGATGACGGGCAGTTTTATCAGTGCCATGCCGACTTTGGCTGGACAGGTCGTCCGAATTATGAGGGTTTCATTGAAGCCGGAGAATATCAGCAACAACTTACCTTTAATCAGTTGGGTATGCACGACAGCGACCATGCCACAGGTCATCAAACGGACAGGTATCGTATTTTGATGCTAGGTGATTCCTTTGTGCATGCGCTTCAAGTTGCCGAGAATCAGAGCAATCATCAACGATTAGAAGACAACCTAAATCAACATGTTGAAAAGACGGTTGAGGTTATTAGCAGTGGGGTGGTCAATTGGGGAACCAATCAACAACTGTTATATTATCGGAAACATGGTCGTGAGTTTGAGCCAGATTTGGTTCTGCTGATGCTATTTATTGGCAACGATCTGCTCGATAATCTGCCGGGCAACCTGCTGACCACCAGCGGGATCAACTGTTACGCGCCCTATTTTGCACTCTGTGCCGATGGGTTCAATGCCTCACCCCTGACTTATGCTCCCGGTATCAGTCAGGCCGAACCACCATGCTCGATGAGTGAGCGAGTGTTGGTCAATAGTATGGGTTGGCTCTATCAACATTCGCGACTCTATCAACAAGTTGAACCACTGCTGATTAGTCGCTCCCCGCGTCAGATATTTGGTCAGGAGCATGACAATCCCTCAACCGCGTTGTACCTACCCGCAGACGAACCTCGTTTAGAACAGGCATGGCAGGTTACGTTGGCAACGATTGAACAATTTGACCGCGAAGTACAGGCAGATGGACATCAATTTGCGGTAGCATTGATTAGCCCAAGCATGGTCGTCCGGCTGATGCAGTTGAACGAGGCGGCACAGGCTCAGTTTGAACAAGATAATCCAACCTTTAAGGATGCTCAAGCTGACCGTCCCAATCAGCGACTAGCAGAATTTTTCCAGAAGCAGGGAATCCCGTATCTGGATTTGACTCCAGCCTTGGTAGCGCATCAACAGGCTAATCCCACACCACTCTATTTTTTGCACGATGGTCATTGGACGGTGGAAGGAAATCGGGTTGCGGCTGAGACGTTAAGCGATTGGTTCCTTGAACAGGGATTCGTTGGCGGTAAAAGTTCAGTAAAGTAGCCTAGAAACCCGATTTCTTTGAGAAATCGGGTTTCTGATACTCTTTCTGGCGAGTTTACTGAATATTTACGTTGGCATGGAGTAATCTGGGATTGATATTTTTAACAGTTAGCACTACAATAGCTGAGATAGGATTTGTTGGGTGCATGGAACCGTTGGAAGAGCGTGGAAATAAATCTCCACGCTCATAGTACAGGACAAAAAATTTTGGTAAGAATAGTGGTGTCATTCCCGCATGCTTTTAGGCAGTTCCAACTTTTAAAATCTCCCAAACTGATTAAATTCTCTATGTCATTCCCGCATGCTTTTAGCGGGAATCCACATTCTGCATACAAATGGATGCCCGATAACTACATTCGGGCATGACATTTGAGAGATTTATTTTCTTGGAGTTACCTAATAGCTCAAGCCTGCTAAAGCAGGCTAAAATAGACTATGTGCTGACCACCACAAAATCAAACAATTTTCTTAACATGGAGGAGTGTTCATGAAAAATCAACCGTTATTTATTGCCTTGATTATCGTTTGCTTAGTAGCTATTACGACTGCCATAGGATTTATCGGTTTTCAGGTAGGACAACAATATGTGGTTCAGCCAACGCCTACCACAGAACAAGTAATCGTCAGTCAGCCGACATCTCCCCCGCCGCCGGTCATTGTAACCAACACCCCCACCATCGTACCTAGCGCCACCCCGACCATTGGCCCCACCAACACCCCCACGCCAACACCTTCACCAACACCAATTGTGATTATCAACAAAATTACGGGTTTGGGTCGCCTAGAGACCACCGAATTTGCCATGCAAACGGTTATCGACTTGGGTAATAAACCAAGTAATCTATGGGAAGAGATTGTTGGCGGCGATAAAATCGTTCTTGTTGCAGAGGGTGAAGTTGTGGCTGGCGTAGATTTGAGTAAAATTGAAGAAGACGATATTATGGTTGACGGTACTATCGTCACCATCATCCTCCCCCCCACTGAAATTTTCTACAGCCGGATTGATAATGAAAAGACGCAAGTCTATGAACGAGATACCGGATTACTTGTCTCTCCCGACCCGAATTTAGAAAGCCGAGCCAGACAACTTGCCGAAGAAGAGCTGACTCAATGGGCCATTGAACGTAATATTCATGGCCGAGCAGAAAGTTCGGCTCTATTGCAAATCGAAAACCTGTTGTTGTCGCTCGGTTTTACCGACATCACCATTGAATTTGAGGAGCTATTACCATGACCGATACTAATCAACCAAAATCAAGACAGATTCTCGTCTGGGGAGCAATTGCCATTATTGCCCTATGTGGCGTTGGCATCATGGCCTTTTTAGCTGGACAAATCTTTGGAGGCATGGCTACCGAGCCTGTCGTCGAACTCCCCACCGCCACACCAATCCCGCCGCCAGTGGTAACGATTTCTGGTATCCAATCGAAGGCTGAACTGAATACGATTGAGTACAAAACCATCACCGAAATCTATAAAGAGAATGTGCCGGATGGCTGGCTTGATAGTACATTAGGCCGTAAAGAGCAACTGCTCATGCTGGTCTATGGTGATGTACGAGCTGGCTTTGATTTAGAGGAGTTGACTGAGGAAAATCTATGGAGCGATGGCGAAAGTGTCCGGCTGGTGTTACCTGCTCCTAAAATCCTCAACAGCAGTATCGACTTCGACCGTACTCGGTTAATCTATTATGAAAACAGTCTACTGCTTGATGATAGTAACCCAAATTTAGAAGGAGAAGCGTTACAACAGGCTAAAGAAGCCATCGAACAAGCCGCCTTAGTGGAAGGAATTTTACCACAAGCCAATAGATATGGTAAACTTTATTTTGAGAACTTGCTGTATTCCCTCGGCTTTACGCAAGTTGAGGTTATTATTGACGCACAGATATTTAAGGAGTAAGGAGATAAGACAGTCATCAGTAATCGGTATTTAGGAATCAGGATTAATTAACTTGTGCAGTTCGTCAAGGAATGGGGATTAAATAAGTTGCGCGTTTTCACATAAGAATGAATTCTTATGCTGACACGAGAAACCTGCTTAAGCAGGTTTTCCGTTTAAGACGCTGATTTCAATCAGCGGTCATCAGCGGTCAAATGCACAAGTTAAAAAAATCTCATTCCATGAGAGTAGTTCAATCTTAAAGATTGAACCACTCTGGAGTGTGTAACTTAATTAGAACTCATTCCTTAACTACCCAACAACAAAATCGCTTACTTAGGACTGCTACAAAAAAACAATGCCAACCGCATTACTTTCAGTATCAAATAAACGAGGTCTCGTTGAATTTGCCGTCACTCTATCCCAATTAGGCTGGGAACTTGTCGCTAGTGGCGGCACAGCCGAAGCGTTACGTGGTGGGGGGCTAACCGTCATAGATGTAGCCGATTTAACTGGTAGCCCAACGATGTTGGGTGGACGAGTAAAAACGTTACATCCCAAAATTCATGGGGGTATTTTAGCCCGCTCCACACGAGAAGACCAAGCCGAGTTAGACGCGCACGAAATCAAAATGATCGACATGGTTGTTTGTAACCTGTATCCATTTCAAGATACGGTGGCTAATGCTGATGTTGACGTGGGCGAGGCCGTTGAACAAATCGACATCGGTGGGGTGACTTTGTTACGAGCCGCGGCTAAGAACTTTGCCCGCGTCACTGTCATCTGCGACCCCAATGATTACGCAGAAGTAGCCAGTGACCTACGCGAGTCGGGGGGATTGTCAAAAAACCAGCGAGTCCAGTTTGCTCGGAAAGCCTTCAATCATACCGCTGAATATGATGTCGCCATTAGTAACTATTTATCAAAGGATGCCCGCGCCGAAACAGCCTCCATTGAAGCTGTGACGTTGGAAACTCCGTCTGAAGAGTTGCCAGTTATGCTCATGTCATCTTTGGTCAAAATTCAAGAGATGCGCTACGGCGAAAACCCACATCAAAGTGCGGCCTTATATAGCAATCAAACTATCGTTGGCCCATTAAACGGAATATTACTACAGGGCAAGCCGTTAAGCTACAACAACATGCTCGACCTTGATGCGGCCTGGCGTGCGGCACAAGGGTTTGATGATCCTAGCGTGGTAATCGTTAAGCACCTTTCTCCATGTGGTATTGCCATTGCCAACGACTTAACAACCGCATTCCCCGAAGCCCTTGCTTCTGACCCCGTTAGTGCCTTTGGCGGAGTCGTCGCGGTTAATCGTACCTTTGGCAATTCTACTGCTGAAGCTATAGGCAAACTATTTGTCGAAGCGATTGCCGCTCCGGCCTTTAGTGAGGGAGCCAAACAAATTCTAGCAAAACGGAAAAACTGTCGCCTGCTTGAAATCGACCTCACCGAACCGTCACCACTTGAATTCCGCTCTATTGCTGGTGGGGTTCTGGTACAAGCCTCCGATTTTGGAGACCCACCAGAAGTCGAATGGAATGTAGTCACAGAACGTCAGCCTACCGAAGAGGAGATGGCCGCCTTAAAATTTGCTTGGACGGCTTGTCAGCATGTAAAAAGTAATGCTATTGTATTTGCCGCAGGTACGGCTACGGTAGGCATTGGCGGTGGTCTCCCCAGTCGAGTTGATGCAGTCAAGTTAGCGGCCAGCAAGGCCGGTGAGAAAGCAAAAGGTGCGGTCATGGCCTCTGATGCGTTCTTCCCCTTTGCTGATGGTGTTGAAGCCGCGGCCAAAGCAGGCGTAACCGCGGTTGTCGAACCGGGTGGCTCGATTCGTGACCAAGAGGTTATTGATGCCGCCAATCGGCTTAATCTAGCGATGGTATTTACCGGCATACGTCATTTCCGGCATTAAAAGAGCCGATAGCTCAAATACAACTAAGGTAGTTCCAGAATTTAAAATCTCCCAAAACTATTGTGACACTCTACCCCCTCCCAGCCTCCCCCTGCTAGGGGGAGGAGCCGCTTCCCCCCTAGCAGGGGGGACTGAGGGGGGTAGAGACTCTGCTCAATTTGGGAGATTTATTTTCTTGGAATTGCCTAAGTAGGTGAGCATAAATTCTGCGAAACACCTCCGAGGAGATAGGTCTGTAAAACGGTTCTCTGGTAGATTCCGTGTAACTCAAAACCGTGTCCTAAATTAGATACTTCGATGGGGCAATCTTCCCGCAAGTTTTAAACTTGCGGGAAGATGATGACACAATCACGACCTTTGCACGGAAAGCCCCAAAAAGTACTTAAATAACAAGAAAACCCCATCACAATGGAGTCATGGGGTTTTCTTGTTACCTATTTCAAATGTGCATTAGCTTGTTCGGCAACAACTTATCATGGCATAAAAACTCAAATTCGGGAATAAAGGAGTGCAAAAGTTGATTGCTTTATCCGTTTATCCGCCTAAATATTACAAAATCCCACACCCATTGTTCTGGGTTAGAAGAATAGTTCAACGGTAGCACAGGTGACACTTGGCGACCACCCTCATCAGCCAAATAGATATTCCACGTTCCATCAATAATTGGGCCAGGCTCAAATTTAACGTTACCCTGTTTGACATAGTCACAATCTAAACAGTTGGTCACGCTCCAGTTCCAAGTGCTAAGTGCCGATTCAGCATGTAAACCTGACGGAACATGATCACCCACAATTTTATATCCACCTAATGGAATATTCCCTTCACTCACGACCGCGATATAGATATTAATGGCATGATAGGTCGTACGTTGAAACTCCCGATTTCCCTGCTCCGAAAATCGAAACGGATATGATGGTGCAGGTGTCGGTGTGGGAACAGATGGCGTGGGGGTAGCTGGTTGTTCTATCCGCACAGGAATGGGCGTTGGTGGGAGTCTTGTAGGCGTATTCGTTGGCGCAAAAGTCGGTTCAATCGTTGGTGTATCACTGGCTCGCGGGGTGATAGTTGGTACAGGAGTTGGAATATCGGTCGCTTGAGCAGGTGTTGGTAAAAACGAATCAACAGGTTTAACCCCTTCTGATATAACCTCATCGTTACTTTCCACATACTCTGGTAAAGGTGCATTAGGGTCATGTGTAGGAGTAAACGTAGGGCGTAAAACCGGTGCACCAACAGAAAAACTTGTAGCAACCGATGCAACAGCAGTTTGATCCTGCATTGTAGTCAAAAAAGCTACCAACAAAATGACTCCCAATGCAAAAAGCAAACCAATGAATGATACCATAGCTAAAATATCAATTGTTCCCCGAGACACATGCCAAACAGAGTGTTTACGCACTTCAGGGCTAGGTTCACCAGCAAAATGAGTTTGATTGTTCCGCAAAAGATGACCCAGTTCTTTCTCTAGCTGATTAATCTCTAAAATTACCGGATAAGGTGTATGAGGCCCATAATAGCTTTGATACTGCCGCAACGTTTGAAGTCGAGCCATTTTCTGCTGAATAATCTGCTCAGTTGACATATATTAGCCCTTTATTGATCACCAACTTGACATAACAATAAAAACAATGTTATCTTAGCATAAAATTATGGTAATGTACAATTAAGTTAGTGATGTGCGAATCAGTATTTTAAAGAAGTTGTGTTATAATTAAATCGTAACTTAATTATTTCTCAGGACGTAAAAATGTCAGCTCAGTGGCAATGTTTTCGTTGCGATAAAATATACAGTAGCCGCATGAAGTTTTGCCCTAGTTGTGGCACACCGCAAGTTACCGACCCAAACCCAAGTAATCTTCAAGATAAAAGTTGGATAATTGTCGTTATTTTAGCATTGACAACAGGATCAGTGTTACCATTTGCCTTGTACCTCCTCGCCTACTAACCAATATTCCAATATGAAGGGTATTGTAAAAACCTATAGTTTGATTAACTTGTTCGTCCACTATCCTATCACCACGGTTTAATGCTAAGAGCATAAGTGTCAACTTAACGTTTGTAGTAGGCGATTCATCGCCTTCAAACGGCACAAAAGTGCCTACTACGAACTCTTAAGTTGACGGTCATGATGCTAAGAGTAAGTCTAAGCTATTTTTCCTAAATACTCCTGCTTAACTTTAAGACTAAAATCCTGTTGCCTCACATAGTGGCACGTGATATACTCTAATTGGTAATCAAAGATGATTGATTTCTCATCAAAACAAGATATTTGTTTTACAGTAGAGTTGTTCGGGAATAATGGAGTGCAAAAGCTGATTGCTTTTGCATGGTTGTTTCTGGCAAAAGCAATCAGCTTTTGCACTCCGTGTATCTTGATCTTGAGTTTTTATGAGATGATTAGTTATTCCCGAACAGATGTAGTAACGACACGCAAAAATATATTTATGCAGTAAAATAAAGAACTAACAACAAGGCTATAATTCATACAGATCATCACGTATTTGGTTACAAGGAGAAATATCAAATGAGTAAAGCCAGAATTTTGTATATAGAAGATAACCCCGACAATATGATATTAGTACAGCGTGTACTAATGGTCGAAGGTTATGAAGTCATTGAAGCAACAAACGGCATCGAAGGTGTTGCTCGAGCTAAAGAGATTTTACCTGATATCGTCATAACTGATATAAATTTGCCTGATATAGATGGCTATGAAATTACACATCGGTTGAAAACCCATGACACGACAGCTCATATCCCTGTTGTGGCGATGA
This sequence comes from Anaerolineales bacterium HSG25, assembly GCA_030377865.1. Classification (GTDB taxonomy): domain Bacteria; phylum Chloroflexota; class Anaerolineae; order 4572-78; family J111; genus JAUCGB01. Next base: position 11,317 of record JAUCGA010000078.1, on the reverse strand, counting down.
CAGCCAATGTGATGAAAAAAGATAGAGAAAATGTTGAACAAGCTGGTTGTGATGGCTATATATCTAAACCAATTGATATAGATGAACTACCAAAACAAATTGAAGATTTTATAAAAAAGGGTAAAGTATAATGGCAGAACAAAATGCGGAGATAACCTCCAAAAAAGCAATTGACCCACGAGACGCTTATGTCTTGGTGGTCGAAGATAATTTACAGAATTTGGTACTGATTGCCCGCTTGCTGGCGTTTATTGGTGTACGCCGATATGAGTGGAAGGCATCCGGTTGGCAGGTGCTGGAGTTCGCGGATACCATGCCGCGCGTTGATTTAGTACTCATGGATTTACACTTGCCTTATGAAGATGGCTTTGACGCACTCGCTAAATTACGGAGCGATCCCCGATTCGCAGATACGCGCGTTGTGGCCGTGACTGCCGAAGCTAATCCGGCTAACATGGAGAAGGCTAAGAAGTCGGGGTTTGATGGCTTCTTGGGCAAACCCATTAACCCTGATAAGTTCCCTGACCAGATTACGGCTATCCTTCAGGGTGAGAATATTTGGGATTTGGGATACCATCAGTAGGCGATTTGCGATTTACGATTTTAGATTTGCGATTTGCGATTTTGGATTTACGATTTTAGATTTGCGATTTGCGATTTGCGATTTTGGATTTGCGATTTGCGATTTGCGATTTTAGATTTGCGATTTGCGATTGCCGATTGAATCGCCGAATCGCATGAATCGAGGCGTCACCGACGAGGAGCAGACTACCTCGTCGGTGACGGATTCGCTCTGCATAAATTATTATTATGGAATTGGGTACTTGATAGATGACCACGACGACTTCTACTGTAGATAACACCAGTTCGACCGGCAAAAAGTCGGGTAGTATTCGATGGAACATCCTAAAATGGACGCTCCCGCTGACGTTGATTCCGTTGCTGTTAGTGGGCGCAATCTCGATTGGGGCGGGTATTACGGGGATTCAGCAAGAGGTGCAGGCTAAGTTGCAGACCATCGCCAGCCTTAAGACCGACCATCTGGATGCTTACTTGCGCGACCATGAGGGCCGAGTGCGTGCCTTAGCCGCCGACCCCATGCTCAACGACTATATTCAGTCGAGCGCAGATTCAGCAGATTCAGCAGATTCAATGGAAGAGAGCGCCGAAGTCAGCATGAGCCTGAGCCAGTTTGCCAGCCAGAACCCGGCGCTGGAGCAGTTGACTCTGCTGAACAGTGACACCGGCGAGACTCGCTACGCCATCAACAAGGCCAGTGATCCGACCGAACTGGTTAAGCCCCTCGTCGAGCAGATTCCTAACCTGACCAGCCAGACCCGCAGTAGCTTTTACTTTGACCATGACGGCTACGCTCGGCTGGCGATTGTTAGCCCCGTGATCGACTCGCCGCCGTGGACGGTTGTCGGCTGGATCACCCCCTTCGCCCTCGATCTGGTTGTTCAAGAGACCGACCCCGCCGCGGGCCGAGTTAGTTATTTGCTGGCTCAGGATGGCTCCGATAGTTACCTCAGCCAACTGAGCGACGCGCCCCTAACCCCTCCCGCCGACCTGACTCCGCAGTTGATCCCCACCGAGCAGAGCAGTTTGCTCGGCTACATGCCCGACGGCTCGGCCCCGCCTTTTCCCGGATTCACCACCAGCGGCGGCGCTATTTTGGCTTGGCTCTTTCCTGAGCAAATGGCCGCCTACCAGACCGTCAGCGGCCAAAACCTGAGCGATCTGCATGTTGTGGTCGAACAGTCGGTCGCCAACAGCCTGCAATCAACCTCCATTGGAGTCGCCTTTACGTGGGGCATCTTTATTATTGGGCTGGTTGCCGTTGGTGTGATTGGGCTGGTGACGATGACCGCCCGAACCTTAGCCAATCCGATTATCGAAATTGCCGAGGCCGCCACCGCCATTACCAAGGGCGACCGGAGTCGGCGGGTGACAAAGCTTGATCAGCGGGACGATGAGATTGGCGAGTTGGCTCGTGACTTTAATATTATGACCAGCGAGGTGCAGGCCATGGTCGATGGGCTGGAGAGCAACGTCGCCGCCCGTACCAAAGACCTCAACAAGTCGATCCAACAGTCGGAGCGGCGCGCTTATCAGCTTGAGACCAACGCTCTGCTCAACAAGGCTATCGCCCCGATTTTTGAGGTTGATCAGCTTAACGAAAAGGTGGTGCAGATATTGCAAGAGCGCTTTGGCTTCTATTATATCGCTCTGTTTTTGACCCGTGGCAATAATGCCGAGTTGAGCCAGACTGCCGGCATGGATACTGCCGAGCGGAGTTATAAGGCGGCCAGCAGTACCACCGGCGGACGCAGTTTGCTCGGCCTAAAACATTTGGAGCTTGACAAGACTACTCTGATTGGCCGAGCTAGTCGGGAGCGTAAGATTGTGGGTTTTCCGGCTATTAAGCTACCCGAAAGTTCGGGGATTGCGGGTGGTTCGCCGAGTCAGCATGAGGCTGACGGTCCGTCGGTTGATAAGCAGGCTATTTTGTTTGCGCCTAGTAAAAACCTCATGGTTCCGGGCGCGCATGCTGAGTTAGCCATTCCCCTGCTGTCGGGCGAGACGCTGGTCGGTGTGCTTGATGTGCAAAGTGATCGTAAAGATGGTTTTAAGCCGACCATCGTGCATGCTCTGCAAATGCTCTCTAATCCCATCGCCCTAGCCATTGAGCGAGCCAACCTGCATGCCCAAACTACCGCCGACCGAGATCGCACCAGCCTGCTGTATGATCTCACTTCGGCTTTGACCAGCGCCCAAGATATTAACCGTGTCCTTACCACCGCCATCGGATTTACCGACCGGCTGGGCGCGCAACAGGGTCTGCTATATTTTAGAACCAACACCGGCGACACTTATCAGCGCCTAACCGCTCCTTGGCCGGGCCTGCCCCTCGTCCCCACCCCGACTGAGTTGTTTGAACCGCCGAACGATTCTACGATTCAAGGATTCTACGATTCGGGCGATTCGGCCTCCTCCGAGGTGCATGCCTCCTCCGAGGTGCGAGAGCTACCCTCGGAGGTGTCTTCTATGGAGTCGCCCCCCAACACCTCGGAGGAGCTACGCACCTCCGAGGAGGAATCGGCAATCCAAAATCTAAAATCTAAAATCGACAAGTCTCTCCGCGCCAGCCATTTTCCGCACAGCTTGCGCCGGATCGAGCCGCTGACCGAGCCGGGTGTGATCTATGCTCCCATTGGCCGAGGCAAGAAGTCTCTGCGGGGCTTTATCGCTCTGCGCTACAGTGACTCGGCCCATGCTGATGAGACCCAGTCGGCCTTACTAAAGTCGTTAGCATGGCAAATTGGTGCGACCCTAGAGAATCTAACCCTGCTGACCGACGTGCAACACAGCCTGCAAGAGACCCACCTCATGCTAGAGACCAGTGGCAAACTCAGCGAGGCCACCTCGCTCGACCAGATATATCAAGGGTTAACCAACGGCATGATCCAAGCCGGAGCCAACTATGCCGCCATCCATTTGGCCGAAGCTCCCGTTATGGGCGACATGCTCCCCGACCAGCTAGAGGTTGTTTATCAGGTGCAGGCTGACGATTCAACCTCCTCGGAGGTACGAAGTTCCTCCGAGGTGTCTTCGAGGGAATCCTCCCCCTCCTCGGAGGTACGAAGTTCCTCCGAGGTGTTAGATGGAGACTCCCCGACAATCGACCTGGCCGACCTGCCCCACTGGCAGACGGTGCTAACCAGTCAAGAGAGTGTCAGCCTGCCCGATGTTAAGCAGGTTAGCGACAGTACCGACCCTGAGCAGATTTTGTTTAGTCAGTTGGGTGTACAAGCGGTGGTGCTGGCTCCCCTGCTGGCTCGGCGACAGGTGCTGGGTGTGCTAATGCTCGGCTATAATCAGCCTACCCAACTTAGCGACCGCGCCCTCAGCCTGTTTAAAACCCTTAGCCACCAAGCGACCATTGCTATTGAGAGCGCTCACCAAAGTAAGCGCACCCAAACCGCGCTGGCCGAAACCCAAACCTTGTATCGGGCTGGGCGAGTGTTGGCCCGAGCTAGCCATTTGCGCGAAATCTTAGAGGAGGCGCTGATTGAGTTTTTGTATAGTTTGGGGCTAGAGCAGGGCGGTATCACCATGCTTACCGACGACCGCAAATATGGCATGCTAACCGCCTACGTGCAAGATGGCTTGCCCAACGATGTGGGCGAGCTGAGGTTTGCCATTGTTGAGGGTATTCCTTATCAAGAGATTTTGCTGGCCGGGCAACCTTTTGTTAGCGTAGATGTTCCCCACGATCCTCGCTTGCCAAACTTTAAAAGTTTTAATAACGAGGCCGGCATGCCCAAGTCGTTGCTACAGGCTCCCATGATTGTGCAGGGTGAAACCATCGGCTGGATCGGGGCTGACTCGGTGCAGGCGTATCGTAGTTTTTCGCAACGAGAGATTGATTTGGCCCGAGCTATGGCTGACCAGATTGCGATTGGGATACAGAACCGCAAACTGCTAGAGCAGACCCAGCGCCGAGCCGCCCAGCTAAAGGCGGTGGCTCAAGTGGGTGAGGCGGTGAGCGAGATGATTGACCTGCAAGAGATTTTGAGCCAAGCCGTTGACCTGATTAAAGAGCGCTTTAAGCTGTATCATGTCTCTATTTTTGTGGTTGATGAGCAGACCGAATGGGCCGTGGTGAAGGCCAGCACCGGCGAGGTGGGCCAAATTATGGTCAACCGACCCCACCGCCTAAAGGTGGGCAGTAACTCTATTGTGGGCTATGTGACCGCCAACGCTCGCCCCCGTATTGCCCTAGATGTGGGCGAGGATGCAGTGTGGTTTAACAACCCGTTGTTGCCCCAAACCCGAAGCGAAATGGCTTTGCCTTTGCTGGCCCACGGGGGGCTGGTGATGGGAGCCTTGGATGTGCAGAGCGTGGAGGCCGACGCGTTTGGAAAGGATGATATTGAAATTTTGCAAATTATGGCCGACCAGTTAACCGCGGCCACCGAAAAGGCAAACCTGTTTGAACAAACTCAACGTCGCCTGCTAGAACAAGCTACCCTGTTTAGGATTGGTAGTAAGCTCGGAGCCACCCTCGACCTAACCTCAGCCGCCCAAGAATTGGTACGCGAAACCGCTGAATCCCTCTCGTTAGCTCACTGCTGGCTGGCCGTCGTCGAAGGTGATTCCTTGGATTCAGCTAATCCCTTGGTTCAGGACTCAGACATGGTTCAATCTCAAAAATTGACCCATGATAAAGATGACCACTCTCAGGAGGACAATTCGATCCGTGTTATTGGTGATTTTCATCAATCCGATTCTCCTTTTCCAGTGCTACAAGACGCGACCTTATCGCCTCAAGTATGGCCCAGTTTGGCTCACATTGCCCAACATCAGGAAGAACAGCTTTTTACCGCCGACGGTCGCCGCAACGAGGAACGCTACGCCCCCGCGGAGGATGTGGCACAAGCTCAACCAGTACCTCCTGCTACAGATGATGTTTTGCCCGACGATTTACCCGACAACCGCGTCTCGCCTGAAGTTGAGTTTTTACACCGCTATGGGGGCACCATGTTGGGAGTTATTCCGGTTATATTGCATCAAAAAGTGGTCGGTTATTTACTAGTAGCCGACGACCAAGCACGCCGCAAGCTACACCGTCAAGACATCGCCCTACTCAACTCCATCGCTCTGCAAGCGGCCAACGCCATCCAAAACACCCAGCTTTATCAACGCACCCAAGAAAACCAGCAGTTTTTGCGAGCCATCCTCAACCAAATCCCCGACCCCATCTTTATCAAAAACCCCCAACGGGCGCTGGTGGTGGTCAACCAAGCCTTTGCCCAAGGGGTGCTAGGCCAACCCGACGACCTATTGCTAGGGCTACCCGACGACGACTATTACCCCGCCGAGCTAGCCGAAAGCGCGGCCCAAGAAGATGCCCGCCTATTTGAAACCGCCCGCCCCATTGAACAAGAGCAGGTATTGCGGTTAGCCAATCAGCAAAAACGAACCCTGTATGTTCGCAAAACGCCACTGTGGGTAGACGAGGCCAAACAGGGGCAACCCGACTATCTGTTGGGCGTCTTAAACGACATAACCGAGCAACGCCTGCGCGAAATGGAGCGGGAGCGGTTGATGGACAGCACCCGCCAAACCCTACGCAGAACCCAAGCCCTGTATCAAATTAGCCATGCCCTAGACACCAGCGCCAGCCCGACCGTAACCTTTGAGGTAGTATTGGGCGAATATTTGCGCCTGCTAGAGGTAGCCAGCGGCACCCTACTACTACTCGACACCAGTCAAACCGAGCTAGTGGCTCAGGCCCAATTTAGCCACCACCCCTCTGCCCCAGCCGAGCAAGGAGCCAAATTTTTAGTAGCAGAAGATCGGCTATTTGCCCATCTAGTAGCCCACAAAGCACCCATCACCATCAAGTCAGTAACCGACGACCCACTAACCACCCACCGAGCCGAGATCTACGGACATCAGCAAGCCGAAGCATTGCTAGTGCTACCCCTGCTCTTACGCCAACGCGTAGGCGGCCTACTACTGGTAGTCAGCAACCTAGTAGGGCATCGTTTTAGCAATGGCGACATAGAGCTAGGCCAAACCATTAGCGGTCAACTAGCTCGCTGGCTAGAAAACAAACAACTGCTCACCGAAGCCGAATATCGAGCCACACGGCTAACCACCGCGGCCAAAATATCACAAGCGGCCAGCTCGATGTTAAGCGCCAGCGACCTCATCTCGGCCTCGGTAGCCCTCATCAGAGAGCAATTTGACTACTATTACGTCGGGCTGTTTTTGGTCGAGGGGCAATGGGCCGTACTAAAAGCCGGCACCGGCGAGGCTGGTCAACGCCAGTTAGACCGCGGTCACCAGCTTAAGCTAGGCGGCGGCTCAATGATCGGCTGGAGCGTCGAAAATCGGCAAGCAAAAATCGCCCTAGATGTGGGAGCAGAGGCCGTCCATTTTAAAAATCCTGACCTACCGCTGACCCGCAGTGAGATGGCCCTACCCCTGTTAAGCCGAGATGAAGCGCTCGGAGCCTTAACCATCCAGAGTGTAGAGGCGCGGGCCTTTTCTGACGAAGATATAACCCTATTGCAGACTATGGCCGACCAGTTAGCCAACGCCATCAAAAACGCCCACCTGTTCACCCAAACCCAAGCCGCCCTCAGCGAAACCGAGCGCCTGTATCAGATAACCCAAGAACTGCTGACCGCTGAAGATGAAGAGATGGTCTATCGCTTGGCGACCCATGCTCTGGCTCAAAGCGGGGTCGATCTGTGCCGGAGCTACGTTTATCAAACTGGGCCAGAAAACGGAGCGGGGCGAGGTCGGCTGGTATTGCCCCGAGCCGGTTGGAGCGTGACCGGACAGTTGCCGCGGCTAACGGGGCGCGACGGGGCCGGGCAGTTGGCTGATCTGATAAAGGCCGGGCCATTTATATGGGATGCCACCCGTCAAGAAGCAACTCGTCAGGCTCAGGTAACACCGCTACTGGCTGACTTGGCTCTAAAGGCAATGGTGCTGGTTCCGCTAGAAAGTCCGCAACGGCAATTAGGCTTCATCCTAGTCGGCTACCAAAACCAAGACCGCACCTTTAGCCGGAGTCAACTGCGCTACTACAACGCCCTAGCCCAACAGATGGTCGTCGCCCTAGAAAACCTGCGCCTGCTCAACGCCTCCCAAAAACGAGCCAGACGAGAAGAGATCATCCGCGAAATCAGCGGCAAAATCCGAGGCTCAACCAACATCGAAGACATCCTGCAAACCACCGTCACCGAACTAAGCAAAGTCGTCGGCACCAACGACAGCGGGATTCGATTGGGAAATTAGGATTTTAGATTTGCGATTTTAGATTTTAGATTGGGGCATGCTTTCGGAGTGCAAAGCTTTCGGAGTGCAAAATTTTCGGAGTGCAAAAGCTTCTTGCTTTTGCATGCGATTTTAGATTTGCGATTGAGGCATGTTTTCGGAGTGCAAAAGCTTCTTGCTTTTGCATGCGATTTTAGATTTTAGATTGGGGCATGCTTTCGGAGTGCAAAAGCTTCTTGCTTTTGCATGCATGCTCGGCCAGACACCTCCGAGGTGTCTCGTGTCCGATAACACCTCGGAGGAACTTCGTACCTCCGAGGAGGGGGTGCATGCCTCCTCCAAGGTGTGTCTTTCTCCTTTTACGATTTTAGATTTACGATTTTAGATTGGGTGTCCGATTTTAGATTTTAGATTTTAGATTTTAGATTTGCGATTGGGGCATGCTTTCGGAGTGCAAAAGCTTCTTGCTTTTGCATGCGATTTTAGATTTTAGATTGGGGCATGCCTTCGGAGTGCAAAGTTTTCGGAGTGCAAAAGCTTCTTGCTTTTGCATACTACAAGCAACATGCCCACCAACACCTCCGAAGAACTTCGTACCTCGGAGGAGACGAAAAAGAACGCCCGAAGGAAACCACATGATCGACTATCAAGCGATATTTCAAAACAGCCCGGTCGGCCAATTCCAAAGCAGTCCGACCGGTCAATATTTGTTGGTTAACAAAGCCTTGGCCGAGCTATACGGCTACGACTCGCCAGCCCAGTTGCAAACCGCGCTGATTGATATTGGGGAACAGTTGTATGTCGATCCTACTTGTCGAACCGACTTTATCCAGACCTGCGCCCAAAACGGCTCGGTACGCAACTTTGAGGCACAAGTTTATCGGCAAGACGGATCGGTGATATGGATCGCCGAAAGCGCCCACCAAATAACCGACGAGTCGGGTCAGGTGGTTTATTATGAGGGAGTGGTGCAGGACGTTACCGACCAGAAGGCGCTGAGTCAAGCTAGTCAACAACGGAGCGAGCGGTTGCTGACTGCGGCCGAGGTAGCACGGGCGGCCAGTTCCATTTTAGACACGCCCAGTTTAATCGAACGCTCAGTCAACCTCATAAAAGAACAGTTTGACTACTATTATGTCGGCATGTTCTTGGTCGAGGGACAGTGGGCACTGCTAAAGGCCGGCACAGGTGAGGCCGGTCAACGCCAGTTAGACCGAAGCCACAAGCTGAGGCTGGGCGGCGGCTCCATGATTGGTTGGGCGGTCGAAAATCGGCAAGCAAAAATCGCCCTAGATGTGGGGGCTGAGGCCGTCCACTTCAAAAATCCTGACCTGCCCCTGACCCGTAGCGAGATGGCTTTGCCCCTGTTAAGCCGAGATGAAGCGTTAGGGGCGTTGACGATCCAGAGTGTGGAGGAGCAGGCTTTTTCTGACGAGGATATTATCTTGTTGCAGACCATGGCCGACCAGTTAGCCAACGCCATCAAAAACGCCCAACTCTATGCTGATTCGGCGCAAGCTCAACAAAGTGCCGAGGCTCGGCTGGCTGAGAGTGAGGCTCTGCAACAGTTAAGCCGCTCGCTGGCCGCAACCTTAGATCTGTCGGAAATTGGGACTATATTTGGGCAGGGCTGTGTCACTCAGCTTAAACAGAGTTATGTGCTGGTGGCGCTAGTCGAGCCGTCGGGATTGTTTCAGGCCATTAGCGGGGTGGGCGTGTCTGAGGCGCAGTTGGCCGAGTGGCAAACCAGTCTAACAGCCCATCCGCCCCGAGCCGAGGCGGTAACGAAGATGATGGCTCAGGGACTGGCGACGACGCTCACTCAGCCTTTAGCCAGTTTGCCGCCCTCTAGCTACCACGGCTGGTCTGCGCCGGTAGACCATTGCCACCTGTTGCCGATTACCTTACGCCAGCAACAAATTGGTCTGGTAGAGATTGGCAATTTAACCGCGGCTGAGGCTCCGCTGGCGCAACCGCTTTTGCAGGCTTTTATTGACCAGTTGGCGCTGGCGCTCGACAACGCCAAGCGGTATCGAGCCAGTCAGCAGGCCAAACAGCGCGCCGATCTACTTAAAGAAATCACCACTCGGGTACGGGCTGAAACGAACGTCGAACCGATTTTGCAAACCGCCGTAGCCGAAATTAGCCAAGCCCTGGGCGGGCAAGCAGTCTTTATTACGCTCAACGAATGAGACGATTGGCGATTGGCGATTGGCGATTTTAGATTTTAGATTTTAGATTGGGTGTCCGATTTTAGATTTGCGATTTGCGATTTTAGATTGGGGCATGCTTTCGGAGTGCAAAGTTTTCGGAGTGCAAAGCTTTCGGAGTGCAAAAGCTTCTTGCTTTTGCATGCATGCTCGGCCAAACACCTCCGAGGTGTCTCGTGTCCGATAACACCTCGGAGGAACTTCGTACCTCCGAGGAGGGGGTGCATGCCTCCTCCAAGGTGTGTTTTTCTCCTTGGAGGTGTGTCCGATTTGCGATTTACGATTTTAGATTGGGGCATGCCTTCGGAGTGCAAAGTTTTCGGAGTGCAAAGCCTTCGGAGTGCAAAGCTTTCGGAGTGCAAAAGCTTCTTGCTTTTGCATGCATGCTCGGCCAAACACCTCGGAGGTGTGTCGTGTCCGATAACACCTCGGAGGAACTTCGTACCTCCGAGGAGGGGGTGCATGCCTCCTCCAAGGTGTGTTTTTCTCCTTTTACGATTTTAGATTTGCGATTTTAGATTTTAGATTGGCGCATGCTTTCGGAGTGCAAAGTTTTCGGAGTACAAAGTTTTCGGAGTGCAAAAGCTTCTTGCTTTTGCATGCGATTTTAGATTTTAGATTGGGGCATGCTTTCGGAGTGCAAAGTTTTCGGAGTGCAAAAGCTTCTTGCTTTTGCATGCGATTTTAGATTTTAGATTGGGCATGCCTTCGGAGTGCAAAAGCTTCTTGCTTTTGCATGCATGCTCGGCCAGACACCTTGGAGGTGTCTCGTGTCCGATAACACCTCGGAGGAACTTCGTACCTCCGAGGAGAGACACCCAACCACCACCGCTCAGATGAAGGAATATACAACCTATGAAACCGATAACTGTTATTCAGTTTTTTAGCCAGCAGATAACCAAAAACAGGCCAACCGAGCCGGTGTTAAACGACTTAGCGGCGCAAATTAGCCAGCAGTGGGGGAGCCACGACCTAACCATATATAAAGCTCCCGAATCGGGGTCACTATTTAGACCCTATTACCACAATCAACCCAACATGCCGCCCACCTTGGCCGATCAGGTAAGCCGGTTAGCCGATACGCCCCGCATCCACCAGCTAAACGACGGGCTACTGCTCCCCTTATGGTACGCCGAATCATTGTGGGGCGGACTGGCCCTCTCTCCCCTGCCGCCCGTTTCAACCGAGCCGGTCTGGTCCTTACTCGCCGACCTGCTAAGTGGCTGGCTCGGTCAGCGTCACAACGCATCCACCGAACCAGCCACAACCATCACCAGCCCCGCCAACTCAAGCCCATCCTACAGCTACCA
>JAUCGA010000077.1 GCA_030377865.1 Anaerolineales bacterium HSG25 | reverse complement strand
CCACACCAACCCCGCGCCTGCGTCAATTGACCTCTGGAGAGTGTTGTGTGCGTCCGTTCTTCTCACCCGATAATCGGCAGGTGTTGTTCATCGACAAACCGACAGACGATGCGCCAACCGGCATATACGGGGTTGAAATCGAGTCGCCACAAACACCTGTTTTAATCAACCAAACCATTGGTTTTCGTAACCATGATCGGACTGTTGTGACGACGATTGGTCAGGGTGATTTTACTAATTTCACGAACGAAGTAACAGGCGAAAGCTGGCAGGTTGATACAAAAGGAAACCGCTCCTATTTTTCACCGGATGGGGAACGTATTCGCTGGCATGTACGAGATGAGGATGGCCCGTATGACCAACGTCAAGTAGAGCTATGGATAGCCGATTTAGATGGCAGTAATACCCGTTTTTTAACCTCACTGTATGGAGGCAGTTCAATAGCTTGGTTTGCTGATAATAACCGTATTTTGCTGGTGGGTAAAAATCAGCCTGCCGATACACAATATACATTATACGTCTACGACATATCAGCAGATGAACTCACAGCATTATTTACCGAGAATCGTTTGCGAGAGATTAAGTTGTCAGATGAGGGTAGTTGGGTGGTGTTTTATGTTACTTATGCCGATGATCCGACCCAAGACGGACTGTGGCTGGTTAGCACTGATGGTCAGATACAACGTCGGCTTGACCTGCCGGGTTTTGGGGCGTATCAATGGCAGGATGATCAACATCTGGTTTATATTCCTATGCGAGAAGCGGGCGAGGTCAGCATGACCTTGATGCGGATTGATGTGACAACAGGTGAGATGATCCCCCTGACCAATCCAGATGAGGTGTCGTTCTCAATTGCTAATGGGGATTGGCAATTGTCAAGCGATGGTCGAATGATGGTGTTTGTCAATAGTAACGATTTTAATTTGTGGCTGTTAGAGTTAGGAGAATGATTGAAAACTACTTAAACTGTGGCTCTCTCATCATCAACCAATATTTGGAGCCAGTCATTGGTTCGACCAAGGACATGACCTCCCTATACCCTAAACGATGATAAAACTCTCTATTTCGAGGAGTAAAGGTTTCCAAATAGGTCGCAACTCCACTATCATCAGTTTTTGCTAATATTGGTCTGATAAGAGTACTGCCAAGACCTTGTCCACGAAATTGTGGAGCTACAGCAATAATCGAGAGGTACCAGCTATCAGGAGAGACCATGTCTTTAGCCTTGTTAGACATGAAGTCAACGATTTCGGCATATTTTTGCAAACAGGTTTGACCGAGATACTGATGGATAAAGCTTTTTTTCTGGAGAGAGAGCTGTTGCGCCAACGTGTTATCCATTGGTTTGACCCAAATCGAAGTCCCCAATATTTTCCCTTCGGGGATGTATAGTTCGCCGTGTTTTTGACCCTCTTGCATGGAGAAGTCAAAATATTTGAGTAGAGCCTCTTTGCAAACGATAGGATCATTTGAGACAGCGCGCTCTATCTCCGTGTAAAATGGGTCACGGTTTAGCGAAGCATATAGGGCTTGAGCAACAGGTTTGTAGGCAAACAGGTAAGTCATATTTTAGCTCACAGTTTTACAAATAAGCACCCAACATAATAGACCTGTTCGGCAATAACTAATCATCTCATAAAAACTCAAAATCGAGGCATACGGAGTGCAAAAGCATCTTGCTTTTGCATGTTTGTCTCTGGCAAAAGCAAGATGCTTTTGCACTCCTTTATTCCCGAACAACTCTAATCATCGTTGAATAAATATCAGACATAAAAAAAGAACCCACCCTATAAATGGGTGGGTTCGAGCAAAAAAGTGGAGATGGCGAGAGTCGAACTCGCGTCTACGAAAGCTGGCAATAAACGCCTACAAGCTTAGGTGGCACTCAATATTTAATTTGGGTGTCGTTCGCCGCCAAAGTCAGCCCAAACGAGCCGATAAGTCTTAGTTGAGAAGTATCGGCGTAATCTCAACGCATCCCGACTTTATATGACATCTAAATCCTCTCCATCGGGCAGGGACAGAAAGTAGATGAGACACTCTATGAGTGCCATTTAGTTGCTCGTTACGAAACTAAACCGCAAGCGGTAAAGCGTTGTAGGAGCGACCGAATGCTGGTACTTTTTCGGCAATTAAAGGTTTTGCCTAGTTTAACGAGTTATGACAGCTCGGCTTGCAATTTACAACCTCCACCCCCGTATCGAAACCGGTTCATCCCCAAAAGTGGTGTTATACGATTAAGAGTATACTACATATCCGTCTTAAATTCAAGCCCTAATTTTGTTTGTTAACATCTGTTCGAGACAATAGCATTATACAAAGTAATACAGAGATACACAGAGAGCTAAATCTTGCGTCAACATAGGGAATGGTGGTATCATCTACACGGTTAATAATAAGGTTAGGTTTAGGAATGATTTACGCACATATAGTTGGTTGGGGAAAATATCTACCAGAAAAAGTTGTCACTAATGATGATATTGCCGCGTGGATGGATACAACCGACGATTGGATTCGTTCACGAACAGGAATTGCCGAGCGTCGAATGGCGGCAGACCATGAAACAACTGCCTCAATGGCGATTGCCGCGGCTCAGTTGGCCTTAGATCGAGCACGGATTACACCTTCCTCAGTCGACTTAATAATTGTCGCCACCTTATCCCCTGAGCATATTTTTCCGGCTACAGCTTCGATTGTGCAGGATGCTTTGGGAGCAACCCGTGCGGGAGCTTATGACTTGAGCGCCGCATGTTCTGGTTTTATCTACGCGCTAACTATGGGCAACGCCATGATTCAGTCGGGTACATCCAAAGTTGTTTTGGTTATCGGCTCAGAGACTGTTACCCGCTTTTTAGATAAACGAGACCGTGGCACCTATCCTTTATTTGGCGATGGTGCAGGAGCCGTAGTTCTACAGGCCGATTATACACCCGGTGGAATTTTAGCCAGTGTATTAGGCTCGGATGGCTCTGGAGCGGAGCATTTAGGTGTTCCGGCGGGGGGAAGCAAACTACCAACCTCACATGAGACGGTCAAAAAACGCCTTCATTATATGAAGATGAATGGCCGCGAAGTGTACCGTTTTGCCACTCGAACCATTAGTCGAGTGGTTAAAGAAGCGTGTCAGAAAGCGGGAGTAGATATATCTGAAATTGATCTACTGGTTCCCCACCAAGCTAATGCCCGAATTATCGCCAGTGCTCGCAAACAGTTAAAGATTGATCATGACAAGATTTTTATGAATCTGGATAAGTATGGCAATACCTCAGCCGCATCGATTCCTATTGCCTTATGTGAGGCAATTGAACAAGGACAAGTACATTATAAGGATAAAATTGTTCTTGTGGGATTTGGTGGTGGCTTAACATGGGGAGCAACGGTTATCAAATGGGGCTTAGAGATGCCTCATCAACCTCGACAATGGTGGTATCGAGCGATTCGCTGGCTGGTCTACCGTTGGGCAAAAATACGCTCTAGTCGTTTGCGTATTTCTCGTTGGTTAGATAGCCATATTCCTTTTAGAAACGATATCGGTGAATACCCTATACTTCCAGAAACCATGCCGGAATCACCTGAAAAACCAACAAAATTATCTGCAATAGATGTGCCTAAAAAAACAACGACACAAAATGGAACAACCACACACCTTTCAAATATACGATCAGTCATCAACCCAGAAGTTCCAACGAAGCACCCAAATAGCGAAACAAAACCAAAAAATACTGATAAGGATTAGTTGTGAAACAAAAAGAACCAGTTATACAGTTAGATCAATTTTTGAAACGGATGGGCTTAGTTAGCACTGGTGGTCAGGCCAAAATAATTATTCAAGCCGGTGAGGTGTTGTTAAACGGTGTTGTCGAAACTCGACGTAAAAAGAAAATAAAATCTGGTGATGAGGTCACGTTTCAAGACGAAACATACGAAGTTGCTTTTAAGTAATTTTCACTTCTAAGTTGTAACTTTTCCCGGAGTGCAAGAATTCCATTCTTGCTGTCAAAATACAATTTTGACACTCCTGTTTTCCTGATCGTTGCGATTACATAATCGTTGCCATCATGGATACACTTCTGTTTTTTACAAGTTAGACTCTATAAAAAAATTCCAAGATTTAAGTTGGTCACATAAGTTTCCTGATCGTTGCGATTATATAATCGCAACGGGTATTTGGCGGGTATATCCTCCTTCAAGAAGGCTTCGCGCTACCCGCCTGTTATGGGTAACGGGTACACCGTTACCATCATGGAATTTTGTCAGACATGAGGCCATGCTTGTCACGCTACAAGCGTGACAAGCATGGCGAACTGAACAACCCTAGTTGACATCTATAGTTGACGAACTGTTATCTTGGAAATTATATTACAATCATGAAAGTTATATTTAATTTTATATCCGGTTTTTTCTGGGGCTTTGTTATCTGTGGTGGCACCGCTTTAATGACTACCCCATATAGCGGTGAAGAGTTCCAAGAGCAAGCAAAAAGTTGGTTCGATGATAAATCAAGTGAGTGGAAAAAGTTGCGTGACGAGCATCGTTCTCAACTAGAAGCACAACTCTTCGACTTAAAACGCGGCAAAAACTAGGTAAATATTCAGACTCGCCAGAAAGAGCGTCAGAACCCCGATTTTTTGAGAAATCGGGGTTCTAGTACTGAACTTTTACAAAACTAGTTTATTTAATCGCTTTTTTGATGATATTAGTGAATATTTGACGAGGTTTAGCCATGTCAGAGTCAGAAAATAAAGTTTTTCGATTCTGTGAGGCAACTTGTAATAAGCGTAGACTATGTTTAACATCCTCTTTAGGTAGAACAACCTCTTTAGAAACATAAGCGCCGGCTATCAATAGCGGTAAGTAGAGAAAGTCTAACTCAAGTGTTTGTCCCGTTTCAACATTATCGGCAATAAAACCTGTCACTCCTTGCCGCTCGTCTAATGACCACACCTGTTTACCCGTTGCCTGAGCGATCAAGTTAAAGCTAATGGCAATAGATAGTTTTAACAGGTGATAGTAACCAACTTTACAGATTACATCAAGTGCATCTGTGGTGTCATACCTCGCCTCAAAAGCTCGTTGCCACATAGGTAACAGCAGTCCGCTATAGTTTTCTGGATTATCCAAAAAATATTGGCAACTATAGGTCAATATTTTTGCTAGAGCAATTGCCTCCCCCACTCGTAAGGGAATCCCCGCATCGGCAAATTTAACTGTGCTAGTACTAAACAACGCCGTATAAAGTCCATCTGGAGTAATTTCCTTATCGAGCTTTACCCGCCTTAATTCAATTTCCTGACTAGCTCGATTGAAAAATTCAGCATCCTTATCACTAAAAACAGTCTGATAGTTATGCTCTAAAGCTGTTTCATCAGTGACGGATTCTTTCCCCTCGATACTAATAGAAAATTCAGCCTTTTTGACCTGTTTTTCGGTATAGGTAGCCCCTAAAGTCCCCACTAAATTTAAGCCAACTGGACTATCAATCAAATCGGTATTGAGAGTAGTACGAAACTTATCAGGTCGAATCCGCTCGAATGGTGCGCCCTGTGGTTTCGTTTTTAGTTGTAAACCTATATTGTAAGCCTTAGATTTAGCTTGTTGAGTGGCAATTACTGGCAAAGTTAAAAGTCCTGCCTCACCTCGCTGTAAGGTTAGCTCAAAACTGGTTTTTTCTACCTCAAGTGCAGGCGATCCACCACCAAAAAGTCCCCCTGTTTTCGGTAGTTCGACATTAATGGTAACCTTATTAGGAACACTTACATTATTTTGTAAAAAAACGAACAGGTTAGCGACCTGCCCCGGCTTAATTGTTGCAGGTTCAAAATATCCTGCATATTGTACCCCTCCCGTAGTATACCGTTTTGGAGCGGTCATATATTCACCAATTACATCAGGAAAAGAGAATGCCATAATATACGTTATTTAGTGTGGTAGTCAAGATGATGTTGGAGTGCGATGGGTTCAGCCATTGCTGGCTCTTTGGGGTTTTCCGTGCAAACGTCATGATTGTGTCATCATCTTCCCGCAAGTTTAAAACTTGCGGGAAGATTGCCCGTCAAAGTATCTAATTTAAGGCGTAGTTTTGAGTTGCACGGAATCTACCAGAGAACCCCATTGCTTTTGGCAACGGCTAAACCCGTTGCGCTCCATTTTCAACATCAGTCTGACCACTACACTATTTGTTATTTAGCGAAGGTGTGAACCAATAAGTCTACGTGGGTTCGGGCCATTCATTCACAGATTCGCTAAAATCATATAACCAATCACGTTGATAATTAGCCGCAATAAGTTGCATCATGTTGATTGTGTAATGGGTTACAAATGGAACAAGCAACTCACTCGACCAAACAAAAAGAATAGAGAACAAAATATTCATAACCCCAGCTCCGACCATGCCTAAAACTCCTTGGGGTTGGTGCATAAAGCCAAATAAAACAGAGGTGACTGCAATAAGTAGCCACATTGGAACCGTATCAAAAAAAGCACCAATAAGCAAGGAGCGAAATAATAGCTCCTCCATTAATACTGCTGGAATGAAGGCTAACGCAACGAGTAACCACTCTATAGGTCGTCGAGGCAGAATATTCCAGACCAGCCAAGGTGAATAAATATGTTTCCCATATTGTTTAACAGCCCAAAGTGCTACCAAATTAATTGTAAACTGGGTTGTTATTCCAACGGATACTCCAATAATAATACTTTGTCTTGGAAATGGTAAAACAAACCCCAACTGTTCTGCTGAAAGCCCTGTTAGCCATGCCAAAAAAAAACAGATGCCCACCAAGGCCAACCGAGAAAAAGTTTCTGGGACTGAAAGTAACACGTTAAATGGTGGTCGATATGTCTTCAGGAGTAAGTTTGTGCGATAGGTCATCCAAGCCAGAAAGATGGTTAGAGACACAATCATCAATTGGGCTATTGTGAGCCAAAGATTAGGAAAGGTCATAACTCAATATGCGATAATTTGCTATCACCTCTATGATAGCAAGGTTCGGTATAAATAACAATCATTTAGGTATTGTTTGTTTAACAGAAAAATAAATCGTAAGCAAACTCGTGCCTCATTGTCGTTTGTAAACTTGTTACCCGACAAGAATCTTAGCCTCAACTAAATACAGAAGAATATCTGACAGGATTAACGTAAAAGTTCAGTAAAGTAGCCCTAGAAACCCGATTTCTCAAAGAAATCGGGTTTCCGGCACTCTTTCCGGCGAGTTCACTGAATATTTACGAATTAAAGGCAAAAATCCTGTCAATTCTGTTAATCCTGTCGAAAAAATCTTTTATTTAATCAACATGTCGGGTACTGAGTTTGTAAATATAAAAAATAAGCCCATCACCATACGGCAATGGGCCTGTAAACATGTATATTTTTACCAATTTTAAGCCATTATGCTGATTTAGCGTCTCGTTTCGGGAGGAGCTTTGTCAGGTGTCCAAAAATCTTCAACATTTGCATCAGATTGCAGATCGGCTAACCATTCCGAGAATGTATCTCGTTGAACTTGCTCATAATCCGAAGGGGATAATTCTCGATCACCTCGCTCTAATACCTCGATAATATGCCAGCCAAATTGTGATTCAATCGGTTCACTCACTTCATTAAGTGGTAGCTCAAACACAGCCTTATCAACCGATTCTACAAAGGTTCCGGAGGTAACAAACCCTAGCTCACCACCATTAAAGCGACTTCCCGGATCATCAGAATATTCTTCTGCAAGTTCAGCAAAATCCTCGCCTGCCTCTAAACGTCCAATAATTTCATCGGCTAACTGTTTCGTTTCTTGATGTGCTATTTCTGCTTCTTCAGCACGCTCTTCTTCCGTGAGTTCAACAGGTTCCTCGCCCTCTACGGGTTCAGGGGTTGGGGTTTGAAAATGCTCAAAACTGATTAAAATGTGTCGAGCATTTGATTGCTCACCAGTAGTCGGAGCCTCAGCAGAAATAACATCACGCATTTTCTCCCTCAACACCGAGGCTTTAATATATTGCCGATAGGTTGCTTCATCAATATCAGCGTTTGTTTGTAAGGTTTCTAACCAACTGGTGTATTGGTTGCTCAACTCACCAGTCCCAATAACATTAAGTGTTGCCGTCGGTCCGGGTGTCGGCGTATTAGCCGGTGTAGCAGTTGGAGTCAGTTCTTCGCTTCCCTCTATGGTAGGTAACGGGGTGCGTGTCGGAGTTGGAGTCCACTCCGCGGCGGTGGCAGTGGCATTAACCAAAGCTGTCACTGTTTCCGAGGCCGAGGCTTCTGTAACACCACCAGTCCGTCCAGCTAAGAAACGGTTAATCGCTTCGGTAATATCTTCTTCGGACACAGTGACATTGTCCGCTGACGCTTTCTCAGCTAATAATGTTTCCTCAACCATTTGGTCTAAGCTTTGCTGGTCTACCAAAAAACGTTGTTGCTGTAGCTGATTTCCCAACTGTTCATAAAACTGGAGAAATTGATCGTTACCTTCTTCGCGAAGACGAGTTATTTCAGAAATAATCTGTCCAAGTTGTTCATCGATTAAAAATCGTTCATATCGAACTCTATCTTGATACTGTTGAAGTGTTAGCTCAGTATTATTTACTTTGGTAATCGTTGAATTAGGCTGAATAACATAGGAATAGAAAAACCCTAGTGCCAATAATACAACAACCAAGGCTCCTATAATACCCAACCCCATATAAATTTGGCGAATTTTCTCTTGTTCTTGTTTTGAATAGGCTCTTTGCCGACGAGTTGTTACGGGTTCTTTAGATGACATAAATACCTCATATAAACCGCAATGCGTAAAATTTAAAACTAAATTTTACGCATTACATCCTTCTTAAAATCGTGTTTTTGTATAAAGATGTGGTTCTCTGGTAAATTTCGTGCAACATGAAACTATATCCTAAATCAGGTATTTTGATGAGGTAATCTACCCGCAAGTTTTAAACTTGCGGGTAGATAATGATACAATCATGACGTTTGCACGGAAAGCCCCAAAGAACCAAAGATGTATCTTGACAATGTTAGATTACAATCATGTCATACTGAGCGAAGCGAAGTATTCCCCATACTGATACATTTGGGTGGATTCTTCGCAAACAGCAGGCTCCATTTTAGAGAAACATTCCTGCTCTTCCTCGAAAGTCATATTATCAAAGAAAAGGCAACCCAAAACGGGTCGCCTTTCATAAGCATAATTTACAGAATGTCTAGTCTCTTTGGTCTCGCATCAAACGTAGATGCTCAGAGGTAAATGGTAACATTGCCATATGCCGAGCGCGTTTGATTGCAATTGCGGCTTTGCGTTGTAATTTCGCGGTAGCTCCTGTTTTACGTCGAGGTCGAATTCCACCACCCTCGCCAATAAAATAGCGTAGGCTGTCAACCTTTTTCCAATCAATCTCCTCAATTCGAATCGGGCAAACTTTACGCCGAACCTGATATGAGGATCGTTTGTTATAGTTATTTTGATACGGTCGTCGTTGATATCCACCACGACCTTGGTTAGAACCACCACTACGATTACCGTAACTACCAGAACGTTGGCCGGTATTTGGTCGATACCCACCACCCGGACGGGATTGACCAGTACCAGTACGTTGGCCGGTACGTTGTTGACCAGTACCAGTACGCTGTTGGCCGGTACGTTGTTGGCCGGTACGTTGTTGACCGGTACGTTGTTGACCAGTACGCTGTTGACCGGTACGTTGTTGACCAGTACGCTGTTGACCGGTTGTTGTTGTTGTTGTTGTTGTTGTTGTTGTTGTACTAGGTTTTTTTTCAGTTGTTTCTTGCTTAGTTACTTCATCACTCATAATTATCTCCTTAGTTTATACCCCGTTTTCAGTGGAGGTTGGGACACCGAACGAAAATTTCTCTTTTGAGAACTTTTCATGGCGACCATTAGACCTATTTCTATCTCGATCTCGATCTTTGTCTCTAGGACCAAGGATAATCATCTCATTGGCTACGACTTCTGTACGAAAATGACGCTGTCCGCCATCATCTTCCCAACTTCGTGTTTGTAATCGTCCTTCTACATAAACTTGTTGGCTTTTATATAGCTTTTGATTGCAAATTTCAGCTAAATTTCCCCACGCAATTACATTAAACCACTCTGTTTCTTCACGACGTTGTCCGTCGGGAGCAGTCCAAGAACGACTGGACGCTAAGCTAAACGATGTCACAGGCTTACCAGAAGGCGTATAACGCATCTCTGGGTCACGTCCAATATTACCAATAACCATTACCTTGTTCAATCCTCTTGTCATTTTACGCTACCCTTTCTTTAAACTCAATATTTATTCGCTTCGTAGCGCATAATTCATTGTGTTTATACATTTAACGGATTATCCCCTACGTTTAACGACTTTTAGTTATCACTCATCTTTTTTGAACATTAAATATCGTATGATATCCTCCGTCAGTTTAAGATTCCACTCAATATCTTTTACCGATGAGGGTAATAAATTTGCTTCAAACAATACATACGTTCCTTCACGATAGTTTTTAATGGGGTAAGCCAAACGTCGCCGCCCCCATACATTTGTGGTGGTAATTTCACCACTTGCACTGTTAATAAAACCTGAAACCTTCTCAATAATGTTTGTGAGGCCATCATCATCAACATTTGGTTTGACAATGAAAGCTAGTTCGTACATTCGCATATTTTTAACGTCCCTTCCTATGGATTTATAGCCCCCAATCAGTTGTCAGGGGCAGAAAGTATTTATTCAACAAGTCGGGTAATATATCATAAGAGCCACATTTGAGCAAAACGAACTACCAGTTCTCCTTCTTTCATTAAATCAAGCTATATCAAAAATAGTAGCTTGCCGTAATGAGGTTTTTATGATATTTTTGTAATTATGTCAACTAAAAAACTTAAATTCAGCACCCTTATCTTTTTGATGTACTTGTTTAATTTTGTTCCATGTAGTCTCGCTCAAGAACCATCAGAATCTGGTCGTTACGGACTAGTAGATGCCTACGTTAACCCCGCCGAAGCAACTGCTGTCGGTGCTACATGGAGTCGAATTCAGCTACGATGGGATGTCATTCAAACAGGTGGAGCGAGTGATTGGAAACCGGCCAATCTACCCGATCCTCTGCTTGATAATGAACTCGCAACAGGTCGAGAGGTAGCCGCAATATTGATTGGTACTCCAGCTTGGGCAACCGAATCGGGGCGTTCAACAGCCGTACCTCCTACCGAATTATGGGGCGATTTTATTTTTAAGATTGCCAATCAGTACAAAGGTCGTGTTAATCGTTGGATTATTTGGAATCAACCGGACGTAACTGACCCTACATCACCTAATTATACATGGGATGGTACACCAGAAGATTATTACATTCTTTTAAAGGAAGCCTACTTAAAAATCAAAGCTGTTGATCCGACCATGCAAATCCATATTGCGGGGTTAACTGCCAAACCGAATCAAAACTCAACTGAATTTTTAGAACAGTTGCTGACCGTGATAGCCGCCGACCCAGACGCGGTCAATCAAAACTATTTTTTTGATGTAGTCAGCTATCATGTCTATTACGACCCGTACAAAATGACCACACTTTTGCCAGATGTTCACAATCTATTAGCTCAGTATGGACTACAGGAGAAAGAGATTTGGATCAACGAAACCAACGCACCTCCTTCAGATGATTTGCTTGAACCATTAAATAGCCCTCCTGTTTTTAATGTGAGCATGGCTGAACAAAGTGCCTACATCATCCAAAGCCATGCGCTTGCCTTGGCTCTAGGTGCTGATAGAATCGCAGTCAATAAACTCCGCAACGAACTTTCTGACCCGATTCCTTATGGCCTATTACGAGCCGACGACAGCCGTCGACCTGCATTTAAGGCGTTACAACTTGTTACTACCCATTTTCATAATATTCAAGATGCCACATGGCAAAAAATTGAGCCGCAAAATATTTATGTAGTTACACTGAATCAAGGCAACCAGACAACGACTATTTTATGGAACAGCACCCGTGAAACAACAGACTTCACCCTAAACAGTATCTCACCCCAAGCGATATTGATTGATGAACAAGGCAATCAACAATCCATTACCGCTTTATCAGGGACGCATACCTTGTCACTTCTCGGTGCAAGCTGTAGTCATGGTGATTATTGTTTTATCGGTGGCGCACCCCGAATCTTGATCGAGGCGGGTAATGCCCGTCTACGTACCGATATTCAACCTGTTACGGCTACTCAACCAGAATCGCCTGCCGATAGTGAGGCTTATACACCAACCGTCATCCCCACGAATATCCCACCGGCCTTACCACCAACAGCAACCCTTGTGCCTCTGTCAACCGCGACCGAGGTCGTTTTAGATACCCCGACGGTATTACCAGTGGTTACTAGTGAGGCTCCCGATGTTATCTTACCAGACCCAGATATCGAGTCAGGTGCTACATTGCCCGATAACGATAATCTTCTGACGGATACAGCAACTCCGATACCGCCAGTTACAATATCCACCATACTTACCCCTGACCGGCTGTTATGGTTATTTTTGATTGGACTACTCGTCTTTACAATTAGTTATGGCGTTCAAGTTGTTATCTGGTATCGCTTTCGAGGTTGATATTAATTGCCTCTCATGCATGCCTCTCATGCATGCCTTTGGTATAATTGAAACGTAACCAGCATGTAATAATGCTGACGCTAACGGAATCTGGCTCTTTGGGGCTTTCCGTGCAAACGTCATGATTGTGTCATCATCTTCCCGCAAGTTTAAAACTTGCGGGAAGATTGTCCCATCAAAATATCTAATTCAGGATGCAGTTTTGAGTTGCACGGAATCTACCAAAGAACCCGGAATCTTTGGGCGAGCAAGACTACAACAGATTTGGGGATTTAACGGATAAAAACCTCCCCCGATAACGGATTGATTACATTCAAATTCGGTTAAGGAATCGGAATCAAACAAGTTGCGCGCTCCAGAGTGGTTCAATCTTTAAGATTGAACCACTCTCATGACCAACATGCACAAGTTAATTAATGCTCATTCCTAATTCGTGTCATCGAGAACCAATCCGTTTCTTCCAATTATCCGTTGTAGTCCTGTTTTCAACTGAACCAAAGAAAAAGTTAGGGTGAGTAATAATGCTATGCTTCCGTTTGTCAACAGAGTACTCCATAGTGTAAAATAGGCATTACTATGACTCATATTACAATTATTGGTGGTGGCATTGCTGGACTAGCCACTGCCTTCTACTTAGAAAAAAAAGCCAACGAAACAGGGCGCACCATTAGCTATACTTTAGTGGAGCAAAGTGATCGTTTGGGGGGCAAAATTGTCACCCAAACAGTTGATAACTTTGTGATTGAAGGTGGCCCCGATTCTTTCATTACTCAAAAACCGTGGGGGTTACAACTGTGTCGAGATTTAGGGGTGACAGATCGCCTCTTATCGACGAATGATGCCCAACGGAATGTATTTGTCCTCCGTTCGGGACGATTGATCCCTTTCCCCGCGGGGTATCGGCTGGCAATACCGACTCAATTTATGCCGTTTGCCCTTTCTCCATTGATTTCTCCACTCGGTAAAGCCCGAATGGGACTAGATTTGTTTATTCCGCCCCGCATGGATAAAACGGATGAGAGTTTGGCCGATTTTATGCGTCGCCGGTTGGGTCAAGAAGCACTTGACATGATTGGTGAGCCACTTATGGCCGGGATTTACACCGCCGACCCAGAACGTTTGAGCATCCAAAGTACTTTCCCCATGTTTATTGGTTTGGAACAGAAGCATGGCAGTCTGATTAAAGCCATGCAAGTTGCCAAATGGAAAATGTACCGCAAAAAGCAACAGCAAACCAACGGTTCTACATCTCAAGCCGAGCAAAACGGCAAAACTACTACAGCGCGTAAACTCTCTATTTTTACTAGTTTTCAGGGGGGCATGTCTGAATTGGTTGCTATCCTACAAGACCAATTAACGGGTGAAATCCAGCTTAACAGCCAAGTTGTTGATATTCGTTCTGCGAATAGTTCTGCGTCAACAGGCAAACGATTTGAGGTTGTTTTAGCTGGTGATGAAACTCGCACCATAAAAACAGATGGAGTCGTTTTAGCCGCTCCGGCTCGCACCATGTCTTCGGTGGTACAATCTACTTTGCCTGCTTTAACCACGGCCTTAAGCAACATTCGTTACACCTCAACATCCACAATTTCGTTGGGCTATCGTCGGCAAGATATTATTAGTCAGCATGATTTGAATGGCTTTGGATTTGTGATCCCCAAATCTGAACAACGGCATATTTTGGCCTGTACATGGTCATCGACCAAGTTCCATCATCGCGCTGATGATGACCATGTGTTGTTACGAACCTTTGTCGGTGGCAATGGTCAAGAGCATCTGGTTGGACTGTCGGATGAAGCACTCATCACCTTGGCACGGATGGAGCTGTTTATTACTATGGGAATTACGGCTACACCAGTTATTCAGCGGATATTCCGGTGGGCAGAGGGTGCGCCACAATATGATGTTGGGCATCTGAATCGAGTTGCTGACATGGAGCAGATGGTTCGTCAACAGCCGGGATTGTATTTAACGGGTAGTTCCTTCCGAGGCATCGGTATCCCTGATTGTGTTAAAAGCGCACTCGATACGGTTGAGCAGATTTGGCAAGATATAGAAACGCCATGACGTGAGTAAGCCGCAACTCCAGGGGATAAATTCCAAATAGAAGCCAATTTCAGGTAAATATTTAGTAGAGATGTTCGGCAATAAGAAAGGTGGGTATTTATTGGGCTATCGGAGTGCAAGAATTATATTCTTGCCAGTCAAAATAGAATTTTGACACTCCTTTTCGCACAAATCCTTATTCCCGAACAAGTCTAGTGAACTCGCCAGAAAGAGCGTCAGAAACCCGATTTCTTTGAGAAATCGGGTTTCTAGGGCGGCATTACTGAACTTTTACATTTTTTGAGGTATATCCATGACCAGTATTCAAGACCCGTTTGAACTCCAAACTGTTGCGGACTGTATTAAAAATGATTTGAACCTAGAATATCAACTCATCGAACGCTCGATTTTGTTGCCACTTGATTCATTAGTAATCGTCTTAGAACCAGATTCTGATGGACAGGCCAGAGCGACTAATATCATGTTCATCCCTCTTGATGATGCTGATTATAGGGCTATCAAGCTATTACAATTTTATACGGAATTACCCCTTATTTTGGACGAACAAGGGCTGACGAATATTGAACCGCTTTTACGGACGATAAATCTGTATACTCCAATCGGTACGTTTAGCCTCAATGACCAAAAGCAAATTATTTTCAAGTATGTTTATATTCTCGGCAAATTTAATACCATTAATTCTGCTGAGTTTGTTGAAATGTTTTCACTATGGTTAAGGAATTTGGATACCCTCAGTCGTTTAATTAAAGAGGTTGCCCGTGCTGAAAAAACGGTTGAGCAGGCACTAAATACCTTGAGCTAAGTCGCTAGCGATAAGCCCTATCTCGAACTACAAAAAACGGTAGTGTTGACCTGTTGACTGATAACCTTGGGCTAAGGCACGTGAAAAAAATAATTGTCCCGTGGAGTAGGCACGCGTCGTGCCGCACCGCGGGTGCTGACTCCTCAATTGGGATGTTTTATTTCTTCCGTCTGCCTAAAACCACAAGGCTAAGAGCTTCAAGACCGCTAAAAGCGGCCTAAATAGCTGGCTTCAGCCTGCTTTAGCTTTTAGTATCGGGATTTATTCCGATGCGTCATCAGTCAAGTCAAGATAACAACACTACCCAAAAAACAAAAAAAGTGTAGTGGTCAAGATGATGTTGACCACTGCAAAAAACAAAAAAAAAAGAGCCATGACATTTGTCATGGCTCTTTTTTTGTAAAAGTTCAGTAAAGTAGCCCTAGAAACCCGATTTCTTAAAGAAATCGGGTTTCTGATGCTCTTTCTGGCGAGTTCACTGAATATTTACCTTTTGATTTGTCTGTCTTCGGGTAGTAATGCTATGTTGACTGATAACCTGTTCTCAAGGACTGAGTCAACATGGTGAATACATGATGGTAGCGAAGCCATCCTTGAAGGAGGATATACCCGCCAAATACCCGTTGTGATTACATAATCGCAACGATCAGGAAACAAACATGCAAAAGCAAGAAGCTTTTGCACTCCGTCTGATTGACCTCTATGGAAGTTCCAGAATTTAAAACCATTGTGACACTCTACCCTTCCAGCCTCCCCCTGCTGAGGGAGGAGCCACTTCCCCCCTAGCAGGGGGGACTGAGGGGGGTAGAGACTTTGCTCAATTTGGGAGATTTATTTTCTTGGAATTGCCTATTTCAGAAGGGCGAAAATTATATCTTCGGAAACGTCCGGTCAACCGCGGTGACCATGCCCCGTACTTGATCCATCAACTGGTCAAACTGAGGCAGGGTCAACGACTGATCTCCATCCGAAACGGCCTCTTCGGGATTAGGATGGGTTTCCAAAATCAGCCCATCTGCGCCAACAGCCACTGAAGCAAGGGAGATAGCTCCCACATGGCGACGTACGCCGACTCCGTGGCTTGGATCGGCAATGACTGGTAGGTGAGTAATCTCTTTGAGCATGGCGATCGCATTTACATCAAACGTGTTGCGGGCATATTTGTTATCAAAGGTACGAATCCCTCGTTCGCACAACATTACCCGATTGTTGCCGTGGCTGAGGATATATTCCGCGGCCATCAACAAATCGGCCAAGGTGGCTGACATGCCACGTTTGAGCAGAACCGGTTTATGCGCTCGTCCGACCGCGTTCAGGAGGTCGTAGTTCTGCATGTTTCTGGCTCCAATCTGTAGCACATCGGCATAAATCGAGACCAGTGCCACCTTAGTTGGCGACATCACCTCGGTTACAATTGGCAGGCCAGTTAGCTCACGAGCCTCGGCCAACAGTTTCAGCCCCTCCTCACCCATACCCTGAAAACTGTAGGGCGAGGTGCGAGGCTTAAAGGCTCCGCCGCGTAACATGTGCGCCCCAGCCTTTTTGACCGCCTCAGCGGTCTCCATGACTTGCTCTCGACTCTCCACGCTACATGGGCCAGCCATCACGACGAACTGATCACTGCCGACCACCACATCACCAATTTGAAAACTGGTGTCTTCGGGTCGAAAAGCACGACTACCAAGCTTAAACTTGGCCGTGACCGACATGGTATCGCGCACGCCGGGCAGTTGTCCTATATGGAACGAGTCGAGTGGCTGTCCTTTGCCTTGCAGACCAATCACGGTCATGCCAGAGCCATGAGAAATATGGGTTTGCCAACCTTTTCCTTCAACCTCGGCCACCATATTATCAATCTCGGTTGCGGTAGCTTCGGGATGCATGTTTATAATCATCGGCCCTATCGCCCTCCCTCGGTTTTGGGGGTGGTTGCGGCTGGATATGAGCCTAACATCTTAACGAAGCTGGCCCGTCGTAACAGTCCTAGCAACGCGGCCTCGGCGGTAGCAGATTGCCAATGCCCCTCAAAATCAAGATAAAACAGGTATTGCCACGGACGGTTTCGGCGTGGGCGTGATTCGATTTTGGTCAGGTTGATGTTCCGCTCGGCGAACTCACCTAAGCAGTCATACAACGCGCCCGGCAAATGACGAGTGCTGAAAATAAGTGAGGTTTTGCATCGTTGGGCGCGGGGAGGATCGTCATTTCCTAAAATAAAGAAACGAGTATAGTTAAAAGAGGCATCTTCAATCTCCTCCTGTAAAACATCTAACTTATAAATTTGAGCGGCCAATATGCTGGCGACCACGCCCAAATCCTTCTCTTTACTGGCTGACAAGTCACGAGCGCTACTGGCTGTGTCAAACGAGGGTAGTTTTTCTAGTTGGTGCTGAGTGATAAAATTTTCGCATTGACTCAGCGATTGGGTGGTCGAGCGAACCCGTTTTAGGTCGGCTAGTTTGACTCCCGGTGCGGCCATAAGTGTATGCCGCACCCGCATAATCACCTCAGCCTGAATCCGTAGGTCACGCTCCATGAGCAGTTCGTACGCCTGCGGCATAGAGCCAACAAGGGCATTTTCAACTGGCAAAATAGCATGGTCAGCCTGACCACGTTCAACCACTTCAAACATCTCGACAAATGATGGGCAGGAAATGGTTTCAGTCTCCGCCCCAAAAAACTTATAGATGGCGCTCTCAGAATACGCGCCTTGAACTCCCTGAAAAGCAACTTTTGGCATGGTTTTCTCTCTTCTGATTGGCTAGATTTTGTAGTGCTGACAGAAGTTTATCGTTTCTCGACAAAAACAATTGCAGTCTTTCAGATGGTTTTCAATTCAAGGCCAACCTTCCCGCAAGTTTAGAACTTGCGGGAAGGTGATGGCTGAAAATATTTATCTGAACATCTATAGGACACGGATAAATGGATAAACACGGATTTTTGGGTATTATCTGTATCAATCTGTATAAATATGTATCCAAAAAATCTGTAGTCTGATGAATCGACAAACTTTTATACTAATTTTTGAACGATTGAGTCTAACATGAAGGGGGATGGGAGTCAAAGCGAATGGCAGGCAGGTGCATTTTGGCTTTGAGAAAAAGATAAGGAATGGTTTTAGCGGTTGCAGATCATCACCAGAAAAACTATAATGGATTTTCCTCGCTTTGACAGTCAACATGTCTCATGGTAAAATCGTTCAGTAATTTCTGAACGATTAGAACAATACCTGTTTATACTGAAAACCGAATGAAAACAAAATTTTTGCTATGTCATTCCCGCATGTTTTTAGCAGGAACCCATCAGTGGATGCCCGATAACCACATTCGGGCATGACATATCAGTTATGTCAGGAGTTACGGTTTCAAAGTAATCTCAGTTTAGTACGGAAAAACGTTTTTGGTAAACGATATGACCAACAACATCGAAGAAGTTAAAGAAAAATTTATTTTACATTGGGGAGAAATGGGGTCACTGTGGGGGATAAATCGCACAATGGCTCAAATTCATGCCCTTTTACTAATTTCTGAAGATGCTCTATCAGCAATCGAGATTATGCAGGAGCTAAAAACCAGCCGCGGCAATGTTAGCATGGGCTTACGCGAGTTAATTTCTTGGGGAATTGTCAGTAGAATTCACAAAAAAGGAGAACGGCGTGAGTATTACACCGCAGAAAAAGATGTTTGGGTCTTGTTCCGAACGATTGCTCGTGAGCGGAAAAAACGAGAACTTGACCCAACTGTCGATATACTACGTCAAAGTGTAGAAAATTTAGAGTGTTTGCCAGATAGCGAAGCAGAGTATGAGCGAAAACAGATCAAAGAACTGCTAGAGTTCTTTGAGACCGGTATTGAAGTTTATGAAGAGTTAGAGAGCCAAACACCCAACAGTATCTTAAAACTGTTGGGACAAACCTTAAAATTGAAAAAACGAATCAGCATGTAACCCTTTTTTTTGTTTGGAAGTTTCAGAGTTTTTTGAACGTTTTGAATATAGTGTATAACAAGGAGTATACCAATGACTGTAAAAACCGAATCGAAATTATTACCAACTTTACTCACCAGTCGCCAATATTCGGGCATGATGGCGACGTTTATTTACAACTGGCCGATTTTTGCCGGAATTGTCCTGTTTAGTACCGTTGTTATCGGAGCCTCGTTTGTGGTGCCGACTCCGTGGCGGGAGTTGTTTTTGCTGAGTGGCATTGGTGGTTTGGTGTGGGCCATGCTGATTTTGCTGGCCTCCTTTGTGGTGTATGACTGGGGCGACCAGCATGAGTATGATCGTTTGGCTGAACTGGGTGAGTTAGAAAAGGCCAACGTGGTGGTTGATGTGACTTGTGGCAAGTTGCGCGGTAGCCGCGGTATTTTACCTCGTTTTCAGGGGGGGCATTATTTTCTCATCGACATTTATGATGAAGCGAAGATGCCCGATAATGCCCTCAAACGAGCCAGAAGTATGGAACCGGCTCTCAAAGCCGAACGTCGGATATTTCGTCGGTCGGCCACCCCGAATCGTTTCCCCTTGCCCCACAACTGGGTCGATACCATCACCTGTAGTTTTAGCTTGCATGAACTACAAAATCAGGCTGACCGCGACGCAATATTCAAGGAGTTTGCCCGCATGCTCAAACCAAAAGGACGCTTATTGATTGCCGAGCATGGCCGCGACATCCCTAACGCCATCGCCTTTGGACCGGGTGCTTACAGTTTTTTTAGCCCCGCCACATGGCAAGCTCATTTTGAGACGGCTGGCCTAAAAGTCACCCATCATGAACGATGGCGCGGGCTAGTCAATCTGTGGGTGATAGAGAAGGGGTAGATGGGTTTCTGACCATTACAATTTAACATAATTTTGACGAATTATCTAATTTAACCTACAATCAGATGTATTATAGGCCGTTCCAGAAAAATAAATCTCCCAAAAATCGTTGGCTGAACCTGTCGAAGCCAACACCCCTTCGGCAAGCTCAGGGGACGTTGGGAGAATTTAAAAATTGGAACTGCCATATACACTGAGGCATTGCCGTGATTATACTAATTAGCTCTAACAAACAGTTGGTAAAAACATTTATGGCCGCGCTGTCTGAGTCTAATCAGATAGTTTGTATGGCTACATACAAAGAAGCCAGAGCTATGCTACTTGATAGTTCAGACTCTTGGTCTCTGTTGGTGTTAGATGCGACCCAAAACGCTGTTCCCCGCACTTTGTGCGAACAAATTTGTTCGGATAAAACTATTGCCCATCTGCCCCTGATGGCAATTATTGCCCACCCTAAGCATCGCCAAGCGGTGTTAGAGGCGGGGGTTGATGATTATCTGCTCTATCCGCTCCTGCCTGCCGAAATTCAAGCCCGCTTACATCCCTATCTACATACTATATTTTGCGGAATCCACACCCTGACCGACGTTATAAATCAACTCAGTTTGGGGACAATTTCGGAGTCTCTGAGCATGAGTTTGAGACATTTAGCGATGGTATTTGGAGCCTATTCGATTTGGTTATCGTTGATTGGGCCACCGATTCGTTTGGTTGCTAAACATTGTCCAAATAATTCCCCTTTAATGAAAAAACACGAAATGCTGGTGCAGGATTGTGTGACTCAATGGGAATCTCATCAAGCACAGCCCATGTTGCTTTCTCGCCAACAAGTTTCCAAAAACAAAGAGATTTATCATCTTTCCATACCATTGTATAGGCGCAACCAGTTGATCGGCCTGCTTAGTTTGGTCTATCTGGAAAAGCCGCGCTTGTCACGGAGTAATAAACGGTGGCTGGTTATGTTAGGACAAGATGCCAGCAATTTATTGGAAGCCTATATCCTCCAGCAAGAGACCCATACGTATGCCACCCAAACCGCGTTTATTCTTCTTCTCAGCCAGATTATCAACGAGACGTTAGACCGGAATCGCGTGTTGGGGCAACTGCTTGAACAGACCATCGACATGGTAAACGGGGCAGGGGGTGGCATTTGGCTTCCCTCAGAAGATGGGGAATGGTTGGATTTAGCCTCCTCGTTGAGTTCTTCTTTCGCGCCATACGAATCGAAACGCCGAGCGAAGGGGCAAGGTTTTGTCGGCTGGGTGGTTGAGAATGGCAAAACGCTCTACACCGAAACGCCGAGTCAAGATGAACGGTTTGATAAGCAGGTTGATCGAATTGAGCGAGCGGCTTGATGGGGTATCGGACAGGTGTCCAGTTGATTCAGCGTATCTCGCAGAGTATCAATCTGGCCCATCAGTTGGTGTTGCTGTCGCTGATAAGCCAACTTTACCAGTCCCTCAGCCACCCGCTGACGTAGGGCCTGCGGCTCAACGGGTTTGAGCAGATAATCAAACGCCTCACCGCGCAACGCGGTAATCGCGCTATCTACCGAACTGTAAGCGGTCAAGATGATGATGATCATGTCGCTGTTTTGTACGCGGCTATCTTTGAGAACCTGTAGTCCATCAATCGGCTCCATGTGCAAATCTAGCACCATCAAATCATAATCGGTTTTGGCAATTTTCTGCAAGGCTTCGGCCCCATTGGCCGCTGTATCAAGCCGATACCCCTCATGGCTCAGGGTACGCTCCAAAACAAGGCGAATATTGGCCTCATCATCTACAATTAAAACATGGGGTTTGTTCATACAATACAAAACCTAATTTATAGCTGTCCAGATAGATTCTGCTCCATTTAGTCATCCGATGACTAGCGGCCAAAATCTTGTTATCCGACAACGTTTTTTAGTCTCAACTAAATACAAAAAAATATCTGACAGGATTAACAGAATTGCAAGCAAAAAAATCCTGTTAATTTTGATTTATTAAATGGTAATTTTTCGGACAAGTATCGACCTCACCAAATCGAGTGAATGAGCCGTCACATAAACCCGTGGCTCTTTGGGGTTTTCTGTGCAAATGTCATGATTGTGTCATCATCTTCCCGCAAGTTTAAAACTTGCGGGAAGATTACCCATCAAAGTATCTAATTTAAGGCGTAGTTTGAGTTGCACGGAATCTACCAGAGAACCAAACCCGTATCTGCTCAATCTCAGCCACAAATGATTGTTCGGCCAGATACCCGTTATCTCTCACGCAACAACCGTTGGCGCTCTAACTCGTAGGCGATAAACGGCGCTCGTTTTCTTATATGAGAGAAAGGTATCCCACCAATACGATAATCATAAACCCAAGCCTCTCGCTCCGCGACCAGATCATCATCCTCGTTGAGTTTTAAGCAAGCAATTGTATCGGTGACAGCCTGTTTTTGTTCAGGTAACAGGTCGGGATTTGGCTTGATATACAGTGAGGTAAAGTCAATAATAAACCAGTTTGGGGCTAAAGTAAATGGATCCAAAATCGAGCGGGTACCCTTGCGGCTGTTGAACCGAGCCGCGGCGTATCGGAAGTTAGACCACTCATAAGCCAATTGAGGTGCTTGTACTTTGGGGACAAAGTGGTCTACTGAATGGTTGCCGGTGCTGTGCGGTATCCAATGGACGGAGTAGGCACAAATACCATGATAGGCTCGTTTCATGTCAGGCAGTACTCGTCGCCAATACTCTTTCCCTTTCCATTGCGGGGATGATGGAGCCGGAATTTCGGCCAAAAAGCTATTTCCGGGCGTTCTGACTCGTTCGTTAAACTTTTCGGGTTCTGGCTGAGGTTGCACCGGAATCATAGCTCGACTCCATGTTGTTCGGCAAAATAGGTCCAGCGCGGCCAAAACCGATCGCCATGTGTAGGTAGATATTTCATGAGACGTTCAGACACCTCCCGCACCTCTTCAGTGGTCACATCATCACGAGCTTGAAGTTTCTTGGCATCTTCAATGGCTTTCTCCGCCTCTTCGGAACGAGGCTGACTAAGTTCAAATAGGTCAGACCTCAGCCAAGAATCGGCGGTACCGCGGATTGAAAATTCGATTTCATGTAACTCAACTCTGCTTCCAAAAAGATCATGTTTGACCAAATCTAAATGAAACACCTTATCTTTCTGATGATCGAATAGTGGTTCGATGGAGGCCATAACCAAGGGCGAATGAGTGGCGACCAGCAGTTGAACAGTCAGTTCAGGAGCCAAATCTTTGGAGACTGCCAACAATGTCGGCACAATACGACGTTGCCATTTGGGGTGCAGATGGGCCTCAATCTCATCGACCAAAATCACCATGCGCTTTTGTGGTGCTTTGCGAATTTGTCTTGACTGCTCTTGATGCTCCGTCCACGCCCACACGATGAGATAGGCCAAAGCCACAATCCGGCGCACGCCTGCCGAGGCATAAGCCAAGGGAACATCGCCGTAAGAATGTTTGATCGTCGGCATCCAGCGACTATCACCGGGGACGCGAGTCGGTTTGCCCGGCTCTAAGTGACCCAAATCGCCATGCTCTAAACCGGGCGGGGAAAGCCGTTTGAGGACTCGCTTGAGCGTCTCAAAGGTCTCTTTTTCGGGGCTGTTTTGCCAAAAAATCCAGTCGGTGATTAAGCCGTTGGAGATGTAGGTTGTTTTGCCGCCAACTTTATCTTGCATACCCTCCCACACTTCTTCCCTAGAGAAAATCATAGGTTTCGCGTTGTATGCAGTTTTATTGTTTGCCCAATAATCTCTGGCTGGATCCCAAACGGCAAACGCTCCATCGACTCTTGCATATATGAGTAATCCCGGTACAGTTGGTCGCTCATCTTGAGATGACCACTGTTGTAGGTCCCAATCATAAGTAGACTCACCTTTGTTAGTTCTTCCCGAAGAGCCAAGAATTTGAAAGCTAATTTTTGGCTCGTTCCGTTCAGCATCATCTCTTGGGTAGGCTTGAAACCCAGGCCATACACCACTCAAGGCCCAATAAGCACATTCTAATAAAAAGCTCTTACCCAACCCATTATCACCTGTAAAAAGATTGACTCTTTCAGCCAGATTTAGTAGCAAATTTCGAGTTGGTCCAACACCCTTTATATTTAATACTGATAAGGTTCCTCCCTCATCATAGATTCCCTCTGGACCTGGAATATTTAATTTTTCAGTTAGCTGTACCCATGAGAAAGGTTTTTCAGACAACCAGTTCTGTATATCCTGGGGTATAGTAGAATCAAAAAGTTCTTGTTTCTCTATCTCAGTAATGTTAAATTGGTTAAAGAAGTTATCGAGGACATCTTGAGGAGTAGTGCCTTGAGGCCAATCCTGATTACGGTAAAGCCAAACAGCTAGTTCAAAGGTTGGTAAAGGTAAATATCGACTTAACTTTTTTTTCAATACCGGAACATAGTTTTCTTTCCATCCCCATTTATTGCTACCTTTTTCATGCAAAAATGCCTGAATAACTCCAGTTCTTACTCTTTGTGAGCCTTTCCAAGCATAGTCAGGACGAAGCCAATACTTTTTCTTTATTGATACCCTAAATAACCGAAAAAACCAGTCGGAACGATCATCTGGAAGATAATATTCTTGTAAAAATTTTTCCTCCAAGTGGTTAATTTTTAATTCCTGCATTGTTCCGACTGGTAAATTTGCTTGTTTAAAAACCAAAAAGCTAATTCCAAAAAACGGATGCATCTTTGCCAATTTCAATACAGAACTTTCGATTATATGCTGACCAAAAAACATATGATTACCTTATAATTTACCTAATTCACACTCTGTAAACCTGCAAAACTCATAATTAAGATCGATACCTGTAGCAGAACGACCAGATTGTACTGACACTCGTAATGTAGTACCTCCCCCAGAGAATGGATCTAAAACTAAGCCATCTGGTGGACATCCAACATCAAGGCATCTTTGTACAAGTTCATCGGGATAAGGAGCCGTTCCCAAGTGGGTTGCTTTGGGGCGAGCGATAATCGTCCATAAATCTTCCTGTTCTTGGACATCTAAAACACTACGATTAAAATAGTATTTACGGCTTTTTACAAACATAAATATATGCTCATAGCTTCTTTTGGGTCTATCTTTCACAGCCTCTGGTAAAGAATGTTTACGATACCAAATAATAGGACTTCGTAACACCCAATTATGTTTAGTCATTTCCAGAGCTACTCGCCATGGAATACCTATTAACGATTTTGGTTTAATACCAATATCAAGTCCACCGCTTTTGTCAACGGCTCTTAGGCCAAAACGTCTTTTACTACTTTTCTTATCTACTCCATGCGACCTACCTTTACCTGAATAATATGTATCTCCAAGATTCAAAAATAAAACTCCATCAAGTCTTAAAACCCGATAAACCTCTTTCATTACTTTACAGATAGAGTTTACATAACCCTCAACTGTCTCTTCTTGACCAATTTGACCACCAACACCATAATCTCGTAACCAATAATACGGTGGAGAAGTAACAACACAGTTATAAGTATTATCTGAGAGTTTTTTCAGTGTTTTTATAGCATCGCCATTATATATAGTCCATTTGACATTAGATTTTGTTAGGCCTGTATAGACCTGAATATGGTTAGACATAAGTTAAAATTTTACCAAAATAGTTTTTTTGATGGATAGAAGAATGTTAGCCTACATTATACAATAGGTTAATAGA